>JAIPJY010000018.1 GCA_021733925.1 Prosthecobacter sp. | reverse complement strand
GAACATTGATGTGGTGACGTGCTGGCTGAGTGGCTGGTGTGTGTTTTGTTTTAGACATCGCACTCCAAATCAAGCCGCTTCCCGCCCTCAGTCAGCGCACTTCACTTCAAAAATGCATCCACCTATGGGATGCCTGTGTTCTCAGTTTGCAATTTTCAGCTCAAATCACCCGTGCCCGTCCTCCGCCGAATTCCAACGCGGCCGCACCTTTGTAGTTGGCATGTCCGGCTTTCCCTCGGAGTCTCCGCCAGCAACCTATCCCTCCTATGTCCACTGCCTTTGGCTGTTTTGTTGGATTCCTCGTCTGGTTCCTGATGCGTTACCTGATCGCCGGATTTTATACGGTGAACCAAAACGAACGCGCGGTCAAAACCAGCTTCGGCCGTGCGCAACGCGTCGGCAATCTGCGCACGATTGATGACCCCGTCGCCGAGCATCTCACCGCCGATCAGAAACTGCGCTACGACTACCCTCAGGTCCGCGTCATCCAGCCGGGTGGCCCCTATTTCAAATGGCCCTGGGAAAAGGTTTACAAAGTGGACATCGCCACCAGCACTGTGAACATGGCCTGGGATCCCGATGATCCCTCCGCCAACAGCTCCGGCAGCATCCTCGATGCCGTCACCAAGGATCAGCTCAACGTAGGACTCAATGGCCAGATCCGCTTCCGCGTTTCCGACCGCAATCTCTACGCCTTCGTCTTCGGCGTGAAGAACGCCTACGCCCACGTCATGGGCTACTTCGTCAGCGTCCTGCGCGAGCGCATCGCCACCTTTGAGGCACCGCCTGATCCCGCTGCCGATCCGGAGCACTCCGCCGCCGCCTCCACCATCGGCATCTCCATCAACGACATCCGCAAAAACATGCGCGATCTCAACGAGCACATGGACCACGAGTGCCAGAGCTCCTCCGCTCGTTACGGCATCGTGCTGGACGCCTCCCTGATCACCGGCATCGACCCACCGCATGAAGTCGAGTCCGCCCTCGCCGCCATCAACACCGCCTACAATCAGGTCTCCTCAGACATCAGCCTCGCCCAGGCCAGCGCAGATCAGAAGATCGTGCAGTCCCAGCGAGCCGTCGAAATCGAAACGCTCAAAGCCCAGGCCGAAGTCGAGCCCCTCAAGTGCCTCGCCTCCCAGCTCCTCGATTTGAAAACCCGTGGCACCGCCGCCCTGCGCTCCTACGTGCGCAATGTCCGCCTCGCCCTCTTCGACAAGGCCAGCCAGGTCTTCGTCGAAACCCGCCGCGACTAAACCAAGCACAAAGAACCAAGAACCAGGAACTTCTTATGGACGCTTTCTCCCATTTCCTTCTCGCCGCCGCAGTCACATTCATCGGCTGCAGCATTGCGGTGCCGCTCATCCTTTCCATCGGGCGCATCATCGGTCTCTATGCCGTCGTGCAGGAGCGCCGCAGCCAGGTGTACCTGCTCTTTGGCAAAGTCGTCGGCACCCTTGACGAACCGGGCCTGCACTTCCTGCCCGCAAAACTCGGCCCCGCCGCATTCCTGGTCAACTGGCTCGGTAAATGCCACATCGTCGATCTGCGTCTGGACCAGATGTACCTGCGCAGCCAGCCGGTCAATTCCGAAGAAGGCGCTCCCATGGGCATCGGCATCTGGTATGAAATGTTCGTCAGCGACCCCGTCTCCTTCCTCTTCAAAAACACCGACCCTCGCGGCTCCCTCTCCGCCAACGTCAGCAACTCCACCGTCCGCTGCCTCAGCAATCTGCCGCTCGCCAAAATGCTCGTGAACCGCCACGTCATGAGCGACACCGTGCGCAACGAAGTCACGCCCAAGTCCCATGAATGGGGCTACAAGCTCGGCAGCGTATACATCCGCAAGGTCCACTTCCGCGATGCCATGATGATCAAGCAGATCGAAAGCAAGGTCGTCAACCGCCTCCGTCAGGTCACCTCCGCCATCAAGCAGGACGGCGTCAATCAGGTCAGCGTCATCACCAGCACCGCCGAAAAAACCGCCGCCATCGAACTCGCCAAAGCCGCAGCCGTGCGCCCCGAAATCGTCGGCAACGCCCTCCGCGACATCTCCAACGACCCCGACGTCGCCCAGGCCGTCTTCGACGTCCTCGAAGCCCAAAAAATCATCAACGGCAAAGCCACCGTCACCCTCATGCCCGCCTCCTCCAGCGGCCTCCTCACCGACCTCCTCGCTGCGCAGCCAGTGAAGGCGTGATGAGAGAGCACCATTGGTAAAGACGTGATGCAAAGGTCCCTAGTGACAGGGCTCGAACCTGCGTCCAGTCGGACCGAGAGCCGACCGCTCTACCACTGAGCTACACTAGAGATCGGAGACAGTCTCATCACCGCAGAAGTTCGTCAAATTTTAACCTCACTTGCACCTAAGGCGAAGCCATGAGCGTCTCGTTGCACCGCGATGTTATCAGCAACTTCCAACGAGGCGGCGGACCATTTCCCGGAAAACCAACCCGCCTTTTTCAGCATCTGCGCCAGTTGAGGGCTGGAAACCGCCACGCCATGCACAAGTTCCGGTGTCGGCCGAAATTTTTCCACATGTCGAGTTGGTGGAGGAGCTATCCAGCCTCGTTTGATCGGATCCACCCGATGTTTGCGGCACACCTCTTCCACCTGCTTTCGCGTGCAGTCTGCCTGCCCCGCCAAAACCTCCCATGGCAGCGGGAGTTCAGCCCACACTTGGGAGTCTGGATCAAGTTCATTGCCACTGGCCCGATGCCAGGCCGCAACATCCGCAGCCATCAGGCGAAGCACCTTCCCAAAACAAAGCGCATCCAGTTCCTCTTCCATGCCCATGCTGTGAAGCAACGCTATCCAGGCCTGCCGGGTACGATTCCATGCGTTCGCAGTATTGTTCCAGGTGCTCGAATCATTCCCGCGCCGCACGATCATTGTCGAACGTTCAATTTTGCTCGTTCTCCACACTTCACCCAGGAGTTCCGCGATACCGTGCAGCTTGGAAAGCCAGATCCCGAGAAGTTTTCCCTTTTGCTCATCACTCAGGCGTTCCAGAACCGCGCGGTCAGGATGCAGATGAGCCACAGCCCACCAATTGGCTCTCCCGGGTTCTCGGACGCACCTCTGAAAAAGCATGTCCGCGATTTCATCGTATGGCCGTTGCTGGCTCTCATTGGTGAAGATGCTGCGCGTGTTGCAGCGCGCCGAAAAATAGGCAATAAACATCGCACTGTTTGCACCAGCAAAAAAGTCTTCCCATGAAAGATGAACGGCAAGCCCTGACTTTCCCAGCCGGGTAAATTCATATTTTTTTTGTTCCCGAAGATACGTTTTTAATTTCGCTTCAAACCTCCGAAGAAAGCGAAACAGCTTGTTGTAACGCCTGCGCGAAAGGTCGAGGCCGATTTTCTGGCGCTGCTGAGTGTTCAAGCGGTCATTCTTGAAATCGCTCTTTTCGAACTCTTTTTTGATGGTGTGCCCTAGATCGCGAATAAGAGCCTCTATTTTTTCCGGGCATGAACATTCTGAGGCCGACCAGGAACCTGCCTGCCTGAACAACTCCAGTCCTTTTCGGACCTGCCTTTCAGGAGGAATGGGTAAGCGAAAGTCTTCCACCTCAAAGTGAAGGAGTGGAACATGCGCTTCAACGAGCCGGCTGCAGCTTTGTCGAGCATCTCGCGTTCAGTCTTGTTCAGTTCATCACCGAATTTCTCAGCAATCATTTCCGCCACATCCTCCGGGCGTCGACGCTTCTGCAAAGTTTGGAACAACTCTTCCATGTTCGATTTCATTTTAGTCGGTGCAGATCACTTGCATTGCATTGCAATTTCTGCATGAAAGCGGAAACGCGGAGAAATGGCAAGTGCCGGTGAGGTTGGAAGAAAGCAGTCCTAGACTCCGTGGTTGCCGCCCGCCATGGCCAGCCAGACAGGAAAAAGTTTCGCTCCTCTCCCACTTCCTCAGGCCTTGCCCCTCTCGGCCTCGCAGCCCCTGACCTCCTCCCACCATTTCCGTCGCTTGCATTCCCCCCATGAATGCTACACTCGCCCTCCCGCCATTTTCGGCATTCGTCATTCCACATTCGTCATTTTCAAAATGTCTCACAGAGTCCTCATCATCGGAGCCGGCGGCGTTGGCCGCGTTGTCGTTCATAAATGCGCCCAGCTTCCCGACGTGTTCGGTGAAATCATGCTGGCCAGCCGCACGAAATCCAAGTGCGACAGCATCGCCGCAGAACTGAAGCGTCCGATTCAAACCGCCGCCGTGGATGCGGACAATGTTCCTGAGCTGGTCAAGCTGCTGAAAAGCTACAAGCCCGAAGTCGTCATCAATGTGGCGCTGCCTTATCAGGATCTCACGATCATGGACGCCTGCCTCGAAGCCGGCGTGCATTACATCGACACCGCCAACTACGAGCCGCGTGACGTGGCCAAGTTTGAGTACCACTGGCAGTGGGCCTATCAGGACAAGTTCAAGAAAGCCGGCCTCACCGCCCTTCTCGGCTGCGGCTTTGATCCGGGCGTGACGAATGTGTACACCGCCTACGCGATGAAGCACCACTTCTCGAAGATCGACACCCTCGACATCCTCGACTGCAACGCCGGCGACCACGGCAAAGCCTTCGCCACCAACTTCAATCCCGAGATCAACCTCCGCGAAGTCACCGCCAACGGTCGCTACTGGCAGGATGGCAAGTGGGTGGAGACCAAGCCCCTCGAAATCAAACGCAGCTTCCCCTTCCCCGCAGGCATCGGCGCGAAGAACATCTACTGCCTCTACCACGAGGAGCTAGAATCGCTCACCAAACACTTCGACATCCGCCGCGCACGTTTCTGGATGACCTTTGGCGACGCCTACATCAAGCACATGGAAGTGCTCGTGAACGTGGGCATGACCGGCATCCACCCCGTGAAGCACAAGGGCGTGGACATCATCCCCATCGAGTTCCTCAAGACGCTCCTGCCCGAACCCGGCACCCTCGGTGCAGACACCAAAGGCAAGACCTGCATCGGCAACTGGATCGAAGGCACGGGCAAAGACGGCAAGCCGCTGCGCTACTACGTGTACAACATCTGCGACCATCAGGAGTGCTACGCGGAGACCAACTCACAGGGCGTCAGCTACACCACCGGCGTGCCCGCCATGATCGCCGCGCGTCAACTCCTCACCAATCCCACCGAGTACCGCCAGCCCGGCGTCTGGAACATCGAGCAGCTCAATCCAGATCCCTTCATGGCTGACCTCAATGCCTACGGTCTCCCATGGCTGGAGACCTGGCCGACGGAGCCGCTGCCAGGAGAGTAATCCACTCCCACCCCCGCTCATATGAGAACCCGATTCGCAGCAGCATGCTTCACCTGCTGCGTCGGGTTCTGGATGGTCGGAAAAGCACAGACCACTGAGGATCGCTGCGTCGATGCCTTGAGTGCCTCTGCCGTGCTCGATAGCAGCCTCGATTCCGATTTTTTCAGATCCAAGCAGTCGTCCTATCCCTGGCACATCATCGAGCATGATGACGGTCATTTGGAAGACACCATTGCCGGAGGCCCGGCAAACCGCAAAACGGTCAGCAAGATCGAGCACACGGCCAGCTGCATCTCCACCCACCAAGGAGAGCACCTCATGTCCTTCTGTGAAGCGACCCAGCGCGGACAAGGAGTCGATCTGGTGATCACCGGTGGCATGCCCGCCTATGCGAGCATGCTGAAGGTGAAGCTCGACGAAAAGAAGCAGATCACCTGCTCCTTTGAAGCCACCTATCCCATGACCATTCCAGGTGAAAAGCTAGAGTGGCGCATCACCAAGAAAGCATTTCGGATGAAAAGCGATCAGCTCAAAGCTGGCACCCGTTTGCTCGGCTGGCTGTCGGTGGAGTTTGAAGAGATCACCACTCTCAAGGGCAAAGAGACCCGCAGGAGCTACAAGATCGAGGGTTATGTAAAGCCGGTGATTCAACGCGACGCAACACAGCAATAGACGGAGTTGAAGCAGTCAAACTGGGCCAGACTGCGCACCATGCTGTTTAGACTATTCCTTGACCTCTTGACCACCTGCGCTCCGCTCCAGTCCCTCATGTCTCTTTCCCTCATCCTCACCCACCCCGGCGGCTCACATAAAGACGAACTCCTCGCCTGCAGCCTCCTCGCCGCCGTGCATCGCGTGCCCATCGTCCGCCGCGAGCCCACTCCAGAGGATCTCGCCGACCCCACGATTGCCGTCGTCGATGTCGGTGGTGAGCACGCCCCGGAGCGCAACAACTTCGACCACCATCAATTCCCTGCCGATCACCCGCCAGTGTGCGCTCTGAGCCTCGTGCTCCAGCATCTCGGCGTATATGAAGATGCCCGCCAGTTCTGCGACTGGCTGGAGCCCGCCGAATGGTTCGACACCCGCGGCCCCAACGTCACCGCCAAGTGGCTTGGTGTGGACCGCAACACCATGAACAAGCTCAACTCCCCCATCGACATCACAGTGTTGCGTCGTTTCGCCAAAGCCAAGCGCCTCGATCCCGGCGAGCCCCTCTGGGAAATCCTCAGCTACATCGGCGCCGATCTCCTCGAATACCTGCGCGAACTCCGCACCCGCCTCGACTACATCGCCCAGCAGGCGCAAATCTGGACCGTGGACGACCACGAAATCCTCTTCCTCCCCCGCACCGATCCCATGCCCGACGAGCCCTCCGCTGGCATTGATCGTTATCTTGCCACCATCGGCAAAGCCACCACCGTCGCCGCCCTCATCTACCCCGACCGCCGCGGCTCCGGCTACGGCCTCTCCCGCCACAACGACAACCCTCTCTACGACTTCACCCGCATCGACAAACAACCCGACGTCCATTTCGCCCATGCGCGCGGCTTTGTGGCGAAGACCTCGGCGGCGGAAATCGGACGCGTGAAGGAGCTGCTGGGATTGGCTAGAGTGTAAAAAGCCATCGGGCAGTTCCAATCAACCGACAAACTGCTGGACCACGTCTCGCAGATGTCGATTCCCTGGCCGGATTTGATTCAACTGATGCAACAACCTTCTAAGCTGCTTCTCATCCAGCTTTTCACACAGGTGGCCCAGTGTCATTCCATCAGGCAGGCCATCTACAGTATCGGCCACAGCAAGAATCCGCTGCTGCCGTAGCTGAGCCGATGTGAGCGGAGCTGGCGGCGGGTCATCGTCCCAAGAAAAATTGAGACGCCATGCGCGTTTGAACAAAAGCGCCGGCAGCAGGATGGATGCGAAAAGCAAAAACCAAAGTCCCGGTTTGGAGTGATCAAATCCATCCCGCAGCATGACAAACAAATTCAAAAGAGCGACAATGATCACAAACATGCTCATTCGAGCATCCAGTCGCCGTCCCCATTCACGAAAAAAAGCCTTCATTCGCATTCAATAATGAACGCGAATCATGATGTAACAAGGTCAAGCATCGAGCCTTGACCTTGTTGTCCTGTCTAAAGGTTCCCCGTCCTACAGCCTCCGCTCCTTCACCTCCGCCGCAATCTCAGCAAGGAACTCCGCAATCGGCTTCACGCCAAGATCGCCCTTCTTGCTATGACGGACAGCGACGCACTGCGCAGCCGCTTCCTTCTCACCAAGAACAAGCATGTAAGGAATACGATCGAGCTGGGCCAAACGAATCTTCGCCCCAATCTTGTCAGCATCATTGTTCAATGACACACGCAGACCGGCATCCTTAAGCTGCGCATAGATCTCATCCGCAAAGGCGTCCACCTTCTCGCTGATGGTCAGGATGCGCACCTGCTCAGGCGCAAGCCAGGTCGGGAAATGACCGGCGAAGTGCTCGATGAGCACGCCGCAGAAGCGCTCCATGCTGCCAAACGGCGCACGATGGATCATCACCGGGCGATGCGGACGGTTGTCAGCGCCGTTGTAGGTCAGGTCAAAGCGCACGGGCAGGACGTAGTCCACCTGCACGGTGCCCAGCTGCCATTCGCGGCCAATGACATCCTTAATGACGAAGTCAATCTTCGGTCCGTAGAACGCGGCTTCCCCCGGCTCCTCCGTAAACGGCACGCCCAGCGTAGCAGCAGCTTCGCGGCAGGCAGCTTCAGCCTTGTCCCACTGCTCAGGATTACCCGTAAACTTGCTGCTGTCCGGATCACGCAGACCCACACGCACGCGATAGTCATGCATGCCCAGCGTATTCAGCACGATCTTCACGAGGCTGAGACATCCGAGCACTTCCTTGGCCACCTGATCTTCGGTGCAGAAGAGATGCGCGTCATCCTGCGTGAAGCCACGCACGCGTGTCATGCCGTTCAACTCACCGCTCTGCTCCCAGCGATACACCGTGCCGAATTCGGCGAGGCGCACCGGCAGGTCGCGATAACTGCGCGGCTGGCTGTCGTAAATCTTGATGTGATGCGGGCAGTTCATCGGCTTCAGCAGGAAACCGTCGAGCAGCTTGTCATCCGGCAGCACGCGATCTTCGGTGATGACTTCCTTGCCGGCACGCTCATTGAGCTGCTGGCGCATGCGGGCAGACACGGCACCGAGGCGCTCCATGACTTCACAGCAGCCGCAGCCTTCCTTGATCACCTTCGCGAGGTCGTCGTTTTCAATGACCGGCGCGAACTGACTGTCCTTGTAATAAGGGAAGTGACCGCTGGTCTTGTACAGACCCACCTTGCCGATGTGCGGCGTGAAGACCTGGCTGTAGCCCTGCTTGCGCAGCTCTTCGCTGATGAAATTCTGCAGTTCCTGACGCAGGATCGCACCATTCGGCGTCCAGAGAATGAGCCCCTGCCCCACTTCTTCGTCGATGTGGAAGAGCTTCAATTCTTTGCCCAGCTTGCGGTGGTCGCGCTTCTTCGCTTCTTCGAGTTGTTCGAGATGCTTCGCGAGTTCTTCGCTCGTCGGGAAAGCCGTGCCATACAGGCGCTGCAGCTGCGGCTTGGTGTCATCACCCATGTAAAAGGCGCTCGCCACGGACATGATTTTGACGTGCTTGCACTTGCCGCTGTAGCCCACGTGGGGTCCGGCACAGAGGTCGATGAAGTCACCGTTCTGGAAGGTCGAGATCTGCTCGCCTTCAGGAATCTTTTCCAGCAGGTCCAGTTTGAACGTGCTCGGATTCCCCGGACGCTCCGTCAGACCACCCAGACGGCCGGATTTCGCCAGCGCGATGGCTTCGTCTCGGCTGACACCCTTCCATTCGAATTTCTGGTTCTCCTTCGAGATTTTCTTCATCTCGGCCTCTATCTTCTCGAAGTCATCCGGGGTGATGCGGTGATCTGGGAGGTCAAAGTCGTAGTAGAAGCCGTTTTCGACCGGTGGGCCGTAGGCAAACTGGGCATTTGGCCACAGGCGCAGGATGGCGGTGGCCATCACGTGGGCACAGGAGTGGCGCAGGCGATCGATGTCAGACATCTGAGCGCGTTCT
Source organism: Prosthecobacter sp. (assembly GCA_021733925.1). Classification (GTDB taxonomy): domain Bacteria; phylum Verrucomicrobiota; class Verrucomicrobiia; order Verrucomicrobiales; family Verrucomicrobiaceae; genus Prosthecobacter. The sequence continues at coordinate 109,559 of JAIPJY010000018.1, read as the reverse complement.
TCGAGGGTCTTGCGGGCTTCGGACATGGTTGTAAAGTGGGGGAGTGTCCATGCCTCAGGACGCAGCGAGATTCAAGATGATTACGATTTCTTAAGCAGCGGGGACTTTCCCCACCCGGGGCACTTCATTGTACAGACCGCCGGACAGTCGCCCCTATTGTTGTGTCGGATTCCGCAATTCTCATTGATCAGCAGCCCCAGCAGTTCACCAAGCCATGCCCGCCATCACCATTTCCGTTTTCGACACCAAACCTTATGACCGGGAGTACCTTTTGAAGGCTGAGGGTGCGGAGCGCATGACGTGGCGCTTTCATGACTTCCGGCTTTGCGCGGAAACGGCACCCGCAGCAGCGGGAGCTCAAGCTGTGTGTCTCTTTGTGAATGATCAGGCGGACCGCAATTGCCTCAAAGTACTCTCATCGCACAGAGTGAGGGTTTTGGCGGTGCGAAGTGCCGGATACAACAACGTGGATGTCCCTGCTGCGCGTGAGCTTGGCCTCAGTGTCGTGAGAGTGCCGGCCTACTCGCCGCATGCTGTGGCCGAGCACGCCGTCGCGCTGCTGCTCACCCTCAACCGAAAAATCCATCGGGCCTACAATCGGGTGCGTGAATTGAACTTCTCGCTCAATGGGCTGACGGGCTTTGATGTTCATGGCAAAACGGTGGGAATCATTGGCACTGGGAAAATCGGGCGTATTGCCGCGCAGATTTTTCGTGGCTTTGGAGCGGAGGTGCTCGTGCATGATCGAAACCAAGCCTCTGACTGGGCTGCGGCCAACGGTGTGCGCTATGTGGACTTCGAAAAGCTGCTGGCGGTGAGCGACATCGTCTCTCTGCATGTTCCACTGCTGCCGGAGACGCGCCACATGCTCAACGAGCATACACTCGCGCAGATGAAGCCGGGTGTTTTCATCGTCAACACGAGCCGTGGCAAGCTGATCGACACCAAGGCGCTCATTGCCGCGCTGAAATCCGGCCATGTCGGAGGCGTCTCGCTGGATGTGTATGAGGAGGAGGAAGGCATCTTCTTTGAGGATCTGTCCGGCCAGATGCTGCGTGACGACGAGCTGTCTCTGCTGATCAATTTTCCCAATGTGCTCATCACGGCGCATCAGGGCTTCCTCACTCATGAGGCGCTCAGCGAGATCGCCCGCGTGACAATCACGAATTTTCTGCGCTTTGCCACGGGAGTGGACTTTCTTCCCGGCACAGCACTCGGCGTGGACGAGCGGGGTCTCGCGAAGTAGCCGGAGTTGCGGTGAAGTCGGTGATTCACTGTGATCCCATCCATTTTTAAAGACAATCTGCATGGTGAGACTGAGCGCAGAGGAGAGAGGAAGCATTTCATGCCTCGAATTGCAAGGGGGCGGAAGTTTTCCGCTGGGGAGTTTATGCCGAAAAATCTGCCCCTTTCATTTTCAATTTTTGCAGGTGCAGGCGACAGGCGGTCTTGGGGCCGATACGGGTGGGCTCACACTCTTTTTTATGAGCCACTCATAGAAAGCCTTACATTCTTGATGATCCAGGCCGGACGCGTCCCAGTTTGCTTTGTTATTATTTTTTGGCCATCGCTGATTCGAGCGCTTTACGATAGTTCAACACCGCATCTCCAATGGCGGCAGAGACCTGTTGGCGATAGGTGTCGGAAGCTACCAATTCACCCTCAGCCTTGTAAGTGACAAAACCACCTCTAAAGAGAACGCTGGGATGGACGCAGTCACGGAGTATGGTCATCTCTCCACGTTTGATGCCGAGATCGATGAATTTAAAACGGCTGATAACGCTCGCGTGAACGGCTACGGCGAGCGAAATGTTGGCAGAGTCCTGTCGATTGCCCCTGAAGCCGTTACTGTTGTAACTGCCATCGCGACTCATCGTGGCTGATGCACTTTGCGGCGTTAGAGCAAGTGTTTCGATGCCGCTCGCTTCGGTGGCCCCCGAGTTAAACTGAAGGCTGATGAAGATGCTTTTGGCAGTGGCATTTGCCGTTCCTCCCCGATCTTCCTGAGAAACAAACGTGTCTGTCGTTCGCGTCAACACCACCTTAAATTCGCGCTGTATAAGCGCTTTTTGCAAAGACAGCGCCATTGCAAGCGCCAGATCTTTCTCATCGCCATGTGCTCCGCGTGCGCCTGCATCACTACCCCCATGACCGGGGTCAATGACCACCGTGTCAAAATACTCAGCATTGTGAATGTGGCTGGGATAGAGCACTGGGTCGATCACCTTGGTCAAATCGAGGCGTGAAAAAAATACTCTGCCGCTGAGCTCTGCCATCGGAAAACAGAGATGTAATTTGATGTTGTTGATGTGGATTTCATGCGAGCCAATTTCCGCCTTGAGGATGAGCTTGGCGGAGCCTAGCCAGAATTGCCCCTCGCGGAGGCGGAAGGTCGTAAAGTCATAGACTGTGGCGTAAAAGTTGCGGATGCTCTCCGCCGACACGTAGTCACGTTCGTCAATTTTTACAATTTCCCAGATGCCGTTGGCGGCGGGTGGCTTTACTGCTGCGGCTGGTTTTGGTTTGCCATCGGCATCGGAAATCGTCGCAGCAGGCACTTCGGTCTTCGCTGACATTTTAGCCTGCTCCTCAGCGGGCTGGATCGGCGCGATACTGGCCCGAGTGGTGACAAAATAGAAATCATGAATCGTCTGCCCGTACTTCGAAGGCATCTGTAGTTCCGCCCGGCCTTGCTCCGTGCTGCGAGAGGCGGTGAAAACATCACGAGCCACGGCTTTCCACAACGAATCAAATTCCAATCCGTCATTCCAGTGCTTTTGCAGGGCGACAACGAGCGGTCCATTGGCGTCCGTCTCGCGCAATGAATCATTGGTCAGGCGTCCTGAACTGGTCGCGAAACCGATGAGAATGTAGGGCGGCGGGGCCAGAGCAGGCGCTTCGCTGCCACGCAGACCACGGGTGCGATTTTCACTGGCCAGCCAGCGCTGGTCTGGCACCTCACGGCAGCAGTCGAGGATAAGCACCGCCAGCTTCACTCCGCGCTCACCGAGCATCGCAGCCAGAGTCTCCTGGCTCACGGCTTCCTCACCGAGCTTGGCCTTGATGAGGAACTCCGCGTCGGTGCCCATAATGAAGGCAGCCTCCCCTTTGACGTGCAGCAGACCAACATCAAAGACCTGCGGCGCCCGCGCACCAAGGTGCATCCGCTCGCGTTGCTGGAGTTTGACAAGCTCGCGGATCAGGCCGCCAAAGCCGAGATTGAAAAGCTCACCAGCACCTACACCGACAAACCGCAGTTCTTCGTCGATCGCCTCGCGCAAGGTGTGGCCATGCTGGCGGCGGCGTTTTATCCGCAGGATGTGATCCTGCGCCTCAGCGACTTCAAATCCAACGAGTATGCGAACCTCATAGGCGGCAAAGCCTATGAGCCGGTGGAAGAAAACCCCATGATCGGATTTCGAGGGGCATCACGCTACTACCACCCGCGCTATCAGGCAGGATTCGCCCTCGAATGCCAGGCTGTGCGCCGCGTGCGGGAGGACATGGGCCTCACCAATCTCAAAGTGATGATCCCCTTCTGCCGCACTATCGACGAAGGTCTGCGCGTGCAGGCCGAGATGGAGAAGCCCCTTATCCGCCAGCACTTCTGGGACATCACCAGTGACGCGTGGAGTAGGTGTACACCCCATCGCGGCAGGCCTCCTCCAGCGCCTAGATTTGTCGCCATGAAAGACCACGTCTACAAGATCATCGAACTCACCGGCACCTCGACCACCACCATTGAGGATGCCGTCAACAAGGCGCTCAAGCGTGCCCACAAGACCATCAAGGGGCTCAGCTGGTTTCAGGTCACCGAAACACGAGGCAACATCGACAAGGGGCAGGTGCAGCACTGGCAGGTCACCCTCAAAGTCGGATTCGTCATTCAGGACTCGTGATCCCCAAGGTGCAGATCGTTGATGCCCTCCGCGGCTGCGGCCAAACAAACGAAGGATTAGCAACGTGACTCCACCCTCTTGGCATTCACACGAAGCCTTCCGGCTGCGGACGCTCGTGCTCATCGCCGCCATCGTGACAGGCATCAACCTCTGTTATTTGCTGGCGGAGCCTTTTTTGCCCGCACTGACCTGGGCGATTGCCCTGTCCGTGCTCTTCACACCGTTTCAAAAATGGCTCGAGTCGAAGCTCAGTCATCCTGGCCTGTCGGCCATGATCGCGGTGGTCGTGATCGCATTCATCGTCGTTGTCCCTGTGGTCTTTGTCGGTCAAAACCTTGTTGGCCAGGCCGCTCAGGGAGCTCAGCTCATCGAAACCAAGGTTGCCTCCGGCGAATGGCGGCGAGCCATCGACGCGCAGCCGCGTCTGGCACCTGTGGCCGAAAAGATCGAGCGTGAACTGGATCTGCCCGGCATGGTGAAATCACTCGCGACCTGGTTCAGCACCAAAGCCGGGGCCTTTGTCAGCGGCTCCATGATTCAGGTGGTCAGCTTTGGCCTCATCTTTTATTTGCTGTTCTTCTTTTTGCGGGATCGGCGCGGCGTACTCGCCTCGCTGCACCATCTCTCTCCGCTTTCCAGAGAGGAAACGGAGACGCTCTTTCTCCGCGTTCGTGACACCATTCGGGCGACCGTCTATGGCACGCTGGTTGTTTCCCTCATTCAGGGACTTTTGGGCGGGCTCATGTTTTGGTGGCTGGGTTTGCCCGCTCCTCTGCTGTGGGGCATGGTGATGGCCATTCTCTCCGTGGTCCCCATGCTCGGCGCTTTCGTGGTGTGGACTCCCGCCGCGCTGTTCCTAGCCCTGGAAGGCAGTTGGGGGAAAGCCCTCATCTTGATCCTTTGGGGCATGCTCGTCGTTGGCACGGTTGACAATCTCCTGCGTCCCGTCCTTGTCGCCAATCTGCTCAAGCTGCACACCGTGCTCGCCTTCATTTCCGTGGTGGGTGGCCTGATGCTCTTCGGTCCCGCCGGGCTCATCCTGGGGCCCGTGGTGCTCACCATCACCACCGTGCTGCTGGAAACCTGGCGCAGCCGGTCTGATGACAAGCTGGGAATCCAATGAAGGAGGAGATCGCCTCAAAGAAAAAATCACCGGGGTGTACGCCCCATGTTGAAACGAAACGTCTCACCGCAAGCTGATCTAATCCATCATGACACTCAACCACCTGCATCTCGTCCTCAATCACATTCCCGTTCTCGGCACCGCCTTTGGCCTGGGCTTGCTCGCCTACGGCATCTGGCAGAGGAGCACCGAGCTGAAGAAAACAGCACTCGGCGTCTTCGTCCTCGTCGCACTCATGACCATCCCCGTTGACCTCACGGGGGAACCCGCTGAAGAGGGTGTTGAAGGGCTGCCGGGTGTTTCTGAATCGATCATCGAGCAGCATGAAGAAGCTGCTGGCGTTGCATTTGCCAGCATCGGCGTGCTGGGTCTAATAGCGCTCATCGGACTGCTCGCGCTGCGGCACGGAAAAGCCGTTCCAGCCTGGTTCGCAGCCCTGATGGTGATTGCCTCATTCACCGTGAGCGGCTTGATGGCATGGACGGCCAACATGGGCGGCCAAATCCGACACACAGAAATCAGGCCAGACGCTATCAAACCGACTGCCGTCAGCAAAGACCTCGACTAGTACCTAGTGCATGGACAAAGCCCCTCCTTCGCTCCTTTCAGTGCTCTGGCAGCGAAAACCGACGCTGATCGCCGCGCTCGCCCTCATCGGCATTGTCACGCATCTCGTGCTGCGATTTGCACTCAAGGCATCGCTGAATGCGCAGCACCTGCCGCTGCTCATCACACTCATCATCGGCGGGCTGCCGATGCTCTACGATCTGCTGCGCAAGCTGCTGAACCGCGAGTTTGGCTCCGACCTGCTCGGCGGTGTCTCCATCATCACCTCCGTCTTGCTTGGCGAATACCTCGCAGGCTCCATCATCGTTCTCATGCTCGCAGGCGGCGAGGCATTGGAGAGCTACGCCTTGCGCAGCGCATCATCCGTGCTCGCAGCTTTGGCGAAACGCATGCCCTCTATAGCGCACCGCAAAGCCGGTGCAGAAATCACGGATGTCGCTTTGGCGGAGATCGCCGTCGGCGACACACTCGTCATCTACCCGCATGAGATTTGCCCCGCCGATGGCGAAGTCACCGAAGGCCACGGCGTCATGGACGAGTCCTACCTCACTGGCGAGCCATTCCAGATCACCAAGACCACCGGCTCCACTGTCATCTCCGGTGCCGTCAATGGCGAAACCGCGCTGACCATCCGAACGTCGAAACTCGCAGCCGATTCACGCTATGCGAAGATCATGGAAGTCATGCGCGAGTCCGAGAGCAAGCGCCCGCAGCTCCAGCGGCTCGGCGACCAGCTCGGAGCCATCTACACGCCAGTCGCGCTCGTTGTCGCCCTGCTCGCCTGGTTTCTCAGTGGCGATTCCCTGCGCTTTCTCGCCGTGCTCGTTATCGCCACTCCCTGCCCGCTGCTGCTGGGCATTCCCATCGCCATCATCAGCTCCATCTCGCTCTGCGCACGTCGCGCCATCATCGTCAAAAGCCCCGTCGTGCTCGAACAGATCGCCGGATGCCGCACCGCCATTTTTGACAAGACCGGCACACTCACCTACGGCGAGCCCAAGCTCACCGAGCAGCTCATCGCCACTGGCCTGGATCAAAAAGAAGTGCTCACCCTCGTTGCCAGCCTGGAGCGATACTCAAAGCACCCTCTCTCACGCGCCATCATCGCCGCCGCCAAGGAGCAGGGACTCACTTTGCCCGAAGCCAGTGACGTCAGCGAGCAACCCGGCCAAGGGCTGCTCGGAACCGTCTCCGGTCATCAGCTCCAGATCACCAGCCGCAACAAACTCATCCCGCAGAAGCTCCCCGGCACCGATCAACTTCCACCCATCGCTGGCGGACTGGAATGCGTCGTCGTTCTTGACGGCCACTACGCCGCCGCCTTGCGCTTCCGCGATGCGCCCCGCGCCGAGAGCCGCAGTTTCGTTAATCACCTCGCGCCAAAGCATCATTTTGATCGTGTCATGATCATCTCCGGCGACCGCGAATCCGAAGTTCGCTACCTCGCGGAGCAAGTCGGCATCACCGAGGTCCACGCGCAAAAAAGCCCCGAGGAAAAACTCGCCATCGTCCGTGCCGAAACTGCCAAGGCCAAGACACTCTACGTGGGCGACGGCATCAACGACGCCCCCGCCATGATGGCCGCCACCGTCGGCATGGCCATCGGCCAAAACAGCGACGTCACCGCTGAGGCCGCCGGAGTCGTCATCATGGACAACTCGCTCAAGAAAGTGGACGAGTTCATGCACATCAGCCGTCGCATGCGAGTCATCGCCCTGCAAAGCGCCGTTGGCGGCATGGCTCTCAGCCTCATCGGCATGGCCTTCGCCGCCACCGGCCATCTCCCACCCGTCAGCGGAGCCATCGCGCAGGAGATCATCGACATTCTCGCCGTGCTCAACGCCCTGCGTGCAGCCTTCCCGCCGAAGGTCATCCATGATCTATAAAAGCATCCGGCGTGCTCCTCAGCCTTGCCGTGGGCCTTCACGATGATCATCCGGCTTCAGCGCCGTTTCGCACTTTACGATGCCGTTCTTCCTGCTGCTCAGGCTGTAGAGGCAGGCCAACACGGCAATCAGACCACCACCGATGACAGCGCCTTCCAGCGCGCCCACCATCCAACCTACCAGCGGCTCCGCCACCTTCAGCGGACCCATCCCCTCGTTCTGAAAAAACGTGGAGCCAAACAACCATCCCCAGACCCCGCCCCAGAAAGCTCCGAGAGCCCCCCAGCACTTCACGCGGCCCATCATCTTACTGCAGCACGCCACAGGCACTCCCGTAGTATGGTCACACCCCACGAAGGCGAGCTGCTTCATGTCACAGACACTGCGCTTGAATTCCCGGGCACAGGATTCGGCTTCGTCATGGGACTTGGATACCACCACGAGGGCATCTGCAGGAGTGTCTGTCTTCATCAGTATTACAAGGCCGTTTTTGATCGCCTGCTCAACCACACCTTACGCCGAACGTCCTCTCTTGCGATGGGGTGTACGCCCCATAGGCAAACTTGATTCATGGGCCGAAGGTGCCAGCTCCAAAGCCATCAGAACACCGGGAGTCTATGTCCTATGTGCCGTCTTTCTGCCGGAGACGATGAATGATCTTTAACAGCACCCGCATCCTCCTCGCAGTACCACTGCTCATTCTCGCTTCCTGTGTCGGCAAAGGTCCGCACGAGCTGGCCGAGGATGCCGTGCCTGTGCCCGGAAAGTGGCAGCAAGGTTCTTCCACAGTCAGGCCGCTCGATCCCGCAGCGCTGGCCGCATGGTGGCGGCGCTTTCATGATCCGGTGCTGGATGGCCTGATCTCAGATGCACTGCGATCCAGCCCCACGGTGCGCTCCGCGTTGGAAAAAATCACTGAGTACCGCGCACGCCGTGGCGGGGAGGTTTCAAACCTCCTGCCATCCCTATACGCCAATCAATCCGGGCGTGGCGCACGCACGCAGAGCCGCACCATCGGCACCACCTTTACCACGGAATCCTACAAAGCCTCTTTTGATATGAGCTGGCAGGTGGATCTGTTTGGGAAGCAATATCAGACGCTCAAAGCAGCCACGGCTGACCTCAATCAGATCGCGGAAAACTTTTACGGCTCCCAGGTCTCCCTCGTCTCCGATGTTGCGAGCGCTTATGTGGCCCTGCGCTCGGCGGAATGGCAACTGGCCGTCGTGCGGCGCAGTCTCGGCACACGAGGTGATACGGTGCGGCTCACCCAATGGCGCGAGCAGGCAGGCACTGGTGACGCGCTGGACACCCAGCGCTCCATCAGCACGCTGGAGCAGGCACGGGCTTCCATCCCCGCTTTGCAACTGAGTGTTGTCCAGAACCAGAACCAGCTTGCCTTGCTCTCGGGTCGCACGCCCGGCGCGCTTGATTCACGACTGGCCGCCCCACACCGCGTGCCGGAAATGATGACAGACATGGCCACCGGTGTCCCTGCCGAAGCTCTGCGCCAGCGGCCCGACGTTCGCGCCGCAGAGCACGTCCTGGAGGCGGCGTTTGCACGCACACAGTCGGCACGGCGTGCGCGGCTGCCTTCGCTTAACCTGACTGGCTCCATTGGCATCGAGGCTTTGAAGCAGGGGCACATCTTCTCGCCTGAATCAGCCATTGCCAGCCTGCTTGGCGGCCTTGCCACGCCGGTGATCGATGCAGGCCGCATTCGTCAAAACATCCGCGCGGTGAGTTCACGCGAGAGGCAGGCGCTCATTGCTTATGAGGCCACCGTGCTCAACGCGCTCGCGGAAGTGGAGAACGCGCTCGCCGCCGTGCGGCGCTACGCCGAACAGCACCGCATCGTCGAAACCGCCTCTGCAGCGGCGCGTGAAGCCGTCAAGCTGGCCGCCTGGCAGTATGAGGCCGGACAGGTCGATCTCCTCGTCTCTCTCGATGCACAGCGTACGCTTCTGACTTTGGAGCAGCAGGAAGTCACCACCACTGCGCAAAGCGCAAACGCCTGCATTCAGCTCTACAAAGCACTCGGCGGCGGCTGGTCTTCCCACTGACATGAAATCCTCCAAGCCACTGGCTCCCGCCGATCTCGCCAAAACCATCCAGGCCGGCGGATCACAGGGACATCTCAAACGCAACCTCATCCTCGGCTTCCTCGTCCTTGCACTCGGTGGTGGAGCATGGTTTTGGCGCAGCCGCATCCAGGCAGCCAAACGTCAGGTGCCGACCTATGTGACCGAACCCCTCAAGCGCGGAGACATCAGCCTCGTCATCACCGCCACCGGCAATCTCGAACCGACCAACGAAGTCACCGTCGGCAGCGAACTCTCCGGAATCACACTCGAAGTCTTTGCCGACATCAATGACCGCGTGAGCAAGGGCCAGCCGCTCGTGCGGCTCGACACCAGCAAACTCACGCAGCAGACCGAGAGCAATCGCGCAACGGTCAAAGCCGCCCTGGCAAGAGTCGCGCTCGCCGAGGCAACCGTGAAGGAAAGCGCCGCGCTCCTCGCCCGGCAGCAGGAGCTTCAGCGCATCAGCGGCGGGCAGGTGCCGTCCAAAGCCGTGATCGACAGCGCCATCGCCACCGCAGAACGCGCGAAGGCTGACTTGCTGAACACTCAGGCCGGAGTCGGCACGGCGGAGGCGCAGGTGCGCATCAACGAAAACGATCTCGAGAAAGCCATCATCAAATCGCCCATCGACGGCATCGTGCTCAGCCGCAGCATTGAACCCGGACAAACCGTGGCCGCCAGTTTCACCGCGCCCCAGTTGTTTGTGATTGCCGAAAAACTGGAGCGCATGATTCTGAAGGTGACCATTGCTGAAGCAGACATCGGCCGCGTGCAAAAAGGCCAGAAGGCCACCTTCACCGTCGATGCCTGGCCGGACCGCTCTTACACCGCGATCGTGACGGTGGTCTCATATGGTTCTGCAGTGACGCAGAATGTGGTGACCTACGAGGCCGACCTCGAAGTCAGCAATGATGACCTCAGTCTGCGCCCCGGCATGACGGCCACCGCCGACATCAGCGTGGCGGAAAGCAAAGCGGTGTATCTCGTGCCCACGAGCGCCTTGCGCTTCAATCCCGACACCGCAGTCAAGAGGGGCACCGCGAAGAAATCCTTCGTGCAAAGCCTCATCCCCATGCCCACTCGCAATCGAAGCCGTCCCGAGGCCTCCGACCCAAAAGGAAAGGTCAAACCCACCGCACGCATCTACGTGCTGCGCGCCGGAGCCGCCGAAGCCATGACCGTCAAGACCGGCATCAGCGACGGCCGCCACACCGAAATCTCCGGCGAAGGCCTGACCGAAGGACTGCAGGTCATCACACGCACCAACACGACCACCCCGTGAACCAGCCGCCACTCATCGAACTGCGCGGCCTGACGAAGACCTATGGGGTTGGCGATGCCATGTTCCAGGCGCTCAAGGGCATCGATCTGACGATTCACCGGGGTGAGTTCGTGGCGATCATGGGGCCCAGCGGGTCGGGAAAATCGACGCTCATGAACTTGCTCGGCTGTCTGGACACCCCGACGACAGGCAGCTACCGCTACGAAGGCATCGAGGTGGAGACACTGAACTCAAACCAGCGGTCACTGCTGAGGCGCTATGCGCTGGGGTTTGTCTTTCAGGGTTTTAATCTGCTGCCGCGAACAAGCGCGCTGGAGAATGTGGAACTGCCTCTTCTCTACCGTGGCATGGCCAGGAAGGAGCGTCAGGAGAAGGCGACCGCAGCTTTGAACTCTGTCGGACTGCCGAACAAGCTCAACAACACGCCGGGTGAGTTGTCAGGAGGCCAGCAGCAGCGTGTGGCCATCGCACGTGCGATCGTCACGGAACCAAGCACACTGTTTGCGGATGAACCGACGGGCAATCTCGATTCCGTGACCACTCAGGATGTGGTCGAGATCTTGACGCGGCTGAACGTGGATCGTGGCATCACCATTCTGCTGGTCACTCATGAGGAGGACGTCGCCGCCTGCGCCAGACGAACCATCGTGATCAAAGACGGCCTCGTGGCCTCGGACACCCAACGCTCATGATCTGGAATGCCTTCGCCATCGCCATACGCGAGATCAGCCGCAATCTGACGCGTGCCTTTTTGACCGTGCTGGGCGTCTTCATCGGTGTGGCGTCCATCATCACGATGGTCACGCTGGGCGGAGGCGCCACACTCGCGGTTAAGGAGCAGATTTCCAGCCTCGGCAGCAATCTGCTCACGCTGCGTCCAGGGGCGGGCTTCGGTTCGCGCGGCTCATCCGCAGGCGTGCCTCACTTCACGGAAATGGATTCCGTCATTCTCGGCGAGCAGATCGCGAGCATCGCAGCCATCGCGCCAGTGCGCACGGCCTCGCTCAGCACCATTTATCTCAACAATGCCCGCGCCAGCACCATCACAGGCACCACGCCCGTTTATTTCCAGATCAACAAGTGGACCATTGCTGAAGGCCGCTTCTTCACGGACGCTGATCTGCGCTCTGGCGGCGCCGTGTGCGTGATCGGCAACACGGTCCGTGTGGAGTTGTTTGGCACCGACAACCCCATCGGAGCCAGCATCCGCATCGGCCGCGCTTCGATCGAGGTCATCGGCCTGCTGGCCACCAAAGGCCAGGCGGGCATGGGAGACCAGGACGACACCATCATCATGCCGCTCTCGACCTTGCAGCGGCGGTTGATTGGCAGAACGTCCTCAAACGACATCAATCAGATTTCCATCTCCGCCGTGGAAGGAACGGACAGCATCGCGCTCATTGCCGAGATCACGCAGATCATGCGCCAACGGCGGAACCTGCAAAGCAATCAGGACAACAACTTCAACATCTTCGACACGCGCCAGATTGCCGAAACCCTCGGTTCCACCACGCAGCTCATGACCATGCTGCTGGCGGCGGTGGCAGGCGTGTCTTTGCTGGTCGGTGGCATCGGCATCATGAACATCATGCTTGTTTCAGTGACGGAACGAACGCGTGAAATCGGCATCCGCCTCGCGATCGGAGCCACCGCGAGCGAGGTGCTGCTGCAGTTCCTTGTCGAAGCCGTCACGCTCTCCTGCATTGGGGGGATCGCCGGCATCATTCTCGCCTTCGGCCTCTGTTACGGCCTTGCACAGGTCATCAAAGTACCCTTCAACTTCAACACGCAGATCAATGTGGTCGCGTTTGTCTTTTCAGCCATTGTCGGCGTGATGTTTGGCTACATGCCCGCACGCCGGGCGGCGAAGCTGAATCCGATCGACGCGCTGCGCCATGAATAGCCGCGCAAATCCAAAGTAGGGTTTTACCCCATGGCAGTGTTCGGTCATCCGGGGCCATAAATTGGCAAATCATGATGACGCATTCCAAAACCCACATACTCGCCCGGCTTGAAATCGGACTCCGGACAGATGCAGATCGTTTGACCGAACTGGAGGAGCAATTGATTCACGTGCTGCAGCGTGGCCGGGGTCTGGGCACCGAATACGGCTCACCTTGCGACTGGAACAACGCCTGGGGACATCATTGGGATCTGGTGGAGAGAATTTTGTGCCGGATCCACTACTTTGTGAGCGAGGTGCAGGATGGCATCCAAAGCCACGATACGAATCGTCATGAGAAAGCACTGCAAACTTGGACGAAACTGCAAATCGAAGACACCCGGCTGGAGCAGACCCTCCACGCACTGCAAGGCCAGGCTGTGGGTCTGAATGCCTCAGCTCAGACAGAATGGGCGGCCATTGCCAAGATCTTGGAAGCGCATTTGCAAGTCATTCACAACTGCGCCGATGCGCTGCACATCAAACTCGAACTGCTCAAAAGCAACTCCAGCGAGGAGGTCGATGAGCAGGTGCAAAAACTGCTGATCCGCCTCTCACGCCCGCCGCCACAAAAAGGCAGCTCCATGGACAGCGAGGAGGAGTACCAGCACGCAGCCGTCGAGCTCCAGCAGGAGAATAACAAATTCATGGGCTTCATTGATGTCGTCAAATCCATGTTCCTCTGGACGGAATCGATCCAGGAACGCACGGACAAAAACCGCCTGCAGGAGTCCTTCTAACCCGGCTGCACGCCCCCCTTATGAAAACAAACATCGGCTTGTGGATCGACCATCGGAAAGCGGTCATTGTGCTGGAATCCAGCGCAGGCGAAGAACTCAAAATAATCCTGTCAGACGCGGACCGCCAGCCGGGACGCATTCATGGCGAACGCTCCACCGCTTCATTTGAATCTCTGAAAGTCGAAGCCGATGACGTCACGCAGCGCAAATTCACGGCGGAGCTACATCATTACTACGAGGAGGTGGTGGCGTGCGTTCGCCATGCCGAGGGTCTGCTCGTTTTCGGCCCTGGCGAGGCCAAGGGTCAGCTGGTCAAGGAACTCGAACAAGCCATGCCCAAAGGCTTCGTTGTAGATGTCGAGACCGCAGAAAAAATGACTGATCGCCAGATCGCCGCCCATGTGCGCGATCATTTCAAAGAAGCGAATTCGGTCATCACACTGCACTAGTTTCACCCGCTGCGCATGAAGACACTTTCTCAGCCTGAGACCGCCACAGCGAGAGCTGCGGAAGACTGGTCTCCTGAGTCGGTGCTGGCGATGAACATCTGCCTGCTGGCACATCCAGATCTGGATGTGCAGCCTTGGTTTGAGGAGCAGGTAGCTTTGCATTTGGGGTGTTCACCCCATGGCAGCCACATGGATTCCTCGCCTATCGCTTGAGCCAGGAAAATCAAGCTCATTCACACGCGCAACGGCCTGCCAAAAAACAAGCTCCTTCTACGGCGATCTCATACACAAGGCCATCACGGATATCTTCACCAAAGTGTCAGGCGGTTCCGAATGAATCTCTGGTTTGTCGAAACTCACGAGCAGTCAGAACACTAAAACAATGCCCAATAGCATGAATGCTCTCGTTTATCATGGACCGGGAAAGAAAGCACTTCAGGACATGCCGAAGCCGGTGCTGAAGGAGGCCACAGATGCCATTGTGCGCATCACCAAGACCACCATCTGCGGCACCGACCTGCACATTCTCAAAGGAGATGTGCCGACAGTGACCGAGGGCCGAATCCTGGGCCACGAAGGCATCGGCATCATTGAAGAGACGGGAACGAGTGTCACCCGCTTCCGCAAGGGGGATCGCGTCATCATCTCCTGCATCACCTCCTGCGCTAAGTGCGAGTACTGCCGCCGTGGCATGTCCTCCCATTGCGAGCAGGGCGGCTGGGTTTTGGGCAACACGATTGACGGGACGCAGGCCGAGTTCGTCCGCATCCCATGGGCGGACACGAGCCTGCACCACATTCCCGAACATGCGGACGATGAATGCATGGTCCTGCTCAGCGACATCCTACCCACCGGCTATGAATGCGGTGTGCTCAACGGCTGCGTCAAACCCGGCGACACCGTGGCCATCATCGGCGCCGGTCCTGTCGGGCTCGCCACGCTGCTGACCGCAAAACTCTATGCACCGGCGGACATCATCATGATTGACGTCGATGAGCATCGTCTCGACACCGCGAAACACCTCGGAGCCA
Organism: Prosthecobacter sp.; assembly: GCA_021733925.1. Taxonomy (GTDB): domain Bacteria; phylum Verrucomicrobiota; class Verrucomicrobiia; order Verrucomicrobiales; family Verrucomicrobiaceae; genus Prosthecobacter. The sequence continues at coordinate 94,556 of JAIPJY010000018.1, read as the reverse complement.
CCAAACTGATCGACAACAGTGATGGCAGGGCCATGACCAAAATCATGACGATGACCTATGGTCGCGGAGTGGACGTGGCCATCGAGGCCGTTGGCATCCCGGCCACCTTCAATCTCTGCCAGACCATCATCGCCCCCGGCGGACACATCGCCAATGTCGGCGTGCATGGCGAAATCGTGCCGCTGCATCTTGAAACACTCTGGTCACAAAACATCACCATCACCACTCGCCTGGTCGATGCGGTGACTACTCAACTGCTGCTCAAGACCATCATGTCCGGCAAGCTCCAACCCAAGCAGCTGATCTCCCACCGGTTCATGCTCGGTGATGTCATGAGCGCCTATGAAACCTTTGGCAATGCCGCAAATGAGCGGGCGCTGAAGATCATCCTCACCAATGAATGAAGCCGCCGCCATCGGGCAGTGATGTCATGGCAGCAGCAGTGTAAACGGGGTGAACACCCCATGGCCCTGCGGCAGCGGCAGTCCCAAAATGTTATCGCAACGCATTCACCACTCTTCTTCATGAACATCCTCCTCATCCTGCTTATTATTCTTCTTATTGGAGGTGGTGGTTACGGCTTCCGCTCCGGCAACCATTATGTGGGCGGCGGTTTCAGCCTCCTTGTCATCATTCTCCTCGTCCTGCTTCTCACCGGGCGGATTTAACCCAACCCGCAGAACACAACTCAACCCAATCCATTCCACCATGAAACTCACCCCGTTCCTTCTCCTTCTTCCCGTGGGGCTCAGCCTCGGCATGTCTTCCTGCGTTGGCCCCGGCTATTCAAGTGGCAACGGTTACGGCGGTGGTTACGGCGGCGGCTACAACAGCTACTCGATCCTGCCGAGCAACTACAATGGCAACGCCTACTATCACAACGGCCGCTATTACTCCGGCGGCAACTATCAAACCGGCAACTACAACTACCAAGGCAAGTCCTACAGCAACAGGTACTATCACAACGGCAGGTACTACTACGGCGGCAACCATCAGCATTTCTCCCCGCAGCATGGCAACAGCCACAACGCCCCGGGCATGCAGCGGCATTCGAACAGCCAGATTTTACCGAGACGTCGCTAAGTGAGCACCGGCAGCTGCGGTTGATTCATCCAATACGCCGGGGGCAGGTCTAAACAGCCTGCCCCTTTCCGCATTTAAAACTTCAATTGGACGCGGAACGTGCCGGGGTCACTTCCATAAACCCTGCGGGAGTGAATTCACGATCGCTGAAACTCACGCCATGTTTGATGCTGGAGCCGTTCAGTTCAGTGACGGATCCCTGCCTTGGGCCGTTCACCGTGAGATTCGCAGGGACGGCTTGTTTGTTGTCATTGGTGACGACGCGCGTGGTCTCGATGCGCCGCACGAGCTGCCCTGAAGCACTGTATTTCTCGACGCGGAGAGGGACGTCACGGCGGCGGTCCACCCAGGTGCGCACGCTCGCATAGCTGCTATGCTGGCCGCTGCCGGGTTTGGATTCGAGGATGTCACAGCTCACACGGTTCACGATTTCCGTGCCGATTATGGCCTGCTGTTTCCAGAGGAAGAAGTTTTCGACCACATCATCATATGTCAGGTCGCTGCCCAGCAGTGATTCCTTCATCTGGGAGCTGTCGAGAGTGCGCACGGTGTTTGGGGGAGTGAAGGTCGCGCCGGAGGCGGATTGATCGCCCGTTTTGCGCAGCAGCACGGCCTCTCCCGCCCGCTCTTTAGGCCACAGCACCAGATAGACGACTTCCGTGCTCGCGCGGGTGCGGCGTTGCTTGATCTGGAGCTGCAGCGTGGACTTGGCGGTGCCCTGCACCTCCATTTTTAGCCGCACCACAGACGCGCCATTCTGCTGCAGTGCTCCCAGTTTGGCAGCAAGGTCAGACGCGGAGTCATCCGCAAGGGCGGAGACCGCGAGGAGTGCCGTGCAGATCAGCCAGAGAAGTGTTTTCATAAGTGGTGTGTTAAAATAAAAGATCAGCCCTGCATCGCCAGGCTCGGTGTCAGGCGTGAGCTGCGCCACGCGGGATACAGCCCGCTGAGGACGCCGACGACCACGGAGAGGACGACCGCAACGCCCATCAGTTCTGCGTTAAAGTCCGGCTCCAACATGCCGTGAATGGCGGGCAGCGTCTCCAGCACTTTCACGCCGATGGTGCCGATGATCACACCAACGATACCGCCGAGGAAACCGAGCAGGGCCGACTCCCACAAGATCATGCGAATGACGCGCCCCGGCTTCCAGCCGATGGCCAGCAGGATGCAGATCTCCTGCTTTCGCTCAAAGACTGTCATCAGCATCGTGTTCATCACCCCGAGCACACCGACGATCACCGCGAGCAGCGAAGTGCCCCAGCTCATGGCGCTGATGAAGCGAAACGCCTGGCTGTTGCCCAAATGCTCTCCGGCCACCATGGCCTTCGCTTCCGGAGCAATGGCGTCGATCTTATTGCATAGCTGCTTCACCTCATCCTCGCTCATGCCAGGGGTGGCGCGGATGTCGATGACGTTGATCCGGCCTTCGTTGCCGGTGATGTTTTGGAAGAGCGCCAGGGACAGAATCACCGAGCCGTTCTCCACCATCGCACCACCGTCGACGATGCCGGTGACCGTCAGCTCTTTCGTTTCAAGCTGCAGCGGATCGCCGATTTTCTTCTTGAGCATCTCGGCAGCGGTCTGGCCCAGCACCACGGCCGGCTCCATGGCATCATGCGGCATGCGCCCGGAGATCAGCTTCAAATTTTGCCATGAAAAGCCGCCCCATTCACGTGCGGACACCACCATCATCGAGGCATCCTCCACGCTGGTCAGATCGGCATAGATGGAGCATGCAGAGGCCACTTCCGGCAAGTTCCCGATGCGGTCGCGCACCTCGGAGCTGAAGGGCTTCGGAGCGAGTGCGTTGCCCATGTTGCTCACCACGATATCCGTGCCGCGCACCTTCATGCCCGTCGCCCAGCTGGCCTCAAAGCCACGCGAAATGCCGACCAGCGCAACGACAGCGGCGATGCCGATGGAGATGCCCACAAGGGTAAGCCCGGTGCGCACGGGTCGTCGCAGCAGGCCGCGCACAACGATGGTAAAGAATGTCATGTCAGGCTGCGGGTGGGGGTGTTTGTTCGTCGGCCACGATCAGGCCGTCCTTCATCTTTATGACTCGTGACGCCAAACGCGCGATGTTCAGATCATGCGTCACCAGCACCAGCGTCATGTTCTTCTCACGCCTGAGCCGGATGATGAGTTCCAGAATGTGTTTCGCATTTTCACTGTCGAGATTCCCGGTGGGTTCATCTGCGAGCAGCACCGATGGACCATTGGCCAGGCTGCGGGCGATGGCGACTCGCTGCTTTTCACCGCCGGAGAGCTTCGAGGGGAAGTGATCCAGCCGATGCTCCAGTCCCACGGAAGTCAGCAGTTCCACAGCCCTCTCAGTTCGCATGGCTGCAGGCCGGTCTGTCTCAAACATCGGCATCTGCACGTTTTCCACCGCCGTGAAGGTCGGCAGCAGGTGAAAGGCCTGAAAGATGATGCCGATCTCACGGGCGCGATAACCCGAAGGATCAGGCAGATCGGCAATCGATTTGTCGCGGTAGTGCAGGATCCCCGCGCTGGGCACATCCAGCGCACCAAGCATCTGCAGCAGCGTCGTCTTGCCGCAACCGCTCGGGCCGATGATCACCACAAACTCGCCCTGCGTGATGCGAAAGTTCACGCCACGCAGCGCTTGGACGCAGCCGTCGTCGTATTGCTTTTTCAAGCCCCGGGCCTCGAAGACGAGGGCTGGTGATGCGGCGGCAGGGGAGTCTGGCAGGGGTTGTGTCATGGTTTCAAGGATTCATCGAACACCTGCCAGGATCTTGATCACCGCCTGCACCGTTTCCGTCTTCTCAGTGCAGCGGTGTGAATAAGGCACGATGGTTTCGGAAGCAGCGCCATCCAGATGCGCACTCCAGTAGGGCACGATTCCGTCGCTGCTGCCGTGGCGGTTAACCGCACTGCGAGTGGCGATGATGGAATGAAAAGGCACCTCAACCGGGTGCCGGGCCAGTGCTTTGATAAAGGGATGCCTGGCTGCAAGGTTTTCAACACCTCCCACGCCCCAGGCATGAAGATTTCGTGACGCGGGATGAATGAAGGAGGCAGGCAGCGCCGTGAGTTCTTTCACCTGCTCCGCTGCCGTCTTGGGGAGGAACAGCGCGGTCCGCACCAGCGTGCGGAGCAGGCTGTTGTCAGCGAGCACGCTGCCCTGATGCGGCGTGCTGATAAAGACAATGGTGCTGATGTCGTTGCGGCGCTTAAAAAACAACGACTGCTGCAGCATGTGCCGTGTGTTTGCATCGACATCTTCTTCCAGACGTTGGGGACTGACGTCAAAAAACGCGCGCCAGAAATCCTGTCCGGAATCTATGACCTGTATGCGCGCCAGGAGGCCTCCCATGCTGTGCCCCACCAGCACCATGCGGCCAAACCCGGCATTCTCGTGAAGTGGATCGAGACTGCTGCGCGCGCGTGTGAGCAACTCCCTGAGGCGTGCGGCCGAGGCAGGAACCGGCAGCTTGCTGGGATACCTGAAACACACCGGCTGGTAACGATGGCGCAGGTCGGCATCGGCGTAAATTTCATTGACGCAGTTTTTCCAAACGTCCGGGCCCGAGAGCATGCCATGCACGAAAACCACCGGCACCCGGCCCCTGTCATAACGGCTGAGAAAAAACAACTGTGACGAATGTTCGCCAGAGGCGGAAGCGAGTTGTTTGTCCGGCCCGGTTTCCTCCCTGCTGACATCTCTCAGCGTGGCTTGCAACGCGGCCGTGAGGTTCTCTGCCAGTGGCTGGGAATTCCGGCCCACCGCAACCTCTGACACCGCCAGCGGATTGTAAAATCGCAGCCGTGCCTCGGTGGCATGCCCAGGAACTTCGGGCGGAAACTCCAGCACCGCCGTGGCAGGCAGGTATTCGCCGTTCGGCGGGTAACACAGCTGCTTCAAGCGCTGCGGATCATCCTGCACCAGCACCACCGGTACACCCAGGCCGCCATGCTCGACCACACGGTCAAATCCATGAAGTTTGACCTCGGACGCAGGCTGGCAGTGTGCGAACTCCGCCAGCGCCAGCGTGCGTATTGAATCGGATTCGGCGGGAACATCAAACGTCAGCCGCCAGCGGCGAGCACCACCCATCAGAACTTCTTTTCCCCATGCCGCCGATCCTTCTCTGGCGCGGAGGGACTGCACCACCTGGGCCACGGCATGGTCGTACTTCAGTAATGCAGCCATGGCCGGCTCCGTGCCGGGTTTTTCCATCTGCATCACCTGCCACGCTTCGTGTGCTTGTTCCAGACTGGCGCTCCGCAGCCCCTGGCAGGCCGCCAGGCTCAATGCAGACACAAAGGCAAAAACGACGGTGAACATGCGCTTCATCTTTGTTTGGCATTCCTGTGCCATTGCGCACCCACGCGTGGATCTCCGAGACTGCGGAACACGTCCAGCATCGCACTTCGATAGCTCTGAAAGGGTGGACGTTCATCAGCTGTCACCGGCAATATCTCTGCTACATGATGAGGCAGTTCTGCGTGGGGTATGCCCAGATGAAGATGATGCACGCCATGATAGGGCTCATGCAGCAGTGTGGTGGCCACCAGCCTTCCAGCCCAACCCTCGGCCACAATGTGCCGCGTCGCGCTGTTCACGGTACTGCCGGTCAAACCCACGTGCTCCACATACTTGCGCCAGCTTTGCAGGTTCCCGGCGATAAAAGCCGGAGCGAGATACATCCACACAAAGTAGTGCCACACCTGCCAGTACGAGACGGCCGCGATGATCCCGATCCACACGACGACCATCAGCGCGAGTTCAGACCAGATACGGCGGCGCACCTTCTGACTGCGAATCGGCGATCCTTTACGGAGAAACGAACGCAGAAACAAAAGCGGCGTGTACACCAGTCCGAGGGTGAGTTCGATGCAAGCGACGAGGATCCGAACCCAGCGTGGAGCCTTCGTGAAAACGAAGGGCCAGAGTTCTTCATCACGCTCCGTTGCAAAGTAGGCATGGTGGGTTTGATGCGCCGCACGGTAGAGGCTGAAACTCGTGAAACTTAAAATGCCCAGCAGCACGCCATCAAACTCATTGAAGCGCCGGTTTTTCCTCAGCAGGCCATGCGTTGCCTCATGAAAACCCACCGCCGCCCCATGCATGAGATGACTGGCCAGCAGCACCAGCGGCACGGCCCACCAGAGTGATGCGCTACTGTGCAGCACCGCACCCAGCGCGATTTCGGTGAACAGAAAAAGAAACACCACGATCTGGAAAGCCGAGCGGCTCACCCAATGCGTTGTGATGGCAGGTGCAGTGTTCATCGCAGTGTCGTCATCAGGACGGCCGTCAAAATTTCGGGTGAGTGGCAGACACCGGCGAGCACGTCGAGATACATGCGGCCCACCTGCTGAATGTCGGCGAGTGAAAACTGATTTGGCTGGAACAGCCAGGCGACTTCCATGGCATCCCCTTCCTCGTTGATCTCACAGGCGAGGTTGAAGCGTGCCGTGCCCGTGCTGCGCATGCGGAGCTGGAGCGACAGGCCCGGTACAGAGACATCGGGAATCGGATGATTTTGCAGCGCAAACCGCACTTCAAAGAGCGGATTGTGCCCCGGTGCTGTTTCTTCGCCCAGCGCACGCACGAGTTCGGCAAAGGGAATGGCATTGGCGAATGATTCCACCGTGGTCTCATGCACGCTGCGCAGACTTTCGGCAAAGGAACGCGTGCGATCAATCTGACCCCGCAACGGCACGATGCCGGAGCAGTAGCCCATCGTCTCGCGCGCGGCCTGCGTGCTGCGATTTGCCACCGGCGTGCCGACAACGATGTCATCCTTCCCTGTCCACTTTGAGAGCGTGATTTGAAATGCGGTCAGCAGTGTGCTGAACAGCGTGGCACCATTGCGGCGTGCCAGTTCGCGCACCGAGCGACCAAGCTCCGCAGAGACTTGTGTCACGCAGCGTTGCAGTGAGCCAGTCACGGCGGTGTTCCAGAGCCGTGGGGCTCCAGCGAGGTGCGCACGCCAGAACTCAAGCCGTGGTGCAAGCACCGCTGGCTGCCAGAAGGCACGCTCGGCAGCGCCCCACTGCGAATAGGTCTGCGGCACCGGCGGCAGAGCGGCGTGATTGCCTCTGACGCCCTGCATGTAGGAGGCGAACAGATCCTGTACAAACACGCCCAGTGTCCAGCCATCGGCAATGGCATGCTGGATCACCAGCACCAGCACATGCTCATCCGCAGAACGTCGAAACACCTCGGCGCGGTAGAGCGGCCCCTGCACCAGATCAAACGGCTGGCGGGCAATCTCACGTGTGAGTTCTTCGATCGCCTCCGGCTGTCCTTGTGCCGAGGAGAGCTCATGAAAGCGCAAGGCAGGCGCGGCGCTCCTGCGGATCATCTGCATGGGCTGCTCTTTGCCAGGCAGGATCGACAGCCGCAGCACCTCCTGCCGGTCCACGACTTTTTGCAGCGCTGCCTCGCTGCCCTGCGGTGTCAGCATCCCGCGCACCTGGATGAGGGCGCAGATGTTGTTCGACACATCAGCGGCGGGCAAAGGGGCCGCCTCCCACAGCTCGCGCTGCGGGAAGCTCAGCGGCTGCAGGCGGATTTCACCGCTGGCCAGCCATTGCTTCAGGCGTGCTCGATTGTCTTGGGACATCAGGCTTGAGTTTCCAGCATCCGTGGTTGGGTATCCGACACTTCGGCATCATCGAGAAGGCGGTCAATTTCCTCATCCGTGAGCGCCTCCAGATCCACGTCATCCGTTGGGATAGGTTCTGCGGGCAGCTCAGGCGCTTTGGGAGCAGCCACAGCTCCCATGTGCTCGGAGATCAATGTCGCGATCTGGCCGATGGTGCGCGCACGCATCAGGCTCGCCGGAGGCAGGGCTACACCGATGGAGCTTTCAATCGAGTTCTCAATCTCCACTGCCATCAATGAATCAAGCCCAAGATCGGTGAGCGGCTGGTCAAAGCGCAGCCCCTCAGGTTTGACGCGCAGCACTGAGCCTACGACATCACGCACGGCCTGGCCGATGACTTCCGCACGGTCCGCAGGTGCTGCGGACTCGATCTTGCGCCGCCAGTCGCTCTTGGCACCACTCGTTTCCGGGGCGTCCACGCCAGCGGCGTAGATGCGCTCCAGCAAGGGGCTCTCCTGACCACCGCGAGATGATTGCCGCCATTTCGACCAGTCCACGCGCATCGCCATGGCCTGTGTGGCACCAGCATTGAGAAAGGATTCTGTCAAAAATACCACTTCACGCGGAGACAGCGGCGTGGTGCCCTGACGTGCGAGGTATTCAGCCACACGTTCATTGCGCGCCACATACCCTTCCCCGCCGAGTGCGCCCCAGTTGATCACCAGCGCTGGCAGCCCCATGGCCGCACGATGATGCGCGAGTGAATCCTGGAAAGCATTCGCCGCCGCGTAGTTGGCCTGTCCGGCGTTGCCGAAGATGCTGGAGATGGACGAATACATCACGAAGCAGTCCAGGCTCATTCCCAAGGTGCCTTCGTGCAGCATCCAGGCGCCGTGCGCCTTTGGTGCCAGCACCGTGCGCATCCGCTCACGTGTTAGCGATGCCATCGGTGCATCATCAATCACCATCGCCAGATGAAACACGCCTTTCAGCGGAATCTTGGTCGCTGCAATGTCCGCCAGCAACCGATGAATGTCTTCAGGAGCGCCGGCATCTGCCAGCACCACTTTCACATCCACCCCGCGTGCGCGCAGTTTCACCAGAAAGGCTTCCGCTGCAGGAGTGGCAGGCCCGCTGCGGCTGGCGAGCACCAGATGCTTCGCACCACAATCTACCAGCCACTCGGCCAGCACTTTGCCAAATCCACCGAACCCGCCTGTGATCAGGTAGCAACCGTCCGGCTTCACCGCAAAGGCCGGAGTCAGCGGCTCGCCACGTCTCACGACAAACGGTTCGGGGAATGACACGATCACTTTGCCGGTGTGTCTGCCCTGCGCCATCAGGCGGAAGGCCACGTCAATGCGGCAGGCCGGGAAGGCGCGGAACGGCAGCGCATGCAGCGCTTTCTTCTCAACAAGAGAAGAGATCGTTTCCAGCAGCTCGCGGGTTTGCTCTTCGTCATCGCTGAAGATCGCATCCATCGCCACCACATGGAACGATGAGTTCTTCCGCAGGTGCCACAGCGGGATGCGGCTGTTTTGATAGATGTCGCGTTTGCCGATCTCAATGAAGCGGCCGTTCTGTGCGAGGCACGAGAGCCCCATCGGGATGGCTTCAGCTGCGAGTGCGTTCAGCACCACATGCACGCCTTTGCCGTTCGTGAGCTCCATCACCGCTTCGGCAAAGTCTCCACGACGCGAGTCTATGACATGCTTCACACCGAGAGTCGTCAGCAGCGCGCGTTTGGCCGGACTGCCGGCACTGGCGATGACTTCCGCACCGAGATGATGGGCGATCTGCACCGCCGCCATGCCGACACCACCGGCACCCGCATGGACCAGGATGCGCTCACCCTTTTTCAAATTCGCCACAGTTTTGAGCGCATACCAAGAGGTCATGAAGACCACCGGCAACGTCGCCGCTTCTTCAAATGACAGACCTTCAGGGATGACACGCACATCTCCGGCACGCGCCATGGAATGCGTCGCGAGTCCGAACACCGCGAGGCCAAACACACGGTCACCCGTCTTCACATGGGTCACACCACTGCCTACGGCCTTCACAATCCCGGCGACTTCATCGCCAAAGACACGCGCATCCGCCGTTTCGGCAGGATACAAAGCCAGTGCCTTGAGCACATCGCGGAAATTCATGCCTGCAGCCTTCACTTCGATGACCACCTCACCGGCACCGCAGGGGGGCAGGGCGAAGGGCACCAGACGCAGCGCATCGAGAAGACCGCGCTCGCGGGATTCAAGCCTCAGCGGCACAGCGGCATCAAGAACCTGCTCACGCGACTGCAAGCCACGGCTCACACGCCGCACATAGCGGGCTTCGCCACGGAAGGCGATCTCGCGTTCGGCATCCTCCTGCTGGAGTTCAGCCCAAAGCATGCCGCTGTCTGCGGCGGATGCCTCACACGGAAGGTCAATGCCACGGCAGGTGTAATTGTTGTGCTCATTGGCAATCACTCGCATCAGGCCAAGGGTAGGCCCCTGGGCCAGTGAGACCGGGTTGTTCCGGCCAAAGGGCTGTGCACCACGTGTCACCACATCGATGCGCAGCTTGGCCGCTGGATTGAAAAGTTCGAGTGCTTGCGTCAGGTGAAACAAGCCATCGGTTCCCAGCATCGCAGCCTCTTTGCCTGCGACGGGTTCGGTCTCATCCAGACTCCACAGGTAAACAAAGCGCTCAGGCACTTCATCCGCGCAGGCTTTCAGCAGCAGCTGCCAGTCTTCCAGCGACTCGGCACGCAGAGCAAAGACATCCGTGCCTTCCGGCTCGAAAGCATTGCCGCGATGTGCCACACGGCAAGTGGCACCGCTGGCACGCAGTTGCACCGCGAGCTGATCTCCCAGACCACCTGCATCTGCCAGCACGAGCCAGGATTTTTCCACCGGCGCTTCGATCAACGTCGGAGCACTGATCACCGGCTCGCTCCATGGCTTGCGTGCCATGAGGCCGATGAGGCTTTCGCCGCCTTGGGAACGGATCAGACCGGAGAGCGAAACGGTTTCGCTGAAGCCCGTTTCACCGAGCACTTTCTGCCATTGCTCACGCTCCAGCAGCGGATGATTTGGGCGCAGATCGCGATCCGTAAAACGCCACCAGCCGCTGGTCAGACCGAAAACCGCGTTCAGCCACAAATGCGGCGTCGCGACATCGACAAACATCAAACTGCCACCGGGAACGAGCAGGTCATTGAGATTGCGCAGGGCGCTGCGCACATCGCTCACGGCATGAATCACATTGGTGCCGAGAATGATGTCGAACGAGCCGGGTTTGAATTCCTGCTCAGTGCCGGGCTTCTCCAAATCGAAGACTTGGTACTCGACCTCCGCAAAAGAATTCAGCTTCTGTTTCGCAGAGGGAAAGAAGGCGGGTGAAACATCGCTGAAGACATAGGAATGCACCCCGCGCTCAAGGCCGGGGAGCACCTGAGAGGCGAGACCGCCGGTGCCTGCTCCGATTTCCAAAATGCGGAGCCCGCGTCCTTCAGGAAGACTGCGTGCCGCTTCGGCCACCGCGCTGGCGATGGCCGCGAGCCAAGGGCTTGTGACGAGGCCGTCGCCGTAAAACTGATCGAGCAAATCCGCGCCACCACTGGCAAACAAGACCTGCACGGCCTCCTTTTCACCGCGCATGATGGGGCCGAGTTCCGCACAGGTGGCACCGCACAGCAGCGCCTCTGGCATATGGCCGGGATACAGGCCAATGCACGAATTGAGCAGCGCCGCTGACGAATCTGCAGCCTTCGTGAAGGCAGGTGTCGTCTGGTAACCAGCACCTTTTTGGATCAGCAGATTTTGCTTCACCAGGTTGTTCATCAACTGCACGAACGAGCGCTGCATGGAGTCGCTCACGCCAAGTGTTTTCGCCGTGAATTCACCATCCGCGCCCATGGCACGCAGACCGCTCGCGACTTGGGCGGCAGTCAACTCGTCGCCAGCAGCGCTGGCAGCATCAAGGTTGTTGCGTCCGCGCATGTCGAGCACTTCATCCAGAGCGTGCTGTGCTGCAGCATGCAGGCGGCTCAGTGCCACCGGGACGGGAGCAGCAGTCTTGAGACCGAGCGTGCGCTCCTCCCAGGCGATGTGATAAGTCACGTCCCTGCCCTTGCCGTTTTTCCCTGTGCGGCGTGATCCTTCGACACTGATGGCGCGGAAGCCGTCAATACGGACACAAGGCCTGCCAGCTTCATCATACAGATCAATGCCGCCTTCCACGAATTCATCATTCGCATCCTTCACTCCCGCACAGACCCGGCTCGATGCACCGGGCGTGCGCAGGAACAAGATGCGCGCAAAGCGCACGGGCAGCCGCAGGCCTGCCGTACGACCCTCAACGGTCGCCGCACCTGCGGAGAAGATTTGCAGCGCGCCATCAAACAGCACCGGATGCAACGGATACTCGGCGGCACGCGTGGCGATCCCAGCACTCAGCGACACGCGACCTGCCGATTTGCCGGCACTGGCGGAAAGTTCACGAATGGGACGAAACTCCTCACCATAACGCAGTCCCATGTCACTCATGTGATCATAGAAGGTGTCGAGGCCGACGGCTGGAAGCTTGGATGCCTCCCAAGTCGATGCAGCGAAGGATGATTCGGTGCGCTCGCCGCGCATGGCACCCACGACGTGCGTGGACCATGAGGCCCCGCTTTCAAAACGGCTCTGAATGGAGAACGTGCGCTCCTTGAGGTCATACGTCAGTTCCAGCAGCAGGCCGGAAGGCGGATCTGGCAGGATGAGCGGCTTGCGGATTTCGAAGTCCTCAATGACAAAAGCTTTGCCCTCAAACAACTGCACCCCGGCTTCCAGCGCCATTTCGACGAAGCCCGCAGCCGGAAAGATGATGAGGTTTTCAACACGATGATCCTTCAAGAAAGCCATGTGTCGATTGTCCAGCCGCGTGATCCACGTCGGCGTGGCGCAGGCGAGGCGGATGTCAAGCAGTCCACGCCCACCGGGGGCCAGACGGCCTTCGCGCATTTCGGGAGACTCATTCCACCAGCGGCTCTTGTCCCAGGCATAGGTCGGCAACGTCAGATGACGGCGCGAAGGTGTGATCGCATGGAAGTCGAGCACAACTCCGGCAAGATGCAGATCCAGCGCTGTTTCCAGCAAGGATTCATGCTCTCGTTCGCGGCGTATAGAGCCCAGCACGGTGGCTTTGCTGGCGTCTTCGCCCAGGCATTCCTGCATGGAACGTACCAGCGCGGGATGCGCACCGATCTCAAGCCACACATCAACACCAAACTCCGCCACAGCACCAATCGCCTGCGCAAACTCCACGGGCTGCCGCACCCCACTTGACCAATGGCCAGCGGTGCAGGAGGCGCCATCAAGACGCTTGCCTGTCACGGTGCTGAAAAACGGCATCGTTGCAGCCTGCGGTTTCAAATCGCTGAGTGCTGCATTCAAGGCATCCGCTGCAGGTTGCATCATCGCATGATGGAATGGATGGCTCACCTGCAGGAAGCGCGCAAAGACGCCCTTCACTTCCAGTTCGGCAGCGATGGCCTCCAGCGAAGTCTTCAAGCCCGACAACGTCAGCGAACGCGGGCCGTTGAAGGCGGCAATGCTCACGGTTCGGTCATGTTTGGCGATCACCGCACGCGCTTCATCGGGGCTCATGCCCACGGCCAGCATGGTGCCACCTGCCGCGGCGCATTCATCCATGAAACGTCCGCGCAGCACGATGATCTTCGCCGCCTGATCCAGCGTGAGGATGCCTGCGATGCAGGCTGCGGCCACTTCGCCGACACTGTGACCGACGACTGCAGCAGGCTGGATGCCCCATGACTGCCACAGAGCTGCCAGTGCCATCTGCATGGCAAAAATGGCAGGCTGCGAGATCGCGGTTTTCTGCATCTTTGTTTCCGCCTCAGGGCGGTTGAGTTCATCGATCAAGGAGAACTTCGCCCATGGCTTCATGGCCTTGTCACAGGCTTCAATCATCTTTTTAAACACCGGCTCATGCTCCATGAGTTCGCGGCCCATGCCCTGCCACTGCGGCCCCTGGCCGCTCATCACGAAAACAACTCTTGCGGCATGCTCGCGCCGGGGAGTGAAGGAACTGCGCATGCGGGGTCCGGGCTGTCCCGATGCAAAGGCGCTGAGCTCCTGCACCATCTCGCCCAGTGTCCGCGCGGTGAACGCCAGACGATGCGAGTGGTGATTGCGCCGTGCCCCCAGCATGTAGGTGAGGTCTTGCAGCAGTGGTGAACTGCCATTCAGTTTCGAGTGATCATCCACCCAGGTGCTCAGCTCCCACGCCGCAGACTGCAGTGCTTTCTCAGAACGTGCGGAAAGCGTCAGCGGCCAGGCGCGGTTGATGGCAGGAGTCACATGGGCGCGCAGGGCCTGCTTCGGCGCCTCAGACAGAATCACGTGCGCATTGGAGCCGCCAAAGCCGAAGGAGTTCACGCCGGCAAGTCGCATGGTGCCTGTGTCTGGAAACTCTTCGCTGGCCATGGGCACGCGCAGCTTCAGCGCGCTGAAGTCGATGTGCGGATTCGGCGATTCATAATGCAGGCTGGCCGGAATGCGTGCGTGCTTGAGCACCAGCACCGCTTTGACGAGCCCAGCCACGCCAGACGCGGTTTCCAAATGACCGAGATTCGTTTTCACCGAGCCAATCACGAGCGGTGCGTCCTCAGCACGCTCGGCACACAAAGCCTCAGCAAGTGCATGCGCTTCGATGGGGTCACCCACTGCAGTGCCCGTGCCGTGCGCTTCGACGTAGCCGATGGCTTCTGGAGAGACACCAGCGACCACGCATGCATCATGCACCAGACGCGATTGCGCTTCCGGACTCGGCAGCGAGATACCATTGGTATGTCCATCTGAATTCACCGCCGACCCCATGATCACGGCATGGATCGGATCACCATCCGCGATGGCATCAGAGAGTTTTTTCAGCAGCACCATGCCTGCGCCTTCGCCACGCACGAAGCCATTCGCTGAAGCATCGAAGGCCTTGCATTTGCCTTCAGGGGAAAGCATCCCCGCCTGGGAAAAGCCGATGAATCCATCCGGGGTGATCATCACCGTCACGCCACCTGCCATCGCCGTTTTGCAACGACCATCCAGGATGTGCTCGCAGGCCACATGCACGGCTGTGAGCGCTGATGAACAGGCCGTGTCCATCGCGATGCTCGGTCCGGTCAGATTCAGACAGTAGGAAATGCGGTTCGCAGCAATGCTGTGCGCGCTGCCCGTCGGCGTATGCGCGCTGATGCCGGCACGATCCGTCGCCGTATGCTGCAAGCCCTGGTAATCATTGTGCGAGATGCCGACGAAGACGCCGATGTCCGTGCCTTTGTCGAGATCCAGCACCAGACCCGCATCCTCAATGGCTTCATACGCGGTTTCGAGCAGCAGACGCTGCTGAGGATCAATGTAAGGCGCCTCACGCGGCGAGATGCCGAAGAACTGCGGGTCAAACTGGTCGATGCCGTCGATGAAGCCCCCACGCTTGGCCACCGTCTTGCCGACGATCCCCGGTTCCGGATCATAGAAACGCTCCACATTCCAGCGGTCAGCCGGCACATCACACACAGCGTCGCGGCCCTCTTCCAGCAGCTTCCAGAACGATTCCACGTCATTCACCCCACCAGGAAAACGGCAGCCGATCCCGATGATGGCGACACTCTCCTTGTTTAAGATTGGCGGTGCAGGCGGCAGAGACGAAGAGGAATGTTTGAGTGTGGGCATGTTTGATAGGGAAAAAGTTCACGGGCCCGCTGCATGAGTCCGTCTGCACCGCTGACCGACAGCGGCAGTCCCCTCCATTAGCCCCGCCCCCCCCCTTCATCGCCATGGGGTAAAACCCTACCTGACCAGTTAGCGATTGCTTGTCACCCCGAAACGCAACGATAGCTGGCCTCATATGTGTGGCATTGCTGGTGTGATGGACCTGGCCGGTAGGCGAACGGTGTCTGAAGGTGTGGTCGAACGCATGGCACGGGCCTTGATTCACCGGGGACCGGATGAAGAAGGATTCCTTCATCGACCGGGCGTTGCACTGTCGTCTCGACGTCTGAGCATTGTCGGTCTGGCCGATGGTCAGCAGCCCATGTGCAATGAAGACCAGAGCGCCTTCACCGTCTACAATGGCGAGTTTTTTGATTTCCCCGAGAAGCGCGCGGAGCTGGTTTCACGCGGGCATGTTCTGCACACCCACTGCGACACCGAGATCATCCCGCATCTGTGGGAGGAGAGTCATGAGGGCATGTTTGAGCGCATGCGCGGTCAGTTTGCCGTGGCCTTGTATGATGCTCCCCGCCATCAGCTCACACTGGGGCGCGATCGCTTCGGCATCTCGCCACTGTATTGGACGCGGCAGGGCGACTGGCTGCTGTTTGCCTCTGAGATCAAGGGCCTGCTGGCTTCTGGTATGGTGACTCCGCAGGCGGATCTGAATGGCATTGATCACATCTTTACCTTCGGTGCCATGCCCTGGCCGACGACGTGTTTTGCCGGCATCCAGCTTCTGCCTGCGGGCCACTACTTGCAGATCACGCCGGGTCAGGCGGATCCCATTCAGGAGCACACTTACTGGGAGATGGATTTCCCCAATCAAGGCGAAGAAGACACCCAGGCGGATCCGGCCAAGCTGGTCGATGAGTTTGAGAGTCTCCTGCTGCAGGCCGTGGACAAGCGCCTGCGTGCCGATGTTCCCGTGGGTGCCTACCTCTCAGGAGGTCTCGACTCCAGCATGATCGTGGCGATGGCCTGCAAGCTCAAAGGCGAGTCGATCAACACCTACACCATTCGTGTGGATGATCCGAAGCTCGATGAACTCAGCGCCGCCCAGCTTTCCGCAAGGCACATCGGCACCAAGCCCCCCATCGTGCAGGAGTTTCGCACCAGCGATGCGCTGGAAATGTACCCCCAGCTGATCCACGCCGCCGAAGCGCCCGTCATCGACACCTCCAGCGCCGCACTGCTCATGCTGGCACGGCGCGTTCACGCCAACGGCCAAAAAGTGGTGCTCACGGGCGAAGGCGCGGACGAATGGCTCGCGGGCTATCCGTGGTATAAAATCGCCAAGATCTTCAATGCTCTCGATGTCATCCCCGGCCTGCGCCTGAGCGACATGGCACGCCGCGCCTTTCTCCGTCTCAACAAAGTCCCCCACTACCCCGCCACTAGCCGCAAGATGTGGGAAGACGCCGTCGGCGGACCCAATGCATGGATCGACAGCTACGGCGTGCTGGCGCTTTCCAAGCTGCGCTTTTACGGCGAGCCCATGCGCGAAGTACTGGCCACCGCACGTCCCTGGGAAGGCTTGGGCATCAACCTTGAGCGTGCCAAGAAATGGAGCCCGCTGAATCGCAGCCTCTGGGTCGGTGCGCGTGTCACACTGGCCGGTCACCTTCTGCAAGCCAAGGGAGATCGCGTGGCGATGCACTCCTCCGTGGAGGTGCGCTATCCGTTTCTCGACGAGGATGTGTTCGACTTCACCGCCAAGCTCGCCCCCAAATGGAAACTGCACGGTTTCCGCGACAAGCATCTGCTGCGCCTCGTCGCCGAGCGCTGGCTGCCGAAAGAAATTGCCCGCAGACAAAAGGTGATATTCCGCGCACCGCTGGACAGCTTCCACATCGACCCTGAGCCCAAGTTCGTGAGTGAGTTGCTCAGCGAGGAATCGCTGCGCCGCACCGGCTACTTCGACATCGCGCAAGTGCGGCACTGGCGGAAAGCCTTCCGTGATCTGCGTGTCGGTTCCCTGCCCCGCCTCTCGGTGGAAATGGGCCTCGCAGCCGTCGTCGCCACGCAGCTCTGGCATCACACCTTCATCGATGGCTCTCTCGCGGATCTGCCAACGTCCGCGCCCAGCAAGACGTAGCAATAGCATGCGGAGCGCGGAATTCAGTCCGCAGCACTCCGTAAACACGTTCAGCGCCGAAGTTCTCCTGCCGCTTTATCGAAACCGACGCCCACCCTGCATGTGACACACAGGGTGGACAGCACCTACCCTGCGAGAGCCACCTGCTGCGGACTAAAGTCCGCGCCCCCCCAATCATTCACTGCAGCTTCGCCAAGTCCTCGCGACCACGCAGCTTCAGCTCGGCATCATCTTTTTCAATGTTGGGCATGCCGAGACCTTTCTCAATATACTTCCGCGCTTCGGCTTTTTTTCCCATCTGCGCAAACGTGCGCCCCAGCTCGATGTAATGACGCAGGCGACGCGGATTGATCGCGATGGCCCGTTCAAAGCACACGATCGCCGCTTCATTCGTGGTGCTTGGCAGCTTGCCGTAGATCAGCCCGCCTAGCATGTGTTTGAGCGCGCCCATATTGGCCAGCACCTGATGCCATCTTCCCAGCACATGCCAGGCCACATCGTTGCGCGGATTCAGGGCGATGGCGCGGTCCGCCGCCGCTTTGATCAGCGGTGTGGCCGCCACCTGCTCCTTGTTACCTTGATAGGGAAGCATGCGTCCGTAGGTGATCGCCGGTGAGATCTGCGCATCCGAATCTTTCGGCCCCAGCTTGGCTGCACGCTCGCCATAGTCGAGCGCAACGGCACCGATCTTGAGTTTTTCCGCACCAGTGCTCGCATCCGACATCAAATGCCGGTACTGCCGCGCAATGCGCACCAGCAAATCCACATTTGAAGGTTCCAGTTTCTCCGCCGGCAGATAATAACGCAGCGCCTCAGTCGCCTGAAACTTGAGATCATAGGCATCGCCTTTCTGCATCAGTTCACTCGCGCTTTGTGCACGAGTCGTCCCACAGGTGAGCAGCAGCGCTGCGGCATAGACGGAAGTTCGGTAGATGGAGGCTAGGTTCATGGCGTTAGTTTTTGAGTTCAATCAGGCGGCCCGCATTCAAAAGCGCGGCCTCGCTCAACCGTGGTCCGACAAGTTGCAGGCTGGTCACAGGAATCGTTTTTTTCGTCGGCGGCATTGAGATTGGAATGGCCAGCGCAGGATTGCCCGCAAAGTTCACCGGCAGCGTGTTCTGCATGCCAAACACGTGCAGTTCAAAGATCACATCCGAACCCCAGTAGGGCATTTTCGGCGGCAGGCTCTTCAGCGTCGGCATCGCAATGAAATCCACCTGCTTAAAGACCGCGCGCAGTTCACGCTGCCATGCCGCCTTGCGTTTCACCGCTTCCTTGTAGCCGAAGTGGTAATCCAGTTCGCCATTGGCCAGCACCAGCTTTGTCAGCAGGCTCACGCCTTTCTGATGTGCGTACTGCTGGTCATTGAGCCACGCATCGCCCAGCGCCACCACCTTGCCGTCCTTCTCCGCCTGGTGCCACTTCGTCTCGAAGTCCTTGCTGAGTTTCACAATCTTGAAATGCTTTGCGGTCAGTTCATCGTCGATGGCTTTATCAATTGCCGCATCCGTGCCGCTCACATAAAGCCGCCCGATGGTGATGTGCCGCGCGCGTGGTTTGTCAGCCACAGCCTCCCGGTATTTGCCCGCAAACCCGCGCTCCAGCAAATCCATCCCCTGGGCCAGATCGCTGATGTTACGTGCCAGCGGACCCACCGTGTCCAGATGCTTGGGCGAGATAGGAAACACACCCTTGGTGGAAACCAAGCCAAAGGTTGTCTTCAGTCCATACACGCCGTTGCAGGCCGCTGGCACACGAATCGAGCCCCCCGTGTCCGAGCCAAACGCCACGTCCGCCATGCGCGTCGCCACCGCCACCGCTGAACCGCTCGAAGAACCACCCGGGATCACATCGCCTTTGCCATCCAGCCGGCTTCTCGGCGTACCAAAATAGACGTTCTCGCCGGAAACCGTCACCGCAAACTCCGTGAGATTGGTTTTACCCACGATCTGCACATTGCGCTCCCGAGCCAGCGCAAGACACGCGGCATCTCGCGCAGCTGGCGGGTTGTGCTTCGCCAGATACTCAGATCCCGCCGAGGTCACCCTGCCCTTCATGTCGATGTTGTCCTTCACCGCCAGCCGCAGTCCCTCGCTCTGCGCCGGTGGCGGCCAGTAGCTGATGAACGCATGCTCACGTGCATGCTTCAGCCGACGCTGCGGTGAGGCACAGCCATTGAAAATAATTATCAGCAACAGTCCACCAAGAGTCATGCCACAGAGACGGTTGTTCATCATATTGACCACCAGCATGGTGTCGCTGTGCAACGTCAACAATGGGGTGTACACTCCATTGCAGTTCAACAAATGACGCAGTGAGTGAACCAAAACTTTGACTCCTGCAGCCCCTGCACGATCGGGCGGATCTGATCCGCCACCGGGGGTGAAGTCAAAACTTGTGCAGGTTGCTCACTTCAGCTTTCGCGAATGAACTCACAGGAATGCCGCTGGCTGTCGAAGCATGGACCGAGGTTCTTGTTCCACAGCCCCATCACTCCCCTTTTCCGTTCAACGTCCAGGGCCGCTTCGGCCCGGCACCCGCAAAGGCAATTTTCTGGCAGTGATTGGTCCCGTTCGTCGCGTCGGTCCTGAAGAAGCGACGCGCGTCACTTCGACTGCGGCGGCAGCAGCTTGAGGACCTCGGCGGCTACTTGAGCACCCTGCATGACCTTGCCTTCCGCCTTGTAGTGCAGCCCGTCGGCGCAGCACTCGGGGTGCGGCAGCATGAGCGCGTAGAGATCGTCCACGGGGATGCCTTCCTTCGCCATCAACTCGGCGGCGAGCCGGTTCCGCTCCTTCACGTTCTCGTTGCGTGCGTCGAGCTGCTCGAATTTGCCATTCACATGTGAGGGCGTGCTGCTGGCCCAAATCAGCTTCGCCTTGGGCGCGAGTTTGCGGAGGTGGGCGAGCATATGCGGCAGAAACTCTGCATACTCCTTCTCACTGACCGCGCCGACGCCGTGCAGGCCGTTGTTGAAGTGAATCACGTCAAAGGTCTCCGCGCCGAGCACGGCGGCGATCTCGGCATGCAGAACGGGATCACCCACGCAGCGCGAGGTAGCGAGGCGCGCGACGTAGGCCTGGCCGGCGAGCTGTTTTTCAACGTCAGGGCCGTAGCCCTGCGTCACGGAGTCACCGATGAGCAGCACACGCGGCAGGTCGTGCTTGTTGGCGTTCGGCATCCAGATGTTGCACCACTCGGTGCCTTCGCGCGGCACGACCCGGTCGGCGGCGGTGGTGAGGGTGGCGAGCGCGAGGAAAAGCAGGGCGTGTTTCATGAATCAGACTCCGGCGATGATCTTGTTGAGGCGCTCGTTGAACTCTGGCAGCGGCAAGCCGCCGTCTTCAACCGTGATCCAGCCGTTGTAGCCGACATCATCCAGCGCCTGGCGCATTTTCGGCCAGTCGATGCTGCCGTCGCGCGGATGCACAAACTTGCCGCTGTGGTTGTCCGGCGCGAGCGCGTAGTCCTTGATGTGGATCTTCTTGATGAGGCCGCCCAGCGTGTGAATCCAGTCGTGCACGGGCACGAGATACTTCACATGGTTGCCCACGTCGTAGTAGGCCTTCACAAACGGGTGGTTGAAGGAAGCGACGAAGTTCTTGTACAGGTCCGGGCGCACCCAGAGGTTGTTCCAGACGTTTTCGAGGCCGATGATCACGTTGAGCTTCTCGGCCAGCGGGATGAGCTTCGTCACCTGTTCCTTCGATCCGTCGGTCGATTTGTTTTGCAGCATCATGTAGCGCTCGAACGGCGTATTGTCGCCCTTCACCACGCGGCTGACGTGGCCGGTCTTCTCGTCGAACTCGATGTCGAATTCCCACGGCTGCGGCATCTTCACCGTCGGCCCACCGACGCGGCATGGGACGAGCAGGATTGTCTCTGCTCCGAGCCAGTTCGCCGTGCGCAGGGCTTTCTCCGTCACCGCGTAGCTCGCGGCGACCTGCCCCGGATCATCGCTGTTGAACTCCGCCCACCCGCGCAGCACGGAATGCACCTTCAATCCAATGCCTTCGACGAGTTCACGCGCCTTCCGGGCCTCCGTTTCGTCATCAAAAAGATGCGAAACCTCCACGCCGTCGAATCCGGCCTCTTTGAGTTCACGCAGCCCC
Organism: Prosthecobacter sp.; assembly: GCA_021733925.1. Lineage (GTDB taxonomy): Bacteria > Verrucomicrobiota > Verrucomicrobiia > Verrucomicrobiales > Verrucomicrobiaceae > Prosthecobacter. Next base: position 72,919 of record JAIPJY010000018.1, on the reverse strand, counting down.
TTTTCCTCCGGCTTGCCGATGATCTTGGCCTTCTGGATCGCCGTTTTGAACGTCGCCGCGTTCGACGACGACAGCAATGACAGCGAGGCGGCACCCGCAGTGGCGAGGAATTGACGACGGGACGGGGAGAAAGCGGTTGGTTTCATCGGAGAGACCAAACGCGTCTGCATCACGATATGTTGCCGTGCATGGGCCAAAGACTCATGCTTCAAAACAACTCCCGAATCGCTCGGCCACCATCTGACAGCGGCACGGCGACGCCGTTGGGCCGTTCAAGGCGCTGATTCTCACTAAACCCGAGTTTGCGGTAGATCGTTTCGGCGTAGTCATAGGGCGTGTAGAGCGCATCCGTCACATCGCCCCCTTCTTTGTCGGTTGCACCGATGACGGCACCACCGGGACAGCCGGCACCGGCAAAGGCGATGGACATCGCACGCGCCCAATGGTCGCGGCCGCCGTTCTTGTTCATGCGCGGAGTGCGGCCCATCTCGGTGACGAAACACACGAGCGTTTCGGCCAGCAGGCCGCGTTCATGCATGTCCTCGATCAACGCACTGAAGGAACGGTCCAGACTTGGCATCATCACCGGATGCGGCAGACCGTAGCGCTCTTGATTGCTGCTGCCCTGCGGGCCGCCGCAGGGACCGTTGTTGTAGATGCCCTCGTGATGATCCCAGTTGAGAAATACACCGTTCGGCTGGCCGATGCCGGGGCGCTTCACGTGCTCCGGCGGCTGGATGCACGTCACGGTGACATAACGCACACCGGACTCGATCAAACGACGCCCCAGCAAGTAGCAGCTGCCGCGATGGTCGCGCCCGTAACGGTCGCGCGTCTTGTTCGACTCGCGCGAAAGATCAAACGCATGCTTCGCCTCGTCGCTCGTGAGCAGATCCAGCGCATGCTTGGTGTGCCCCTTCATCAACTGCCCGGCGGTCGATTGCGCGATGGCACCGGCATCGAGCGACTCCAGCAGGCGATAGCGCTCGAGCAGCCGCTCGCGCCCGAGCCCTGTCTGCAGTTCCAGGGAGCGAACCTTCCACGCGGGATCGCTGAGGTCTTCGCCGAGCTGTTTGGTGCCGAGCTTCCACGGCGCGCGGCTCGCGGGCAGAAACCCGGTGCTGGTGACGGCATTGGGCATGTTGATGCCCGGGCAAAAGATGTAACCCGGCATCTCGGGCCGCTCCGTGCCCATCAGCTCCGTCACCACCGAGCCGATGTCGGGAAAGTCGAAGGCATTGGTGTTGCGGTAGCCTTTGAAGAACTCCTGGCAGCACTCCTTGTGACCCGCTGTCGGTGCGGATGTCATCGAGCGCACGACGGCGAGCCGATGCGCCTGCTTCGCCGTGAGCGGCATGAGCTCGGAGAAGTGGGTGCCCGGCACGCTCGTCGGGATCGGCTTGAACGGCGACCGGTGATCCAGCAGCGCGTCCGGTTTCGGATCAAACGAGTCCATCTGGCTGATGCCGCCCTCTTCATAGATCACCAGCACGCGCTTCGCCTGCCCTGCTTGCACGGCGCCGGTCGCATTGCCCGCCCTCGCCTGCAAGGCCAGCCACTCCGGCAATCCCAGACCGAGGACGCCCGCAGACAATGACTTCAAGAGCCGACGTCGATCGGGACAAAGCGCTGGAGCGCTGCGCTGTTTCAACCAGAGGTTCATGGTTTGAGTTCTACAGTGGCAAGGCTGGTGATGTTGCAAAACCGGGACTGATTCGCGTGCCTAAAGCCATCCGCTGCGAGCGTAATGGTGGATAACCGCTTATGAAGACTCGCCTCCTCCTGTTGCTCCTTGCCGTCGGAATGCCCGCGCTTGCCCAAAAGCCCGCAGCGCCACCGCCGTCGGATCTCGATGTTCTGCTGCAGCACGCGATCCTGCCCAAGGATCTCCCGACCACCGAAGCGCAGAACTACTGCGAACCGAAAGTGCCGCGCATGCCGAAGGTGACGACTCTGGACGAATGGCAGACGTTTGCCGGTCAAAAGCGCCGCGAGGCACTCGACAAAATCGTCTTCCGTGGTGCGCTGGCAAAGCAGTGGCGAGATGCGAAGACGAAAGTCGAGTGGCTCGACACGATTGAAGGCGGCCCTGGTTATCACATCAGGAAGCTGCGTTATGAAATTCTGCCGGGCTTGTGGATTCCCGCGTTGTTGTATCAGCCGGACAAGGTGGAGGCCAAGATGCCGGTGCATCTCGCGGTCAACGGTCATGATGGCAACGGCAAGGCATCCCCCTACAAGCAGATTCGCTGCATCAATCTCGCCAAACGCGGCATCGCCAGCTTGAACATCGAATGGTTCGGCATGGGGCAGCTGCGGACTGACGGCTTCACGCATGCCCGCATGAACCAGCTTGATCTCTGCGGCGTCAGCGGCCTCGCGCCGTTCTATCTCTCGATGTCACGTGGCCTCGACATCCTGCTGGCTTTGCCAAATGCCGATCCAGCGCGCGTGGCGGCCAGCGGCGTCTCAGGCGGCGGCTGGCAGACGATCATCATCAGCTCGCTCGACACGCGCGTGACCTTGTGCAATCCAGTCGCCGGCTACTCCAGCTACCGCACCCGCGCCGAGTTTCCTTCCGACCTCGGCGACTCCGAGCAGACGCCGAACGATCTCGCCACCGTCGCCGATTACACGCACCTCACGGCCATGCTCGGCGGTCGTGCAGCCCTGCTCACCTACAATGTGAAGGACGACTGCTGCTTCGCCTCCGGCCACGCACTGCAGCCGATGCTCGATGCTGCAGAACCCATCTTCAAGCTCTACGGCCAGCCCGAGAAGCTGCGCTCGCATGTGAACTACGATCCGGGCACCCACAACTACCTCATCGACAACCGTCAGGCGTTTTACCGCATGATCGGCGACATCTTCTATGCCGGCGACACCGGTTTCGACGCCAAGGAAATCCCTTCAGACGATGAAGTGAAGAAGAATGCCGAACTCGATGTTCCCCTGCCCGCTGACAATCTCGACGTGCATCAACTCGCGATGGCTGTGGGCAAAGACCTGCCGCGTGATCCCACGAAGGCAACTCGGGGGAAGCTGGCGGAAGTCGTGAAATATCATTCCTACACTCCCACCGCTTCCCGGACCGGCGAAGAAACACGCAGCGGCACCCAAGCCGTGTTCTGGAAGCTGCGCATGGGCGGTGACTGGACCGTGCCTGTCACTGAACTCACCCGTGGCAATGCCACCGGCACCACCATCGTCATCGCCGACAATGGCCGCAGGAGCGCCGCCAAGGACATTGAGACACTGCTAGCCTCGGGTCAGCGCGTCCTCGCCGTCGATCCGTTTCAGTTTGGCGAATCGAATGCGAGCCGTGGCTACCTTTACGCCTTGCTGGTCGCCACTGTTGGTGATCGCGCCCTCGGTATCGAAGCAGGTCAGGTCGCTGCGGTCTCGCGTTGGGCCAACGGCCAGTTCCAATCCAAGGCTGCCCTGCACACCATTGGTCCGCGCAGCAGCATCGTCACTCTCGTTGCCAAAGCCATGGAACCGCAGAGCCTCGGCGCTTTGAAACCCTCGGAGCACATCGAAAGCCTCCACGGCATCCTCCGCAACAACTGGATGGTGTCGGACAAACCCGAATTGTACTGCTTTGGCCTGCTCGAATTCTTCGACGTGCCGCAGCTGCAGGCGCTGGCGGACAAGCCGGACTGATCACCGACTGAACAGCTTGTTCGGCTTCGACCACAGGATGCGGGCCACGAAGGTCGCGCCTTCGGCACCGCGTGCCTTCGAGTCCTTCATGAACATGCCCTCGGACACGGTGACCCACGATTCGGATTCGTTGATGGCACAGGCTCCGAAGTTGCCGAGTTCGGCTCCGCGCTCAGGCACGACGACTTTTTCGCTGCTGCGGATGACCTGGAGTTTGTCCGCGTCCACCCGGGCCATGAACAGCGGTGCGCGATGACGCACGATGTGGTCGTTGTTCGCGCCACGTCGGGTGTAGATGAGAAAGAGGCCGTCACTGTGGGCCAGCCAGTGCTGCTGGGTGTTGTAACTGCCCAGTTCAGAGCCGTCATCGAATGTCCAAGGCTTCTGCGGGCTGAATTGCAGCCCGTCATCGCTGACGCTGACGTAACCTCGCATATCATTGCGCAGCGTGAGGAAGTAACGGCCGTCGAACGCGATCAATGACGGTTCATACAGACCGCGGGCGACATCAAGCCGCAAGACGTTGCCGTTGTTCATGAAGGTGAGCTTCTCGCCATCGAACCGGCACGCGGCGACCGTGGTGCTGTAGCGATCCTTCGCGCTGGTGCCGATGTAGAGCGGCACCAGCAGCGTGCCGTCGGGCTTGACCAGCCACTGGGCGCAGGCATTGCGGGCGAAGTTGAACTGCTCATCGGCTGGCAGCTCAAGCACCTGCCATGGCGTCCACCTGCTGGTCTTGGGATCATAAACCGCATACACCGTCTGGTGCGAGCGCTTCACGTCATCTAGCTGCCTGCCCTTCGGGCTGTAGCGGACGCGGCAGCCGATGGCGATGACTTTGCCTGTGGGCGCATGGTAGCCGGGCGTCACATCGGCCACGCTGAGTGTCACGCCGTCGGGCTGCTTCTGCCAGTCGAGCTCGGGTGGCAGGACGGGATCACTCCACGCGGCGTCCACACCTTTTCGCGTCATGAAATGCAGGCCCGAGTAGTAGTCTGATACCATGAGGTGCTTCTGGATGGTCATCACGACACCACCAGGAAACGCCGCTGAACGGGGATGGAACCAGAGAAATTTCCCGTCATCATGCTTCAGCACCGTTTCAAGCTTCACCGTGAAACTCAGCGACTCTGCCGCATGCACATGGTGCAGCGCGGAGATCAGTAGAATGCAAAGGATGGTCTTCATGGGGTCAGATTTCTTTCTCTTTCGGCAATGAACAAGCTTTGTTGTGGTAAACCATGACTCACGCCTGCCACTCATAGATCGCCAGCACGCCTGTTTCGGGATATGAACCTTTGCCAATGGCCTGGGTGATGGCGAAGCGTGAACTGTCGGGGTGAATGTCGAGCGCGGTGCAGGGGCCGGCTGTGGCAGTGTCGGCGAGAGATTGGTCCTGATCGGTCTTCCAGGCACGAAACTCGCCCTTGGCGAGCTCTCCGCTGGCGGTCATGACCCATCCATCGCGATGACAGCGGGCGCTGTAGCAGAATCCTTTGAGAGTGGAGGAGAGTTTGCGGTGCAGTTTGCCGCTGGTGGTCTCGTAGATCAGCGTGGTGGCCGGGCCGTCATAGCCTGCCCGTCCGCTGACAAGGATCAGGCTGCCATCTGGCGAAAGCGTGAGACTGCGGATGCCGCCCCACTCGATGTCTTCCACCCGTCGATAGCCAGACAGCTCGGGCACTTCGATTTTCAGCAGCTCCTTGCCACTGGAGATGTCCCAAACTTGGATCGTTGGCTTTTGCGGCCGGCGGTCGGCGGTGATGATTCGTTTGCCGTCGGGGTGCAGCGCGAGTCCGTAGATGGGGTGCTCGTTCTTGATAAACTCGCGCATCATTTTGCCATCGCCGCTCTGCCAGAGGCGCACGTTGCCATCACGGTCTCCGGTGGCGAAGGTCCTGCCATCGGCACTCACTGCGAGGGCGCGAACAGTGCTGGGGTGGGCCGGGAGTTTCCAGCGCAGCGCGGGCAGTTCTCCGCTGCAATCCCATGCGATGACGCACCCGGTGTAATCACTGGTGAGCACCAGATCATCACCAGCGCGTGCCATCTCGCCGACCCAGCTCTCATGTCCGGCCAGCAACGTTTTTTTGCCGCTGGCGACCTCAATGCACACGACTCCTGAATCACGTCCGCCAGCCAGCAGGTGCCTGCCGTTTGGCGAAAAGACGCAGCTCATCAGCGGCACATCGTGTTTGTGCTCGATCAGGAGTTTGGATTTGGCCGGAGAGACGGGCATACGAACAGGTGGTTTACGCCAGCACGGCTTTGATGGGCCCGGCAGCGGGATCAGCGACGGGATTGGTCTGGCCGTTGAGATGGTAGTCAGCGCTGGAGTCAATGCCGAGCGCGGTGAGATAGGTGTGAAAGAGATCACCGATGCCGACCTCGTCTTCTTTGACCTCCGTGCCGAGGTCGTTGGTCATGCCATGCACCACGCCCTGTTTGATTCCACAGCCCGCCATCGCCATGGACCATGCGCGGCCCCAGTGATCCCGTCCTCCAAAGTTGTTGATCTGCGGCGTGCGGCCCATCTCTCCGGTGACAACGACGAGCGTGTGCTCCAGCATGCCGCGCTGTTCCAGGTCATCAAGCAGCGTGACAAAGGTGCGGTCAAACTCCGCGCAGCGCATCTGGTGCCAGTAGAAGTTGTCCTGGTGCGCGTCCCAGTCAAAATGCACCACGCGCACGCAGGGGACACCGGCTTCGAGCAGACGGCGTGCAAGCATGCAATTCTGGCCGAAGTCGTGGCGGCCATAGCGTTCGACATCCTTGGGCGACTCGGCCTTGAGATCAAAAATTTCGCGTCTCTGCATGAGGGCGCTGGCCTGGTCAAAGGTGGTGCCGTAGCCGTTGATCGGTGACCTGGCATGTGTGCGGAGAAAGCGTTCATCCGCAGCGCGGCGTGCGGCATCGCGTGTCTGGAGCGCGGCGGCATTGATGCCAGCGGGCACGATGAGATTGTCAGGCGGCAGGCCATTGATGACGCGCACGCCTTCATATTTCGCGCCGAGAAAGCCGGCGTCGCCCGTGTCGGTGTAGGCCTTCGGTCCATCGCGTCGCAGTGTGATGTAGCCGGGCAGTATATCACCGGGTTGTTCCAGCAGCTTCGCCACAGCCGATCCGAGCACCGGATAGCCAGGGGCCAGGCGTCCGGCCTGGATCGCGTAGTGGCCTTTTTCGTGATCCGGCAGGTTCGAGTTCACGCTGCGCACCACGGCGAGCCGGTGCATGATCTTCGCCGTGCGGGGCAGCAGCTCGCCGATGCGCACACCATCGAGCGAGGTGTTGATGGCGCGAAACGGGCCGCCGAATTTGGTTCCAGGCTTCGGGTCCCAGGTCTCCAGCTGGCTCGCGCCACCGGAGAGAAACAGCACAAGCAGCTGCTTCCGATGCGGCGATGTCGCGAGGGCCGATGGTGCCATTGCAGCCGCTCCGGCAAGTCCGAGCGTGCGTGCGATGGCTTCGCGACGGGTGATGCTGGCGATGGTGCTGTGTCGCATAAAAGGATCAATGATTGAATCGGAACTCCGCCGACAGCAGCAACCCCCATACGAGCGGCTGCAGGGCTTCCGCCCGCGCCTTGGGCGTCTTGGCGCTTGTCATGAGGCGGGCGATCTCCTCCGTCTCTTCCGCAATGGGTCTGCGATTAAAAATGCTGAGATACACATCCTCGGCGAGCGCCACCGGATCACTCATAGCCGCCCAGCGGTCAAACGGGGTGCCCGGAGATGCTTTGACGAGCTCCATGATCTTCGGGCTGTTCAGCAGGAAGAGCGTGTGATCAACGACAGGATCGACCTTGCTGTCATCAGTACCTGGCAGGGGTGAAAAGGCGGCGATCACGGCGCTTGATTGCTTTTCGAGCAGTTCGTAGCCGTCTTTCCTCCAGCTCCAGTCTTTGAGCTTCGCCTCCACTTCAGCGGGCTTGGTCTTTTTGAGCTGTTCCAGCGTGCGAAGAAAATTCGCTTCAATGCGGCCCGTCGCCTGAAGCAGGGACCAGCGCATTTGCTCCGGCGTGAGCGCCCGCATGGCCGCAACAGCAAAAGCATCCACCGGAGGCTCGGCCCCGCCGGGCAGTTCACCCGACATCTGATAGCAGCGAGTCAGCGCGATCTCGCGCAGGCATCCCTTGATGTCGTAGTGGTGCAGCACCAGCCACTGCTCGATGGCCGCGAGCACCGCCGGATGCGATGGCGGATTCTTGGCATGGTGCAAGTCGAGCGGATGCACCAGCCCCCGGCCAAACATCAACGCCCAGAGTCTGTTTCCGAGGTTTCTGGAAAAACCTGGCGTCTCCGCACGCGGCATCTGGGCGGCGAGTTGTTTGCGTCGGCTGTAAACCGGCACTCCGCGTGCAGTGGCGCTCGGAGCCATGACATACTCCTTCCCCTTCTCCATTATAGGGTCAGCGATCATTTTGCCACCTGGCAGACGCGGGTCCGTCTTGCCCTGATTTGCGGCGAAAACAGAGGTGAAGGTGACATCGCCCACCGCTTTCTCCCCGACAAAGGAACGATTCAGCTTGTTGTCGCGAAAGAACGACAATCGGCTCACGAACGCGTAGATGCCGAAGTAGTCCGCCTGCTTGTAGTCGTCGAACCGGGGATCATCGTGGCACTGCGCACATTGCAGGTCCGTGCCAAGAAATACACGCGCCACGTCGCGCGTGAGCTGATGCGGCTCAGCGTCACGAGCGATGTAAAACTTCACCGCCGCCGCCTGTGACTCATCACTCCCATCGCTCGCCAATATCTCGCGCACTATCACATCCCATGGCTTGTTGGCCGCGAAGGACTCCGCGAGATAGCCACGCCAGGCCGTCCCCGCGACATCATACGACTTCACCGCAGGCAGCCGGCGCTCAGCGAGGATCACGTCAAAAACTCGTGCCATGTGCAGCGCATACTCAGGCCGTGAGAGGAGGGCGTCGATGGCTCGCGGGCGCCTGTCGGCTTGCTGGCCATCCAGGAACTCCCGGGTCTCGGTCGGCGTCGGAATCACGCCATTCAGATCAAGGTTCAGCCTGCGGAAAAATTCAGCATCCGTGCTCAGGGCTGCCGGAGTGATCTTCGCCGCCGCCCAGTCCTTCGTCATCAGTCCATCGATCTGCGCATGCAGGGGCATGACTTCTTCCGCCGACAAGCCGGCGCCAGCCATGAGGCATGGCAGCATGAGAAATCGTGAGCAGAAGTTCATGAAATTCGTCCGGCCCTGCCCGGCAAGTCATTGAAGGATGAGTTCCGCCATGTAGACCGCAGTGATCGTCTTGCCGGCATCGTCCTTCTCATGACTGGAGTAATAGGAAACGAGCGCCCGTTTTTCAGACAGCGCCACAAAGCCCGGATACGAGTTGTCGCCACCGCTGGGCAATTCGGCGAACTCCTGCAGCTCATCACCCACAAGCCAGCAAAGCGAGGTCTTCGCCCCCTTCTCCTTGGTCGTCTTGCGCCCGCCAACAAGGATGCGATCCCCCCACTTCGCCACAAGCGGGCCGCCGACCGGGCGGTCGAGAGATTGGCGGCTCCAGTCCGTGAAGGGTGGCTTTGAACGAATCAGAAACGCGTTTTTGCCACCACCGTGACGGCCGATGGCAAGGAGACTGCCATCCTTTTCAAAGAGGAAGGCGGTTTCGTCGCCGGCGGTCTCGTTGAAGTAGGCGCGCTTCTTCCACACAAGGCCGTCCTCGCTTTCGAGCATCAGCGACTGGATGAGACCACCCTCGCCTTTCGGGCCGATCTCGTAGCCGGGCTTGCGCCGGCCACAAAGATAGGCTTTGTCGCCGAACGAGGCTGCGCGCCAGATGTAGAGGCCAAAGGTGCCCTCCAGCATCTCGGGCTCGCTCCATTTGGCGCCATCAGCCGACGAAGCAGCGAAGCCGAGCATCTTGTTCATGTCATACTCCTTCGGCTCGATCTTGCCTGGACCGCTCCACCATGTGCCGGTGTAAACAAAGAGCTGGTCGTTGAAGACAAGGAAGTGCGGATCACGCGTATCGCGGTCTTTGACGGCGAAACAATGCACCTGCGTCCACGTCGCGCCCTCATCAGCGCTGCGCATGACGATGACTGAAGCGGTGTTGAAGACCATGTGGCCATCCGGGCAGCTCCGAAAGCAGAGATACAGATGATCACGAAAAGGCACGAGGTCCGTGAAGGCGTTGTGCTCGCCGTTGTAAAACACGCGGCGGATGTTGGTGACGGTCACCTTGGGCGGCTCCGCGGCCAGTGACGAATGCGGAAGAACGAATGACAAAACCAGGCCGAGAAGGAGAAGGGATCGATGCATGGTGCGGTGCGTGTTGCGTTTTGGCTTACGGGACCAGCTTCGCCGCTTCTGCTTTGGCCTTGGCGAGCACTTCGGACAGCGCGACTGGTTTGCCGCCCTGACGCATGCTTTCATCGGCGGCTTCCATGAAGGTGAAGATCTCGATGGTTTCGGCTTCACTCACAGGCGGCTCGCCGCTGCGGAAGAATTTGCCGATCTGGCGGCACAGGGCCTCGTAGCTGATGGTTTTGGCGCCTTGGCGGACGCCTGCGCTGCCAAAGACAATCGCGCCGAACTCGGATTTGCCTTTCACGATGCCGCGATAGGTGCCAATGCGTCCGTCTTTCCACACGCCGGTGACTTGATCGGTGATGGGGCCTTTGGTGCGTGAGACGGTCTCGCAGCCGGTGCCCATGAGCGTGAAGAGCGACTCGATGCCGTGGATGGCGTAGAAGAACAGGTCCGGCGTGCCGCTTTGATAGGAGCACGGTCCCCACGTCGTCACGCCAAGGATGTCGCCGACCTCAGGGTTGTTCTTGAGTGCAATGAGATCCGCCCCGAATCGTGACGACGAACTGGACCAGGTCTTCACGTTGCTCTTCTTCGCGAGTTCAAAGAGCGCGATGGTCTCAGCCAAGGTGCCTGCGACGGGTTTGTCGATATAGACCAGCTTGCCCGATTTGAAGACCTCTCGCGCCTCCTGGAGGTGAATGCGGCCATCCACACTCTCAATGAGCACCACATCGACTTTCTCCAGCAACTTTGGAATGGAATCCACAATTTCCACGCCCATGCTGCGAATCTGCTCGGTGAATTTGGCCACACGATCCTTGCTCGCCGGCATGTCGGTGCCGCCGGGATAGCCCGCCACGATTTTGATGCCCGCCAGCTCGCCCTCCGTCTCGCCTTTGTTGAAGAGCTTCGTGAACGCCGGCACATGCGACGTGTCGAGGCCGATGATGCCCGCCCGGAGCGGCTTGAGAGTTTCTTGAGCGAAGGCGGAGCCTGCGAGGCCGAGCAGGATGATGGCGAAGGAAAGGACGTGTTTCATGGTCGCCCATACGTACGCCGTGAATTCCAGTCCTTGATCATCCCATCCATCCCTGGATGAAATCACTGCCATCCATGTTTGCCGTGATGAGTCGCGGAAGATTTCGCTCCCAAGAACGATTATCCTTCTTCGCTTATGAACCTGAAAGGCAGCCAGCTGCAAACCCTGAACCCCATGAACGACAATCCTTTTGATTCAGTTCGGCGGAATGTCGTACTCCGCGCGGCTCTTACTGCCTGTCTGCTCGCTTCACCGTTCGCAGTCCGTGCTGAGGATTTGCCCAAGACAGCCTCGTGGACCGATGATTTTTCCGATGTCACCACGCTGGCGAAACACTGGTCGAGCTACGGGTTCCTTGCGGCTGGCATTGATGCGAAGAATCCGCTCGGCAAACCGGTTGGCGCGAAGGATTCGCGGCCTGAGTGGTGGCAGATCGTGGACGGAGCCTTGCGCGGGCAGAATTTCCCGGAGGAGAAGCATGGTTCTGGCATCTCGCGCGACGTGGTCGGTCAGGACGTGCGCTTGAGCTGCCGCTTCAAGATTCCTGCCGGAGGCATGGCCGCCATCGGCATTCGCGGGCCGAATCCGATTTTGGAAAAGGTCTTCAATGTCGTGAGCCTGCACATCCGTACGGACAACATCGTGGCGGCGGACAATGATGTTTTGCATCCCAAGGATTCGCCGGAGGCGGCGGAGTTGAAGAAGAAGGGTGAGTGGAACCGCAAGTTCTACTACGCGAAGAAGGAGCAGATCAGCCTTGCGCCAGAGGCTTGGCACGACCTCGCTGTCGAAGTGCGGGGCAAAGAGTTGCGTGTCCTCATCGACGCAAAGCCGGTGCTGAGTTACACCACGCTCTGCGGCGATGCGCCGAAGACGAGCATCGGCTTCGGTGTCGGCGGCAATGGCAAAACGGTGCTGGCAACTTGGTATGACGATGTGAGCATTGAACCGCTGGAGGGAAAGTAATGCGCGGAATTCACGGACATCCTCGATGATTGGCGGGACCTTTTGCAAGAAAACCCGCAGTCGCGGGTATATCCAGCGTGAAGCATTCGGAACACGTTCCATATATGGCACAGAACCATTCCAAATCATTGCCTGAAGCGGCTGTCGAAGCGCCGGCGCTGGATCGCGGGCTGGCGGTCCTGGAGGCGCTGGATGCACAACCTGCGGGCATGACGCTGACGGAGATCAGCACGGTCATCGGCGGGCCGAAAAACTCCACTTCGCGCCTGATTCAGACGCTCATCGCACGGGAGTATGTGGTGCGGGATGATTCGACAATGCGCTTCCGGCTGACCGGGAAGCTGCTGCGACTGGGGCAGCCGCAGGTGGCGGATGTAAGCCTGGTGGGGGGCTCGCTGGACGCGATGCGGGCGTTGCGGGATGCGGTGGGCGAGACGGTGCAGATCGGCATTCCGATTGGGGACGAGGGTGTCATCATCGAGAAGATCGAGAGCACGCAGGCGGTGCGCATCGGCGTAAACATCGGCTTGCGCTTCCCACTGCACAACAATGCCCCGGGGAAGGTGCTGCTGGCTTTCCGCCATCCGAAGGAGCGGGAGCGCACGATCACCCGGATCAAGCTGGAGCGGTTCACAGATCGCACGATCACGGACAAGGCGGCGCTGCGGGCGGATTGTGAGCGCGTGATGAAACAAGGCTACGCGACCGACTGGGGCGAAGCGGATGAGGGCATTCACTGCGTGGCGGCTCCCATTCGGGACCGGCTCAATGTGCTCGTGGCGACGCTCTGGGTATCAGGCATCGCCGGGCGGATGCCGAAGAGCACCTTCGCATCAGTGGCGGCCGAGGTGATGAAAGCGGCGGGCGAGATCGAAAGGAGGCTGCGCGCATGAAACGGACTCTCATCGTTGTGATCATCTTCGCGGCATCGTTGGCGCACGCGGATGAGTTCTTCACTTCCAAAATCGAGCCCCTGCTGAAGCAGCGCTGCTACGAATGTCATTCGCACGAGAAGAAAATGAAGGCCGGTCTGACGCTCGATTCGAGATCAGGCTGGGAGGAGGGTGGTGACTCGGGGCCGGCCATCGTCGTGGGAAAGCCGGAGGAGAGCCTGCTCATCAAGATGGTGCGCTGGTCGGATGATGATCATCAGATGCCGCCGAAGGAAAAGCTGCCGTCGGCGGAGATCGCACTGCTGGAAGCTTGGGTGAAGCAAGGTGCGCCCGATCCGCGCGTGCTTGTGAAGACGCGACCGAATGCCACCGACTGGTGGTCGCTGAAACCCCTGGTGAAACCGAAGCTGCCGGACGTCGCTGACGTGGCGCATCCTGTCGATCGCTTCATCCGGGCGCGGCTCGCGGAGCGAAAACTCACTCCATCACCCGAGGCGGACCGCCGCACGCTCATTCGCCGGGTGTTCTACGATCTGCACGGCTTGCCGCCGTCACTCGCCGAGGTGGAGGCGTTTGAAAAGGACATCGATCCTAAGGCTTACGAGCATCTGGTGGATCGGCTGCTCGCATCCCCGCGCCATGGCGAGCGCTGGGCGCGGCACTGGCTGGATACGATCCACTTCGCGGAGACGCACGGGTGTGGCCACGATCTGCCTCGGGATCATGCGTGGCGGTATCGCGACTATGTCATCGAATCGTTGAACAACGACAAGCCGTGGTCGCGGTTCGTGCGTGAGCAACTCGCCGCCGACCGCCTGTTTCCCGAAGAGCCGCGTCTCATCGCCGCGCTCGGATTTCTCGGCGCGGGTGTGTTTGACCACAGTGCCTATCAGACGGCACCGATGAACTTCGACTACCTCGACCGTGATGATTTGGTGACGCAGACGATGGCGGCCTTCACCAGCACCACGGCGAACTGCGCGCGCTGCCACGCCCATAAGTTTGATCCCATCACGCAGGACGACTATTACGCGCTGCAAGCGGTCTTCGCAGGCATCATCGAGGGCGACATTCCATTTGATGAAGACACTAACGTCGCGCAGCAGCGGAAGCGCTGGCAGTCGCTGCTCACGGCGGCCGAGGCACAGGACAAGGCCGTTCTGCTCACAGCGGAAAATGAGGCGCTCGTCGCCGATTGGGAGAAGCATCAGGGGGCTGCTGTGAAATGGACGACGCTGGGATACGAGAGCTTCATCAGCACCGAGGGCGCGACTCTTTCGCGCAGCGGCGAGGTCATCATTTCCAGCGGCGCAAAGCCGGAGAAAGACACGTATGTCATCACGGCCTCAGCACCGCTTGCGAGCATCACCGCGCTGCGGCTCGATGTTATTGCGGACAAGTCATTGCCAAAAGACGGTCCGGGCAGGCAGGACAACGGCAATCTCACGGTGAGTGAGTTTGAGGTGCAGGTCTTCGAGGCCGGAGCAGCGTCGCCGGTGAAGCTGAAATTTTCGCGCGCGACCGCAGACTTCAATCAAGCAAGCTACGCGGCACCCGCAGCGATTGATGGCAATCCCGCCACGGGCTGGGGCATTCATCCGGCTGTGGGCCAGTCGCATCACGCGGTGTTCGAGCTGGCTGCCCCGCTGACTTTGAAGGCAGGCGCAAAGCTCACCATCTCGCTGAAGCAGCTCGCCCCGCAGGCACATCTCGTGGGCCGCTTCAAGCTCTCGGCAACCGATGAACCGGCAGCGCGTGCTTCCGCGATGCCTGCGCTCGCTTCCGCAGCACTCGCCATTCCTGCCGACAAGCGCAGCGAGCCGCAACGGCTCGCGCTCGCAGCCCATGCCCTGCGCCTTCGTGCTGCTGATGAAATGCAAAAGCTGCCCGCGCCAGCGCTTGTCTATGCTGCAGGCAGCAAGGCGGATGTGCTGCTCGCCGTCAGCAAAGGCACGCCGACCACGTTGGCCAAACCGAAGGTCGTGCACAAGTTGAAGCGTGGCGAATTCGACAAGCCCACGGGTGACGCCGAAAGCGGTGCGCTGAGTGCGGTGACGGCGTTGCCCGCGCGCTTCACCAAGGCTCACGCCGGAAATGAATCCGAGCGTCGTGCCGCGCTCGCGAATTGGATCGCCGATGAAAAGAACCCGCTCACCTGGCGCAGTATCGCGAACCGCGTATGGCATGATCATTTCGGTCGCGGCATCTGCGATACGCCGAGCGATTTCGGGCGCATGGGTGGCGTGCCGTCGCATCCCGAACTGCTCGACTGGCTCGCGTGCGAACTTCGCGACAGCGGCGGCTCATTGAAGCATCTGCATCGCCTCATCGTCACCAGCACCGCGTATCGCCAGAGCAGCGAGCACCGAGATGATGCGGCGAAGCTCGACGGCGACAACCGCCTGCTCTGGCGCATGAACCGCCTGCGCCTCGACGCCGACAGCTACCGTGACTTCGTCCTCGCTGCAGCGGACAGGCTCGATCTCACCGTCGGTGGCCCCAGCGAGCGGCAGTTCATCACCGGCCCGGCCGTGCAGCTCACGCCCACGCTCGACTATGCTACCTATGACTGGTCCGCGCTGCCAAAGCATCGCCGCAGCATCTACCGTTTCGTGTGGCGCGGCGTGCCCGACCCTTTCATGGACACGCTCGACTTTCCCGACCTCGGACTGCTCGCCCCGAGCCGCAGCTTCTCCGCGTCCTCGCTGCAGTCCCTCGCACTCTACAACAACAGCTTCGTTCTGCACTTCAGCAGCGAGCTTGGGAAACAATTCACCGCACCCGCCGATGCCGTGCGCCGCATCCTGCTGCGCGATCCGACGGCGGATGAACTCCGCGACTTCACTGCGTATGTGCAGAAGAACGGCCTCGCGGCGCTCTGCCGCGTGCTCATCAACAGCAACGAGTTCCTGTTTGTGAATTGAATCCCCCAAATCCCATGAATCCCACCCTCTCCCCCCTTCCCTTCCTGCGTTTGGCTATGGCAGCCTGCGCCATAGCATCCCTCAGCACCTCCGCCGTTGCCGATGATTCTGCACTTTGGGATTTGTCGCGAAATGACATTCCGTCCGCGCTGCTAGCGGGACCCGTCGAGAGGGTGAACGGCGCGGTCAAGCTGCGGGACGGCGCTGCGTTCGCCGTACCTGCGGAGGCCTTTCCTGATCAGGCGAATTTCACCGTTCAGGTCACACTTTCACTCGATGCGCTGGTGCAGGATGCGGTCTTCACCGCGATGCGAAAGCAGAGCGAGCAGGACGACGGCTTTTCCTTCTTCTTCAACTACCGCGACAACCCCTATTACGCGCGACAGGTCAACTCCGTGGTGAACGGCATCTTGATGACCGGCGGCTCCCTGAACGGACGGAAGGAGCCACAGATCAACACGCCCTACACCCTCACCATGGCGGTCCGCCAGGGGCTGGCGACGTTCTACATCGACGACATTCCCTGCAAGACGTGCTTCATGAACCTCATCCCGAACGCCGAACCGATGTGGATAGGCCGCAACGCGAACCCGAAGGCGAAAACCATGCCCGTGACGATTCACGGCGTGAAAGTGTTCGGCTCTTCCTTCAACTATGTCTCGAAGCGGGAGTCCAAGCCCGAATTCCCACGCGGTGCGGTCGCGGGCAAAGGCTGGGCGCTCGACGTCCCCAAAATGGACAACCCCGACTGGCCGAAGGTTCTTATTTACGGCGACTCCATCTCGATGGGCTACAGCGGCAGCTTCATCCCGGAGATGTTGCAGCAAAAGATTTATGTATTCCACTGCGTCCACTTCGTCGGCGGTGACGTGCCCGTGGAGGCCCTCACTGAGATGGCCGGGCGTTACAAGTTTGACGTGGTCATCTTCAACAACGGTCTCCACTCGCTGGGTTGGACTCCCGACAAGGTCTCCGACGACGTCGTTCTGGAGCGAATGCGCAAGCTGACGCGCTGCTTCAAGCAGGGCGCAACCCAGGCAAAGATCTATTACCTCCTCACCACTCCCCACACCGCCGCCCGGCCTGCACCGGACCAACCGGTCACCAGCCTGGGAGACAAGAACGATGTCGTCATCCGGCTCAACAAACTCTCCAGTCAGGTGATGAAAGAGGAAGGCATCGATATGATCGACGGCTATTCCCTCCTGGCTTCACGACTCGAACTGGCGGCCGGAGACAATTATCACTGGCAAGGAGCGGCCTACCAGATGCTCAGCCAGGAACTCGGCAAGCGGGTCATGTCCGCGTTGGGGGGAAGAAAGAAATGAGCCCCCCTCCACTTCACGCACGGCGAGAGGTCCTTGCCGGCATCAGCAGCGGCTTCGCGGGAGTCGCGCTGTCGCAACTGCTCGCTCGCGATGCCTCCGCCAGCTTCCCGGTGCCGAGACCGGAATTCAATGGCGGCATTCATCATCCGGCCAAAGTGAAGCGCGTCATCCAGCTCTTCATGAATGGCGGTGCGAGCCCCATGGACCTCTGGGATTACAAACCGATGCTCACGAAGCAGCACGGGCAGAAGCTCGGATCGAAGGTGAAGATCGAAGGCGCGACCGGCATGCAGGGGCCGCTGATGAAGAGCCCGTTCGAGTTCAAGCAGCACGGTCAAAGCGGACGCTGGGCGAGCAGCTTGTTTCCTGAGCAGGCGAAGCTTGTGGATGAGATGGCCTTTCTCATGGCGATGCAGGGCCGCTCGAATGTGCATGGCCAGAGCGCCTACCTGATGAACAACGGCTTCCTGCTGCCCGGTTTTCCCTGCATGGGCGCATGGATTTCGTATGCGCTGGGCAATCTCACCGACAACCTGCCCACCTTCATCGTGCTGCCCGATGCTCGCGGTCTGCCCTACAACGGGCGCGGTTGTTTTACCTCAGGATTCCTGCCTGCGGTGCATCAGGGCACCGTGATCAAAGCAGGTGCGGCGCAACCCATTCCTGATCTCTTTGCCAGCGACAAGTTCGCATTCGCCACTCGCCAGGCGGATGGCGACGGCCTCGCCTTGCTGAACCAGATGAATCACGCACACGCCACGCAGCATCCGGGCGATACGCGACTTGATGCCCGCGTTGCTGGCTACCAACTCGCCGCGAAGCTTCAACTCAGCGCGCCGGAAGCCTTCGACGTCATGCGCGAGCCCGAATCCGCACGCCAGGCCTACTGTCTCGACAGCGCAGACAAAGCCACCGCTGACTTCGGCAGGCGCTGCCTGCTCGCCACGCGCCTCATCGAGCGCGGCGTGCGTTTTGTCCAAGTCTGGAGCGGTCCCGAGGGCGCAACAAACAACTGGGACAACCACGGCAACATCCCCACGCAACTCCCGCCGATGGCCGCGAGCATCGACAAGCCCATTGCCGCCCTGCTGCGCGATCTCCGCCAACGTGGCCTCGCCGAAGACACCCTCGTCGTCTGGACCACCGAGTTCGGCCGCACGCCGTTCTCGCAGGGCTCCCTCGGCCGCGATCACAACTGCGGCAGTTTCGTGAGCTGGCTCTGGGGCGCAGGTGTCCGGCCCGGCATCTCCCACGGCGAGAGCGACGATTGGGGCTACCAGGCGATGCGTGACACCACCACCGGCTACGACATGCACGCCACCATCCTGCACCTGCTGGGCATCGATCACCAAAAACTCACCGTGCGCACGAATGGTGTCGATCGTCGCCTCACCGATGTGCACGGGCATGTCGTGAAGGAAATTCTCGCTTGAAGCCAGCGTCCCCACGAACTTGGTCAGGCGTTAAACATCTCTTCACTCTCACCGCACTTTTGAATTGTCAGCTTTGGAGCGCTGGAGCCAGAAAAGTGAGCGAGTCGGCGTACACTCAGCCCCCTTTATGAAAGTGCTCCATTTAGCTCTCACCCTCCTCGTTGCATCAGCGCTGACTCATGCCGCCGAGGACAAGCCCGACATCTCACGCTGGAAGGAAGATTTTTCGGATGAAGCCGCCTTTCTCAAGAACTGGTCGTCCTATGGCTGGCTGCCGGATGGGAAGGTGGTGTCGGGTGCGGAGAACATGCACCGCTGGTGGCAGATTCAGGATGGAGTGCTGCGCGGGCAGACGTTCGGGAAACTGCATCCATCGGGCTTGCAGCGGAAGGTCAGCGGCAGGGATGTGCGGTTGAGCCTGCGCTTCAAAATGGAGGAGGGCGGCATGGCGGCGATTGGGTTCAATGGGCCGAATCCGATCCTGGAGGCGAACTTTCATCTCGCAGGTGTGCACATCCGCCAGGGCAGCATCACAGCATGGGACGAGGAAAACTTGCATCCAAAAGGGTCGCCGGAAGCGGAGGCGCTGAAGAAAGATAAGAAGATGAACCGCAAGTTCATCGGCGCGGCAAAGGTGGAGAAGATCACGCTCTCGTTCAATGCCTGGCACGCCCTGGTCATCGAGATGCGCGACAGGACAATCACGGCCTTCATTGATGGAAAACAAGTGCTGACCTATCAGACCAACGCGGGCGATGCGCCAAAGGAGACGGTGCAGTTCTCCGTGGGCGGCGGAGGCAAGGAAGTCGTGAACGGCTGGTATGACGACGTGGTCTTTGAACCGCTGGAGGAACAGAAATGAAGCTGAGTCTCCTTTGGCTTCTCGTCTGCGGAGTCGAGGCACAAGCGATCGACATCGGGTGGGTCACGGTCGGTGATCCGGGCAACAAGCCGGACAAGACGGGCCATGGAGCGGTGGCGTATGAGTTTCAGATCTCGAAACATGAGGTCACTGCGGAACAGTATGCTGAGTTCTTGAATGCGCTGGCAGTGAAGAGCGATCCGCACGCGCTCTGGCATCCCGCCATGGTTTCCACGGTCAACCGTATCGGCAAACCGGGCGAGTATCATTATGAGGCCATCAAAGGCAAGGAAAGTCGGCCCATGGTCCATGTCAGCTTCATGGAGGCGATGCGGTTCGCGAACTGGCTGAACAACGGTGCGGGCCAGGGCAATACGGAGAAAGGCGCGTATGACATCCCCAGTCACGGTGGACTCGCCGGGCATGAACCGGACGCGAAAGTGTGGCTACCCACCGAAGACGAATGGTATAAGGCGGCGTATTTTCAGCCGGAGACCGCAGGCGGCCCGCCCGGTGGCTACTGGCTCTATCCAACGCGCAGCAATGAAAAGCCTGAACTCAGGGAGGCTGGTGCCAGGGAATCTAACTCAGCCAACTACCTGCAAGACGGCCGGACAAACTCAGTCGGGGGAGTTGCGCGTTCCTTTGCGGATTCTCTGCCGGTGGGGAGTTATCCAAACTCAGCGAGCTATTACGGCACTTATGATCAAGGCGGCAACGCCTGGGAGTGGATCGAGGCAGTCGTCTTTGACACGCAGCGCTGCATCCGGGGAGGCTGCATGGCGCACAGTTTTGAGAAGCTGAAATCCGTCGTTCGCACCTCCTCCAGCCCGGCCAAGAGGTATCCCGCAACGGGGTTTCGTCTCGCACGGTCTGTGCCGAAGGCTGCTGATGCCGCCGGCCTCCCACCCATCACTCCGAAGCAGCCGTGATGAAGAGCGCCTTAAACATCACCACGTTGCTTGGCACTGTGGCGTTCGCTTCAGCAGCAGCCGCTGAACTCGGCGGCAAACTGGAGCCGATGTTCGACCGGCACTGCTACGACTGCCATGACTCGGACTCAAAGAAAGGCGGGCTCGATTTGGCGGCGCTGAAGTGGAAGCCCGATGACGCGGAGAACCTTCAGCAGTGGACCAAGGTCTTCGACAAGGTGCAGCGAGATGAGATGCCGCCGAAGAAGAAAGAGCGCCCACCAGCGGAAGTGAGCAGCGCCTTTTTGAAGACGTTGCACGATGAGCTGCACCGTTTCAGCCTCCACAGTCAGGAGTCGGAGGGCCGCGTGGTTTACCGGCGGCTGAACCGCACCGAGTATGTGAACACGATTGACGACCTGCTCGGCATCGACACGCCGCTGCGTGACCTGCTGCCGGAGGACGGCACGGCGGGCGGCTTCGACAACATCGGCGCGGCGCTGAATCTCTCCGCAGTGCATCTGGAGCGTTACTTGCAGGCGGCGGACCTCGCGTTGAAGGAAGCGACGATCACCACGCCGAAGCCCGAGACAAAGAAGATCCGCACCGACTACAACGAAACCTGGCACGACTGGAATGCACCGGGGTTTCAAAACAGCCAGTGGACGCATTCGCCTGAGGGCCTGCTCGCGATTCGTTGGAATGGCGGCAACGGGCCTCACGGCGAACTTGGCGCGTGGTCGCCACCGGTGCCGGATGCGCGTTATCGCTTCCGCATTCGCGCGCGGGCCATGATCGACAAAGAGGGACCGAACGCGAATGCGAATGATAAGAAGCGCCCGGATCGCCACATTGCCCTCAAGGTCGCGCTCGCCGACTGGCCGCGCACCGGACTGACCTTTGGCAATACCTACTTCGAGATGAGTCCCACGGAGTTTCGCGAGTTCGAATACGAAGCGCGCGTGCCGCAGGGCAAGACGCTTTGGCTTTCGCCCTACCGCGCCGTGCCGGAGACGCCGGACGAACGCGCGATGGTCGGCGGTATTTGCGCAGTCGTCGAGTGGGTGGAAATCGAAGGGCCGCTGCATGAACAATGGCCACCGCGCGGTCATGAACTGCTCTACGGTGACCTGCCCCTGCAGCCTGCGAATCCGAAGGCGCCCACCAAGGACCTGCGTGTTGTATCATCGCAATCTGAAGCCGATGCCCGCCGCCTGCTCGCCGCATTCCTGCCGAAAGTTTTCCGCCGTCCCGTGACCGAAGCAGAAGTGACGGAGCATCTCGAACTCGTCAGGGAGCAGATGCAAAAAGGCCGTCGCTTTGATGAAGCCCTGCGCGCAGCCTACAAGATGGCGCTGTGCTCACCGAAGTTTCTCTTTCTCCAGGAAAAAGTCGGCCCGCTCGACGACCACGCGCTCGCCTCGCGGCTCAGCTATGGCCTGTGGAGCACTGCACCGGATGATGAGCTCACCAACCTCGCCACGCAGAAGAAGCTGCACGAACCCGCGACCCTGCGCGCTCAGACCGAGCGCATGCTGGCCTCGCCAAAGGCGAAGCACTTCACGCAAAACTTCCTCGGAAGCTGGCTCAATCTGCGCGACATCGAGTTCACCCAGCCGGATACGAAGCTCTACCCCGAGTTCGAGCAATACCTTCAGCAGTCCATGGTCAGCGAGACCGAGCGCTTCTTTGAGGAATTGATCACGCGCAATCTCAGCGTGCGCAACATCATGCACAGCGATTTCGCGATGCTGAACGAACGCCTCGCCGAGCACTACGGCATTGCTGGCGTGAAGGGAGCGGAAATTCGCAAGGTGAGTCCCGCTCCTGGCTCACGGCGCGGTGGCTTCATCACGCAAGGCGCGGTGTTGAAAGTCTCCGCCAACGGCACCAGCACATCGCCCGTAGTGCGCGGGGCCTATGTGCTCGACCGCATTCTCGGCACGCCGCCCGACCCGCCGCCAAAGAACGTGCCCGCCATCGAGCCGGATATTCGCGGTGCCACAACCATTCGTGAGCAGCTCGACAAGCATCGCAATCAGCAGGCCTGCGCCACTTGTCACGCGAAGCTCGACCCGCCGGGGTTCGCGCTGGAGAACTTCGATGTCACCGGCCGCTGGCGCACGAGCTATCGCGCCATTCCCGACAGCGCGAAGGACAAGGTAGTAAACATCCCCGGCACGGACGTTCGCTTTTATACCCAGGGACGTCCCGTGGACCCTAGCTTCACCATGGCGGATGGCCGCCCGTTCAAAGATGTGGATGAGTTTAAGCAACTCATCCTCGCGCAGCCCGGGCAACTCGCCCGCTGCTTAACCGAAAAACTCATCACCCACTTCACCGGTGCGCAGATGCAGTTCGCCGACCGCGAAGTCGTCGAAGCCATCGTGCAGCGTGCCGCTCCCAGCGGCTACGGCCTGCGCACACTTGTGCATGAGGTGATCCAGAGCCGTGTATTCACTCACAAATGAAATGCTGACCTTGCACCATTCATCCCCATCGTTTCTGGCGCTGCTTGCTGCGCTGGCGGTCACTGCGCCGCATGCGGCGGAACCGTTGCGCTACAATCGCGACATCCGCCCCATCCTGTCGGACAACTGTTTCAGCTGCCACGGGTTCGACCCGAAGCATCGCGAGGCGGAACTGCGGCTGGACACGGCTGAAGGTGCGACGGCTGACCATGACGGCGTGCGGGCCATTGTGCCGGGCGACGTGGAGAAGTCGGAGTTGTGGGTACGCCTCAACAGCAACGACAAAGACGAGGTGATGCCGCCGCCGAAGTCGCATAAGACGGTGACGGCGGCGCAGAAGGAAATGCTGCGAAGCTGGATCAAGCAGGGCGCGAAATATGAGCCGCACTGGGCCTTCGCGCCGCTGGCTCCGGTGGCGTTGCCGAAGACGAAGTTGGAGGGGTGGGCACGCAATGATCTTGATCGCTTCATCCTCGCTCGGCTGGAAAGTGAAGGTCTTGCGCCATCGGCGGAGGCGGCAAGAGAGACGCTGATTCGGCGCGTTTCGTTCGATCTCACAGGCCTGCCGCCGACGCTGGCGGAGGTGGATGCATTCCTAGCTGACACCTCCCCGCAAGCGTTCGAAAAGGTGGTCGATCATTTGCTGAAGTCACCGCACTACGGCGAGCGCATGGCGGTGGACTGGCTGGATGCGGCGCGCTTCGCGGACACAAACGGCTACCAGGTGGATCGCGACCGCGAACTCTGGCCGTGGCGCGACTGGGTGATCAGCGCCTTCAATCGCAACCTGACGTTCGATCAATTCACCATCGAGCAGATCGCCGGGGATCTGCTGCCGCAGCCGACGCTGGAGCAGCGCATTGCCACGGGCTTTCACCGCAATCACATGATGAACGAGGAAGGCGGGATCATCGCGGAGGAGTTTCTCGCGGAATATACGGCGGACCGGGTGGAGACGACGGCGGCGGTGTGGCTGGGGCAGACCTTCAACTGCTGCCGCTGCCATGACCACAAGTTTGACTCCTTCACTCAGCGCGATTTCTACGCGCTGAAAGCCTTCTTCCACAACGTGCCTGAGAAAGGCGTCGGCCTTTACAGCAATCCCATCCGCACCAATTCACCGCCGTTCGTCAATCTGCCCGCGCCAGAGATCGAGGCGAAGATCAGCGGCCTGAATGCGAGCACCAAAGCGGTGAATGAGCAGCTCACTGCGCTGGCGGCAAAATCTTCGGCGGGGGGCGAGGAATGGGCGCGCCGCCTCGCGGCTGCCACCGTGGCGTGGGAGCCCCTGGAACTCCTCACCGCCAGTGGTGGCGATGCGCCTCCGCACGTGGATGCGGCGGCCCGCGTCGTTGAGGTCGGGCCGCAGGAGACGCGAGCCAACACCATCAAGATAGCGGCGCGTTTGCCGGTGGGTCGTATCACGGCGCTGCGTTTCGAATGCGCCACCACGGAGTCTGCGGCGAGTTTTCAATGGAGTGAGCTGAAGGTCGCTCGTGCGGGAGAAAAGAAGCTGCCGCTGAAGATGCGCGCCATTGCGGTGGGCGATTCGCTCGCGGCCACGGAGACGGTCAAGGTGCTGGACAATGATCGCAAAACACGAGTGGCGATTTCCGTGAAGCCCGATCACGCGGCGCAGGCGGTGTTTGAATTGGAGCAGGCGCTGGTCATCAATGACACGCCTGCGGAAATTGAGATCGAGCTGGGCGTTGAAAATGCGAACGGGCCTTCGCGCTGGCGGGTGCTGTCCACGGTGGCGGAGACCCATGTGCTCGCTCCCTCAAATGTGCTGACCCTCGCGCGCAAGGAAGAAGCAAAGCGCAGCGCGGCCGAGCAGAAGCAGCTCGCGGCGTTTCGTCTGTCGCAGCAGCCGGAGAATCGCAAGTTGAGCGACCAGTTAAGCGAGTTGAAGAAGCAGGTGGCCGCCGCCGAGGCGGAGATTCCGACAACGCTGGTGATGGAGGAGATGAAGGAGGCGCGTCCGACTTTCATGCTCATGCGCGGGGCCTATGACAAACCGGGCGCGCAGGTGACTGCGGCCACCCCGGCGGTGCTGCCCGCGCTGGACGCCGGTCTTCCGCACAATCGCCTCGGTCTCGCGAAGTGGCTCGTGAGCCCGCAGAATCCGCTCACCGCACGCGTGACGGTGAACCGCTTCTGGCAGCAGGTCTTCGGCACCGGACTGGTGAAGACGAGCGAGGACTTCGGGGCGCAGGGTGCAGCGCCCTCGCATCCTGAGCTTCTCGACTGGCTCGCGGGCGAGTTCATCCGCAGCGGCTGGGATGTGAAGCACCTGATGAAGCTCATGGTGACGAGCGCCACCTACCGGCAGCAGTCGCAGCTCACACCGTTGCTCCACGACCGCGATCCGGAGAACCGGCTGCTCGCCCGCGGACCGCGCTTTCGCCTGCCGGCCGAGATGCTGCGCGACCAATCACTCGCGGCCAGCGGTTTGCTGGTGGGCAAGATCGGCGGCCCGTCGGTGAAGCCGTATCACCCGCCCGGCCTGTATGAGCAGGTGGTCGCGCAGAGGGACAATCCCAGCGCGACGTATCGCCAGGGCAGCGGTGAGGACCTGCACCGCCGCAGCCTTTACACCTACTGGAAGCGCAGCGTGCCGAATCCCGGGATGATGCTCTTTGACGCGCCCTTTCGTGAGACCTGCACGCTTCGCCGCTCGCGCTCAAACACACCGCTGCAGGCGCTGAACCTGATGAACGACCCGACCTACGTGGAAGCCTCGCGCTTTCTCGCGCAGCGCATGATGCACGAGGGTGGCAGTGCCGTGGACGCGCGGCTCACCCACGGCTTCCGCCTGCTGCTCGCGCGCGTGCCGAAGCCCGCCGAACTGGCCATTCTCCGTGCCGCGTATGAGCGCGCCAGGGCAGATTTTGCAAATGACACCGCTGCGGCGAAATCACTGCTCGCAGTCGGCGAGGCGAAATCTGAGATGCCCCCAAACCCCGCCGAACTCGCCGCCTTCACCTCAGTCGCCAGCACCCTGCTCAATCTCGATGAAGCCTTCACCAAGGAATGAACCGCATGAATCCTGAAACGCTTCACACCGGGCTTTCCCGCCGTCACTTCCTGAGCCGCACCAGCACCGGCATCGGTGCCGCCGCGCTCGCTTCGCTGCTGAACCCCCGGCTGTTCGCCGCCACGCAAACCCCGCATTTTGCGCCGAAGGCGAAACGCATCATCTGGCTCACGCAGGCGGGCGCGCCATCCCAGCTGGATTTGTTCGACTACAAACCGGGCCTCGCGCCGCAGTTTGACAAGGACCTGCCCGGCTCCGTGCGCGGGGAGCAGCGCCTCACCGGCATGACCGCCGGGCAGAAGCGCTTTCCCATCGCGCCGTCGGTTTTCAAATTTCAGCAGCACGGTCAGTCGGGCTTGTGGCTGAGCGAGCTGCTGCCGCAGACGGCGAAGTTCGCGGACGATCTTTGCGTCATTCGCTCGCTGCATACCGAGGCCATCAATCACGACCCCGCGATGACGCTCCTGCAAACCGGGCACCAAATCGGTGGACGTCCGTCCTTCGGCGCCTGGGCGTCCTACGGGCTCGGTTCGGAGAACTCCGACCTGCCCGCCTTTGTCGCCATGATTTCACGCCCCAGCGGCCCGACGAATGCGCAGCCGCTGCACGAGCGCATGTGGGGCTCGGGATTTTTGCCGTCGCGCTATCAGGGCGTGCGTTTCAGCTCGGGCAAAGACCCCGTCCTCTTCCTGTCAAATCCCCCCGGCATCACCAGCACGCGCCGCCGCGCGATGCTCGATGACGTCGCCGCATTGAACCGACTGAAGTTCACCGAGTATCAGGACCCCGAGACGCAGGCGCGCATCGACCAATACGAGATGGCCTTCCGCATGCAGTCTGCCGTGCCCGAGCTGGCCGACCTGTCAAAGGAACCCGCGTCCATCTTCGAGCGCTACGGCCCCGAATCGAAAAAGCCCGGAACGTATGCGGCGAACTGCATCCTCGCGCGCCGGCTTGCCGAACGTGGCGTGCGCTTCATCCAGCTCTATCATCGCGGCTGGGACCAGCACAACAACCTGCCCAGCGGCATCAGGAGCCAGTGCTATGACACCGACCAGCCCACCGCCGCGCTGCTGGGTGAACTCAAAGAGCGCGGCATGCTCGAAGACACCCTCGTCATCTGGGGCGGTGAATTCGGCCGCTCCGTGTATTCGCAGGGCACGCTGACGAAGGACAACTACGGACGCGACCACCACCCGCGCTGCTACAGCGTCTGGATGGCGGGGGCCGGCGTGAAAGGCGGCCACGTCTTCGGAGAGACGGACGACTTCAGCTACAACATCGTCAAAGACCCCGTCCACATCCATGATCTCAACGCCACGGCGCTGCATCTCCTTGGCATCGACCACCTGCGCCTCACCTACCGCTTCCAGGGCCGTGACTACCGCTTGACGGATGTGCATGGCGAAGTCGTGAAAGGAATCCTCGCCTGAATGCCGCCCAGTTAAGCCCACCGCATGAGAGATCGCCCAAAACGCGTATTCAATCAGCGAGAAACACAGCCATGAAAAACGTCACCTTTACCACGCAGCGCTCCATCTCCCGTCGTGCCATGCTCAAGGGCGCGGGCATCACGCTCGCGCTGCCGTGGCTGGATGCCATGCTGCCTGCGTTCGCCGCAGAACCGAAGCCGCCGATGCGCTTCATCGGCATCCTCAATTACTTCAGCTTCCACGCCCCGAACTTGTTTCCCAAAGAAGCCGGTGCCGGCTACATCGCAACGCCATACCTCGAAGGTTTGCAGCCGCACCGGAAGGAGTTCACCATCATCTCAGGCCTCAATCATCCCGAGGTGCGCGACGGGCATTCGTCGGACAAATCCTTCTTCACCGGCGCTCCGCATCCGGGCTCGCCATCCTTCAAGAACACCGTCTCTCTCGATCAGCTTGCCGCCGGCCAAATCGGTCGGGACACACGCCATGCCTCGCTGAACTTTTCCACCAGCGGTGCCTACAGTTGCAGCTACACGAGCAGCGGCGTGGCCATTCCGCCGGAAACCAGCCCCGCCCGTGCGTTTGCAAAACTCTTCATCGACGGCACACCTGCGGAGGTCGCGGAGGAAGTGGCGCGCGTGCAGGAGGGGCGGTCCATCCTTGATCGCGTGGCCAGTGAAGCGAAGCGAATGCAGCGCGATGTCAGCGCCGGCGACCGCGACAAGCTCGACCAATATTTCACCAGCGTCCGCGAACTCGAGCAGCGCATGGTGCGCTCGGAAAACTTCGCCAGACAGCCGAAGCCCAAACCCGGCGTACCCGTCATCAAAGACCCCGGCCCCGGCGAAGACACCACGCGCTTCGGACTCATGCTCGAAGTCGCCCGCCTCGCCGTGCAGACAGATCTCACGCGCATCGTCACGCTTTATTACGTCGGCACCAGCAAGACGCCGTCCAAGCCGGGCACTAGCTTTGCCTACCACGATCTCAGCCATCACGGTCAGGATGCAGGAAAGCTCACCCAGCTCGCGATCCTCGAACGCGATCTCCTGCTGGAATGGGGCGGCTTCATCCAGCGCATGAAAGACTCACGCGACGGCGCTTCTCGACTGCTCGACAACACCATGAGCGTGTTCGGCGCCGGCATGGGCAACGCCTCCAGTCACGACTCCACGAATCTGCCCGTCCTCCTAGCCGGTGGCCGCTTCAAACACGGCCAGCACATCGCCCACGACCCCAAAAATCCGCCACCCCTCAGCAACCTCTGGGTGCACACGCTCCAGCAAATGGGCATGGAAGTCGGCAAGTTTGGCACCAGCAGCAAGGAGACTCTTGCGGGACTGGAGACCGTGTGAACCTGACTCCGCGCTCCCTCCTCACAAAAGCAATTTTTTGGCATGCGAGCGCGTATGCTCAGGACACATGCCTTCCGCCTTGCCTCCCCTCCTCTGTTCCGGCCCCCTAGACCGGCGCGGTTTCATGAGCCTCGGGCTCACGGGATTCGCGAGCCTGAGCTGGCCGGGATTGCTCAAATTGCGCGCAGAGAATGCCGCAAAACCCTCGCGTGAACGCACCGCAGTCATTCTCGTGTGGTTGCGTGGCGGCTGCTCGCATCTTGACACGTATGATCCGAAGCCGGACATCGGCAGCGAGTATCGCGGCCCGTTCAAGACGATCAAAACCAAGGTTCCCGGCATGCAGCTCACGGAGCTGCTCCCGCTGCAGGCGAAGATCGCGGACAAGTTCACGCTGCTGCGTTCGATGACGCACACTGGCGGCGGCCATCCAGCGGGATCGCTGCAAATGCTCAGCGGCGACACCGATCCGCGCGACAAACCCAAGCCGCTGCTGCCCGACTGGATGACGGTGGCGAACTACCTGCGCTCCAAAAACAAACGCACCAGTCCGCTGCCGAACTACATCGGCGTGAATCCCATCGTCAACTACGACAGTTTCACCATCGCCGGTCCGGGCTTCGTCAACGCCGCCTACTCACCGCTGGCCGTGTCGAGTGACCCCAGCCGCCCGGAGTTCGCCGTGCCCAATGTCGGCCTCTCCAATCCATCCCAGCTGGCCCGGCTCACTGACCGCATGGCGCTGCTGCACAGTCTCGACAAGCTGGAGCGCAACGTCGATGCCGCCGGTGAAATGGGCGCGATGGATCAGTTCGAGTCTCAGGCAATGACCCTGCTCACAAACCCGCAGACACGTCACGCCTTCGACATTGGCAAGGAGGACAAGCGCACCCGCGAACGCTACGGCATGCATCGCTGGGGCCAGCAGCTGCTGCTGGCACGCCGTCTCGTCGAATCTGGCGTCGAAATCATCACCAGCTGTCTCGATGGCCCGCAATGCGGCCGCGTTGCCAACTGGGACGATCACGCGGTGAACCACAACGTCTTTGAGGCATTGCGTTTCCGTGCCGGAGCCTTCGACCAGGCCGTTTCCGCCTTGATCGAGGACGTGTATGCCCGTGGGCTCGACAAGCGCGTGCTCGTCGTCGTCAGCGGCGAGTTTGGCCGCACGCCGAAGATCAGCCATGTGGCCAGCTCAGGTGCAGGTGAGGCCAGCGCTGCCGCTGGCGTCGTGCAACCGGGCCGCGACCACTGGCCGCGTGCCTTCACCAATCTCTGGGCCGGTGGCGGCCTGCAAACCGGCGGTGTCATCGGTGCCAGCGACAAACGCGGCGAAGACGTGGCCGAACACGCCAACAGTCCGCACGATTTCCTCGCCACGATCTACCACCATCTCGGCATCGACTCAGCGAAGGAAACCATCAACGACTTCAGTGGTCGGCCCACGCCCATCGTGCCGAATGGCAGCCCGATTCGCGAATTGATCCGGGTGTAAAGCCACACGAGATCCAAGGGAGGGCAGTTGAGGTGTTTGCTCCGGTTCGCCATGCCTGCATTGGAATCAGATACGAAGTCAGAAAGAGTGCACCCTTTGTAAAAACCACCCAAAAGGCGGCTTGCGAACAGGATAGGACACAAAACAAACAAAAACAGGCACAGGCGGCCAGCGTTTGTAACATCAAGCAACTTCACACTCATGCACCGGCTTCTCGTCTCTCTCCTGATCTTCCCTGCGCTGCTCGCGGCGGCTCCCGCGCTGCCGGGGGATCATGCGCAGCGCATGGAACGCGGCTTGAAGTCGTTTCAGCAGGAGGTGGCGGCGCTGCTGAAGAAGAACTGCCTGCGCTGTCATGGTGGCGAGAAGGTGAAGAGCGACTTTGACATGGCCACGCGCGAGGATCTGCTGCGCGGCGGCTCTCATGGCTCGGTGGTAGTGCCGTTTGATGCGAAGAGCAGTGTGCTGGTCGAGCAGATCAACCACGCCAAGGAGCCCCACATGCCGGATGACCAGCCGAAGCTCTCCGCCGAGGCCATCGCCAAAATCACCGCGTGGATCAATGACGGCGCCCCGTATGCCGAGCCGCTCGTGGCGGGGAAGAAGCCGAAGCGCGATGCCTCCGTCGTCACGAATGAAGACCGCCAATGGTGGTCGTTTCAGCCGCTGAAAAAGGTCAACGCAAAGTCCATCGACGAACTGCTTCTCAAGAACGCCAAGGGCATGACCTTCAACCCGCCTGCGGATCAAGCGACGCTGGTGCGCAGACTGTATCTCGATCTCACGGGACTGCCGCCGCCGGAGACGTCTGACACGTCCGACTTGTCAGTGCTCACGGACAGGCTGCTCGCCTCGCCAAAGTACGGTGAACGCTGGGCGCGGCACTGGCTGGATGTGGCGCGCTTCGCTGAGAGCACCGGCTTTGAGCAGGACTACGACAGGCCGTTTGCGTTTCACTACCGCGACTTTGTCATCAAGGCGCTGAACATGGACATGCCGTATGACCAGTTTGTGAAGTGGCAGCTGGCGGGAGATGAATACGAGCCGCAGAACCCGCTGGCACTCGCGGCCACCGGCTTCCTCGGCGCGGGGGTGTTTCCCTCCCAGATCACGGCGAATGAAGTCGAGCGTACGCGCTACGATGCAATGGACGACATGCTCAGCACCACCGGCGGTGCGATGCTCGGGCTCACCGTCGGCTGCGCCCGCTGCCACGACCACAAGTTCGATCCACTCCCTTCGCGCGACTACTATCAAATGCTGAGCACCTTCACGACGACGACGCGCAGCAACGTGGATGTGTGGCCTGACCGCGTGACCTCCGCCATCACCACGGTGGCGAAGGACAAGAGCACCCCTCTACAGGCGGGCGCCACCCGCATGATGATCTGCGGCGAAGGCTACGACCCCATCGTGATGCACACGCAGGGCGGCCCGTTCTTTGACAAAACGTACCTGCTCAAACGCGGCAGCCCCGACATGAAAGACGGAGAGGTGCAGCAGGGCTTTCTGCAGGTGCTCTCGAAACCCGGCTATGAGAAGCGCTGGCAATGGCAGCCACCGGCGGGCGCGAAATTTTCCGGCCGCCGTCGTTCGCTCTCGAACTGGATCACTGATGTCGATCAGGGCGCGGGGGCGCTGCTCGCACGCGTCATCGTGAACCGCCTCTGGCAGCATCACTTCGGCACCGGCATCGTCGCAACGCCGAATGATTTCGGCAAGTCCGGCACACCGCCCTCGCAGCCTGAACTGCTCGACTGGCTGGCGGGCAGGCTCATCGCCAACGGCTGGCAGTTGAAACCGCTGCACCGGATGATCCTGAGTTCGCAGGCGTACCGGCAAAGCACCGTGCGCAGCGCCACCAAGGAAGCGGCAGACCCCGCCAACGCGCTCTTCATGCGCCGCGTGCCGCAGCGCCTCGAAGCGGAGGCGATCCGTGATTCCATGCTCGCCGTGAGCGGCACGCTGGATGAAACGATGTTTGGCCCGGGCACGCGGGATGAGAACAGCCGGCGGCGCAGCATCTACTTCACCATCAAGCGCAGCCTGCTCATGGGCAGCATGGTGGCCTTTGACCTGCCGGAGCCGCTGGTGAGCCAGGGCAGCCGCCCGACGACCACCGTCGCGCCGCAGGCGCTGATCCTGATGAACAGCCCGCAGGCGCGCACCTGGGCGGAAGGGCTGGCCAGACGCATCGCGAGTGCGGGCGATGTGAAGCAGCAGATCATACGCGCTTATACCATCTGCTTCCACCGCGCACCCAATGCGAATGAACTCGCCGAGGGCGCTGCCTTCCTGCAGCAGGGCGGCACGCCTGCGGACTACTGCCAGGTGCTGCTGAGCCTGAATGAGATGGTGTATGTGAACTGAACCCGATGACTGCCATGAACACGCCCACTCCCCTCACCCGCCGCCATCTCCTGCAACGCACGGGCGGCGGCTTTGGCATGCTCGCGGCGGCGGCGATGCTGGAACGCGATGGATTCGCGGCAAATGCGCTCAACCCCTTCGCACCGAAGCGGCCGATGCACATCGGGAAAGCGAAGTCGATCATCTGGATTTTCACCAACGGCGGCCCTTCGCAGGTGGACACCTGGGACTACAAGCCGGAGCTGAAGAAGCGCGATGGCAAGGTGCTCGATGGCTTTGATCCCAAAACGGGCTTCTTCCCCGGCTCCGTGGGACCGCTGATGGCATCGCCGTTTGAATGGAAGCAGCACGGGCAGAGCGGCACCTGGGCGAGTGAGATTTTTCCGAAGACGGCGATGCATGTGGACAAGATGTGCTTCATCCACTCCTGCTGGACCGGCTCCAACAACCACTC
The DNA here is from genome assembly GCA_021733925.1 of Prosthecobacter sp. Classification (GTDB taxonomy): domain Bacteria; phylum Verrucomicrobiota; class Verrucomicrobiia; order Verrucomicrobiales; family Verrucomicrobiaceae; genus Prosthecobacter. The sequence continues at coordinate 40,006 of JAIPJY010000018.1, read as the reverse complement.
GCCCGCGCTCTTCATGATGAACACCGGCGCGACACGCATGGGCTATCCCTGCGTGGGTTCCTGGGTGAACTACGGCCTCGGCAGCGAGAGCGATTCACTGCCCTCGTTCGTGGTGATGAGTGATCCGCTGAATCGCGGCCTGCCGAAAGGCAGCGCGGCCAACTGGGGTGCGGGATTTCTGCCCAGCATCTACCAGGGCACCTGGCTGAAACCCAAAGGCGAACCCATCGAGAACCTCGCGGTGCCGGCCTCGCTGACCCCGAAGCGCCAGCGTGCGCAGTTGGATCTGCTGGCGCAGCTCAACCGCAACGCGCTGGCGGAGTCGCCCATCGAGAGCGAGTTGAATGCGCGCATAGAGAGCTTCGAGCTGGCCTACCGCATGCAGACCGCCGCGCCCGAAGCCTTTGATGTGAAGAACGAGCCGGAGCACATCCAGAAGCTCTACGGTTTGAACGAGAAGCACTGCGGCCACTTCGCCGCGCAGTGCCTCACCGCGCGCCGCATGGTGGAGCGCGGCGTGCGCTTCATCCAGCTCTACTCCGGCGGCATGGAGAACCAGCAGAGCTGGGACGGTCACAACGACATCGCGGGCAACCATCGCGGCTTTGCACTGGAGAGCGATCAACCTGTGGCCGCGCTCATCGCCGATCTGGAGCAGCGCGGCCTGCTGGATCAGACGCTCATCATCTGGGGCGGTGAATTTGGCCGCCTGCCTATTGCCCAAAAATCCGCGAAGCCCGGCCGCGACCACAATCCGCATGCTTTCACCGTGTGGATGTGCGGCGGCGGCGTGAAGGGCGGCTATCATCATGGCGAGAGCGACGAGATCGGCTTCAAGGCCGCCGTGGACAAAGTCAGCGTGCACGACCTGCATGCGACGATCCTCGCTGCCGCCGGACTGGACCACGAACGCCTGACCTTCAAGTTTCAGGGACTGGATCAGCGTCTTACAGGCGTGGAGAATCCGAAGGTGGTGACGAAGGTGTTTGGGTGAAGATGTTTGAAACTTCGACCATCGAAAACCGATGGTTCGACAATCGTCAAACCTCTGGATTCAGCGAGCCCTGGCAGGTTCCGGCAAGGGAGTGCCGCTGTACAAGATGTGAGGCGACGCAACCATCTGCAACACCAAAGTTTAATCCTGCGTTTCACCTTGCATGAAAAGCCTCCTGGCGTGTTCCATGATCGTCACGTTTTGGCTTGGGACGCTCGCCCGGGCCGACACCGAAGTTTCCGCCGCCGCCGCTGAAATTGACGCGCTTCTGGCGAAGGACTGGGCGGCTAACAACTTGACGCCCAACGCCCCGGCGGATGACAATATTTTCGTGCGCCGCATCTATCTGGATGTGGTGGGCCGCATTCCCACCACGCGTGAGGCTGAGGAGTTTCTGGCTTCCAGAGAAGAGGGAAGGCGGGCGGCACTGATCGACAAGCTCCTCGATTCCGAGGGCTATGTGCAGAACTACTTCCATTACTGGGCGGATGTGCTGCGTGTACAATCCAAGGCCCAGCGAACAGGCCCCGCGTATGTTCATTACGTCAAGGATGCCCTGCGCAGCAACAAGCCGTACGACGCGTTCGTGCGGGAGATGATCGCCGGAGAGGGCAAGCCCTGGTCCGATGGTGCGATTGGCTACTACAAACGTGATCGTGGCATGCCCTTGGACAACACGGCAAGCACGGTGCGCGTCTTCCTGGGCACCCGCATCGAGTGCGCCCCGTGCCACAATCACCCCTTTGACAAGTGGACACAGAAGCAGTTCTACGAGTTGGCGGCCTTCACCTATGGCGCGGAGATCAGAGACTACGGCGGCGGTGTCGCGGGCGGCATCAGCGACCTTCTGCGTGATCAAGGCATGGCCATTCATACCATGTTCAAAGAGCCTGAATGGCCCAAAAACACGGCTGCTGAGGCCGAACGCCTCGCTTACTGGGCGGAGGTGGAGAAAGTGAGGCGGGCACGCCAGGAGGCTGAGGAGGCCTTGCACCAGGCTGAGCGTTTATACAATCAGGCCCTGTATCGTGGCAATCCGCACTATCCCAAGGTGACCTTTGACGAGAGGCGCAAGGTCACTCTGCCAAAGGATTACAAATATGATGATGCGAAGCCAAAATCCGTCGTCGAAGCGGCTGCCATGACGGGCCATGCATGTACTCCTCTGCCAGGTGAAACACGGGTCCAGGCCTACGCACGCTGGCTGGCGAATCCCGACAACGACCGCTTCAACAAGGTCGTGGTCAATCGCCTGTGGAAAAAGGCCTTCGGCCTCGCCCTGATCGAGCCGCTCGACGATCTCACGGACACTACCGTGGCGGTGAATCCTGAATTGTTGAGCCATCTTGAAAAGCTGATGGTGAGCCTGAATTACGACATGAAGGCGTATCTGCGCATCCTTTTCAACATGAGCACCTACCAGCGCCAGGCCTCCCACGAGGAGCTGGCGCCCGGGACTGCCTGCCACTTCACGGGCCCGCTGCTGCGCCGCATGACCGCCGAGCAACTGTGGGACAGCTTTGTGACTCTGATTAACCCGAATCCCGACATGCTAAACATGACCGCCCGCGAATACTTGGAGCAGCGCAGTCTGGCGGTGGAAAAGGTCGCCGATCCGGCTGAGGCGCTCAAGAGCATTCAAGCGGCCGCCAAAAAGTACCAGGAGCAGCCGGAAGGTCTGGAGGCCATGCGGAAGCTGATGGCGGAGGCCCGCGATGAGGCCAAAAAATACCAGTCCATCGCCGCCAAAGTCACCGGACCTGAAAAAAAGGCTGCCCTCACCCGCGCTGCTGAGTGCAATGCTAAAGTTAAATCCATCAGCCGTGAGATCACGGCCCTTTATAACAATGCCCGCCGCACTGTCATGACGGAAGTGATCATTCCCGGCCAAAAAAAGCTTTTCGAGAAGGTCACCGGCAAGCCCTTCGAGACCATTGCTTATGAACCCAACCGGAAGGTTCCGATTCAAGCCGCCCCCAGTGCCGGCATGCAGGCGGCCGGCGCTGCCAAGGACGGGCGCGCGATGGCCGCTGCTGGAGATGGCAAGATCAAGACGACCAAGGCGGAGGTCGCCGATGCTGAGACAAAGGCCTGGAGCGAAGAGGCCATGTACTATGCCATCCCCCGGAAACAGTGGCGGGACTACTTCCGTTCGCGGTCCAGACAGTCCCGGCAGTGGCTGCGCGCTGCGGAAATCGAAAGCCCCGCCCCGCGCGGTCATTTCCTGCGCGAATTTGGCCAGAGCGACCGGGAATTCATTGAGAACAGCAACAGTGAAGCCTCTGTTCCCCAGGCTCTGGCATTGATGAATGGAGATCTCCTGCCGCAAATCGTTGACCGCTACAGCCAGCTCATGCTCACCGTGGGCAGGGCCCGGTCTGCCGACGAAAGAATCGACGCCGCTTATATGGCCGTGCTTTCCCGCAAGCCCACCGCCAGGGAAAAGGACCTTTGCCTTCAAGCCCAGGACAAGGGCCTCAGCACCGTGGAGGACCTGATCTACGCACTGATCAACACCCGGCAGTTCATCTTCAATCAGTAAGTAACGGGGTTGGTTCATGATCCCACCGTCTTAACCAGAGAATCAAGCCGTTCCGCGACCTCCGCTATGCGCGATGCAGCGTGAACAAAAAGGTCTCCCTTTTCGAAAACTGGGTCACCTGGTACGCTTCAGCCCCGAGGCCGTGAAGCGGTGGTTTGAGGATTGATCCTGTTAGGTCGCCCTCACCTGCCCTTCAAATGCGTCACCTTCACGCCCATCGCCTCCAGCAGCACCTTGCCCATCGGGCGGGTCTTTTTCTCCCACGGGCTTCGGCGGTAGCAGGCCGGCAAACCGTTCTTCGAAGTTGTTGAAAAAGTTGCAAGGCGTTTTGCAGGACCTCGCGCTTCAACCCGTTGCTTTCCAAGCGTTTTAATCCGCCACATCTGTCGCACCTCAGGCGCGTGGGCATGAGTAGAAGGCACGGAAGATTGTCCGCAGCACCGGCTATGCCCGCCCGTACTTCGCACGCTCGGCTTTGTGGATAAACTTGTCGGCCTCGGGGTAGCCGGGGACTTTCATGTTGGGGCCGTCCCAGTCGATGTTCTTTTGCAAACGCAGCGCGACGATGCCGGAGAGGCCGATCTCGGTGAGGTGGCCGCCGAGGTCGAAGTCGGCGAAGACTTTGGGGCCGCCCTGGATGGCGTCGAGCCATTCGTCGATGTGGCCTTTCACGCGTGGCAGCGTGACGGGGATCTGTTTGGCGGCGGGGTGCTTGTCCGCGCCGGTGAATTTCTCGTCGCTGTTGAGTTTGACGTAGCAGTCGGAATTCCACAGGCCGCTCTGGAGCTGGCCTTGATCGCCGATGAGCAGGCAGCCGGTGCGCGGCAGGCTGCCGAAGGTGCCGATGAGCGGAGCCGTGACATCGGCAGGCGGCAGATCTCCGCCGCTGTAGAAGTGCAGGCGCACGGGGCCGCGACCATCACGCGCCGGGAAATGAAAATGCACGGTGCAGGCCGAGGCAAAGCTTTCTTTGCCCAATCCGGTGCCGGTGATTTCGATGCGCGTGGGGTAGTCGAGGTTCAAGGCGCGCACGGGCATGTTGAAGCCGTGGCAGCAGAAGTCACCGAGAGAGCCGTTGCCAAAGTCATACCAGCCGCGCCACTTGGCCGGATGGTAGATGCTGGTCTTGTAGGCACGCTGAGGCGCGGCGCCGAGCCAGAAGTCCCAGTCGAGCGTGGCGGGAATGGGATCGCTGCCCGCTGGGCGCTCTTCGCCGCTGGGCCAGCTATGGGTGGGGTGCCAGACGTGGATGTCGCTGATGGCACCGAAGAACCCTGCGGCGATCAGCTCCATGCTGCGGCGCAGGTTGGACGATGCGCTGCCTTGATTGCCTGTCTGTGTGATCACCTTCGCCGTGCGTGACATCTCGCGCAGCTCGCGCGCTTCCGCGATGGTGTGGGTGAGCGGCTTCTCGCAATAGACATGCTTGCCGGCCTGCATGACGGCACGGCAGATGGGAGCATGCCAGTGGTCCGGTGTGGCGATGACGATGGCATCGAGCGCCTTCTCCTTTTCAAGCAGCACACGGTAGTCGCTGTACACCGCCGCGTCTGCCACACCCGCGCCATGGCGCTTCTTGGAGTTGTCCATTTGCGCGGCATCGACATCGCACAGCGCGCCGACGTTGTGACCAAGTTGCAAGATCTTGCCCACATGTCCCTGGATCTGCCCGCCCATGCCGATGAAGCCGACCTTGAGCTTGCTCGTGGTCTGGCCGGGCAGCAGCCCGGAGGGCAGGATGAGCGTGGAGGCCGTGGCGGTGGCGGTTTGAAGAAACGAACGGCGGCTGGCGGTGGCAGTGGAATTCATGGTGGCTGGGCATTCAATAAGCCGGCGCTCGACTCAATGTTGCAACCACCATGCGCATTGGGGATCGAAGAAAAGGCTGAGGAGGGCCGTTGGTCTCGCATGAGACTGCTTCTGCTTCTTCTGGTCACGAATACACTCTGCGCCGCCGAACTCCGCCTTGGCTCAGCCACCGTCAGCATCACGCCGGACAAGCCGGTGGCTCTGGCTGGACAGTTTGGCACACGCATTTCGCAAAGCGTGGAAGCTCCGATCATGGCCGCCGCTATGGCGCTTGAGTCGGTGGACGGCGGCAAGGTGGTGGATCAGAGCATTCTCATCTCCTGCGATCTGGTGGCGATCCATCATTCCGTGCTCGCGCAGTTTCGGCAGCATCTGAAGCCGCTGCTGCCGGATTTCGATGTGCGGAAGGTCATTGTGTCCGCCACGCACACGCACACCGCGCCGGTGACGTCCGAGATTCCAGAGGAGACACTGATCACCTATTCAATCCCCAAGGATGGCGTGATGCAGCCGGAGGAATACACAAAGTTTCTCGTCGAGCGCCTGTCGCAGGCCGCTGTGCAAGCATGGCAAAACCGCAAGCCAGGTGGTGTGAGCTGGACGCTCGGGTTTGCCCAGATCGGCGAAAACCGCCGCTCGGTCTTCGCTGATGGTCACGCGCAAATGTATGCGAAGACGAATGACGCGCGGTTCCGGCATCTGGAAGCCGGCTCCGACTCGGGAATCGAGACGCTGTTCTTCTGGAATGCCGAGAAGCAGCTTCAAGCCGTCGCGATCAATGTCGCGTGCCCATCGCAGGAGGTGGAGAGCCGCAGCACGCTCAATGCGGACTTCTGGCATGACGCACGGGAGCAACTGAAGGCCCGATTGAACCTGCCTGACCTCACCGTGCTCGGCTGGTGCAGCGCGGCGGGAGATCAATCGCCGCATCCGCAGTATCGCAAGGACGCCGAGGCACGCATGATCAAGCTGCGTGGCCTCACGCGGCAGCAGGAACTAGGCCGCCGCATCAGCAACGCCGTGTATGACACGGTCGATGCCGCGAAGGCCGACATCCGCACGGACGCGCCCTTCGGCCACATCGTTCAAGACCTGGCACTGCCGCCGCGCAAGATCCTCGAACGCGAGTATGAAGACGCGAAGAAGAACATCGCGCAATACAGCGTCATCGAAAAGCCGGACAACCGCGTCATCACGATGCTGAAGCTCGAAAAGGGCATCGTGAAGCGCTTCGAGGAAGCGGACAAGCTGCCGCCTTACGAAATGGAGCTTCATGTGCTGCGCCTCGGAGATATCGCCATCACGACCAACACGTTTGAACTCTATCTCGACTGGGGCATCCAGATGAAGGCCCGCAGCCCCGCGCAGCAAACCTTTGTGCTCCAGCTCACGGATGGCTGCGGCATGTACCTGCCCACGGCGCTCGCCATCGAAGGCGGCAGCTACAGCGGTCTGCCGCACGTGAACATCGTTGGCCCCGAAGGCGGGCAGATCCTCGTCGATCAAACCGTGCGTGCTATGCACTCCCTGTTTCCACCACAGCCTGTGGTGAAATGAGAGCGATCATTGCAAGAACGCAGCACCACTTTTCATCTGACATCATCTTTGAAGTACCCGCCATGAACCACACATCCTCATCCATCCGCAGCGGCATCGCCGGACTGCTTTTCTGCGCCGCACTCAGCACAGGTCCATCGTCAGCGGCGGCGGAGAAAACGAAACGGGTGGACTTGGGCGGCGGCGTGATCCTTGAGCTCGTGGGCATCCCGGCGGGTGAATTCATGATGGGCAGCACGCCCGCCGAGAAAGCCTGGGCCACGGGCATCGAAGGCGGAGCGCAGCCGGGGACAGCGCGCGAGTCCTTCGAAGGCGAGCAGCCGCGCCTGCTGCGGGTGAAAGACGCTTTCTGGATGGGACGCACCGAAGTGAGCGTGGGTCAGTTCCGGCACTTCGTGGAGGAGACCGGGTATGTGAGCGATGCTGAAAAACCGGGCGGAGAGACACAGGTCTTCAATCCCGAATGGGATGGCTACCACCTGACGACGAAGGCGGTACATCCGTGGATATCCATGGCGGGCAAAAGCTGGCGCGACCCGAACTGGGGATTTCCGAACCGGGATGTCTATCCGGTGGTGTGTGTGAGCTACAACGACATGCGGGCCTTTTGCCAATGGCTGACGGAGAAAGAAAGCAAGGCGGGCCGGCTGCCCAAGGGCTTGGAATACCGTCTGCCCACGGAGGCTGAATGGGAATACGCATGCCGGGGCGGCAGCAAGGAGAGCGAGTCTTTTTGGTGGGGAAACGAGATCGAAGAGGGACAGGGCAGGCTGAACATTTCCTCCCTTGATCTGCTGCCGGGACGCGACCGAACCTGGCCACTGGCCAAGGTACCGTGGAGTGACGGGTTTGCCTTCGTCTCGCCGGTGGACCACTACGGCGAACGGGGGCGCAATGGTTTTGGTCTGGCCGACATGTGCGGCGGTGTGTGGGAGTTTGTCCTGGATCATTTTGATGCCAAAGGCGGGCATGAAGAGCTGTATTATGAAAACGCGGAACTGCGGTCTGTGTCACGTCCCGTCTGCAAAGGAGGGAATTACTTTGATGTTCCGGGCAACGCACGGTGCGCTGTTCGACTGGGCATCAAGAACGTGACCTACTCCGACTCACGCGACGGCTTCCGGGTGTGTCTGGGGACGCCTCGGAGCGTCAAGCCATGAAGCGGGATTGTCAGAGCGCGCGCACCACCCTCAACCACCCGCCGATGACCAGCCTTCCTGCGGACACCACATACTACCACACAATCATATGAACGAAACCACCTACTGGGAAAAGACCGACAGCTTTGAGACCAAGCTGCGATTGCTGGAGGAAGCCTGGAAAAACAAGGACTTCCGCCTCGTGCGCTCGCTGACCGATTCCTTGCGCAGCACCACCCTTCAAGCCCAGGAGGAAGGCGAAGACCACGGCACGCCCTTTGTTCCCACAGCTCAATTTGTGACCGTGTCATCGCTGCCGCCCGCGTGGCGCACCTGGGCTGCCGGGTGGCAGTTCTGCAAAGTGCTGACGCTGGATGAAACCATCGGGCTGGATCGAGCGCCCGAGCCCGTGGAGGTGCTGCTAAGCTGCGCTGCGGAGCAGGCGACCTCACTCACCCGCGAAGTCCGAGTCGCCCGCATCCAGCCCGACCACAGCCTTATCGAGGTGCCCAGCCAAACCCATGGTGAGGTACGTCGCGGCAAAGAACGTCAGGCCCATGTGCTGTTCATGGCCGAGGGCGCTGCGCATCTGCGCCAGACTTATCTGCTACTCTATGGCAACCCCGACGCCGAACTGCCCGCCTATCTGACCGACCTCGAAACTCGCGGCGAAGGTTATGCGCTCGACATCGAAAACGACGCCTACAAGGCTTCGCTGTCCCACCAGATGGGACAGCTGGAGCGGATGACCCTCAAGCGCGAGCACGGCCTGGAACTCTTCGCTGGTGGCGAAGGTCATGGCGAGCCGCCGGGCATTGACTGGGCGCACGACTACGCCTCGGCCGGTCACTTTCAAAAGCTGCGCGTCACCCTGTGGGAGCGCTGCCCCGATTATGAAGTGATCCGGGGTCCGCTATGCACCATCGTGCGACGCTGGGGCTTTCCCTATTCGCCCGTGCATCCAGTGTTCTCGCCCAGCCGGCTGCATGTGGAGGTGGAGTACCGTTTTTATGCCGGGATTCCCTGGTTCCACAAGCTGGGCCGCATGCATGTGATCAAGGAATTTGAGGCGGCTGCTTTACGCGATGATGAGTGGGTCTTCTCCGGCCAGTCCTTTACCGAAATGCTGTGGATGGGGGCCGATGGCAAGCTGCAAAGCGGACCCGTGGATCCCAAGCAGCGCGACAACATATGGGCTGTGGGTTTTGCCAACAAAGACAGCAAGGATTCCTTCGTTGCCCTCTATCTGGAACACACCGCCGAGGGCATGCCCGAGCCCCGGCATTCAGGCTCGCCGCAGATGTTCTACCGCTGGCACGGGCATGTCTGGAGCCGCTATCCTCTGCCCATGAAAGTGGTTCCCGCCGGTGCTGTGCTTCACCAAAAGAACGCGTATGTCGCCATTCCCTTCACCGAAGCCGAAGGCCCGGCGAAGCTGGAAGCCCTGCGCCACTGCCTCGCCAACCCGCTCCACCTTTCCCCTGGCGAAATCCCGCGCGACATTGCACCGCCCAGGCAGACCACACGCCTCGCCCGGCCCGGTGAGGCAGGCGACAGCCCCATCTCCAAACAAGCTCTGTGGGAAGCCCTGCGCGAGTGCAAAGACGAGCAGTTGTACACCGCCGACATCAGCATTGTGGACCTCGGCCTCGTGCATGACATCCGCGTCCGTGGCGACACCGTCCACGTCATCATGTCCATGCCCCATCGCGGTCGTCCAAGGCTAGGCTTCTTCGCCTATGGTTCCGGCGGCAACTCCAAGCCCGTCGAGCCCCAGTTGCTCAAGGTCCCCGGCGTCAAGCACGTCGTCGTCGAACAAGTCTGGGAGCCCGGCTGGTCCTCCAACCGCCTCACGGACGAAGGCCGCCGGAAGCTGGGCTTGGAGGGGTAACAGAAACAGCCCCGCCCCCTCCCAAGATCGCCAATATCAAACGCAATGCCCAGCCCCACCCAGTCCGGCAAGTTTATTCTGTCGCGTGTCCTGCGGATAGTCGAAGTTCCCGCAGTGACCTGCGCCTGTCAGCCTGGCAACTTTAGTCATAGCTAAAAAGCGCCACCGACGTGCACCCAACTCTCTTCATTCCAGTATCACAAACAACACCATGATGAAGCGATGCAGAGTTGGATCACCTATCTTCCACGCAGAATCACATGCGGTGATCCAAGCGGCCGGGGCCGTTGCCTTCAGGATCGGCGAGCACTGCGGCGGTGGCAGCATGACCATCGAGATCGAGACCACTAAGCACCAGCACCGGAAGGGGTTGCCCTTCCAGTAGCTCCCAGCAGATCGCGACGATCAGACGCTTTCACCCACTCCGAACAGAAAATTTCCCCTTTGCAGGTGGTGCCGTTGTGGCAAAATAGAGTTCAAGGATGACATCCCATGAGTGGATCATGACCACCTGAAGACTATGATGGATGACCGCTCAGTGCAGTGTCTTTTATGAACCCCGTCTATGCAGATCACTTTGTTCGGCAGAGATTCATGGAGTTTCTTGGTGGCGAGTCCCTTGATCATGCAACGGCGGCATACCTGTCGCATATGGACGGCTGCCCATTTGACCGGCGCGAGCTGCGGCCCGCCGCAGAACTCGGTTGGTTTTTGGAGCGTGACATGGACATCGCGAGGTCGCTGGCAGATTCGGAGTCGTATCTGCTGCACCTGGATGTGGAGTATGTGAACTTTGACTCCCCGGCCGAAGCTTTCGTTGATCCCTGGCGCTGTTTTGAACTTCAGGAACCGGTGGTCCGGGTGATTGAGTCGCTGCTGCTCGAATGGGGTATCCAGCCCCTGCATCTCATCACTGGCCAGGGGCACCACTTTGTGTGGCGCATCGGCAGGAAATCTGCAATTGCCGCGCGCATCACCGCCCTGTGTCCGGCACCCGAACTGATCGGTCCATGCATGGAGCGCATGCCGTCCATTCTCACGGGAAGCATTGAGGCAGCGGATCAGGCGGCATTTGCCGCCATCGCCCTGCTCATCGAGTTTATGGCGCATGGGATCAAGGAAAAGGCCGCCTCATTGTCCGCCCTGCCCGTGGAGATCACCGCCGTTCATGTGGGGCCATGTTCGACGGCGCAGCGGGAGATGATCTCCATCGACATCTCCGAGTATGGCGATCCGCTGCACACGCGCGCGATTCGCATGCCATTCACCAACTACCGCAAGCCTTGGGTCACCGGCCTTGCCAGGGATCTCAGGCTTGAAGACGAGATCCCGGCAATTCGTTCGATTCCGCTCCACGAAATGGATTTTCGCCAGGCGATCAAGGTCAGGCAGGTGGATGAGGATGTGCTGGGTCTGGCACAGCGCGCCTGTGTGCGCATCCCGCTTCAGGAAGCGGGCACCAGCAGTCTGCTGGAGCACTACCTCGCCTCCCGTCTGCGCCGGATGCATGAGTTTTATTACTCAACGCAGCATGATCCGAAGGAACGCTGGCCTGAAACCTACGCCAGAACACCGCTGAATGTCCTGCCGTATTGTGTCCGGCACCTGCTTGAGTTTCCCAATGATCTGCTTCTGAAGCCTGCCGGCATGCAGTTGGTGACACGCTGCCTGCTGGCCCAAGGCTGGCATCCACGCCATATCGCCGGCTTGATCCGTTCGAAGTTTGAAGACCCCTCGTATGGCTGGGGCATCGACTGGAACGACTATGAAGCTGGCACCCGTGCGGATTTCTACACCCGCCTGTTTGCATGCCTTCATCTGACCGGTCTCGACCGGTTGGTGGATCTCAACTGCACCTCCACCCGGGAGAAAGGCTTTTGTTTTCCGCCTCCCGAAGGCACCTGCGACCTGGAATCAGCACGCCTGCAACTGCTTGCCAAACTACCATCATGACAGACTGGCCCATCGCTCTCTCCACCGGCTGCTTCTATCAACGCAGCATCTTCGACATCCTTGACCCCGTTCGAAAGGCAGGATTTCGCGAGATCGAGGTCTGCTCATCTCCCAAGCATCTCGACTATCACAATGCCGATGAAGTCCGCCGTGCCGGAGAGCGAATGCGGGAGCTGGGACTGCATCCGGTCTCCTTTCACGCCCCGTTTGCCGAGCGGATCGACATCACGTCGTTGAACAAGCCTGCACGTGAAGCCGCTGTAAAAGAGCTGATCCTCGCCTGCGAAGCCGCCGCTCTGCTGGGTTGCGGGCAGGTGGTGCTGCATCCTGGCCCGGAACGTGAAGGCCGCCCTCCGGAGGCGGAGTTCCTCCAGCACATGCACTACGCGGCCGAGTCTCTGAACCTGGTGGCCGCCCGCTGCTGTGATCTGGGCGTTCAGCTCCTGCTGGAAAACATGCTCGCCCATCTCCTCTTCGGCCATGTGCGTGACATGATGTACCTCCTCGGCGAGATCAGCACCTGCAACGTCGGCACCTGCCTCGACACCGGCCACGCCCATCTCGCGCGGGAGATGGGCCTTGTGATCCAGAAGCTCTCCGGTCATCTCAAGCTCGTGCACATCAATGACAACCATGGCGACTGGGATGCGCATCTGCCGCCAGGTGAGGGAACCATCGACTGGCCCTGGGTGATCCAGGAACTGCGCCGCAATGACTTTCACGGTGTGCTCGTGCTGGAGCTTCACGGCGGCGGGAGTGAGGCCGTGGAAACAGTGCTGAAACGCGCTGTGCATGCGCGGGATTTTCTGGACAAGGTGTGCAGCGACCATCCACGCTGAGCCACACGCAAGCAGGCCGCGTTTGACGTATCCACCAGAGCCACCGCATGACTCAAAACCAGCAGATCGCCGGCAGCCTCGAAGAGGTCTCCCGCATTCTCAGCGAACAGGGAGCCAACCGCTTCCGGGTGCAGGCTTATGTTCATGCGGCGGAAGCGCTGCGCACGCTGACGGAGCCGGTCCCAGACCTCCTGGCGCGCGAGGGTCTTGCAGGGCTCGAAAAAATCCCCGGCGTCGGCGACACTATCGCGCATGTGATCCGTGACATCGTGCTGCATGGCCGCTCCGGCATGCTCGAACGCCTGCGCGGCGACTCCGATCCCATCGCCCAGCTCGCCTCCGTGCCCGGCATTGGCAAAAACACCGCCTGGCGGCTGCATGAGGAGCTCGGCATTGAATCCCTGCAGGAGCTGGAAGCCGCCGCGCATGACGGACGCCTGGAAAATCTCGCGGGCATCGGCACAAAACGCCTCGCAGGCATCCGCGACACGCTCGCCCAGCGTCTGGGCCGCCTGCCAAAGCCACGCTCATCCGGCCCGCTTTCCACGGACCCTACTATCGCCGAGATCCTTGATGTAGACCGCCAGTACCGCGCCGATGCGGCCGCAGGAAAAATCAAGCTCGTCGCGCCCAGGCGCTTCAATCCCAGCGGCGAAGCCTGGCTGCCCGTGCTGCACACCACACGCGGACCGCGCCATTACACCGTCCTCTTTTCCAACTCGGCCCACGCCCATGAACTCGGCAAGACCCGCGACTGGGTCATCCTCTTCTATGATGGGGATGGCACCGAACGCCAGTGCACCGTCATCACCTCGACCTTTGGCCCTTTGCTAGGGCGCCGCATCGTCAGGGGCCGTGAATCAGAGTGTGCCAGCTTCTACCACACCACAAGCTGATGCAGCAGTTAACTGAAGACCTGATCGATTTTGCCATCTGCGAGGACGGATAGTTTTTCCTCTGGCGGCAGTTCCTCCGGCGACTCGTAACCGGCGCTCAGTCGTTTGTAGTCTTCCAGCCGTGCGTCGGAAACGACCGCAGCATCTTGATCACGTTCCTTGAGCCGTTCACATACCACCGCTTCGCTGGCATGGGCTTCGATCCAGCGCACATCGCAGCCTTCCGCAGCGGTGAGATCCTTCAGCGCATCGCGGTGTTCGCGCTTGGAAAATGTGGCATCAACAATCACGCAATGTCCTTCCCTCAGCACCGCCACCGCCTCCTCAAACAGCCGCTCATACGTCTTCTGCGTCATCGGCGGCGCATACAGCGCGGCGCGTTCCTCCTCGCTCCCGCGATGATTTAATGACGTGCCCGCCAGGGCCTTGCGCAGCCGGTCGGAGGAATGCACCTGCCAGCCTGTCTCCTTCCCGAGAGCGTCGGCCAGCGCTGACTTGCCCGAAGCCACCTTCCCCATGAAGACAAAGACGCATGGCCGGGAGCCCGCCACGGCGTATTGCAGCGCGAGTTGAAAATACCGCCGTGCCAGTTGCAGGCTCGACTCCTTCTCGCTCTCCGTCACAGTCTCGGCATTCGCATGCAGGCTCTCCACCTTGCCCCGCACGCAGGCTCGGTAGCATTTATAAAAATCCATCAGCGCCCGGATGCCGTGGTCATCCAGCAGCACGGCGAAGCGCTCCACGATGTACTGTGCCAGATCGGGGCGGCTGTTGAAATCGAGATCCATGGCGAGAAACGCGATGTCACAGGCCACATCAATGCAGCGGAAGTCCGTGTTGAACTCGATACAGTCATAGATGCGCACCGCCTCCGGTGACAGGTGGATGTGGTCAAGATGCAGATCCCCATGGCACTCGCGGATCCAGCCATCCCGCAGACGCGACTCAAGCAGGGCTCTCTCCTTGTCAAAAAACGCCCGCATGTAATGCGCCATGGCGTCCAGCGCCTGCTGCGAAAGGCTCTGGCCCACGAACTGCGCGGCAGCGGTGAAGTTATCCTCCGCACACTGCCGCAGATGTTCATTCGCGGTCCTCACCTCCTCCACCGGCAGAGGCGGCTGGGTGGCATAGAAGCGCTGCAACTTATCCACGATGCGGTCCATCTCCCGGCTGCCCACTTCCTCCGTCCGCATGAGTTCCAGCAGAAAGTAGCGCGGGTCCATCTGCCGCATCTTCACCATCCATTCAACGACCTCCCCATACCCGCCGAAGTGCAGCCTGCCCTCATGCTCGCAGATGGGTTCGATCCCCAGATACACATCCTCCGCCAGCCGCCGGTTCAGCACCACCTCGCGTTTGCAGTCCTCATGCCGCAGCTCCAGCGTGGAAAAATTCAGAAATCCCAGGTTCACCGGCTTCTTGATCTTGCACACAAACGGCGGCGCAATGAAAACCCATGACGCGTGCGTCTGCACCAGCGTGACCTGCGGCGGCTGGTGCGGGTAGGAATCCTTGTCGGAGAGGAAATCCAGCAGGCGTTGGGTGGCGGCGGAGATCATGATTTATTAGGTTATGGTATCAGTACCGCCGCTCCGCTGAGCCGCCCTGCGCGAAGCAGGGCCAGCGCCTCGTTGGCCGCCTCCAGCGGAAAGCTCTGCGTCTCCACCCGCACCGGGATGCGGGCCGCCAGCGGCAGAAATTCATCGCCATCACTCCGCGTGAGATTGGCCACCGAGCAGATGCTCCGCTCATGCCAGAGATCGGCATACGGAAACGCAGGAATGTCGCTCATGTGAATCCCGCCGCATACCACCGTGCCGCCTTTGACCAGCGCACGCAGCGCCGCTGGCACCAGCGCACCCACCGGCGCAAAGATGATGGCGGCATCCAGCAACTCCGGCGTACGCTCCTCGGAGCTCCCCGCCCACACTGCACCCAGCCGACGTGCAAAATTCTGCGCCTCCTCGTCCCCTGCCCGCGTGAATGCATAAACCTCACGCCCCTGATGGAGCGCCACTTGAATCACAATGTGTGCCGCAGCCCCGAAACCATAGAGCCCGATACGCTGCGCGGTTCCCGTCTTCATCAGCGAACGATAGCCGATGAGCCCGGCGCAAAGCAACGGGGCCATGGCAGCGTCACTTTCTCCGCCGGGCAGCGGAAAGCAGTAGTGCGCATCCGCCACGGTGTATTCGGCATAGCCCCCGTCCAGCGTGTAGCCGGTGAATTTTGCCTCGTCGCAAAGGTTCTCGCGGCCGCTGCGGCAGTACTCGCACACCCCGCAGGTCCACCCCAGCCAGGGGATGCCCACACGCTGCCCGGTCTGAAATCCCGTCACCCCTTCACCCAGTTCCTCAATGCGCCCCACAATCTCATGCCCCGGGATCAGTGGCAGCTTGGGGCTCGCCAGCTCACCATCCAGCACATGCAGATCCGTGCGGCAGACGGCGCAGGCGGTGACTTTGACGAGCACCTGTCCCACGGCGGGCGCAGGCCGGGGCACCTCGAGGCAGACCAGTGGTCCGCCGCGTGATTCGAGGCGCATCGCTTTCATGGCTCAGGACTTGTCTGCGGCTGGCTCCAGCGCTGCCGCCAGCACCTCGTCCACGGTTTCCACGGGAATGATCTTCAGGCGCTGCCTCACCTCCTCCGGCAGATCGGGCACGTCCTTCTCGTTTAGCTTGGGAATGATGATCGTCTTGAGGCCGGCACGCAGCGCCGCGATGGATTTCTCCTTCAGCCCGCCGATGGGCAGCACCAGCCCCCGCAGCGTCACCTCTCCCGTCATTCCCACGTCCTTGCTCACCGGCCGGTTGGAAAACAACGACGCCAGCGCCGTGAACATGGCAATGCCTGCGGACGGTCCGTCTTTCGGCACCGCTCCGGCGGGCACATGCACATGCACCTCGTTTTTATCGAAGGTCTCCGGGTCAATGCCAAGCTGCACCGCACGGCTGCGTACCAGGCTGAGCGCGGCGCGGACGGACTCCTTCATCACATCTCCCAACTGGCCGGTGAGGGTGAAGCTGCCTTTGCCGGGGAAGCGGATTGCTTCGATGTGCAGCACCTCGCCACCCGCCGTGGTGTAGGCCAGACCCGTCACCACGCCGGGCACGCTGGTCTGCAGCTTGCTCTCCCGCACAAACGCCGCCGGGCCGAGCGCTTCACGCACCATGCCGGGCGTGACATGCGCCTGGGTGATTTCCTCCTTGGCAATGCCGGCCGCGATGTGCCGTGTCACAGACGCGATCTGCCGCTCCAGATTGCGCACCCCGGCCTCGCGCGTGTAGTCTTCGATCACGCGCTCGATGGCCTCATCACTCCAGATGCATTGATCCTCGGTCAGGCCGTGCTCGGTGAGCTGGCGTTTGACGAGGTAGTTCTTCGCGATGCTGAGCTTCTCGCGTTCCGTGTAGCCGGAGAGCTCCACGATCTCCATGCGGTCGCGCAGCGGCGCGGGAATGGTGTCCAGCGTGTTGCAGGTGGCGATGAAGATGATCTGCGAGAGATCAAACGGCACGTCGATGTAGCGGTCGGTGAACTCCTGGTTCTGGCGCGGGTCCAGCACCTCCAGCAGCGCGCTGGCGGGATCGCCACGGAAGTCCGCGCCCAGCTTGTCGATCTCATCGAGCATGATCACGGGATTGCGGGTGCCCAGCCGCTTGAGCTCCTGAATCAAGCGCCCCGGCATGGAGCCGATGTAGGTGCGGCGATGCCCGCGTATCTCCGTCTCATCACGCAGCCCCCCGAGGCTGATGCGCGCAAATTGACGCCCCAGCGCTTCGGCGATGGACTGGCCCAAGCTCGTTTTACCAACACCTGGGGGGCCTAGGAAACACAAGATCGGCCCGCGTCCGGTGGGATTGAGCTTGCGCACCGCGAGGTATTCAATGAGCCGCTTCTTCACCTTCAGCAGTCCGTAGTGATCGCGGTCAAGAATCTCCTGCGCCTTGCGCAAGTCCACCTTCTCATCGCTGAGCACATTCCAGGGCAGCTCGGCGATGGTTTCGAGGTAGTTCACAATGACGGAGTGGTCCGGGCTTTGCGGTGGGATCACCTCCAGCCGCTTGAGTTCGCGGTCCGCCTGCACCTTCGCTTTCTCAGGCAGTCCGGCTTTGTCCAGCCGCTGGCGGATGTCCTCCACCTGCTCCTCTCCGCTGCCGTCTTCGCCCAGCTCCTTTTGAATGGCACGCAGTTGCTCGCGCAGGTAGGCACGTTTTTTCGCCTCGGAAAATTCACTGCTCACATTCTCGCGCAGCTTGTTCTGCAGATCCGCGATGTGCAGTTGGTTACCCAGATGCACCTCCAGCGCCGCCACGCGCCGTGCCACGTGGGTTTCCTCCAGCAGCTTCTGCTTCGCTTCGGTTTCGATGCTCAGATTGGCGGCCAGGATGTCGGTCAGTGTGCTGGCGTTGTCGATGGTCGCGAACAAGCCTTTGACTTCGTCCGACACATCAGGCCGCAGACTGATCAGCTTTCCGGCGGATTCGCGCAGATTCCGCACCGCCGCCTCCGCAAGATCATCATCCTTGTCTGACATCACGCTGCTCAGCATCTCCACCTCCGCCTTCATGTACGGCTCGTCCTGCACCACTTTCCGGATGCGCATGCGCTGCTCGCCACGCACCAGAATGACCACGCCGCTGTCCTGCCGGATCATGCGGATCACCCGGCCGATGACGCCGTGCTCATGCAGCTCTTCCAGCGTTGGATTCTCGCTGTCCTTGTCCTTTTGCAGCACCAGCCCCAGCAGCTTGCTTTGAGACAGGCTTTGTTCCAGCATTCGCAGGCTCGACTCCCGCCCGATGCTCAGGGGCATGATGGTGTCTGGAAAAAGCACCGTGTCTTTCAGCGGCAGGATCGGCAGTACATCGACCGCCCCCGGCACCAGCGTTACGACTTCTCCGCCCGTGTCGGCAGAGGCGTGCTCTTCCAGCGGCGCAGCGCCGGCTTCTGCCGCTTTCATGGAGAGGTTTTCCATCATGACTCATCCTCCTTTTGAAGAGGCAGCGTGATCCACAGCCAGCCGTTGTCCTGTTTGGCGCTCACCTTTTCGGTGTCCACCGCCATGGGAAATTCCAGCACGCGCTCAAAACTGCCGTCCGGAATCTCCATCACCAAAATGCGGCAGCAGGCGGATTCCTCGCAGCCGCTGTCCGGCTCCTGGCGCTGCCCGCGCACCACCAGCCGCCGTGGCTCCACATCCACCTTGATCTCCTGCTTGCTCACACCCGCCAGATCCACGCACACCTCCAGCCGGTCTTGATGCGCATACACGTTCACATCCGGCCGCCACATGGTTTCCGGAGTTTGCAGCCCCGCAAACTGCAGGCCCTGCAGTTGCGCCGCCAGTTGGTCCGCCATCGAAAACAGGCGCGTGAATCGTATGCTGGGAGGCATGGGGTAAAAAAGTTAGGGCGAATCCGTTGTCGTCACTGCCTTGAGCGGCGTGTTTTGAAAGCAGAGCTCAAAGGCCTTGATCAGGCCCAGCCCCACCAGAATGGGCGGCAGCATCGCTGCTCCTACGATGGCCAGCGGCTTCACCATGCTGCGCGTCGGCAGCAGGGTCAGCGCCAGTCCGGCACCCAAGGCGGCTCCGACCGCCTTGGTCGGTTCTCGTCGCACAAAGTCTTCCGTCCGCTCCAGCGTGCGCTGCAGGCAGAGCTCGGCAGGATGGGGTGTGTCAGCAGCATTCATGGCCTGGGGTCCTGTGGGTTCTTCACCGCCCGCCGCGTGCGGACTTGGATTTCGGGCTGGACTTCAACTGGCGGATGCCCCGGTCTTCCCGCAGGTCTTTCGACTGCTTGAAGTTGTTGTCATGCTTGCGCGGCCGTTTCGCGGTCTCGCTGTGGTTGGCCCCCAATTTGCGTGGCAGGGGCTTGGCAGGGGCTTGGCGGGGGCTTCGGCGGTGGTTGTGGTGGCGGTGGTTGTGGTCTTGGTTTTCATGTCGGTGGTGTGACTGTGTTATCAATACGCATGTGCGGCTGCTCGTGGTTTGGTGATTGCCGGGCGGATCATGTGCTCGCGGCTTCTTCCGCCTCGCTTTTCCCGATGTCCTCAAACGACCGCCGCACCGTTTCAATCTGCTTCCGGTAGTGCTCGGCGTCTCCATACTCAAAGAAGTGCCGGTACCGGCTGTGCATCGACTTCATCCGCAGTGCATGCTTGATCGGGCACCAGTACTGCTCCGTCCGCGCGGCGATCTCCGTCGCACACGCCAGCACCCCGTTCGCATAGCCGCAGTACTCACAGTTGAACTTCTCCGCCCAGTTCAGGTAGGCCAGATGCCGACGGTCCAGCTTGAGGTAATCACGGCGCTTCACCTTCGGAATGCCATACACCGGAAAGCAGACGGCCTGGTAAACGATCATCGCCACATCCAGCAGCGCTATGGGAATGAAGCACGCCCAGATCACCGGCGTGGTGAGGATGATCATGAAGCGCGATTCCCGGATGTAGCTGGCAAAGCGCTTCGCCAGCAGCTGATGCCTCGCGCGTGCCTCCTCCGTAAAGCGCACCCTGCCCTGCCTCACTTCATAGAAGAACTCCAGCTCCTTCTTTTGCAGCTCCCGCAGGATCTCCTTTTCCAGCAGGTGCATCTTCTCCAGCAGGGTGTCGAGCTTTTCGTTCATGGGGTAGGTATAAGCGGGTATTTCAAAACCTCGGCACACTCTCGATGTGCCAGCCTTGCTCAAAACTGACCGCCGCCCGGCCCTCGGTTCGGCGGCAGAGGCACCGGCCCATGGGCCGCGCCTGAGTCCGGAGGCACGGGAATAACAGGCTTGGGCTGCGGAGCCGCGACAGGCTTGGGCAGCAGAGCCTGCTTCACCTCCGGATGCGGCGGGCTGCTATCATCAGGTATTTTATGGCAGCTCGACACGGCTGCCATAGAAAGCGCGGCGGCAAGGATCAGGATTTTCATGAGGCTGTCAGCACGTGCATGCGCCCGCCTGCCACCGCCATGAGGAAGAGCTCCTCATGCATCTCAGCCGTTTACTGAGCCTCATCTGGTGCGTCTGCCCGTTGCTCCTCGGTTCAGCCATGGCCTAACGCTCCTCATCTCCACTGCCACCCACCTTTCAGGATCTCCTCCTGGATGCACCCCTGGCACCTGCAAGCCCCCTCCCGATGACAATACCCCTCTCTCATGCCCTCCTCTTCGCATTGATCCTGCCCTTCGCAGGCGCCTCCTGTGCAGGACGCATGAACGTGCCCGAAAAAATGATGTGGTCCACCTACCCGCTGGCCACGTTCAAGGGTGCCGCCACCGGCTTTGTGATCAACCGCCGTGATTCCGGCGCACCGGGCGGCAAGGTTCCCGTCATCTTCACCTCCGTCCATGTTTTGGAAACTATGGGCAAAGGGCCGCTGATCATCGGCTTTCGCATCCTGGATGCAGCAGGCGAGGCCCGCGTGGCGCTGCTCGCGTTCATCCCGCCAAAGCCAGCGGGCAAAAAGAAGTTTTATGTCCGTCACCCGGACTTCGACATCGCCGCCTTTGCCCTGCACATCCCGGCGGAAATCGCGGCCCGGGCGGATGTCCCCTCCTGTCTGAATGAGAACTCGCTTTCACGCGATGGCAAAGCCCTGCACGTCGGAGAGGAGGTGTCCTTTCTGGGCTATCCTGATGTCCTCCCCGGCACAGACGGTGCATTCCCCTTGCTGCGCAGCGGCAGGGTCGCCTCCTACCCCTTGGGCACCGCCCAGGCCCAGGGCCGGTTTCTCATCAACTCGGACGTCTATCCTGGGGACAGCGGCGCTCCCGTCTTCATCAACAGCACCGGCACCCGACCCGAACTCGTGGGCATGATCATCCAGCGCATCAGTCCCAAAGCCTCCCACTTTTCACACTTCGCCGTCGCCGTCGATGCCGACGTGATTCGCCAGACTCTCGCCTTGGTGCAGGCCAGTGAAAACCACATGGCCCCTGCCCCCCCTTCTCCCTCAGCAAAACCGTCGCACTGATCCTCACCCTTCCCATGAACACGCTCACAACCATCCTCGTCGCGGTGGATTTTTCCACCGGTTCTCGCGCAGCCCTCGAACAAGCCTCACGCATCGCCCGTCTTCAGGGTGCCACACTTCATGTGCTGCATGTGGTGGACTCCGCCGCCGTGGTCACCCTGGCCGCCAGCCGTGAATCCAGCTATGAAAATCAGGCCGCCATCGCCACTGAAGGCGCACGCACCGCTCTCAAGGCCTGGCTCGCGCAATCCGAGGTGCCCGCTGGTGTGGAAGCCACCATCGCCGTTGGCACGCCTCTGCATGAAATCCTTGAGCACGTCCGCAGTTTGCACGCGGACCTGCTCGTCGCCGGCATAGCAGGCACGGGCGAAACTGCAGCGGGCGCGGGCTCCGTCTCCGGCAAACTGGCCCGCAAATCTCCCTCCCGCGTCCTGCTGGTGCGCTCCAACCATCCCCACGCCTTTCAGAAGGTCGTTGCCTGCATTGACTTCTCAGAGACGTCTCGCGAAGTGGTGGCCGCAGCACGTCGCATCGCCATCAAAGACTCCGCCAGTGTCGATTTCCTGCATGTGTGGCAGGAGCCATGGATCGTCCCCACCCGTGGCGCATTTGTGGAATCAGTTTATCCCAGCCTGGTTTTCACCGAAAACGAGCGCGAGGCGCACATTAAAAATCTCCGTCAGGGTCTCCATGACTTCATCGGCGCTGCTGCAGAGGGCATCACAGCCGGCGAGGTCCTCCACGAAGCCATGAACTATGGCAACGGCATCGCCGCCCACGCACAGGAGTGCAAGGCCGACCTGATCATCATGGGCGGCAAAGGCCGCACCAATCTCCGCTACATGCTCATGGGCTCCACCGCAGAGCGTCTGCTCACCCGGCTGCCATGCTCCATTCTCATCGTCAAACCCACCTTGGAAAACTCCGCCCCATGAAAACCATTGTCGCTCTTGTCGATCTTTCCAGCCTCGCCACCGAAGTCCTCAGGCAAGCCTCCACGTTTGCCAGAGCTTTCAACAGCGAGGTCGTCGTCCTCCACGTCGTCCCGAAGCAGCCCACCGTCGTCGATGAGGGCCTCATCTGGTCCGTGGGCATGAAGAAACCCTCCCACGATCTCCTCCGCAGCAATTACGAGAAGCTGTTGGAAATGGTCGCTGAACTGACGCAAGCCGGGGTGCATGCCACCGTCCGGCAGATGGTGGATGCAGGCGTGGACGGGGTGCTCGCAGAAATCAGCAGCCTCCAGGCCGGCCTCATCATCCTCGGCGCGCATCCTCATAGCACACTCTACCACCTCCTCATAGGCAGCATGGCGGATGATGTTTTGAAAAGCGCCCATTGCCCCGTGCTCGTCGTGCCGGAACTGGCGCAGACACCCTGAAGGCCTTCTCAAGGCGCCGCCCGCTGCACAAAATCGGACCCAAACACGCCACCGCACGCAGAGCGCCCCGCCTCCCTGCATGGCAGACTCACACTGCAAGCCTCCCATCAACTTCAACCACCCCACCACCATGATCGCCAAATTTGACATCGAATACGTCATCCATCCCCAGCACAATCAACGTGTGGACAGTCACCGCACGGATGATCCCGTCGAGGCGGAGGACTTCCTCATGAATCTACTCATCGTCGGTGCCCGCATCCATGCCATCAAGCATGAAGGGCTCGAACTCGAAGCGGGGCAGAGCGACCGCATGCTGCGCGTGGCGGCTGAGCGCCTGGCCTCGCGCCTGCTCGGCAGATCGCTCGATCTGGACTCGGTGCAGGTGAAGCATCGCTTCAGCTTCGCCGCCTGATTCCACCCCTCCCACCTTCGCCCTCATGAAACTCATCGCGTTCGCCGCCATGGCAATGGCTTACGGCCTGACCAGCTGCATGCAGATGGAGCCGCCTCAGGAGGTGGATTTTGTAGGCGAGGTGAAGCCGCTGCTGGAAACACGCTGCCTGGAATGCCATCAGCACCAGTACGTCTGCGCCGGGCTGAATCTCGAAACCCGCAGCCTGGCCATGAAGGGCGGGCGCAGCGGCGCCGTCATCCTCCCGGGCTCTCCGCACCAAAGCCTATTGTATAAAGTTCTCCTGCTGGGCCACGAGAGCCCCGTGGCCATGCCTCCGACCCCGGAAGGCATGGAACAGGAAGGCACCCAAATTTTACACGACTGGATTCAGCAGGGCGCCAAGTGGCCCGACAACGTCCGATTGGTGCCGCCGCAGGAATGGAAGAACAAGCACTCTTGATCCGTCCATGGCCCGCAGATCCTATCCCTTGTCCAAGGTTTACGGCCTGCTGGAGCCAGGGCCCGTCGTTCTCGTAACAACAGCCCACCGAGGCCGCCGCGACGTCATGACCCTGTCCTGGCACATGATGCTGGATTTTGAGCCGCCGCTGGTGGCCTGCGTCATGAGTGACCGCAACCATTCCTTCGCCCTGCTCAAGGCCAGCAAGGAATGCGTCATCAACATCCCCGCCGTGGAGCTCGCGGAAAAAGTGGTGGGCTGCGGCAATACTTCCGGGGCAAAGATCGACAAGTTCACACGCTTCGGACTCACACCCCTGCCTGCCAGCAAGGTCGGCGCACCGCTCATCGCGGAGTGTCATGCCAGCCTGGAGTGCCGCGTGGTGGACACCCGCATGGTGTCAAAGTACGGCCTGTTTGTCCTCGAAGTCGTTCAGGCATGGATCGATCCCGCCGTCAAAAATCCCCGCACTCTCCATCATCGCGGTTACGGCAGTTTCATGGTCGCCGGAAAAACGATCAAACTGAAGTCAAAGATGAAGTAGCATGCATAATCAGCGCATTTCCTCTGGGCTTTCCACTGACTTCAGCCACACTGGGCTTCGAATGACCGACTACTCCAGCATGACCAAGGCTGAGCTGATCGAACGGCTCAAGCGTCTCGAAACCACCCCGCCCGTCGCGAATCTGCCGCAAGGCAGCACCGCCTCAGACGCACATCTCGTCCCGGTCAAAGAACTCATCGACCTGAAAGCAGCGCTGGACGCCCATTCCATTGTTGTCACCACGGATGCACGCGGAATCATCACGTATGTGAATGACAAATTCTGCGAGATCTCCAAATACAGCCGCAGTGAGCTGCTGGGCCAGGATCATCGCATCATCAACTCCGGCCATCACTCCAAGGAGTTCTTTCACGACCTGTGGAGCACCATCGTTCACGGGCAAACCTGGAAGGGCGAAATCCGCAACCGCGCCAAGGACGGCAGCATCTACTGGGTGCATACGACGATTTTTCCGTTCGTGGATGCCGCCGGCAAGCCCCAGCAGTACATCGCCATCCGCACCGACATCACCCAACGGAAGCGTGACGAGGAAAAGCTCGCGGAACTGGCGCAGTCGCTCGCGGAAAAGAACAAGGAGCTGGAGGCCATCGTGTATGTGGCGTCGCACGATCTGCGCTCCCCCCTGGTGAACATCCAGGGCTTCAGCCGCGAGCTCACGCGCACCTGCGAGAGCCTGCGCAAGACGCTGGATGCAGCTTCCGGAGCTGCGGTGCCAATGGCCGAGCTACGTCTGGCGCTCGAAGAAGACATCCCTGAGTCCTTGGGCTTCATCCAGGCGGGGGTGTCGAAGATCGACTCCCTGCTCAAAGGCCTCTTGCGCTTCTCCCGGCTCGGCCGTGCCGCGCTCACCATCGAGCCCCTATCCATGCACGAGATGCTCCAGCAGATCGCCGACGCCATGGAGTTCCAGCTCCAGCAGGCCGGCGCAAAGCTCGACATCGGCGCTCTTCCTGACTGCCTGGGCGATGCCACCCAGATCAACCAGGTCTTCTCCAATCTCCTCGACAACGCCATCAAGTATCTCGATCCCTCGCGAGCCGGCCTGATCAATGTCACAGGGCGGAAGGAGGGCTCTCAGGTGGTTTATGAGGTCAGGGACAACGGCATCGGCATCGCCCCCGCACACCAGCAGAAGGCCTTCGAGATTTTCCACCGCCTGAACCCCGCCCACAGCTCAGGTGAAGGCCTCGGCCTCACCATCGCCCAGCGCATTCTGGAGCGCTTGGACGGCAGGATCTGGGTCGAATCCGTCACCGGCCAGGGCAGTACTTTTTTTGTCAGCTTGCCAGCCATAAAGAACCCATCTAAAAAATGAGCACCATGACTCAGGAAGCAGTGATCATCATCGCGGAAGATGACGCCGGCCACGCAAGGCTCATCGAGAAAAACCTAGGACGGGTGGGGCTTCACAACCCCATGCAGCGCTTCGAAAACGGCCAGGATGTGCTCGATTTCCTCTTCCGCCGTGGTCCCGGCCCCCACCGCAAGAGTGACACCGCCTACCTCCTCCTGCTCGACATCCGCATGCCAAAGGTGGACGGCGTGGAGGCTCTCCGCCAGATCAAGGAAGATGCCTCCCTGCGCAAGCTGCCCGTCATCATGCTCACCACCACGGATGACCCGCGCGAGATCGAGCACTGCCACCTGCTGGGCTGCAACAGCTACATCGTCAAGCCGGTGGACTACGACAAGTTTGCCGAGGCCATCAAGCAGCTCGGCATGTACGTTTCGCTCGTGCAGGTGCCCGAGATCAATGGCAAACCTTGAACCCCGCCATGTCCGCCACCCACCAGACTGTCAAGATCCTCGTGGTGGATGATGATCCGGGGCTGACGCGTTTGATCGAGCGCGAACTCCGGCGCGAAGGCTATCAGACGGCCGTCGCCGGTTCCGGCGCGGAAGCCGCTGATTGGTTGAAGCAGCACCGCGCCGATCTCCTGCTGCTTGATCTGAAGCTGCCGGACATCGAAGGCCCGGCTCTCATCGAAATGATGGCATCCATGGGCCGCAGCGTCCCCTTCATCATCATCACCGGCCAGGGGGACGAGCGCGTCGCCGTGGACATGATGAAGTGCGGCGCGCTCGACTACCTGGTCAAGGACGTGAACTTCATCGAGTTCGTGCCGACAGTGGTCCGGCGTGCGCTCTCGCAGCTCGACAAGGAACAACGCCTCGCCGCCGCTGAACACGACCGCCAGCGCCTGGAGCGGGAAATTCTCCGGATCAGCGAACGTGAGCAGCAGCGCATCGGCCAGGATCTGCATGACGATCTCGGCCAGCAGCTGACCGCTCTGTGCATCCTGACCTCCGTGCTAACGCGCACCCTGGCTGGGCGTGCCGCGCCCGAGGTGCCCGCCGCCGCCAGGATCTCAGACCTCATGAAGGAGGCCGTCGCCATGACCCGCAGCCTGGCCCGTGGGCTGCACCCCGTAGCGGCAGAGCCTGACGGCCTGATGCTGGCCTTGCACGATCTTACAACGCGCATGATCAGCATGTTCCGTATCGGCTGCCAGTTCGATTGCGCTGTGCCCGTTCAGGTGAATGACAACACCGCAGCCACCCACCTCTACCGCATCGCCCAGGAAGCTGTCAGCAACGGCGTCAAGCACGGCCACGCGCAGCATGTGCGCATCGGCCTGTCGTCCGACGCGGAAAACCTCACGCTCACCGTCAAGGATGACGGCTGCGGCATCAGCTCTCTTGACCCAAAGCGCCAGGGCATGGGTCTGCGCATCATGCATTACCGTGCCGACATGATCGGCGCCCGCGTGTCCATTGCGAATCAACCCGCCGGCGGCACCTGCGTCACCTGCACCCTGCCCGTTCCCTCTTCCGCAGTGTCACCTGCCGCACCACGTTCCCGTAAGCCTTTACGCAAAGCCCCGGCCACCGCTAAAAAGTAAGGTCTCGTCGCCACTGCGCATCGCTCACCAGCACTGGGCACCGTCGGCCTGAGTTTTCTGCGTTAATTACTGAGAAGTAAAGAGAGACTTTGCCAATGGTCAGGTTTGCCTGACACGGCACGCTCGCCGCATGCATTCACGCCACCTTCACGCGCGCTCCGTGGACAGGCCTGGCCAGGAACAACCTGCCCCCCTTGAACACCCATGAACACGATCACCGTCCTCTTGGCTGATGACAACGCGATTATCCGCGAGGGAGTGCTGGCTTTGTTGAAACTGGAGGACGGTATTGAGGTCGTCGGCGAAGTGGAGAACGGATGTCAGGCTGTGGCAGCCGCCCGCCAGCTCTGTCCCGATGTTGTCGTCATGGATATCTCCATGCCGCAGCTTAATGGCATGGAGGCTGCGCGGCAGATTCTTCAGGCCGCTCCAGACACCAGGGTCATCATCCTCTCCGCGCACCACGAGAATGCCTTCATCTCCCTGGTCATGGCGATCGGCGCGTCGGGCTACCTGAACAAACTTACATCGGTCCATGAGCTGCCTGCCGCCATCAGGGAGGTCCATCAAGGCCGCCCCTTCTATCGCAGCCCCGGCATCTCCATGCTCCCGGTGGAGTACGACAGTACCCGCATCGACCACGGTCACGCGCAGGATGTGCGCAACGGCCAGTCGTCCACCGCAGAAGCCCTCCCGCTCACTGTCCATGATGACATCTGCGGCATCAGTACTCTCGACCCACAGGCCACTCCGCTCCGCCTCACACCGGCCCGGAAAGGGCTGCGAAAAGATCACTTTCCTGATGATCTCATGCAATGCACACTGGAAAACTAGATGCCAGACCAAACTGCCACCACTGCCAAGCCTGCAACGATGGGTGCCATGCCCAGTGCCAATGGCGTAGCCTTTCGAGTGTGGGCTCCCCATGCCGAAAAGGTTTTCGTGACCGGGACCTTCAACGGCTGGGACAAGGGTGCCACACCTTTGGTCAGTGAGGGTGATGGCCGCTGGTTTGCTGAGGTGCCGGGGGCAAAAGCAGGAGACGAATACCGTTACCTTCTGCATGGCCCCAAGGGAGCCATCTCCCGCATCGACCCTTATGCCAGAAAGGTGACCAACTCCATCGGCAATGGCGTTGTCTATGATCCACAGTCCTTCGACTGGGGGGAAGACCACTTTCAAATGGCCACCGGGAATGAGCTGGTCATTTATGAAATGCATGTCGGCACTTTCAACGTCAAGGAGGAGGGGCGGGCGGGCACCTTCGACAGTGCCATGGAGAAACTTGACTATCTCCAGTGGCTGGGCATCAACGCCGTCGAAGTGATGCCAATCGCGGAGTTTCCAGGCGATTTTTCGTGGGGTTACAATCCCTGCCACCCCTTTGCCATCAAAAGCATCTACGGCGGGCCGGACAAGTTCAAACAGTTTGTCAAAGCAGCCCACGAGCATGGCATTGCCGTGATTGTCGATGTTGTTTACAACCATTTTGGCCCCTCTGATCTGGACATGTGGCAGTTCGACGGGTGGAGCGAAAACGACAAGGGCGGCATCTACTTTTACAATGACCACCGTGCCCGCACCCCCTGGGGCGAGACACGTCCCGATTTTGGCCGGGGTGAAGTCCGCCAGTATATATGCGACAACGCTCTGATGTGGTTCAAGGAGTGTCACGCCGATGGCTTGCGTTGGGACGCCATACCCTACATCAAGAACATAAAAGGCAGGGATGAAGACCCTGCGAATGACATCCCCGAAGGCTGGAGCCTGATGCAATGGATCAATCACGAAATTCGGGAGCAGTGCCCCGGCAAAATCAGTATCGCCGAGGGGATGCATCACAATGCATGGGTTACCAAGGATGTGGGGGCGGGCGGCGCCGGCTTCAATGCGCAATGGGACAGCGAGTTTGTGCATCCTGTTCGGCGGGCAATCATTGATCGTGACGATGCATCCCGCGACTTGGAGTCGGTCAGCAAAGCCATTGAGTATCGCTATGATTTGGACTTCTTTCGGCGGGTCATTTTTACCGAGTCTCACGATGAGGTCGCCAATGGCCGGGCTCGCGTGCCTGAGGAGATCTGGCCCGGGAACGTGGACAGCTGGTTCTCCAAGAAACGCTCCACCTTGGGGGGTGCGCTGGTGCTTTCTTCTCCCGGCATCCCGATGATTTTCCAAGGACAGGAACTGCTGGAGGACCGCTGGTTTCAGGACAAGGATCCCATCGACTGGTCACTGGCAGAAGACGAACACGGCATTCTCGGAATGTACCGGGATCTCATCGCCTTGCGCCGCAATTTGTCTGGAGTGACGCGCGGGATGTGCGGTGAGAATCTTCATCTCTTCCACTCCGACAATGAAGCCAAGATCATCGCTTTTCACCGCTGGGACAAGCAGGGACCATCCGACAGTGTGGTGGTGGTGGTGAATTTGACGAATGACAGTCGGGACGATTACGCCATCGGATTTCCACGCGCCGGATGGTGGAAAACGCGCTTCAATAGTGACGGCTATAAGTACTCCCCCAATTTCGCCAATCATCCCACACCTGATGTGGAGGCCCATGAGGAAAACCTCGACGGGCTGCCCTGCTCGGGAAGAATCTGCATCGGTCCCTATACGGCAGTCATTTTTTCGCAGGATCAGTGAAAGTCTGGCAAGCAAGGCAGCGGGGCTTCATCGCAACTCCTGGGCCGCCGAGAAATACCGGCAAAGCCTCATGAACAAACTCAACATCCACAATGCCGCCGGACTGACCCGCTGCGCGATCGCCGCAGACGTTGTCGAGAGCAGCGTCCAGGTGACGATCCTCCTATAGACAGCATCGCTTCGGCTTCACCGCCCGCCACAGGCGTCTCAGAGAAAACTCGCAGGCCGTCTCAGCCGCTGGCTGACACTTGAAGCGTCCCTGCCGCATGGTAGGGCCGGCCCTGGAAGAGTAATCATGAAACATGAGTCTGGACACGAAGCATAAATCAACAAGGCATGTTCCGACGCTGTTCATTGGCTTTTGCAAAAGCGCCGGTCTTCTGTAGCGATGCTCGTCATGAAGAAACGCGCCTCCCCAGCCAAGCGGTCCAAGCCGGCACCCTCAACCAAAGTGCGGCATGCACCGGGGGGCTCCTTCCCGGTCGTCGGCATCGGTGCTTCGGCCGGCGGACTTGAGGCCGTGACTTCGCTGCTCAGGAGTCTCCCGGCGGAGACCGGCATGGGTTTCGTGCTGGTGCAGCATCTGGACCCCGCCCATGAGAGCGCTCTCACCACGCTGCTCTCACGCGCCAGCCAGTTGACCGTCCTCGAAGCAAAGGACGGCATGCCCGTGCAGCCAGACCATCTGTATGTCATCCCCCCAAACAAGAAGATAGGCATCGGGCAGCGCACCCTCCGCCTCCTCCCACGCGGGAATGGCGGAGATCTGCACACGCCGGTGGATTACTTCTTCCGCACTCTCGCGGCGGATCAGGGCGGCCAGGCCATCGGCATCATTCTCTCCGGCACCGGGTCGGACGGCACTCTGGGGTTGGAGGAGATCAAAGCGGCCGGTGGCATCACCTTCGTTCAGGATGAAGTCTCCGCCAAGTACGCGGGCATGCCCTCCAGCGCAGGTGCCAGCGGTTGTGCGGACTACATCCTGCCGCCGGACGCGATGGCCGCAGAGCTGCTCAGGGTTGGCCATCACCCTCATCTCATCCATGAACAACGGGCGGGCAAAGACGACGTGCTCCCGGTTGACGGCGACGACTTCAAGCAAATCTGCGCCCTCCTGCGCACCCACAGCGGCGTGGACTTCACCCATTACAAGCCCGCCACTCTGCGCCGCCGCATCAGCCGCCGCATGGTCCTGCAGAAGCTCGACACCCTGAAGGAATATGCCGCCTGTCTGCGCGGCAGCCCTGCTGAGGTGGAGGCCCTCTTTCAGGACATCCTCATCTGTGTCACCGGATTCTTCCGCGACCCCAAGATGTTCGATCTGCTGAAGAAGAAGATCTTTCCAAAGATCCTCAAGAACCGTCAGGACGATGCCCCCATCCGCCTCTGGGTTGCAGGCTGCTCCACCGGTGAGGAGGCCTACTCGCTCGTCATCGCCCTCGTCGAGTTTTTGGAAAAGGTCGGCGTGCGCTGCCCCGTCCAGCTCTTTGGCACAGACATCAATGAAAGTGTCGTCAGCCGTGCACGCACCGGCCTCTACCCTGAGCGCATTAAGGACGAGGTCTCCGCCGAGCGCCTGCGGAAGTTCTTCACCAAGGTGGACGGCGGCTACCGCATCAACAAAGCCATCCGCGACCAGTGCATGTTTGCGCGGCAGAATTTGGTCGAGGATCCGCCCTTCTCTCACATGGACCTCATCACCTGCCGCAACGTGCTCATCTACTTCGATGCCGCGCTGCAAAAAAAGGTCTTCCCTGTCTTCCACTATGCACTCAAGCCCCACGGCTGCCTCGTGCTGGGCACCGCGGAGTCCATCGGCGGTTTCGCCGACCTCTTCGCCATCGCAGACACCAAGTTCCGCATCTACGAAAAGAAGTTCACTCACTCGCGCAGCAGCCGCGTGCTCGCACGCTTCAGCGCCGTCCAGTCAAAGGCCGGCTCCCTGCCGCAGGGCCTCAGCCGCACCTTGGTGGAGCCGGTGGTCGGAGACATCCGCAAGCAGGCGGACGCCGTCGTGCTCAGCCAGTTCGCACCTGCCGGTGTCGTGGTGAACTCCAGCATGGAGATCCTCCAGTTCCGCGGCCGCACCGGCCCCTTCTTGGAAAACACCCCCGGAGAAGCCAGCCTGAGCCTCCTAAAGATGGCCCGCCAGGGCCTCGCGGTGGAGCTCCGCACCCTCATCGCCAAAGCCACCAAACAGAAACGGCACGCCGAGAAATCGGACATTCAAGTCCGCTACGAAGGACGCATGCTCACCGTGAATGTGAAGGTCATCCCGCTGCTGATGCCAAACTTCAGCGAGATCTTCTTCCTCGTGCTGTTTGAGGAGACCTCCGCCGTCAGCGTTCCCGCCTCCAGGAAAAGCCAGACCCTCCGCCCCTCCGCCACCCAGCGCGAGCTGGAGCAGTTGCGCGACGAACTGGATGCCACCAAGCTTTCGCTGCAAAACATCATCGAAGAGCAGGACGCCTCCAATGAGGAGCTCCGCGCGGCCAACGAGGAGATCCTCTCCAGCAACGAGGAGCTGCAAAGCACCAATGAAGAGATGGAGACCGCCACCGAGGAGCTCCAGTCCACCAACGAAGAACTCGTCACCCTCAATGACGAGCTGCAGATCCGCAATGTCGAGCTCCAGGAGCTCAGCGATGACATGGGCAACCTCTTCAGCAGCGTGGACATCCCCATCCTCATGCTCAGCAATGATCTCTGCATCCGCCGCTACACGCCACGCGCCGTGAAGGTGCTGAACCTCATCGCCGCCGACATTGGCCGGCCCATTTCCGACTTCAAGATCAAGCTCAACCTCCCTAATCTCCAGGACTTGATTTTGGAGGTGCTCGAAACCCTCCACATCAAGGAGCAGGAGGTGCAGGATCTGGACGAGCGCTGGTACTCGCTGCGCATCCGCCCCTACAAGACCGTGGACAACCGCATCAACGGCGTCGTACTCACCTTGCAGGACATCGACGCCATCAAACGCACGCTCGCGCGCGTGGAATCCGCGCTCAGCTATGCCGAAGCCATCGTGGCCACGGCGCGCGAGCCGCTCCTGATTTTGGACGGTGAGCTGCGGGTCAAGACCGCCAACGAAAGCTTCTACCGCACGTTTGGCATGACACCGCCCGGCACTCAGGGCAAGTTCATCTACGACCTGGGAGATCGCACCTGGGACATTCCTCAACTGCGGGAGCTGCTGGAAAAAATCCTGTCTCAGCACTCCGCCTTCCAGGATTTTCGCATCCAGCACGACTTCCCCGGCATCGGCATGAAAACCATGCTTCTCAATGCGCGGCGTCTTGCGCCTGAACCCGGCCAGCCGCCCCAGATCCTGCTGGCGCTGGAAGATGTCACCGCCAGGCCGGAGCCCCCATGAAACGTGCCTCCAGCAAGACCGCCAAGCCGCGTGCGCCCGCCAAAAAACGGGCGGTGGCGGAGACTGGGGGCGCCCCTGCCAGGGCGATGCTCCGAATGCAGGAGCAGCAGAATCTGCTGGAACTGCAAAATGAAGAACTCGCCTCGGCCCATGCCGAACTGGAGCAGAGCCAGCAGCGCTTTGCAGACCTCTATGATCAAGCCCCCGTAGGCTACCTGACCTTGGATGGCAGGGGCTGCATTCGCGAGGTCAACCGGACCGCAGGCCAGATGCTCGGCTGGTCAGCGTCACACCTGATCGGCAAGCCCCTCCTGCCTCACATCGCCGCGCCGGATCGCAAAGCCTGGCTGAAGCACCTGTGGGAGAGCCGTCGCAGCACCGCCAAGGTCATCACCACACTCCAGCTTCAGGCCAGGGACGGCGTGGCGCGGAAGGTCCAGTTCGTCACCCGCCGCCAGGAGGCTGCCGGGCCTCGCGCCGTGTTCTGGTGCCGGACGGCGATGCTCGACACCACGGAGAAGAGCGACGCTCAGGCGGCTCTCAGCGCCAGCGAGGCCAAGTTCCGCCTGCTGGCCGAGGACATGGGCGAAGTCTTCTGGTTCATGGAGCTCGGCCCGTCACGCGTGACTTTTGTCAGCCCGGCCTTCGAACAAATCTGGGGCGTCTCGGTGGCGGAACTCTACGCCGACCACCGAGTCTGGATGAAGGGCATCCACCCCGATGACCTCGATGCAGTCAGGACGGCGTTTCATCGCTGGATCACCGGTGAAGACGCCACC
The DNA here is from genome assembly GCA_021733925.1 of Prosthecobacter sp. Classification (GTDB taxonomy): domain Bacteria; phylum Verrucomicrobiota; class Verrucomicrobiia; order Verrucomicrobiales; family Verrucomicrobiaceae; genus Prosthecobacter. The sequence continues at coordinate 5,914 of JAIPJY010000018.1, read as the reverse complement.
TTCCGCGTGGAGTACCGGGTCTTGAATCGTGAGGGGGCCGTCCGCTGGATCGCGGATCGCGGCATAGTCATCGGTCGTGAAAACGGCCGTCCGCGGCAGCTCAGCGGCATCGCCAGTGACATCACGGAACGCAAACGAGCCGAGGAAGAGCTGCAGCTTCGCAACGCTGAGTTTCGCGCCAAGAACAACGAACTGGAGCGCTTCAACCGCGCCATGGTGGACCGTGAGCTGCGCATGATCGAGCTGAAGCAGGAAATCAACGCCCTGCTTCTTCAGGGCGGCCAGCCGCCGCGTTATCCGTTGGAATTTGCGAACTCCGGCACCACCCCCGGTAATCCACCCCCATGAAACAGGAAGTAATCATCATCATCGCAGATGACGACCCCGGCCATGTGCGCCTCATCGGAAAAAGCCTCCGGCGCGTCGGCCTGAACAACACCATCCACTGCTACGAAAACGGCCAGGAGGTCCTCGACTTCCTCTTCCGCCATGGCCCCGGCCCCCACCGCAGGAGTGACGCCTCCTACCTCCTCATGCTCGACATCCGCATGCCCAAGGTGGACGGCGTCGAGGCCCTCCGCCAGATCAAGCAAGACGCCTCCCTCCGCAGTCTCCCCGTCATCATGCTCACCACCACCGATGACCCTCGCGAGATCGAGCGCTGCCACCTCCTCGGCTGCAACAGCTACATCGTCAAACCCGTGGACTACGACAAATTTGCCGAGGCCATCGCCCACCTCGGCATGTTTGTCTCCCTCGTCAAGGTGCCCGAAATCAACGACCGCCCCTGACCTCCCATGCCCGCACCTCCCACACCAGTGACCATCCTCGTGGTGGATGATGATCCGGGCATCTCCCGCCTCATCGTGCGTGAGCTGGGCCGGGTGGGCTTTCAAACCGCCACCGTCTCTTCCGGCGAGGAGGCCGTCACCTGGCTCGAATCCAATCTCGCACACCTGGTTCTGCTGGATCTGAAGCTCCCGGGCCTGCGTGGGGATGAGTTGCTTGACCGCCTGGACGGGCTCCACGATCACCTGCCCTTCATCATCATCACCGGCCAGGGGGACGAGCGCGTCGCCGTGGAAATGATGAAGCGCGGCGCGATTGATTACCTCATCAAGGACGCAAACTTCATCACCATGGTGCCCGCCTTGGTGCAGCGTGCCCTGGCACGCCTGGAGGAGCAGGCACGGCTCACCGCCGCCGAGCAGGCCCTCGCCCGCTCTCACGCCGAGCTCGAACGCCGCGTGGCTGAGCGCACGACGGAGCTGGTGCAGGCCAACCAGTCACTGCGCGAATCCCGGCTAGCCGCGCTCAATTTGATGGAAGACGCCATCGCCACCCGCAAAAAGGCCGAGCAGGCCGAAGCCGCGCTGCGCAGGAGCGAGGAGACCCTCCGCCTTTTCATCAAGCACGCTCCCGCCCCCGTCGTGATGTTTGACCGCGACATGCGCTACCTCATCGTCAGCGACCGCTGGGCCCAGGACTTCCGCCTCCCCGAGGACGATCTCACCGGCAGATTGCACTATGAAGTCTTCCCAGACATGCCGGAACGCTGGAAGCAGATCCACCAGCGCAGCCTGACCGGCACCACGGAACGCTGTGAGCGCGACCAGTTCCCGCGTGCTGATGGCACGGCGGACTGGGTGAAATGGGAATGCCGCCCTTGGTATGATGCCCAGGGGGAGATCGGCGGCATCATCCTCTTTGCCGAAGTCATCACTGAACGCGTGCATGCCGAAGATGAGATCCTCAAAGCACGCCGCTTCGCCGAGTCCACCCTGGAGGCCATCCCCGCCAGCATTGTCGTGCTGGATGCCCACGGCACGATCATCAGCACCAATCAGGCCTGGACCGCCTTCGCCGCAGCCAACGGCGGCTCCATCAATGCCGGCGGCATCGGCACAAACTATCTCGCCGTCTGTGACGCCGCCTCCGCTGAAGGCTTGGAGGAGGCCGCTAGTTTCGCCCTCGGCATCCGCGAGGTCATGCGCGGTGAGTCCCCACGCTTCAGCATGGAATACGCCTGCCACTCGTCCGAGCAGCAGCGCTGGTTCGTCGGCTACGTCACGCCCTTCGCCGGCAACGGCCCCCACTCCGTCGTCATTGCCCACGTGGATGTCAGCGAACGCAAGCGCGCCGAGCAGGTCATCCGTCACCTCAACAACGAGCTCGAAAAACGTGTGGAGATGCGCACCCTCCAGCTTCAGCACCTCAATGAAGAGCTGCAGCAGCAGGTCGCCGCCCGCAAACTGCTCGAAAAAGAAATCCTCCACATCAGCGAGCACGAGAAGCAGAGCATCGGCCAGGATATCCATGATGATCTCGGCCAGCAGCTCGCCGGCATCTGGCTCCTCAGCGATCTGCTGAAATCCAGCCTGCTTGAAAAGGGATCATCCGAGGCGGAAGACGCCGCCAAGATCACCAGCCTGCTCAAAGACGCGCTGGCGCTGACACGTTCGCTCGCGCGCGGCCTCCATCCCGTCGCCGTACAGGTCGGCGGCCTCGTCGCCGCGCTCGATGAGCTCGCCTCCCGCACCAGCACCATGTTCCGCATCCAATGCCGCTGCAAATGCCCCCCGGCCATCGACATGGACAACACCACCGCCACCCACCTCTACCGCATCGCGCAGGAGGCCGTCACCAATGCCGTCAAGCATGGCCTCGCCAAGGAGATCGACATCGAGTTCTCCACCAACCCCCACCACACCGTCCTCTCCGTGAAGGATCAGGGCAAAGGCCACGGCAGGCGCAGCTTCGATCAAGATGCCAATCATCGCGGCATGGGCCTGCGCATCATGAAGTACCGCGCGGACATCATTGGCGGAGACCTCGACATCCGCCGCAGTCAATCCGGCATCGGAACCGCCGTTGTCTGCACCATTCCCACCCCGCAGTCTGAACCCACAACCGCTCCCATCAATGGCTAAAAAAGCATCCGGCCCTTCGGCCAAAAAAGTGTTCATCGTCGATGATCATCCCGTCTTCCGCGACGGCCTCGTGCGCATCGCCTCCGCAGTCCCCGGCCTCGTCGTCTGCGGGGAGGCGGACAACGCCCGCGACGCCTTTGACGCCATCTCAAAGCTCAATCCCGACCTCGTCCTCATGGACATCAATCTGCCGGGAAAAAGCGGCCTCGAACTTCTCCAGGACGTCCACGCCATGCGTCCGGATCTCCCCGTGCTCGTCATCTCCATGCATGACGAGCAGCTCTACGCCGAGCGCGTCCTCCGCGCCGGCGGGCGCGGCTACATCATGAAGCAGGAAGGCCCGGACAAGATGCGGGAGGCCATCACCAAAGTTTTGAGCGGCCAGGTCTATGCCAGCGATCGCACCGCCGCTGCCATCCTCGATGCCCTCTCCCGCCCCCGCTCCTCCGCCAGCACTTCCACCATCGGAAAACTCACCGACCGCGAACTCGAAATCCTCCGCCTCACCGGCCAGGGCAAGGACAACCGCGCCATCGCCCAGGAGCTCCACATCAGCCTTAAGACGGTGGACACGCATCGCGGCCACATCAAAGAGAAGCTCGGGCTCAAAAACGGCACCGAGCTCATTCACTACGCCGTGCGCTGGGTGGGGGAGCAGGTCTGATGATCCGCCCTCCTTCCATCTACCGTTTCCAGCTTTGCCGCGCCCTCCTGCTATGCGCCCTCGGACTCGTCTGTCTGCCCACCGCCCTCCGTGCAGAGGCACCCCTCGAAGCCATCACCTTTGCCCTGGAGTCCGGCGTCATCTACGTCCCCCTTCATGAGGCCGCAGATCAGCTCCACTGGAAGGTCCAGCGTGACGAAGCCGGCCGCTGCATCCGCCTCCACGATGTCGCCGTGCCAGCCGGTTCACTGCGCCATCTCATCGATGGCACCGAACTCATCCGCACCGGCGATCTCGAGCTCGCAGGCGCCACCATCCGCATTCGTGAAGAAGACGGTCGCATGACCATCGGCTGGGGCTTTCACCGCTTCACCCTCATCGTCAGCCCCAAGCGCGCGGAGGTCAGCCTCGCCCGGCAGCAGTTGCGCGGCTGGCAGGGCGCCCGCCTCGTCCTGCAGACTCACATCAGCTCCGGGCGCAATGGCCGCACCCCCGCCGGCAGCTTCACCGCCGGCCCCTTCCGTTCCCGCATGCATTACTCAAAGCTCTACCACAACGCCCCCATGCCGTGGAGCGTGCAGATCTACGGCAATGTCTTCATCCACGGCTTCACCTCCGTCCCGAACTACCCTGCCTCCCACGGCTGCATTCGCGTCCCTCTGGACGGCGGCAATCCCGCCAAATTCTTCTACGAGTGGATCGACAACGGCAGCCCCGTCCAGGTGCTGCGCGATTGACGCCCCCCTCCGTCCTTCATAGCGCTTCGCAACACCCATAGCGCACCCCAGTTCTGGTAGGGACGCGTTGCGCGCGTCCCACTTTCCGGCTCTGCCACACCCGCAGGCAATCTAAAAAGGTCCGCCGTCCCTCCAGCCTTCTCCTGCACGATGCCGGTGCGATCGAAACCGCCCCTGCAGGAGCTGGAGCGCTGAACGAACTGCAAACCGCAGCGCCGGGTCCCCCATTGGAACAGGATTCACACGAGGACAAACTCCACAAGATTCTCTGACCCGAAATCCTGTTCCATCCTGCTCTCTTGTGAATCCTGTCTCCTTGCCCCGCTCCAAAATAAAATCCCCATTCCTCCAGCGCCCCCGCTTCGAAGCTCCCCAGCAAAGACGCTTCTCCCGCAGCATCAAGACCTGCTTTTGACTGACCACAGTCTCAGCCGTTCGCTGAGATTCATCGGGCGCCTCTCCTCATTGTCCAGAGCCGCGCGCGTTTTAGCATCGGCCACATGAGCACCGATGATCTCCCGCCAAAGCCGCAGGCCGCAGCAAGCTCCAGCCCTCTGCGCCAGAGATTGCTCAGCGAGATCGCCGATATCCTCCCGCCTCCGCCGGCCTCCCTTCTACCGCCCCCCGCGCAGGCCCCGCAGCCCCCGGAGCCCGTCGAAGAAAACACCTGCCATCCCTTCAGCGATCTGAACATCACCAGCCTCGCACGTCAGGTCGATTCACTCTTCCTCCTCCGCTGGCTCGAAGGCATCGACAGCAGCAAACAAACGCCCCCCGCAGCCGCTTTCCTCCCGTCGAATCCCATCCGCACTGCGCAGCCCCCCTGACACCGCGCGATGATGGACGTCCCCTGTCACACGACTCCCCCCGCCTGCCCATCCATCCACCCACGAATCATCCGTCCTTCATGAAGACCCGGCACCCTCGTTCGCAGCGCAAACACCACCCCAAATCCGCCCGCCGTCGCCACGCTCTCGCTGCACGCACACAGCCCCGGCAGGAGTCCCCCGCCCCCGCCCCCGCTCTCCGCTCTCCAGCAGAATGCGTCTGCGCGAATGCAGAAGTCGCTGACAGCTCCATGAAGCTCATCCGCAGCACCTTCACCGACGAGGAAGGCTCCTACCTCGTGATGTCCATCGAGGTGCCCGTCCCCTTCACCGTCGCCTACGATGCCTGGACCCGCTTTGAAGACGTCCCTCATTTCATGCGCGGCATTGTCCAGTCCCATTCCCATGACGGCAGCCGCATGACCTGGTGCATCCGCACCCTGTTTGATCAGTTCGCATGGCAGGCCAGGGTTTGCGAGCAGCGCCCCTTTGATCTCATCGCCTGGAAAAGTGTCCAGGGCACGCCTCATCCCGGCTTCGGCACCGTCGCCTTTGAGCCCATCACCCACCTCCGCACCTGGGTCATGGTGCAGGTCGCCTTCGACATGGGCGGCATCTACCGCTGGCTTGGCGATCCCATCCCCTCCCTCAGCCGTTCGCTGGAGCAAAGCCTCATACGTTTTCACCACTCCCTCTCCGACTCTCCGGCGGCGGACGCAGCACAACCCCAGACCGCATGCTCCGCGCATCTCCACG
>JAIPJY010000075.1 GCA_021733925.1 Prosthecobacter sp. | reverse complement strand
GCGACATTGATTTCCATGCCCACTACCCTCCAAGGCGCGGCTACACCCAACAACTCTTCCCATGCTTTTGTGTCCATTCTGGCTACTTGGTTCTCTTTTCGTCACTCCGCATCACACGGAAATGTTTGAATGGCCAATTAATGCCAAGCATGAATGGCATTTTTTCAGCTTTCCTTGTTTCTCTATGTTGCCCTCATTTAACTTATCTGAAACGCTCGTAATAATCCGGGATGCACCACAAAGCCCTCTGACAGATTCAGCCTCGCTTCGCGATTTGTGTAGTGAAAGACCATCTTCTGTTGTCGTGTCCAATTACCGATAACGCTAAAACGAAAGAGTGTTCTTAAAACATCTTCGCTATTGCGCTTTATGTTGTGCCCATTTCTCACTGATTGTTGGTATGCGATGTCAAATTCCCCCAATGTGAAAATTGGCTTACGGATATGTGCAATTAGATCCAAGATGGCTTTTATATCTGGAAATGTCCCGCCAATTTCATCCTCCATTTCACCTCTCAAATAGTTCGAAAACTCCTTCAGCGACAGGAAAACGATTTCAGACGAAACTGGTGAAATAGCACCATCAACCGCCCTTTGAGCGGTTGCCTTCATGTATCGGATGTAATCTCTAGGACGCCAACATCCAGCTCGAGTGATATAATCGAAGGAACTGAGCGACTTGCCCTTTGACGTTCCAAATTTAACAGAGGTCTCCTGATAGATGAGGCCCCATGCCTGTTCGAAAGTCAAAATTGGACCGTTTAAATTTGCCGCACGCGAGATGCGAAAAGCCAAAAGGTCTTGGATCACTGCCGGGGTCCACTCTAGGCGAAAAATTACATCCTCCCATTTGTTCTTATCAGCATCTCGAATCTGCGCATAAATATCATCTCGCAAAAACACAATCGGACGAATACGAAATTGGCTCTTTTGAATATTGGCACGGACATCTTGTACTGCCTTAAATAGACTTGTCAGGAGTTGCCAGTACTCAGTGCGAGGACCATCTTCTCCCGCTCCGTAATCTTCGTCCAATTCGTCGAAGACCAGAACATATTCAGATTCGTCTAGATGATTTTCTATAATGCTTTCCAATAATTCCACTCGTTCGACCCATGGAGTCGAATTGGGTAGATGGGTCGACTGCACTGTCCTCTTGATTCCACTCCCCATGACTTTGAGGTCAAAATCATTGGATGTCCAACGGGCAATTGTTCTAGGGAGAGACAGCTTAGGATCGTCGGCATACACTTGCCGCAGCTGTTCCCTAATTTGGGAATCGATTGCCTCATTGAGAATCATCAACTTAGCAACGGATGAGTATATCAGATACTTCCAGAGAGTGATGTATTGGTTTGGCTGGCGGTAGCTATTATTTGTGAGTGCGTAGAGATCGTTGAACGGAAAATTTTTAAATGTCAGCTTAGCCGTAAACTTTGTCGGTCCACGCGACTGATAGAGGTATTCACTGAGAGCGGTCTTGCCTGAACCTTTTCGCCCAATTACATAACTATGCTCCCCTGAATGGAGGCGAGGAAGGGCCGAAATGCGGTAGAAGTAGCGAGCATTATCTTCGAGGCGGGCCTCGAGCTTCCAATTCGCTATTTCTTGTTGTGCTTTCAGTGACATGCTTAGGGTATGGCAGGCAAATATGCATTTTTGGTGCGGTGGACAATTTTGTCGAGCACGAAAAAAAGTTTTGAGACCCAACAAAAAGCAGCCAGAAGATGGGATTGGGCGACATGAATACAAAGGAGAAACAGCACTAGGAGCGTCCGCTCTCCTGGGAGAACCCAATTTAGTATGATTGTACGCCATGCTCACGTCATTCAAAGCACCTGTAATCCTCCCCCAAAGTCCCTGATCCATTTCGGGCTTTGCGCTCGAGAAAGACGGGGGCAGGGTGCAAATAATTGACAAATCTCGCGGCACCCCATCCCATGAAGTTCAAGCCTCATCCCGGCAAAATTCCCGCTCCATTTCCCGGGCTTACTCTCATGCTCTTTAGCTCCAGCCCATCAGTCGCTGGCTCACATTCCCGGGGCGCTTCAGATGCAACATGCTTGGCATCTAGCCTTGGAAAATGTGTATTGCCGAAAAGAACGGTGTGTATTACCATGCGCCACCCATGAGCACGATCTCCCTCAAACTGCCCGATTCGCTGCTTCTGCGGCTGGATCAGGAAAGCCGTCAACGGCGCATGACGAAGTCCGCGCTGGTGCGTGCGGCCTTAGAACGTGAACTCGAACAGCCGGAGACCGCCGTCGGAGCCTCGTGTTATGACTTGGCGCGCGATCTGGCGGGTTCGCTGAAAAAGCTGCCCAAAGACCTCGCGACGAATCCCAAATACATGGAGGGCTTTGGCCGGTGAAAGGCCCAGTGCTTCTGGACACTGGCCCGCTGGTTTCCTTTCTGGCGTCTGATTTAAAACACTCCGCCTGGGTCGTGGAGCAATGGCAGCGACTCCGTCCACCCATGCTGACCTGCGAAGCCGTGCTGACGGAGGCCGCCTTTCTACTGAAACGGGAAGGGGTGGATACAGACGCCCTGTTTGTGCTGCTGGAGCGTGGCGTAATCCGTATCGCGCTGGAAATGGAGGATCAACTGGCCGACCTGCGGACGCTGATGCGCCGTTATCGTGACCGCCCCATGTCACTCGCCGATGCATGCCTTGTTCGTATGTCAGAGCTGCACAAAGAAAGTGTGATCTTCACCTTGGATTCGGATTTCCGCATCTACCGTCGCCACGGCAACAAGGTAATTCCGGTGCTGATGCCCGAAGATTGATCCAAGCAAAACGCGCCAGCGAAATCATCACCGAACTCGAACCCCACCCCCGCGGCCTCTACACCGGCGCCATCGGCTGGTTCGGCTTCGACGGCCGCAGCCAGTGGAACATCGCCATCCGCACCGCCGTGCAGAAAGACGATCAAATCACCTTCCACGTCGGCTCCGGCATCGTCGCCGACTCCATCCCCCAGCACGAATACGAAGAGACGTTGCACAAAGCAGCCGGCATCCTCGCCGCCTCAGGGTGAAGAATATCAATGAAATGATTGAACCACTCCACCCGCCTATCGAGTAACCCTAATACGCATGAAACGACTTTGAGCCTGCTGCATGTTGATGCTATCCCGCACTTCTACCAGCTTTAAGCCAGCGCCTGCATCTGAGTCACTCACCAAACCTGTTCCAGCCATACCGACACCATTAATAGAACTTGCCACTATCTCCCATACGCCTGCTAAATCATCTGTCGCTTCGACATAAATGTTGATGTCACTCCGAGTGGGATCGCGATAGAAGCTAAGGGACATTCTGTCACCTTCAACGTCGTGGCGAACATGTGGTGAAGGAAGGGCGTTCGCGAGTGCGACTGTTGGATCAAGTACCAAGGCGTATTTAATTAGGTTGGGGATGCCATCATGCCAAGGATTTGCCAAGTCTGCTCCATCGCCACTATTGTCGGAAACACCGAAATTTTGGACCCTCCAGTTTTCGGAGGCGGTATAAGGCGATGCCACGCTCAGGACAAGACCGGTCTGCCCATTCCCTCCGCCATTCGTGGCCGACAGTACAATATTGAACGATCCCATTTCCGAGGGAATGCCTGAAATTAAGCCGATCGATGAATTGAGTATCAAGCCTGCGGGAAGGCCCGCGGCGCCGAAGGCTCCCGGCGTATTGTCTGCGGTGATCAGATAGGCAAAAAACTGCCCTTTTCTGGCGCTTGCCGTCATTGGACTCGTGATTTGTGGAACGGGTAATGGTGTGTAAGTCATCGCCAGCGAATCGGTCTGCATGTCCCCGGCTGCGTCTAGTACTGTCACGGTGATCACATTTAGGCCCGGTTGAAGCGAAACACCATTGATGCTCCAGATTTCCGTTCCGTCAGCAGTGCCCTGTCCGCCTTGGTCGTTGCTCCAGGTAACCTGTGATACACTGCGATCATCAGAGGCGATGCCGGAAATATTCAAGGTGCCGACATTCGTGCTGAACACCGGGGCCAGAGTCGGAAATTGAATGGTCACTGACGGCGGAGTGATGTCCCGGGGTGTATAATTGACCGCGATAGAAGCAGACCCAGTGTTCCCTGCGGCGTCACTGGCAGTGACAGTAATATTGTTGGGACCAAGTTGCAGAGGAATTAGAGCGGTGGTCCAGCTCGTTGAACTCATGGCATTGCCGCTGCCACCACGGTCATTGCTCCATTGCACACCTGCTATTCCCACATTGTCAGAGGCGTAGCCTTGGAGAGCAATGGTGCTGCTGCTTGTCGTCACACTGTTTGTCGGGTTGGGTGTAGCAATGTTTACGATGGGCGGCGTGGAGTCCGGCGGCGTGCATGTCACAGTCAGAGTGGCCGTGCCCACATTGCCAGAGCGATCAAGCGCGACCACCGTGACCACATTTGTGCCTGAGGCGAGTGGAATGTTTGAAACCGACCATGATGTTGTGCCGGTAGCATCACCACCTCCCCCGCGGTCGTTTGACCAGGTAACACGCGTGACGCCTTGATTGTCATTAGCGCTGCCGGCAAGATTCAAAGTGCTGACGTTGGTTGAATAGGTGACTGAGGAAGTGGGGCCGGTGATTTGAAGCGTGGGTATTTGGCTGTCTGCGGTTTCCAATACAACAAGGCCAGCTTGAAAATCACCGACAAAGACGAGATCGCTTGCATCTGCAACGTCACTGGCAGCAGTAACACCATAATTAAGTCCATTTGACCTGCTCGGTAGCGAGTATGATCTCGTCATGACAGGCGAAGCGGGAGTGCTGACATCAAACTGCCAGACGTTGGAAGCACCGGCCACGTAAACGTAGCTGCCATTCACCGTGATCGCCCCAGGGCCAAACGGCAGCGAGATATTTGCGATTTGCGAGGGATGCATGGCATCGCTCACGTCCACCACCCGCAGGCTGTTCCCACTTCCGTCAACAAGAAAGCCATAATGTCCGTCAGAGGACATCGCGATATCATAGGGAGATCCGATATTTGAAAGCGTGCCACGCTCTGCCATACTGTTCGGGTTGGATACATCCACCACCTTCAACAGACCATTGCTCAGGCCCACCAACGCCTTGCCCGCATTGAGCGCTAGCGTCATCGTCGCATACTGATTGCCCGCGAAGCTCAAGGTGTTCTTCACCGTTGGCGACGATGGATTGCTTACATCGAAAGCGACCAGCTTTGGCATCTGGCTCGTGTCCCAGCCCGCAATGAAGAGCGAATTCCCAGACAAAGCCATCTTCATCGCGCCTATCGTCGTCGCAGGTATGGTGGTTCTCAAGGTCGGCGATGCCGGGTTGGTCACGTTCACGATGGTGGTGTCACTACCATAGCCATTCCGGTAGGCGGTCGAATTGGATACCAAGACTTGGCCTTGGGACACATTGTTAAGCCCCGTGTAATGCCCCACTAGGACTGGCAGCGCAGGATTGGTGACATCGTACGTCCTAAAACCTTGGTTTGCATAGACGTAAGCATAGTTGCCAGACAGGGCTACGGAGCCATAGTCCCCGGAAAGTGCTGAGGAAGTACCCAGCAGTGAAGGATTTGTGGAACTGGCGGCATCCACAATAAAGAGCCCATTCGCGCCTCCAGCCAGGTAAGCACGCGTGCCGATCACGGTCATGTTGGTGCCTGACGAATTCAGGCTCGTCGTGCTTCCTACATTCGTCAGTGTGCCGCTGCCGTAGTTGAACACCAGAAAACCTGAGGCTCCGCCTGCGGCATAGACGAGATTATTGGACGCGGCGACGGACAATGGCGAAATCCCCGCCGCGACTCCGTCTCGCGGGAGTTCCACAGGCGTGTTGGGGTTGGACACGTCTATCATCTTCAGGTGCGCGTTGGACCCTGCCACGAAAACTCGCGTCCCAGCGACTGCCAGACAAGCCGCGCTGGATGATCCAATCCCTATGCTTCCCTTGACGATCGGAGCAGTTGGTGTTGTCGCATCAACGATGACCAGATTTCCGTTGACCAGGCAGTAAGCAACCGTCCCCGCCGCATTGATGCCAACATCCTGCACCGTAGCTCCCAGAGCGGTTGCGGAAAGGAGTGTTGGTTTGGTGGGGGCCGAGATATCGAAAATGATTAGCCCGCCATTCCCAGCGGATAGATAGGCTGTGGAACCGAGAACGGCAATCCCGGTGGCAATGCTCGACACGTCGTAAAACCCTACAAGCTTTGGCACCGTCGGTGTACTCACATCCACCACCTGTAAGCCCGCATCGTCATTCGCGACAAAGGCATAGCTGCCGGAGATCACGATATCCTGAACAATTCCAGGCATCGCAAGCCGTCCCATAGGTGTTGGAGTTGCAGGATTGGAAACGTCCTCGACCACAAAAGAACTTCCTTCTCCGACATAAGCGTAGTTGCCCTGCACAGCCACGCCGTTTGCACGGCCACCTATCGCGCTCACCAAGGTCATACCGTTGCCCCGGCCAGTGCCGTAAGAAAAGCTGTTGAGATTGGTGGTGCTGCCTGCTGGTGTTTGCACGACCACTGCCGCGGTGCCATAGACAGAACTTGATGGGGTAATGCAGGTGACTTGTGTGGAATTTGTAACTGTGACGTTGGTCGCAGGCTTCCCGCCAATGAGCACGCTGGTTGTGCCAGAGAGATTCACACCATCAATTGTCAGCAGCGTGCCTCCAGCCAAAGCCTGGATGTATAGCCGTAATCGCCGGTTGACCAGAGGCAGGCGTGTAGTTCGCAGTGACAAACGTGGATGGCCCACGTGAGACTGCAATGGTCTGACTGGAGGGTGCGTTCCAGCCGGTGACCGTATCGTAGGTGATGGTGTAGTTGCTGCCTGGAGGCAATGAAGCGGTTGCACCACTGCCTAAGGCGGCTCCACCATTGACGTGCCACTTGGCGCCCGCCGCTGCCGCGCCGGGCGGTGAGAGGGTCACATTGAGTGTTCCCGGCGTGGTATCCTGCGTCATGGTGATCGTCACGTTGGTCGTCTGACCAGCCGAGATGGCGACAGGTCCGAAGGCAGGCACCGAGTCAATCTGCAGCGCATTCGGTGGAAGCCAGCCGTCCACAGTCTGTAGGACTAAGAACAAGGTTTCAGGAAATACTGGAAGGCTCGATCCGCTGGGAAGAAAATCGGCGGTGCTCAGGCCCCATTTCACCCCCGCTGCGGCTGCCGCAGGCGGCTGGATCGTGACCATGAGCGTTCCGAGGCGAGCATCACCGTCGGCAAAATTCGCCGTAACGCTCTTGTTGCCGTCCATGGTCACATCGTAGTAAGGAGCCGTCCCGCTGGCAGCACCGCTCCAGTGGTCAAAGTGGAAGCCGTAATTCGCATTCGCAGTGACGCGCACCGTGGTGCCTGCCGCGTAGCTGTTCCCGCTGACAAAAGGCGAGGGAGATACATTTCCTAATGCTCCGTTGTTCGCGTTGAGCGTCAGCGTGTAGGTCTGCTGTGTGTCCGTGTTCGTGATTGTCACGTTTTTGTTCGTTGTCTGGGTCACGCCTGCGAAAGTGTAGTTGGCCGTGAGGGTGATCGTCGTATTGCTGCTGACGGCACCGGCATCAAAGACGCCCGAAAAACTGATGCTGGCAGGTGCTCCGGAAGTCATGGTCCAGCTCGGAGTGACCGTAGAACTGCTGCCGTCGCTGAATGTGGCGGTTGCGGTGTACGCCTGAGATGTCCTTTCGGCAGCAGAAGCAGGCCCGTTGATGGCGAGGCCGGTCAAAGCATGTGTGCCATTTGTAGAGCTATAAACCGCCGTCATCGTATGATCAGCGTCCATCGTGACATAGGCTACATTGGAAAATCCAGTGTCGGTGTAATCCTGACCGTCCTTCTGCCATTTGACAAATGGCATGCCATTTGCAGTGGCAAGCGCAAGAACAGTGATTGATGCGTGATTGTTGTAAACGATCGGTGCCAGGGGTATCACACCTGCCAACGAAACGCTAAGATTGCTCGGATTCGAATAAAAGACTTGTGCTCCATTGTTGGAGTTGATAGTGAGCGTGTGAGTAGCACTGGTTGAGACCAGTGTTTTAGCGCTTGCGACGACGGATGGAGCGGAGTCCGCGCCCGAGTTAGTAGCCTCGACGCGGTAATAGTAGACTGTGTTCGGCGACAACCCTGTATCTGAGTAATAGTTTGTGCTGTTCGATACCATTGCGGTCACTATCCACGGACCGTTGGTGCTTGTTGCCCGCTCAATTTTGAATCCAGTGGCAGCGGAAGCACTTGCTGCCCAGTTGAGGTCAATTCGATTTGAAGAAATCGAATTGGCTACGAGATTGGATGGAGCCGCTAACGTTCCGATGTTTACAATGGCTTCGTCACTATAGATCACGCCATGATTATTGCTCACCGCAACAACGTAATGACCAGTGTCATTGGCTGTAGCTGGATTGTTAAGGGCGAGAGTCGTTAGATTTTGGCCGCTATTCACATAGACGCCGTCCTTAAACCAAGTGTAGGCAGCGCCACGAATAGCAGCGACCCCGAGTGTGATTTGTGGACCGCCAACAACTCCGGGCTGGCTAGATGGCTGTTTGGTGATTGCTGGGCGGATGCCTGACTGCTTAAAGAGGCCGAGGTTCCAAGCAAAGTTTTTATAGCTGTATGGAATATGGGAATCGACCAGCCTAGGATCAACGTCAGCAGGCGCGTTTGATGCATGCACAGTACCACCGTAGAACACAATTGGCCCAGAATGTCCGAGCGGACCACAGTCCGCGTCGTCCCGATAAGCGTGAAGATGATAAGCTGCAACAATATCAGGATAGCGATCATAATCGACCTGAAGTCCATTAATGTCGATGTCTACCGGATACCCGTTATCTTTTGTGCGCCATTGAAAGATAGCCTGAGTGCCCGGCAGGCCTGTGCTAAAGTAGTTGTCCAGCCTATGAATTCTCGTTCCAAGAGCAGCAACTGCTGTTGGCATTTCGATCAGGCTTCTGTTCATTCCGGTTGGAGTAAGAAGAGGTAAATCATCGGGAACAAAAGCATCCAAGAGAGTCATCTGGGCCACTAGAAATTGATTCTGCGACATGATATTAACAAAGGCATTCTGAGCTGCCCAGGCTCCTGCACTATGAGCGATGAAATGGACTTGGCGCAGACCAGGAATTTTTGACGCAATCGCACTTGCTATGAGTGGGCCTTGTGAAACGGCATTCGCTGCTGCTGTAACAGCATTTTCAGTCACACTACCGTCTTCCGAGATGACCCATCCCGTGTGGGCATCTTGATTCCAATTATAAGCAACGACGTGCCACGTGGGAAGACTTGTCGCTGGATCAAGGTTTGACTGTTTGGTAGCATCGTCAAGGTTTGAGAGAAGCTGAGGCCAAGGGTCGGCTGAGTATGGATTGGCATAGCCATCAGGATTCGAGCCATGGATGACCACGATCAAATTCTTCCAGCTCGGTTGAAGCTGGGTTTCCAAAAGAGTGTTGGGGTCTTCAAATTTCCCCGCAATCTGTGCCGAAATTGGCACATTCGCTCCAGTAGCGAAAACTATCGTCCAACTGAGAATGAAATAGCGTAATCTCTTCCGGAGCATCACTCCGCATGCCGCAGCAAGGTCGTTGCGAGTTGGTGTATTCATGAGTATGGCAGCTATCCCACGACGGGCTGATTGACGTTAGGCAAACTAAGCACTGGACTCGGTGCCGCCAACGAGTGAGCCGAAATCGAGCAGGCTCATTGCTGAAAGGCATTTGTCCGGGAGCTGAAACGAATATTTTACAATGCTTGTGCAAGCTCCGGCAAACCATGCACGGCCGCTCAGTTTTTGCAAGAATTCTCTTTTGATCCTTAAGCTGTCCGCTGCCGTGCTGTTCTTAACACTACCGCGCATGATCAGTTCGAGTCATCGGGACATCCGATGAATTTCCAATAATGACGATTTATCACGAAGACACCATGAAACCAGCAGTTTGTGTGCGGAGCGGGTTCAAGACCGTAGTTGATGAGGCATGCGTTCGCACCACCGTGCAATAAGAAGACCAAAATCACCTTCCACGTTGGTTTCAGTATCGTCCCCGACTCCATGCCCCAGCGCGAATACGAAGAAGCTCTCCGACCTCCTCACTGTAGCTTCCTGATAACGCGCCCCTTCACGCTGCGTTTGTTTCACCTCCCATGACCCGCCTCACCTTCCTCTTCCTCGCTCTCTTCAGTCTCGTCGCCCCGCCCCTCCATGCTGCGGATGCCTCCCCGGTCTACGAACTCCGCATCTACACCTGCAACGAAGGCAAGCTGGATGCCCTCCTCGCCCGCTTCCGCGACCACACCTGCAAGCTCTTTGAAAAGCACGGCATGAAAAACATCGGCTACTGGGTGCCGGTGGATGAAGAGAACGGTTCCAAGACCACCCTCATCTACGTGCTCGAACACAAAAGCCGCGAAGCCGCCAAGGAAAGCTTCAAAGCCTTCGGCGCAGATCCCGAATGGCAGGCTGCCCGCAAGGCCAGCGAAGAGGGTGGCAAAATCCTCGCCAAGGCACCGGAGTCGATCTTCATGACGCCGACGGACTATTCCCCGCCGCTGACCATTGCCAAAAGCAGCAAGCCACGAGTGTTTGAAATGCGCACTTACACCACGCCTGCCGGAAAGCTCGACGCCCTGAACGCTCGCTTCCGCGATCACACCGTGAAGCTCTTCACCAAGCACGGCATGACCAACCTCGCCTACTGGACCCCGACGGACGCGGACAAAGGCGCCGGCACCAAGCTCATCTACATCCTCTCCCACGACAGCAAGGAAGCCGGACTCGCCTCCTTCACCGCATTCCGTGCCGATCCAGTTTGGGTGAAAGCCAAAGCCGCTAGCGAGGAAGCCAACGGCGGTCCTCTGACCATCCAGCCTCAGGCCGAAGGCGTGAAGAGCATCTACATGAAGGCCACAGACTTCTCGCCCATCCAATGAGGAAGCGCGGAACAAACCAAGCAGATCGCACCACCACAAAGTCCTCATTCAGAAGTCTCATCTCTGCGGTCTTCTAATCTCTAGCGGTGTAAAAATCAGTCTCCCCGAATCCCATGCGCACGCTCTGCCTCCTCCTCCTCGCCACCTCCCTCCACGCCGCCACCCCCACTTTCGAATGGGTCGCCGCAGGTGGCGGAGCCAAAAATGACAAAACCCGTGCGGTCACCTTTGACCGCGAAGGCAACGTCTTCCTCGCAGGTGAAGCGACCGATGACGGCACCTTTGGCGACCAAAAGCGCACCGGACTCGGCGGCATGGATTTCTTCCTCGCCAAAGTCTCCCCGGAAGGAAAGTTCCTCTGGGTCCGCAGTCTCGGCGGCACTCTGGTGGACCGCGGCTACGGCGTGGCCACGGATGCGGCGGGCAATGCCTACGTCACCGGTCACTACCAAAGTACCGATGCCCAGGCGAACGGCCAGACACTGCCGAATTCAGGTGATTATGACATCTTCATTGCCAAATACGACACAAGCGGAACGCTGGTTTGGATCAAAACGGCCGGTGGAAAAGGCTACGATTATGGCCACGGAATCGTGGTCGATTCCAAGGGCGACATCGTCGTCACCGGTGCCATAGCAGGCGAGGCCAAATTCGGCGATGTCACTGTGAATGCCGGCAGCACCACACGCCCGATCTTCTGCGCCAAGTATGACTCAGATGGCAAATTGAAGTGGGTGAATGCAACCGGTGGCAAATTCTCCGGCAGCGGGCATGGTCTCGGCGTCGATGCCAGCGACTGTATCTATATAGGAGGCAGTGGAAGTGGTGCGGGAGTGATGGATGCCGTGACCTTGGAATCCAAATCCTCAGCCGGGATCGTGCTGAAACTCACGCCCAATGGCGAAGGCGTCTGGGCAGCCACTCTCCCAGGCGTACCGAGCGCAGGCTTTCATGAAATCACCGTCGATGCCACAGGTCGCACCTGGTGTGCAGGCATGTTCAAAGGCGTTCTCAATGGCGGCCCCATGCACACCACCGGCGACAAGGACAACGATGGCGTGCTCGCGCACTTCAGCCCTGAAGGCAAACTTGTTTGGAGCCATGTCCTTCAAGGTCCAGCCACCGACTACTGCCTCGGCGTCGCTACCGACAACACGGGACGCTGCTTCGTCACAGGCGAGTTTTCTGACACCGCCACCTTCGCCGGACAGACACTCAAAACCCAAGGAGCCACCGACATTTTCACGGCTGCTTTTGATGCCCAAGGTGGCCTCGAATGGCTCGTCCAAACTGGCGGAATCAAGGGGGACAATGCCTACTGCATGGCCTGGCACCCCGCTGGAAGGCTAATTATTTCGGGGGCTTGTGTCGCACCTGCGACATTCGGCGGCCAGACCATGGCGTCTCCCGGCGGTGCCGAGGCTTACGGGGCAGTTCTTCGTTTAAAGTGACTTATTGGCGCTAAAATCGCCCTTAGAGGCGTCTAAGGCTCAGTTTTTGGGCCAGCACCGGCTACAAATCCGCGCGTTGACAGGGGTGTCGAACTCGTCACCATGCGCGCCCCTCCGACCGGGCCCCCCATCTGGTCGAGCGTGACCCAACAACCCACCGAACGATTGAATCCAACCACCCTCCTGTGCCTCGCTGCTATGTGCGTCTCCGCTGTCGCGGAAGAAGTTAAAAGCTCAACCACAATCCCAGCTGGCACTCCAGGCCAGGTCATTGCAGGCGTCAAGACAACCGCCTACACCCACGACGAAAGCGATCACATCGAGTACGGTGCCCGCACGGCAGTCGGAACTACGCTCAGGCACGGTCAGATCCGCAGTGCCGCAGCTGACTGGTCCATCTACCCGGTGGGCACAGTGTTCCAAATCCAGGGCGATTCCTCGATCTACGTTGTCGAGGACTACGGTTCCGCCCTCGTGGGCACGAAGACCATCGATCTCTACAAGCCGACCTTCGGCATGATGAACAACTGGGGCACGCGCCGCGTGACCATTCGTGTCCTCAAGTGGGGCTCGTTTGCCAAGAGCCTCGCCATCTTGAAGCCACGCGCCTACAAAGCCTGGCATGTGCGCGAGATGGTCGCCCGCATCGAATCGCGTCCGGCTTAAGCCAGCACGCTTTCAAACCAAGCCACGGAGCCCTTGAGCGGCTGCGTGGCTTTTTTGTTTGAGGGGCTTGGGCGCTCGATCAACTGATGGGCTGCGTCCGGCTTAAGCCAGCACGCTTTCCGGCACACGGGCGACAATGCGCCCTTCGGGATCACGCACGACGATTTTGCCGTGGATGATCTCGGGGGGATTGCTGATGCCCTTCACGTAGTCGGCGGCCAGATCCTTGCTGCAGCCAAGTGACTGGCGGATGCGGATGGCGAGTGTTTCAGGGTCAATGTCAGTCATGGTTATGCGACTTTAAGCCACCTTGGCGGCAAAGTCGTGGCAAGAATCATCGCGCCAGCGGAAAAGACTGCGCATGTTTTTCGCTCGCCACTGCGGGGCATGTTTTTCTATGATCGGCCGAATTTCATGGAAACCCCGCTCTCGCCCCTCGACTTCGCCCGCCGTGCCCGCCGCCTTTATGCTGATCGCGAGGCCGTGGTCGATGGGGAACGCCGCTTTACGTACCGAGAATTCTTTGAGCGCTGCGACCGCTGGTCGGCTGCTCTGCAGCATCTCGGGGTGAAGCCTGGAGAGCGCGTGGCCACCATCGCGCCCAACACTCACTCTCATCTGGAGGCGTTTTATGCCATTCCGCAGATTGGAGCCGTCATCGTTCCGATCAACTTCCGCCTCACCGCCGCTGACTTCGCCTACATCCTTAACCACAGCGGTGCCCGCGTCGTTTGTGTGCATGCAGACTACCTCGACGCGGTTGATTCCATCCGCGATCAAGTGCCGGGGGTGGAGCATTTTGTGGCCCTCACGGGCAGCAAGGCTGGCTGGACCGATTACGAGGCCACGCTGGCGGCGTCAGCGCCCGATTTCACCGCCGCCGAAATTTGTGAGACCGAGATGATCGCGCTGAACTACACCAGCGGCACCACGGCCAATCCCAAAGGCGTCATGGTCACGCATCGCAACACGGCCTTCAACATCATGGGCCACCTTATGCACAGCCATATCACCAGTGCGGACAGTTACCTCTGGGTGCTGCCCATGTTTCATGCGAATGGCTGGACCTTCGTCTGGACCGTCACCGCCGTCGGTGGCCGCCATGTCTGCCTCTCGAAGGCGGACCCGAGGCTCATTTTTGAAGCGATCACGCGGGAAGGCGTCACGCTGTTGTGCGCCGCACCGACCGTGCTCATCGGCATGGCGAATGCGCCTGAAGAGCTTCGCCAGAACGCACCGCGTGGGGTTCGCGTCATCACCGCCGGCGCGCCGCCTGCCGCCGCCACTATTGAGCGCATGGAAGGCGAACTCGGCTGGGACATCACCCATGTGTATGGCCTTACGGAGGTGTCGCCCATTGTCACCATCAGTGAATCGCGTCCTGAGCACGCTCAGCTCACTCCGCAGGCCCGTGCCATCATCAAGGCGCGGCAGGGGGTTGAATACCTCGCGAATGCCGAGGTCCGCGTCGTCGATGACGAGGGCTGTGAAGTCGCCAGAGACGGTGCCGCCATGGGAGAGATCATCATTCGCGGCAATGCCGTGATGAAAGGCTACTACAACGACCCTGCCGCCACCGCGAAGGCCATCCGCAATGGCTGGTTTTACAGCGGAGATGCTGCTGTCGTCCATCCTGACGGATACATCGAAATTCGCGACCGGTGGAAGGACATCATCATCAGCGGCGGCGAAAACATCTCCTCCGTCGAGGTCGAGGGCGTGCTTTTGCGCCATCCTGCGGTGCAGGAATCCGCCGTCGTCGGCCTGCCGCACGAAAAATGGGGGGAAACGCCGCAGGCCTTCATCGTCCTCAAACCCGGTGCCACCAGCACGCCTGAGGAACTGAGGCTGTTCTGTCGCGAGCATTTGGCCCACTTCAAGGTGCCGCACGGTTTTGAATTTATTGCCGAGCTGCCCAAGACTGCGACGGGGAAAATTCAGAAGTACGTGCTGCGCGGCGGGCGGGCGAACATTGCTGCGCAATAGCGGTTGGGGGCGAAATCGCCCCTACAATCATTGGAGCGCGGAATTTATTCCGCAGCAGGTCGCCTTTGCTCATTGGGTTTGAGCGCAGACCAAAGGTCGTAGACACGCTGATCCTCGGTATGAACACACTTTGCGGAGAATCGGAGCGCCGCATGCTGCGGAGTGCTGCGGAATAAATTCCGCGCTCCGAAGACATTGCTCTACACAGGTCCAAATATCGATCATTGCCCCACGAGTTTGCCGTCTTCCTGATGCACGGTGCCGCCACGTACTTCGATTTTCTCCCGCGCCTGCTCCACCGGCACATGGCGAGGTGAATTTGCTGCGGCTCCTTGTGGGCGTGCCCAGCGGATGCCATTGGCGATGACACGCTGCACGTCCGGCAGGTGGTAGATGGGATAGACCTCATGGCCGGGGCTGAAGTAGAAGATGCGCCCGCTGCCGCGTGTCCACGTCGCGCCGCTGCGGAAAACTTCGCCGCCTTGGAACCAGGAGACGAAGATCAGTTCGTCCGGCGTCGGGATACCGAAGGGCTCGCCATACATCTCCGACTGCTCGATTTCGATGCAGTTGCCGATGCCGGCGGCGATGGGGTGGCCCGGGGCAATCTTCCAAACGCGCTCGCGTTCGCCCGCCTCGCGCCAGCACAGGGCGCAGCTGGTACCCATGAGGCGTTTGAAAACCTTGGAGAAATGGCCGGAGTGCAAAACGATCAGGCCCATGCCCGCGATCACCCGTTCCTGCACGCGCGTGACGAGTTCATCGCTCACCTGATCATGCGCCGCATGTCCCCACCACAGCAGCACGTCGGTTTGATCCAGCACCACCGGGGGCAGACCCTGATCCGGTTCATCCAGCGTGGCGGTGTGCACGTTGAAGTCGCCATGCTTGGACAGCGCCTCCGCCAGCGCCCCGTGAATGCCATTGGGGTAAATGGCTGCCACGGTGGGATTCTGCCGTTCGTGGACAAATTCGTTCCAGATGGTGACGCGGATGAGGGGATTGTGCATGGATGATGAAAACGCTGATTGAGAGAGATTTAAACTCCCATTTTCAAACGGGCTGGATCAGGCCCCTGCGGGGGCGCATCTCTGCTCAAAAGCTGTCTCAAAGCCTGATCTTCAAGCCCAGGTCATCTTTCATCGTTAGCAGCGCTTCAGCATTTCCCTTGGCATCATCCACGGGGTGGTGGGTGTGTTTGGTGCGGCGCAGGTGCTTAAAATTGGGGGACATGTCTTTGACCATGCCTTTGTAGAGGCTGCCGAGATTCGTGGAGGAGAATCCGAACGGGTTCTTGCCGGTGAAGTGATGGAAGTACCAATTGATGAACTGCCAGTCGAAACCGTTGTTGTCCGAGACGAACATCAGCCTGTCTTTCGAAATGGAGGCCAGCCAATCGGCGAAGGAACGCATCACACTCTCCGGCTCTGGAAACGCCAGGGCCTGCTCGCGAGTGAACCCGCTGATCGCCAGCGCCTCTGGAATGAACTTCTCCGAGATCGGCCGCAACTGCCCATAAAACGTGCGCTCCAGCCCCGCCTCGACCACCACCGCTCCAAAACAGATCATTGAATAATCGCCTGGAATCGGACCATCCGACTCAATATCTACCATGATGTAACTCATCGGGGGATGATGGTATGAAGAGTGGGTTTGGCAAATGGTGAAGTGAGGTGGGCCAAACCGTTGGGAGTGCACACACTTCTCGCGCCCCTGCCGGGGCGCATCCCTTTTGAAAGCGGTAAGGCTGTTACTATCCGGTGGTTCCCGGTCGCTGCGCTCCCTTCACCACCGGCTAATTTCTTGCGAGCCTCCGGCTCGGCGACGGTCAGCTTTACGCAACCTCAATTACAGCTCCTCCGCCAGGAAAGATATGGTAGCCACAATGCTCGGTAAAGACGCCGATCTCACCTAGATCTTCATCGCGAATGGCGAAGGCATATCGAAATCGGACCTCTGAATCATCTTCGAATCGTACAACGAGCGTGTTGTTGCACGGGAAGTCTCCCGCGCTGAGATGATCCCGCCCTATGCCGCGCAGATGCTCCAACAGCCTAACCTGCCAGCGTGTGGGCAGTTCTTGAAACAAGGCTGTTGGAGTTTTCATGCGAAACTCAATGCTTCACCGAGCAGCCCGGACCCACAGTCTGGAAGAAGTCGTTTCCTTTGTCATCGATGAGGATGAAGGCGGGGAAGTCTTCGACTTCGATCTTCCAGATGGCTTCCATGCCGAGTTCGGCGAACTCGACGACTTCGACCTTCTTGATGTTTTCCTTGGCGAGGATGGCGGCGGGGCCGCCGATGCTGCCGAGGTAGAAGCCGCCGTGCTTTTTGCAGGCGTCGGTGACCTGCTGGCCGCGATTGCCTTTGGCGATCATGATCATGCTGCCGCCGTGGCTTTGGAAGAGATCGACATAGCTGTCCATGCGGCCTGCGGTGGTGGGGCCGAAGCTGCCGCTGGGCATGCCGGCGGGTGTTTTGGCCGGGCCAGCGTAGTACACGGGGTGGTTCTTGAAGTAATCGGGCAGCGGCTTGCCAGCATCGAGCATCTCTTTGAGTTTCGCATGGGCGATGTCGCGCGCGACGATGATGGGGCCGTTGATGAGGAGGCGTGTCGTGGTGGGATACTTGCTGAGCTCAGCGCGGATCTCGGCCATCGGGCGGTTGGTGTCGATGCGCACGGCGTTGGTGTCTTTGCGATGGCGCAGCTCTTCCGGGATGTAGGGCAGGGGATTGGTTTCGAGCTGCTCGATGAACACCCCGTCCCGCGTGATCTTGCCTTTGGCCTGGCGGTCTGCGGAGCAGGAAACGCCGATGCCGATGGGGAGTGAGGCGCCGTGGCGCGGCAGGCGGACGATGCGCACATCCAGGGCGAAGTATTTGCCGCCAAACTGCGCGCCGATGCCGCACTCGCGAGCGGCTACGAGCATCTGCGCTTCGAGTTCGACATCGCGGAAGGCGCGGCCGTGTTCGTTGCCGGTGGTGGGGAGGTTGTCGTAGTACTTGGTGGAGGCCAGTTTGACGTGCTTCATCGTCGATTCAGCGGAGGTGCCGCCGATGACGAAGGTCAGGTGGTAGGGTGGGCAGGCGGCGGTGCCGAGGGAGACCATCTTGTCGCTGAGGAACTTCACGATGCTCTTCGGATTGAGCACGGCGCGGGTTTCTTGATACAGGTAGGCTTTGTTGGCCGAGCCACCGCCTTTGGCGATGAAGAGGAATTTGTAAGCTTCGCCATCGGTGGCGTAGAGATCGATCTGCGCTGGGAGATTGGTGCCGGTGTTCTTTTCGTCGAACATGTTCAGCGCGGCGTTTTGCGAGTAGCGCAGGTTGTTCTCGGTGTAGGCGAGGTACACGCCCTTGGAGAGTGCGGCTTCATCGCCACCGCCGGTCCAGACCTGCTGGCCTTTTTTGCCCATGATGATGGCGGTGCCGGTGTCCTGGCAGAAGGGCAGCAGGCCGGCGGAGGCCACGTCGGCGTTTTTGAGCATGGTCAGCGCGACCATGCGGTCGTTTTCACTCGCCTCGGGGTCGTCGAGGATGGCGGCCACCTGCTTGAGGTGCTTGGGGCGCAGGAAGAAATTGATGTCATGAAAGGCCTGGTTGGCCAGCAGGGTGAGTGCCTCGGGATTCACCACGAGCACCTCTTTCTCGCCAAATTTCTGCACGGAGACGTGTTCCTTGGTCAGCAGACGGTATTCGGTGTCATCGGTGCCGAGTTCGAGGAGTTCCTGGTAGTGAAAGGGGGGCGTGGGCATGGGGAGGGGAATTTGAAAGGGATACGGGTTCGGGCAACGAGGGAAAGGATCATTTTGCACGTTGTCAGGCGGTGCATGCAGGGATAATCATGAAACCATGATTTTGGAAACGATGCCCGTTGTCCAGCAGCTCAATTCCCGCGACAAGCGGCAGCTGGCGGAAGAGCTTTGGAAAGCCGCCGATGCCGAGGATTCTGAAGTGATCGACGAGGCCGCCATATTGCAACTGCTGGATCGGCGTCTCGCTGACCATCAGGCCAGCCCTCAGGCCCTTGCCGCGTGGGAAGAGGTGAAATCACGCGTCTTCTCGGGCCGTGAAAAGTGAGGTGCTCA
The DNA here is from genome assembly GCA_021733925.1 of Prosthecobacter sp. GTDB lineage: Bacteria > Verrucomicrobiota > Verrucomicrobiia > Verrucomicrobiales > Verrucomicrobiaceae > Prosthecobacter. The sequence goes on along the minus strand of JAIPJY010000075.1, from coordinate 8,682 downwards.
TTCCACAAAAACCGCGCGCTTCCAGATGGGAACGCTGGTTTTGATCTCCTTCAAATACCAGCGGCACAGGTCAAAGGACTCCGCGCTGTGCTTGGTGCGTACCTGGATGAGGATGCTAGGCTGCTCTGAGGCCACGAAGCCGAGGCGATGCTGGATGAAAACGCGGTGCGAACCGTGCTCGCGCTGGCCGCGTGTGACGAGGTCCTGCAGCATTTTTTCCGCCATCGGCAGGTAGGCGCTGTAGTCGATGCCCGAGATGGCTTTGTCGTCCTCCACGCCGCGCACGATGCCGAGAAACTGCGCCTCGGCGCCTTCTCCGGCTTTGAACACGGTTGGGGCGATTTGGATGGGCTCTTCACTGAGGATGACGACGGGCGGCATGGGCGCAGAATAAACAGCGGTATGGCCGATTGCTCATAAAACTTGTCCATTGGGGCGGGTTTCTGATAGCGTTTGTGTCCTCCAACCATGAAACGCCTGCTTTTCCTTCTCCTCGCCGTCCAGCTCCATGCGGAGACCCAGATCACCTGGAAGCGCCAGCAGCTTCACGGTGACTTTTATTCCGAGGGTGCTGGCATCGGCGACATCAATGGGGATGGCAAACCGGATGTGGTGGCCGGGCCGTTTTGGTGGGAGGGGCCGGCGTTTGAGAAAAAGCACGCCTACTACGAGCCGAAAATTTTCAGCATCAATGGCTACTCGGACAATTTTTTCGCCTGCGTCCACGACTTCAACGCGGACCAGAAGAACGACATCCTCATCCTCGGTTTTCCCGGCAAGGAGGCGCGGCTCTACCTGAACCCCGGCACGCATGACGACAAGCCATGGCCGATGCACATCGTGGCGGATGTGGTGGACAATGAATCGCCGGTCTTCACGGACATCACCGGCGATGGCAAACCGGAGATCGTGTGCAGCACCGGGGGCAAGTTTGGCTGGTTCGCACCGAACTGGGAGAAGCCGACCGAGAAATGGCCCTTCGTGGCGGTGAGCGATGACATGAAGGTGGCCAAGTTCACCCATGGACTGGGAGTGGGTGATGTGAATGGCGATGGGAAGATGGATCTGCTGGAGGCGAGGCGGTGGTGGGAGAATCAAGGGGGTGGAGTTGCCAACTCCAGCCCGGACTTGGCAAGTCCGGCTCCTTGGGCTCAGCACAACTTCGCGGCTGGTGTCGGCGGTGGGGCGCAGATGTTTGCGTATGACTTCGATGGCAACGGCACGAACGACGTCTTCACCAGCCTCGCGGCGCATCGCTACGGCGTGGCGGTGTTTTTGCAGAACAAAGTAGAGCAAGCCTCCGGCTTGCCGAATGCAACCGGGACGGTTGCACCACACTGGACCCGCGTCATGCTGGCCAGCGAGCAGCCGCAGGACAACAACTACGGCATCGTCTTTTCCCAGCCGCATGCGGCGTATCTTGCTGACATCGATGGTGACGGAGTGAAAGACATCGTCACTGGCAAGCGCTACTGGGCGCACAACGGGCACGACCCCGACGAGCGGGGACACCGTGTCATCTACTGGTATCAGACCAAACGCGACGGCAAGGGCGGGGTCGATTTTGTCCCGCATCTCATCGATGCCGAAAGCGGCGTGGGTGTGGATGTGCAGGTGGGCGATGTGAATGGCGACAAGCTGCCAGACATCGTGGTGGGGAACAAAGCGGGTGTTTTTCTCCTCACGCAGGTGCGGAAGGACAGCACGGCGGATCTGACGCCGAAGAAGATGTACGGACCTGCGCTGAAGCCGCAGAAGGATTACGCGCACGGCACACGCGTCAGTGGGGAGCGCCAGCGTCCCGCAGGCAGTCTTTCGCGTCCCGCGGAAGACCGTCCCAAGACGGGCGAAAAAACACCGGCTGGCGAGAGCGACAGAACGGCATCCGGCGGGACGCCGGACGCAGCACGCGAGACGCGTGCGCTCCCTCACGCGCTGGATCTCATGCAACTCCCCGGTGGATTCAAGGCGGAGTTGATCGCCAGCGAGCCGGATCTTGTGCAGCCCATCGCCTTCACGTTTGATGAACGCGGGCGAATCTGGGTGGTGGAGGGAAACAGCTACCCGAAACCGCGCGAAGTGGGTGCAGGGCAGGACCGCATCAAGATTCTCGAAGACAAGGACGGCGACGGCGTCTTTGAGACGAAGAAGATTTTCTGCGAAGGGCTGAACTTGGTAAGCGGGATTGAGCTGGGTTTCGGCGGGGTGTGGGTGGGTGCGGCACCGTATTTGATGTTTATTCCGGATCACGATCATGATGACAAACCGGACCCCATTGAGGGCGAAATGGCGAACCAAGTTCCCGGGCTGAACTTTCCAGCCAAAATTCTCCTCGATGGCTGGGGCAGCCAGGATACGCATGAAACATTGAATAGTTTTATCTGGGGGCCGGATGGCTGGCTGTATGGCTGCCATGGCGTCTTCACGCACAGCAAGGTCGGCAAACCGGGCACGCCGGATGATCAGCGCAAGCCCATCAATGCCGGGATATGGCGCTACCATCCGGTGCGGCATGAGTTTGAGATTTTCGCGGAAGGCACCAGCAATCCCTGGGGACTGGATTACGACCAGCATGGCGAGTTTTTCGTCACCGCCTGTGTCATCCCGCATCTCTACCACATCGTGCCGGGCGGGCGTTACCAGCGGCAGGCCGGGCAGCACTTCAATCCTTACACGTATGACGACATCAAGACCATTGCCGACCATGCGCACTACGCGGGCAACCCGCGTCCGCCCGGTCTCGACAAAACCACTGGCGCGGGCTTCGCCACCGCCGACACGAACGCCCTCGGCGGCGGCCATGCGCACTGCGGCCTCGCCATCTATCAGAGCAGCCTCTTTCCGCCGACGTATCGCAATCAGCTCATCTTTGGCAACCTGCATGGGCATCGGCTGGTGACCAACTACACGGACCCGCATGCGAGCACGTATGTGGGCAAGCACGGCAGCGATTTCATGCGCGCCAACGACATGCACTTCATCCCCGTGACGCAGAAGGTGGGGCCGGATGGTGCGCTTTATGTCAGTGACTGGAGCGATGAACAAATCTGCCACCGGGGGAGCAATGCGGTGGAGAACTGGGACCGGAGCAATGGGCGGATTTATCGCGTGAGCTACGACGGCTGGAAACCGTGGAAGGGGGATCTGGCGATGGAGAGCGATGAGGCGCTGGCGAAACTCGCGGTGCAGACGGATAACGAGTGGGAGTCGCGGATGGCGAGGCGGGTGTTGATGGAGATTTTTTTGAAACCCTACGCCGTTCACAGAATTTCGAATCCTGCCGCTTTGTTCCTTCTGGAGCCTCTTCGGAATCCAGATCTCAAAGACAGCGACGGCACGCTAGTGCCAAATCTCCTCCGCAATCTCTGGACGGCGTGCCTGACGATGGACCCAGCGAACCTCCCATATGCTTACCACTCCCCGCATGAGGCCATGAGGGCCTGGTCGGTTCGCTTGGGCCATGTAGACCAGAACATTGGTGTTCGTCAGAATCTGGCTGTTACGGATAAATCCCCTCTAGTGAGGCGTGAACTCGCATCTTCCCTGCCGCGTCTACGACCAGCAACAGGGATTGCCCTCGCCACCGCCCTCCTCAAGCACGGAGAGGACAAAGACGACCCAATGATCCCCCAGCTGATCTGGTATGGCATCGAGCCGCTTGTCGGGGCTGATCCGAAGGTGGGGCTGGAACTGGCACGGGTGTCGAAGCTGCCGAAGGTCACGGAGTTTATTTATCGCCGTCTGTCGTCGGATGATGCAGGGCGTGCGTCAATGCTGACTGAGCTCACGAAGGAGCCTGATGCGGCCAAACGCGAGGCGACGCTGGGAATGATCCTGAGCAGTGCTCGTGGTGCAGGCAAGCTCCCCATGCCGCAGGATTGGGCGGCGACTGCGGCGAAGCTCAAGGCGGGTGGTGCAGGAGCCGACGGACCGGCTAAAGCCGGGACTACGGAACAGCTGGTGACCGAACTCAGCGCGTTGTTTGGCGATGAAACGGCCATTCAGCAGTTCATCGGCAAGGTTCAGAATAAAGGGCCTGAAGCAGAGGTGCGCAAAGCCCTGCAGTTGCTCAACCAAGTGCGTCCCAGCTCACCGGCACTGCGCGATGCCTTGCTGGACATCATCGTTTGCACCCCTTCAACCAATCCACTCAAGCGCGACGCCCTTCAGGCAGCGAGTGTTCTAGGCGGCTTTTCGGCGGAACAATTGCAAATTTTGGTCCTGGCCATCCAAGGCAAAGAACCCATCGGCACCGCCGCAATCCCCGATGCGGTCAACATGCTCGCCTCGACAAAAGAAGGCTCCAAGGTGCTGCTCAAAGCCGTGGAGGCCAAGTCCGTGCCTGCCACCGCGCTTTCACCCTTCCTCGTGCGCCAGCTCACGGCTTTTGATGACAAGGAGATCAATGCGCTCATCAAATCTGCGTGGGGCGATGTGAATGCGCCGAAGGCCGATCTGGGCGAGCGGACAAAGAAGTTCCGCGAACTGCTCACGACTGCGGCTTTGGCCAAGGGGGATCTCGCCAAGGGCAAGATGCTTTTCACCATGACCTGTGGCCAGTGTCACAAGCTTTTTGGCGAAGGGCAGAACGTGGGACCGGACATCACGGGCAGCAATCGCGCGGACTTGAACTACCTGCTCGAAAACGTGCTGGATCCGAATGCGGTGATCGGCAAGGCCTACCAGCTCAATCTTTTTACCATGAAGGATGGTCGCGTCATGAGCGGAGTGATCAAGGAGGAAAGTCCTGCGGCGGTGAAGATCGCGATGATGGGCGGGGTGGAGTTTACGCTGCCGCAGCCGGATATCGCGAAGCGTGAGGTGTCGAAGCTGAGCACGATGCCGGAGGGGCTGTTTGATGCGCTGAAGCCGGAGCAGGTCATTGATCTGGTGAAGTACCTGCAGAGCGGCGCGTCCGGACCGGCTAAAGCCGGGACTACAATACCCGGAGCGCTCGAAGGCGAGGTGCTCAAAGTGCTTTCCAAAACTGGCGGCAACACCAGGCCGCAAGGCATGGGCGGATTTGGCGGCGAATGGAGCGGTGGTTCACAGCTCTGGTGGACGGGTGCCAAGCCCGGCGAGAAGTTGATGCTGACGCTGCCTGTGAAGGAGGCTGGTCGATATGAACTGAAGGCCGCGCTCACGAAGGCGAAGGACTACGGCATCATTGACGTGGCCCTCGATGACAAACCCGTCGCCACCGCCTGGGACGGCTATAATGGCCCCAAAGTCATCCACAGCGACGAACTCGACTGGGGCACGCATGAGCTCAGCGCCGGGGAGCATCAGCTCACCCTCACGATCACTGGCAAGCATGCGGATGCGGTGCCGGGATACATGGTGGGGCTGGATTATGTGAGGCTGGAGAAGAAGTGACGCCGTGAAACTGCCGAATGCCGAACAAGCGATCATCGAGATCGAGCCGCTCCAATGTCTGATCAAGGGCTTTCAATGATCTTGATCCGGGCGAAGCGAGCGGGGGTTTCATTGATGCTGACGTCATCCTCCCAAACGACGCGCTCCAGATTGGCGTCGATTGAAATGATCTGCACCGGAGCTCCGGCCGCCGCAAAGTTGTTCAGGCTGCTGGAGAATTCGACCGCGTAGGACACGCCAGGGGCGCTGGATGATTTACGACGGATGAATTCGACGCGAAGGCGCTGTGTGATCGGATTCATTCCCGTCGTTGGCAGGCCCCGGTCTCCTGTTCCCGGCTGAACGTGCATCGTGCCGTCGGAAGACTGCATGTTGAAGGCATACTTCGTGAGATTGGGAATGCCATCAATGCCTGAAGCAGTGTTTGACGCAGCGCCAGTGGACGAGGTTGTGCCATAGTTTTGCAGCCGCCACTCAGCGAGGCGGCTAAGTGTGGCCGCAAGTGACGTGGAACTTGGTGAGGAAACACCGCCAGCATTTGACGCCTTGATTCTGTATTGATACCAGGTGTTTGGACTCAGTCCGGAATCTGTAAAATAGGTCTGGCTGGCAGAGGTGGAGGCGATTTGCGTCCAAACGCTGCCATTCAGACTGCGCTCGACCAGATAGGTGGAGGTGCCACTCGAACCCACCCAGGAAATGGCAATGTTGTAGGCGGAATTTGGACTGGTGATGATGAAGGGTGGCGGGGCGGGGGGGGGGGGGCGGGGCGGAGTAGATGCAAAGATCTTCCAGTGCCCAGGTATCATTGTTGCCGCCGCTGTTGGAGAGCTGCCGCCAGCGGAATTGTGTTGTTGAAGAAACCGCCGCTGCAGGAATCTGGACGAAAAAGGACGTCCAGGAGGAATAGTTTGGATAAACGGTGTTGATGGATTGGAAGGTAGTCCACGTCGAGCCATTGAGACTGTATTCCATCACCAGGGTTTCGCCGGTTTCGGAGTTGTTCCAGTAGGTTAAACCGTCAATAGTTTGATTGCCGGCGCGGAGCTTGAACTCGAGGTAGCCGGTCTGGATGATGTTGAGCGGCATGGTGGCCGCGGCACGTGTGCCGGAGGTGCCAAACCACAAGGCATTGCTGCCGAGGAAACCTGCTCCGCCATTGGTGGGCACGCCGCTGGTGACGGAGGACCACACAGCGGAGTCGAGCCCTGGGTCAAAATCATCCTGGGCGATGCAGACGAGGTCCACTGCTGTTCCAGTGACCTCGGCTGACACTGCCGAGGTGCCGAAAGCATTCACGGCTTTGACCCGGTACCAATACTGGACTCCGGATTCCACCGTGCTGTCATCGAAGACCAGCACATTAGCTGAGACACTGCCCACCTGCTGCCAGGAAAGAGGATCATCAGTGCGGCGTTCGATGAGGTAACCGGTTTCATTGAGGACATTGCCCCACATGATTCTGAGCAGGCTGCCTGACACCACGCGCAACACAACGCTAGAAGGTGTGGAGGGGGGGGTGGGTGCAGGCGTAGTGTTGCTGGTCGTATAATAGGCAGAGGCTCCGACCGAGTTGACCGACTTGATCCGGTAGTAGTAGAGGGTGCTGGGCGCAACGGATGTGTCACTGAAGCTGGTTGTATTTGCCGGAAGGGTGGCGAGCTCAGTCCATGCTCCCGAGCTTGTGGGGGCTCTTTCCAAAACATAACTGTCTTCAAAGGCGACATCCGTCCAGGCAAGTCCGACCTGGTAGTAATAGTTGGAGGCCACATAGAAGATCGACGGTATGGCGGGTGGTGCCAGCAAGGTCGTGGCATTGACGACTTCGCTGTAGTCAGAGTCACCAATGGCATTGGTCGAACGGATGCGGAAATAATAAGTCGTGTTTTGTGTGAGCCCGGTATTTTGAAACGTGACCACATCTGCCGTCGGAGTGGCAATCTGGGTCCAAGGCCCCGTCGCACTGGTGCCACGTTCGAGTTTGTAACCTGATTCGAGTTCCACGTTCGGCCAGTTGAGTGTGATGGCGGAGGATGAATTGGGGGTGGCGATCAACGGCGTCGGAACCGCTGGCACGGTGACAGATACCGCAAGTTCATCCGAGGCTGGGGACGACAGGCCGCCATTCACGGCGGTCACCCGGTAAAAGTACACATTGCCCACGGTCACACTCGAGTCTGTAAAAGTGGTGGCGCTGACAGTGGTGGCGCCTACCTGGGCCCAGCTCCCGCCGCTGCCGGTTTTGCGCTCCACAGCGTAGTCGGTCTCTCCTGATACGTCCGTCCACTTAATGGCGGCCTGGACAGCGGTGACCGCAGTGGTCGCGAGGCCAACGGGCTTGGCCAGCGAAGGCGGTGCGACGATTTCAAAGCTGGAATCAAGAAGGTAAAATGATGGCGTGCCATCTGCGGCAATGGAAATCCCCACGTGCTGAGTGGTGCCGTTGGTCAGCAGCCTGTGGGCGGTGCCGGGATACTGTTTGACCAAGCCGGCAGCATAAGTGGAACCCGTCCACTGCTGATATTGAGTGACATTGGTGATTGTGCGTACAGTGCGCAATTCCCCGTCAAGCCATGAAGCATCCGTGATGGCATTCGGCAAAACGCTGGTCTGACGAACAAGGGTTTGAGCGTCATAGAGCTTGCCCGTGCCGGTGATGACCACGCTTCCTGAAGGAGCGACGCGGATCGGGTGTACAAATGCATCCTCCCCGTGATAAGGAGAATCCATCTTGTTGCGGATCCCGCCTGCGACCTCGCCCGGGTAGGCCGTGCCGTTGGCGTTGATTTCTTCCCAAAGAATATCGTTGGGCGATTGGTCGTCCCTGAAGAAGTACATCTTCCGGTTTGTGTCGCTCCAAGTGTAGCCGAGGGAATAGTAGTTCCAGTCAACCGAATCTACCAGAGCGCCATTCTGCCCGATGGTGTAGTGGGTGCTCCATGAGCCGGAGGCATCAACAGCGAACAGATAATCGCCAGCCGCTGCGAGTCCAAGGGGAGCGCTGGGAAGAGCATAGAACGGGGACTCCGTGAGGGTCGGATCATTGAGATCGATTTTGCGAACGAGTCGGTTTGAACTGGAACATGGGTGACACTTGTACCGGGGACATAGGTTACACTGCCTGCTCCGTATTTTGAGGGTGTACACAGCCAGGCAGCGAGCGGAGGGAGTTGCATGGCTGTGAACACCCTCAAAATACGGTCGCCACCCCCTCCCTCCCTGCGGTTCAAGTCTCAGGGCTTTCACGGCTTACGGGCACCTTGGATTGTATTTTGCGACCGCCTCGCCGCTTGTTGAACGCCGTGG
>JAIPJY010000017.1 GCA_021733925.1 Prosthecobacter sp. | reverse complement strand
GAGGGCAGCCAGGCGCTGGGGACAGGCGCGGCGGCTTTCATGGCAGGGGATATGGTCTTCCTCTACAACAGCATCACGCGGGAGCTCACGCGGCACTCGCTGCCGGACTTCCGCGAGACACACCGCCAGTCCATGCCCAGCGGCTCTAGGCTGATCGCGCTGGGCGTGGGTGAAAAACCGGTGGGGCCGGTGACGCTGGTGCTGGAGGCGGAGGTGAAGATCCCGGCCAGGGGCAACCTCGGCCCGGGCGTCGAAAAGGAGCGCTCCGTGCTGATCCTGGACAAGGAGACGCTGGCCGCCGCCCGCTGGGCGGCCTACACGCCGAGTAAAGTGCTGTCGAAAAAAGACCCGTACAATCCGCCTCCCAAGCTCGCGAACTTTTTCCATGATAAAGAACTGCCCGTGCAACTGCCCACTTCGAACGATGGGCGGCTGGTTTCTTTTTCCAAAGGGGTGCTCATGGTCTCCCCGGCGCTGACGGTGGACTTCATTTACCGGACGGTGCTGCTGGACTACCACCAGGAGAAAAGAACGCCGGCCACCACACCCACCGGAGACCGGCTCTTTATACGTGGCAAGATGTACCTGAGCGCTGACCTGCCCGCGATCCCGATCTGCGACGGTTCGGCTGCCGCGCTGAGCCGCTGCGGGGACTACGTGGCCTGGCTGAAAGTGGAGAACGACGGACGCAAGCAGATCCGCCTGAGTTCCGCGAATGACGGCCGCCCTCTGCTGGGCCTGGCGGGGGTGGAACTGCTGAAACTCTACGATGGCGAGGAGCACTACCAGCGCCAGGTGCTGACACCCATGGGGGACAAAAACCTGCTCGCCGTGCTGAGCCGGGGCGGCACGCAGTTGCAGGCCATCGATCTGGATCTGGCGGCCGCCTTCCTGGCCACCGAGCCGCAGTCAGCCTACGTAACCTCCCACCCCTTCCCCATCGTGGCGGAGGGGCGCACGCTGGACTACCAGGTGACGGTGAGCAATCCCGCCGCAGTGAGCCGCTACGAGCTGCGAGACCGTACGCCCGGCGCGGGCATCACCCCGGACGGGCACCTGACTTACCGCGCCCCTGCCCAGCTCAAGGAATCCCAGCAGGAGAACATCGCCATCGTGATCCGTTTGAAAAACGGTGAGACGGCATTGCACCAGTTCCCCGTGTACGTCATCGCGGTGGCGGCGGCGGCGAAAAACGCGACCAAGTGAAGGACTTTGCGCCGAATCATCGGAACCTGTCTCTCGTTCTCTGCTCTCCCAATGCGTCAACCTCTGATACTCATGCCTGCCCTGCCCCGCTGCCTTGCTGTTTTTTTCATACGCACCTGCCGCTTGCTGTGCCTGCTCTCCCTGCTGGGGGCCGCTGGCTGCGGTAAGCGGGAGGATGCGCCGGCAGCGCCGGGGGTGGAGACTCCGGCGGCAGCAGTTAAGTCCGATGTCCCAGCCCCCGCCCCGCCCACTGCCCCGGCACCGCCAAAACCGGCGCTGGTACTGACGCAGGAGTTGGAGAGCGCGGTGGTGTGCGTGCGGGTGACGATGGCGCAGACGCTGGTGCGTGAGCAGACGGGCGTGCTGCTGCGGCCGGAGAGCTTTGTGCAGTCGCCTTTGCCGGCGGAGAGCCTGCAGCGGCTGGTGGCGGTGCTGCTGCCGGCGTATGATGAGGCGGCGCTGCGAGATCCGGGCTGTGCGATCCATGTGCTGCGCCGGAAGCTGGACGCGAACGACAAGCCCTATGTGCTGCAGTGCCAAGGGGCGCTGGCCCACTTTGATGCGAAGACGCATGCGGCGCTGGTGCAGTACACAGAGGATTTTGCCTGCCGACTGGATGGGGGGCTTTCTCCGGGCGCTGGCGTGGGAGCTGGCACCGCAGGGCTCAGCCTGCTGGCTGCGACGTATGAAGTGCCGCCGCCGCCCCAGCCAGGGCAGCCGCCTCCCTCCCTTCCCAAACGGGGGAACATCCCTTACGCTGAGCAGCGGGGCACAATGCTGCCGGGGGGAGTGGCGGTGGCCGTGCTGCCGGCGAGTCTGCAGGAAGGGGCTCTGCGGCTGGAGCCTGCGGCGACCACGGTGGACGCCCGTGTGCGGGTGGCAGCGGTGCTGGATGGCGAAGGAAGGCTGGCGGGCTTTGCCAGCCGCAAGGTGCCGGGAGAGGAAAGCTGGGCGTTCCAGGCATTGGCCCTGCCACCGGCGGTGGAGGAGCTACGCCTGCTGTATGTGCCGCAGAGTGTGGAAACGGGCCCGCTGATGAAGGGCACCTCCTGGGGGCAGGGCTGGTATCACGTGACCGTGAAGGGCGTGCTCAAAGATCCACTGAAGGAACTCCAGTTCTGCCGGGTGGCCGTGCAAAACCTGCCGACGCCGGGCTTCCCACTCGCGGCTGACGTGCGCGAAAACCAGCAGCCACTCCTGCATGACGGGCAGCTTATCACAGTCTCCATCCCTGCGGATGGGAGCTTCCGCTTTGAACTGCGCCTGCCTAAAAATGCGAAGAGCGCCTTCCAACTGGTTCAGGTGCAGTTGGTGAAGAAAGGAGGCTCATGGGACGGTCAGGCGGCCTTTCATGCCGCGCCCTTCCTGATCGTGTCGAAATCGGACGAAGCAGGAGCGCTCGCGACAGTTCTGGGCCTGGACGCTCAGGGCGGCGCAGCGAAGGGGATGTCGAACGGGAACGCGAATGCGGACGCATCCATGCCTGCGGCTTTGCCGGCAAACGCCACGCCACAAACCGCACCGGGCGGCGGCAGGCCCGTACCTGTGGTGTCCACGGTGCAGAAGACGCTGAGCACGGAGAGCCGCATCCTCCACGGAGTGCCGCTGTGCGGGGGGCGGGAGGTGCTGCTGCGGCTGGAGGGCGCGCCGTACTGGAAGCGGCTGTCTCTGGCGGAAGGGAAATGGCTGCCGCTGCCGGCGGTGGAAGACCTGGGGGCGTGCCATCTGGCGGGAAACAAGGACGCAATTTTTGTGGTGCATCCCAGCCTGCGGGAGATCCGGCGCTACAATGCCACGACGCTGGCGCTGGAAAAGACCGGGCGGCTACCGGATGGCATGTCCTACCAGGGAGTGGCAGCGGGCTGCCTGACGGCCGACGGACCGGTGGCGGTGCTGACAGACAGCGGCGCGCTGGCCTGCGATGCCAGGGAACTGCTGGTGCGGAAGACGCCCAACCTGGAGCAAAACGCAGCGATGAAGCTGCCGCCCGGTTTTTTCTATCAGGCTGCCGGAGACGGGGGCGCGGTGTGGGGCCGAACCTATGGAAGGAGCGCGGACCAAGACCGTCACCGCGCCTACCGCTACGAGGATGATGTGGTGGGATTCAGCAACATCCTGCACCGGGAGATGGCGCAAACGGGCAGGCTGCCCACGATGGCGGCCACCGCCCCCTGGGACCGGGGGATCTCGGGCGAGGGCATCTGCGCCCCCCTGATCAACAGCCCGAACTTTTTCCTGCTGACGGGTAATTTACGCAGGGAGGAGCGCGGCCCGAACGCACGCGCTGGCGCGCCGCGCTGCACCTTTTACTCCTTTTACGCAGATGCGCCCTGGGCCACGGTGGATGTACCTGAAGCGCGGGATGTGCCGCCGGACGAATGGCGGACGTTTGTAGAACGCATGTGGCTGGACCCGGAGAGCCTGACCCTGGCCGTGTGGCATGCGGCGGAGAAGATCACTCTGCATACGCTGGACAAGGCCGCGCTGCCGCAGCCAGCGGTGCCCGTGCTGCTGAACTACCCGGACTGCCATGTGCCACGCGGTGGGAGTTTTCACTTCAAGCCGCAGATACTTGGCAGTGATGCCGCAGAGGTCTCCATCTCTGAGCCGCCGGAAGGCCTGACGCTGGGCGCACGCGGCACAGTGGACTGGCAGGCACCGCAGGACATGCTGCCGGAACACGTGACCTTTGGCCTGAAGCTGGCGGGCGCCATGCCTGCGCAGCGTGCCTGCGAGCTCAAGGTCAAGCTCCGCCTAGGCGGCCAGAAGCCGCTGGTGGCCGTGCCTGCCAGCCTGAGCGGTACCGCTGCGGAGACGGCCGTGGCGGAGATGGGCCAGGGCAAAAAGGCCCGCATGCCGCTGGTGCCACTGAGCTTCCGCCATTACATGAGCAGCAGCCCCATCGAGTACGTGTCGCCGGGGCTCAATGACTACCTGGCGCTGCAGCTGAGGGACCGCACGCTGCAGCTGCTTTCCCTCAAGGACTGGCAGGTGGAGGGCAGCCGCGTGCTGCAAGAGACGGACTGCGCCTTCATGGCGGGAGATGCCGTCTTCATCTACAACACGGCCACGCGCGTGCTCACGCGCCACACCCTGCCCGGCTTCACGGTCACACACCACCTGCCCATGCCGGGCAAGGCGCGGCTCTTTGGCCTGGCCGCAGGCGTCACGCCCTCCGGGCCGCTGACTCTGCTGCAGGTGGAGGTGGTGCCCCACAAGATCTCCCCCACCATCATGACCGACAAGCTCTCCGTGACCATCCTGGACAAGCAGACGCTCTCACTAGGCAGATGGGCACCTTACTATCACAGAGAAAATCCCGGGATATTGGGCTCCATCATTGGCAGCCTCCTGCCTCAAAAAAAGCCGGTGCATATCCCCTGCTCCAATGACGGCCGGGTGCTGAACTTCCCCAATGGGCTGTTCATGATCTCGCCCGGGATCACTGTGAACTTTAACTATTACAGGAAGCCGCAGGACGTGCCAGACTGGAATTCCTGGGGGGTCCACCTCTCACTGCAGCCCGAGCCCAGCATGACCACCATCGCCTCGCCGATGGGCGGGCGGATGTTTAGCCAAGGCCTTGTCTTTTTTAACAACTTCCCCACCTTTAAAGTAGCGGCGTGGTGGCAGCCTTCCGCCATCAGCCGCTGCGGCAACTACATCGCCACCGTGAAAACGGAAGCCAGCCACTCCGTGCCGTTGACGGGACAGGAGATCAACATCTTCTCCGCTGCAGACGGCCGGCCGCTGCTCAATCTGGCGGGCCTGGATCTGCTGCGGCTGCGGGACGACATGAACCCGCACGACACCGGCATCGATGACAAACGCCCGCTGGTCACCCCCCTGGGAGACAAAAATCTCCTGGTGCTGCTGAGCCGCGGCGGCACGGTGCTGGAGGCGGTAGATCTGGACTTTGAGCGCGTGTGCAGGCTCGTCAATCCCGCCACGGCCTGCTTCACCTCGCACCCTTTTCCCGTGGTGGCGGAGGGGCGCACGCTGGAATACCAAGTGACGGTGAGCAACCCGGAGGTGGTGAGCAGCTACGAACTGCGGGACTCCACCCTGGGCGCCGAGATCACCCCTCAGGGCCGCTTCACCTACCAGGCCCCACCTGACATGGACCGCTCGCGCCAGTTCAAAATCGCCGTCCTCATCCGCTTCACCAATGGCGAGACTGCTGTGCAGGAATTCCCCATCTACGTCATCGCCCTGAAGGCCGAAGCCGCCGAAGTAGCAGCGGAGAGGAAAGCTGCTGAGGAAAAGGCGGCGAAGAAGAAAGCAAGATAAGATGCCACGCATGAATGGCGCTCAGTTAAGCGGCGGCTCTGTAGCGGCCACGGTGGGGGATTTCTTTGAACTTGTGACGTGGTGGGGGAGCGTCTATGGCACTCCACCCAGGCGATACGGAAGCTGAAAAACGACGGCAGTGTCATCGAGTTTCAGGCGCACTTGTCCGGCCTGGAGGAAATCACTCGCTGGGTGCTTAGCTGGGGCAGCAAGGCGAAGGTGCTGGGACCGCCGGAGCTCAAGCAGCGGGTGCGGGAGGAACTGGGGAAGATGGTTCAAGCCAGCGAATGAACTAATTTCATCTCGGCTCAGCCCCCGTCCCCGCGCCACATCCAGGGCCAACTCGACACGCCCCCCTCAAAAGCAATTTCCTAGCAGACAGTCAGAAGCAGAAGAACGGCCTGCTTCTCGTCGTATGTTTCAACCTGCCTGCATTTGAAACCGACTCGACTATGCCATCCATCTTCCCATATCGGAAAGCCGCTGGCCTTGTGCTCTGCTGGAGCGCGATGGCTCATGCTGCATCAGCGGTGGGTGAAGTGACGTTGTTTGAGGCAAAGATTCGACCGCTCTTCATTGAGCAATGCCAGAAGTGCCACGGCGAGAAGAAGCAGGAGAACGGCCTGCGCTTGGATTCCAAGGCAGGCTGGCAGAAGGGCGGCGATCATGGCGCGGCCATCAAGCCGGGTGATGTGGAGAACAGCCTGCTCATCAAGGCAGTGCGGCGCACGGACAAGGAGCTACAAATGCCTCCGAAACACGTGCTCGAGACTGAGGAGATCGCGGCACTGGAGCAGTGGGTGAGGATGGGCGCGCCTGATCCGCGTGAAGGCAATGCGGTCTCGAACGTGGTGGATGTGGTGGCAGCACGAAAGCACTGGGCCTTTCAGCCGGTTGCCCATCCGCAGCCGCCGACGCTGGCTGGCAATGCCCAGCAGCCACTCGACCGGTTTGTGCTGGCCAAGCTTCAGCAACAGGGGCTGCAACCCAATGGGCCAGCCGACCGGCGGACCTTGATCCGCCGTGCGACATTCGACCTCACCGGCCTGCCGCCCACGCCGACGGAGATTGACGCGTTTCTGCATGACACCTCGCCGAATGCCTTTGGCCATTTGGTGGATCGTCTGCTCGCCAGTTCGGCCTATGGCGAACGCTGGGGACGGCATTGGCTTGATGTCGCGCGCTATGCCGACACGGCAGGCGATGGCGCGGACTACCCGGTGCGCGAGGCGATCAAGTATCGCGACTGGGTCGTCAATGCCTTCAATGCCGACCAGCCGTTCAACGACTTCATCCGCGAGCAGATCGCGGGCGACATTCTTGCGACCAAAGGACCGCCGGAGCAATATGCCAACCGAGTCACGGCCACTGGCTTCCTGGCGATTGGCAAGCGCTACGGCTACAAGCCATCGCCCGATTACCAGCACCTGGATTTCGCTGATGCGATTGACTCAGTGGGGCGCTCATTGCTCGGCCTGTCGCTTGGCTGTGCGCGCTGCCATGATCACAAGTTCGATCCCGTAAGCGCTGCGGACTACTATGCGCTCTACGGCATTTTTCAGAGTACGAAGTGGACGTTCCCCGGCGGTGAGGAACAGAAGCGTCCATCGCAGTTTGTGCCTCTGATTGCGCCGGACGAAGCGGCTCGGCTCGACAAGGTCAGGGACGCTGAACTTGCGCGGCTCGATGCGGCGCTGGCTCGATTGAAACAGCAACGCGCCGCGCTGGATGGCAAAGGGCTGGACCTCGGTCTCGAAGCCCAAACCATCGGCAAGCCGCCCGCCGCGCCTTGGTTCTCGGCGGGTCCAAACTTGATCATGGCCGAGGCGCAGAGTCCCTTCGCTCATGTGCATACAGCTGGCACGCGCGGCGTGCGGATCGGCACAGGCAAGGCGAACGATGGCTTGCGTTATGTCTTCGCCAACGGGCTGCGCGCCACGCCTGGCAAGCAGATGCATTTCACCATCGACTTCCGCACTGTGTCACCGACCGACAAGACGGGTGCCTATCGCTTCTATCTTGGTCGGGGCGTAGTGCAGTCGGTGGCGGTGGAAGTCAGCGTGACGGCATCTGAGATCGCCATTCGCGATGGCACGAAGTGGGAGGTGATTCGCAAGCTCATGCCCGGCACCTGGCAGACGCTGCGGCTCACGCTCGATGCCGCGAAGAAGACTTACTCGGGCGTTGTCGGCACGGTCGGTGACTTGACCGAGTTCAAGGACAAGGTGCTTGGCACGACTTGGGATGGCGTTGCTGACACCTTCATTTGCGATGCTATCGGCCATGTCAGCGGGCCAGTGCCGGAGCACGATCTCGACAATCTCGGCTTGCAAGAGACAGCCTTTGGCGAGCCCGGCAGCGGCCCTGTCATCGGTCCCGCAGAACCAGCGGACTTGGCGGCCCGACTCAAGATTCTCAACGACGACCTTGCCGCCACAACAAAGCTCCGCGATGCCGAGGCTGCGAAGGAACTCTATCCCGTGGCCTATGGCGTGAGTGAGGACAAGCCGGTCAATGTCCGCATCCAACTGCGCGGTGAGCCCGACAAGCTCGGCGATGAAGTGCCGCGTCGTTTCATCGACATCCTCGGCGGTGACAAACTCCCTGCGGATGAACTCGGCAGCGGTCGGCTGGAGCTGGCCAACTGGCTCACGCGTTCCTCGAATCCGCTGACGGCGCGTGTGTTCGTGAACCGCGTCTGGCAGTGGCACTTCGGCCAAGGACTCGTGACCACACCGAGTGACTTCGGCTTGCGTGGCGACCCGCCGAGTCATCCCGAATTGCTCGACTGGCTCACGTCGGAGTTCATTGCTTCTGGCGGGTCGGTGAAGGCGCTGCATCGACTCATCATGCGCTCGCAGACTTATCAACTGGCCAGCGATGACCAGCCCGAGAGCCTGAAGCTCGACCCCGCCAACCGCTGGCTGTGGCGTCATGCCCGCAGCGCGCTCGATGCGGAATCCATCCGCGACGCCATGCTGGCTGTTAGCGGGCGGCTGGATCGCACTGTGCCTGGACCGCATCCCTTCCCGCCGATGCAGAGCTGGGCCTTCACCATTCACAAGCCCTTCCATGACGTCTATGACAGCGACCATCGCAGCCTGTATCTGATGCTGCAACGCAACCGCCGCCATCCCTTCCTCGCGCTGTTCGATGCCGCCGATCCCAACTTGAGCGTGCCGCAACGACTGCCCACCACGACGCCGACACAGACGCTTTACTTGATGAACTCGCCCTTCGTTCATCAGCAGGCGGAAGCCTTTGCTCACCGGCTCATGGAGGCTCCCGGCGATGATGCCACGCGGGTCCGGCTGGCCTTCAACATGGCGAATGGCCGCGTGCCTTCCGATGCTGAAACCAGCGATGCCCTGGCTTTCATTGCAGCGTATCGGCACAAGCTCGCGGGCTTGGCAAAACCGCCAGACGATGCCTGGGCGGGCCTGGCTCATGTGCTGCTTACCAGCAACGCCTTCCTCTATGTTGACTGACTCCAAGCCGATGAACTCACTGTTCCAACCGTCCCGCCGTGAGTTCCTGCACCGCGCCTCAGGCGGCTTCGGAGCGCTCGCGCTGGCGGGCTTGTGGGATGAAGCGCATGGCGCTCCAGTCGATCCGCTGGCCTCGCGACAGGGTCATTTTCCAGCCAAGGCGGACCGCGTCATCTTCCTCTACTCGACCGGCGGTGTGTCGCATGTGGACACCTTCGATCACAAGCCCCGGCTCATCCGCGATCACGGCAAAGGCATCACCGCCTCGCGCTGGCTGAACAAGCCCGGCAAGTTCGACCGCTTCCTGATCAAGTCGCGCTGGGACTTCAAGCCGTATGGCCAAAGTGGCATCATGGTGAGTGATCTGTTCCCGCATGTGGGCGGTGTCATCGACGACATCTGCGTGCTCAACGCGATGCACTGCGACAGCGATGGACACGACAAAGCGACGCTCGCCGCGCACACCGGCTCCGCGCAAGCCATCAGGCCCAGCGCCGGTGCATGGGTGAGCTACGGCCTGGGCACCGAGAACCGCAATCTGCCCTCCTTCATGGTGCTCGCGCCCGCCGCTCCGTATGCCGGTGCGCAGACCTGGGGCAGCGACTTCCTGCCCGCCTGCCATCAGGGCACGCACGTTGTTCCAGGTATTGATCCGCTGCCCAATTTGAAGCCCAACTCGTCTGCCGCTGAACTGCAAGCGCTGGAGCTGGCGATGCTCGGCAAACTCAATCGCAGCCACCTCGAACACCGCGCCGCCGACCAGGCGCTGGATGCGCGGATCCGTTCCTTCGAGACCGCCTTCGGCATGCAACGCGAGGCTCCCGAAGCCTTCGATCTCTCTCGTGAATCCGACGCCACCCTGAAGCTCTATGGCCTTACACGCGGTGCCACGACGGGTTTCGGCTGGCAGTGTCTCGTCGCGCGTCGTCTGGCCGAGCGCGGCGTGCGCTTTCTCGAACTCATCGACGTCGGCTCCAGCGCCAACTGGGATTCGCACGGCAACATGGCCGACCACGAGCGCCTCGCCAAAGCCATCGACCAGCCCATCGCCGGCCTGCTCACCGACCTCAAACAACGCGGCATGTTGGAGCGCACGCTCGTCGTCTGGACCTCAGAGTTTGGCCGCACGCCCTTCCATAAGGAGGCAAATCATCCCGGACGCGAGCACCACAACCTCTGCTTCACCTCCTGGATGGCCGGCGGCGGCGTGAAGGGCGGCCTCGTCCATGGCCAATCCGATGAGCACGGCATCCTGCCCGGCGACGGCGCAGTTCACACGCACGACCTGCATGCGACGATGCTTCACCTTCTTGGCATCGATCACGAACGCCTCACATATCGCTACGCTGGCCGCGACTTCCGCCTGACCGATGTCGCGGGCGAGGTGGTGCATCCCATCATCGCATGAAAACCTTTCTCCATGATCAACACCACCCTCGACTTCAACAAACCCGGCAAGCAGCAGGGCTTTCTCCAAGTGCCCTAGTCACACAACCTCGGTGACTGGGCAAATGTGATGATCCCCATCACCATTGTCGCGCGTGGCAAAGGACCGACCGTGCTCGTGCTCGGTGGCAATCATGGCGATGAGTATCAAGGCCAGATCGCCATCATGAAACTCGCGCGTGAGTTGACGTCTGAGAAGGTCAGCCCCCGTCCCCGCGCCACGTCCAGGGCCAGCCCGACCCGTCACCCAAAAAGCAATTTTCCCGCCGATCAATCCGGCTGTCAGTCAGTTGGATCAACCCGCTTCGAGAACTGCGTGATGGGCTTCAGGCTGCGGCGGTGATCACAATGGCTGACAAACAACGTCCCACTGCTGACAAAGCAGATGGCATCCTGTTTGAACCTGACACCAATTTTGCAGGCCTCTTCAAATGAAATGGCGGCTGCAAACCCTGGCTCAGCGTGCTGCGTAAGTGGAAAGAATATGATCAAGCAGGGTCGTCGTGGAGCGGATGAACTCGCGGGAGTTTTGTTTCATGGACAGCTTTTCAACATGTTTACATGAGGGGTGGGACATTTTTTTTGGGGGGGGCATCCCGAAGAATCACACTATGATTCGCGATCCCCGAGGCGGATTCTATGAGATCGGCCACATCGCATGCGCAAGCTGGGATCGATCACGGTTGTCGCAGATCAAGACACACCACATCCCCGGCGTTGCTGCGGCACAACAAGCGGTGCCGGGAGAGCACGGGCAGCACCCAGCATTTGTTTTCGAGCACCGGTGCCCGCGCCAGCACCTTGATGCCGGTGTCCGAGGGTTGGCAGAGTTGCAGTTCGCCGGTGGTGCTAAGCACGATGAGATGGCCGTCGCTCGAGATGGCGGTGCCCTTGGCCACCTCCGCGGATTGCCACAAGGCCTTCCCGGTGGTCAGGTCGAGACAGCGCAGGTCATTCACACCGCGCTTGGAGTCGTTGAAGACCATCAATGCTTTGGTGCCCCACGGCACGCCGGAATTGTACAGCAGGCCGAGGTCACGCACGTTCCATGCTGCATTCAGCGTGCTGCCATCAAAGATCAGTCCGGTGGAGCCATCGTTGCCGGTGTGCGAGATGAAAATCATGCCGCTGGCAGTGACAACTGGGGTGGCGCAGTTGCAGAAGTCGTTCGTCGTTGTCGCATAGCTGGCGATGGCGCTGCCTTTCTGAAGATCAAGCACCGCGAGTTCCCGGCCCTTGAACATCACCAGCCTGTCCTGACCGCTCAGCGAAGCCATCACCGGTGTGGAGTAGCCCGCTTCGCCCACACCTTGAGCCCAGATCGTATCGCCATTGGCCGCGTTGAGGCAGACAGTCGATCCAACGTTTCCGCCGACATCGAGAATAAGCTTTCCCTGCCAGAGCAGTGGACTGCCTGCGTAGCCATAGACAGGTCGCTGGCCGTGGAAATCGCGCAAAAGGTTTTTCTGCCACACGATCTTGCCCGTGAGTGCGTCCAGGCAGAACACATCCCCTTCGCGGCTGACGGTGAAGACTCTGCCGTCGCCAACACAGGGCGTGGCACTCGGACCACCGGGCACGATGGGCATTTGATGAGCCGCACTCTTGCAGGGGTAGTCATGCCGCCAGAGCGGCTTTCCGCTCGCCAGATCGAGGCAGAAAAGGGTGTCCTGATTCTCGCCATCATTGCCCATTGTGAAGACACGCCCGTCCACCACGGCAAACGATGCCATGCCCGCGCCCACCTTCGCCCGCCACGCCACTGGCGGCCCCTCTTTCGGCCACTCTTTGCGCCAGCCTGTTTCAGGCGTTGTGTTGTTGCGCGCCGGACCATGAAACTGTGGCCAGTCCACACCCTTCGTTGTTTCATCGGCCAGGGCGTGTCCGCTTAACAGGACTATCAGGATCAAGACGGAGGCGAATGCTTGGAGCGAGCGTTTCATGCAGATTCAGGGCGCGATCTTGGGTTGGTCCAGTGTCACGATTTCCACGTCATCCATCGGCTTGCCGCCGGACGTGCCACCCAGTGCCATCAGGTGTGTGTCATCCAGCACTATGAGTTGATGAAAGTAGCGCGACTTGGCGAGTTTGCCGCACTCAATCCACTGCTTCGCATCCGCGCCGATGCGATAGATCTTCCCGCCTTCGGGACTCACATACAAGCTGTCACCCACCACACAGGCCGCGCAGCCAAAGGCCTTCGCTCGTTCTGTCTCACCCACGGGTGGTGCACTGCTCCACTGCTTCGTCGCCGGATCATAGATATCCACGACCGACGACAGCTCGTTGTCCTCCGTCATCCCGCCGACGCACCAGATCTTTCCGGCAAAAGGCACCGCTGCCAGCGCTCGTCGCTTCCATGGCTGCGGTAGTGTCTGCCATCCGCTCTCCGGTTTTGACATCTCCAACACCGCCATCGTGTCATGCCACTTCTTCGCGGGTGGTCCGTCCGACTTCGTCTCTGCTTTCGGTGCACCCACGCTCAACGGCCAGCCACCCACCATGTACAGTTGATCGCCGATCACCGCCAGCGCATGACTCGACCTCGGTTCCGGCAGTGACGGCAGCTTGGTCCAAGTCTTCGTCGTTGGTCTAAAGAGCGCCGCATGATCCAGCGACATCAGCTTCTGATCCGCTCCCGGTGCATTCTGCGGCTGCATTCCGCCCGCGAGAATCACTTGATCCTGCCACGCCGCGATCCCTGGGCTCTGCACCGGCACATCGCCGGGCAACACCTCCCATGCATCCTGCTTCGTCAGCGAAAGCCGCCACAGCGCCCCGCTCACAGACGCCGTCGAGTACTCATGTGCCTTTCCCGTGTGCCCGCCATAGACATAGACAAATCCCTCGCACGCCACCGCTCCAAAACTCGTCACCGCCTTCGGCAGCGGCGGTGGTGCGGCCGGGAGCAGCATGGACGTTGTCAGGAACAGGGTCAGCAGAAGGCTACGAGTCATATGCGGAGAGAGTGAGAGGATGACGTTGACCGCCAGAGATGAGTGGGATCAAGAAAGATCAAAGCGGGTAATTGATCAGCTGGCAAGAAAACAAGCGGAAGTCAGAACCGATGAAGCGCTCAATCACTTACTCGAGCCTTTTCCCATTGGAGCACCTCCAAGTTTTAGCATGAATTCCGGAAAGCGTGGTATGGAATACAGGCAAGCAGAGATATCCAGAATCTCAGGCAGCAAGGCCGAAGATGCTCAAGCCACCAGAGTTGGTGAAGCGAGGGCGGGAAGAACTGGAGAAAGCTGCAGAGATCACCTCTGCAACGCTTTCGCGATCCGCTTGATGACGGACTCCTCAATACCGCGCCGCCTCCATCAGCATGATTTTTGATTGCATCACCACCTTTTATAACTCCAAACGCCTTCATTCGTCTCTCGGCTACCTTTCACCGCGAGACTTTGATGCCTCGCTCAATAAATCCCCTTCCCGTTGTCCGCGTATTCGAGGCAAAATCACTCAATGAGCGCTTCGAATCCAAGACCTCAAATCGCTTCTCGCCTGAGTGATGCATATCCCGTCCTTCGTTCTACATAAAGACGAGTCATTGATGAAAATACCAACCTTAGAGATGAACGACATAAAACACCCCAAGACCGGCCATGCTCTCATTTCCCGCGGGTTGTGGGCCATTTTGATCCTCATGGTCGTGTCGGTTGGCATCAACTATATCGACCGCACCAGTCTTTCCACGGCGGCACCGTTGCTGGAGAAGGAAACCGGACTGGGCATTACTCCAGCTAAGATGGGCATGCTGTTGTCCGCGTTCTTCTGGACCTATGCTTTGCTGCAAATCGCGTCGGGTTGGCTGGTGGATCGCTATGGCGTGCGCTGGGTGATGGCGATCGGGTTTTTGATCTGGTCGGCGGCCACGGCGGCCACGGGGCTCGCGCATGGTTTCGCCGCGTTGGTTGTAATGCGGCTGCTGCTCGGCGCGGGAGAGTCCGTCGCGTATCCATGCTACTCGAAAATCATCGCGGCCAATTTTGCCGAACATCAACGCGGACTCGCCAACTCGCTGATTGATGCCGGAACGAAGTTCGGCCCCGCCTTGGGCGTTCTCGCTGGTGGCATCCTGATGGAGCGCTACGGTTGGCGGAATGTTTTCATCATCCTTGGCCTTGGCAGCATGCTCTGGCTGCCGGCGTGGTTCAAATGGATGCCCGCTGGTCATTCCGGAAATGAGACGACTCAAGTGCAAGGCCCCGGATTTGCGAGGATCGCGGCCCAGCGACCGGCGTGGGCCACGTTCATCGGCCACTTCAGCGGCAACTACCTGTGGTATTTCCTCATCACTTGGCTGCCTTCGTATCTGGTGAAGGAACGCGGCTTCACGATGTCGGAAATGGCCTATGTGGGTGCGCTGGCTTTCCTCGTGACAGGCATCGCCACCATCATCACCGGAGCGCTGGCAGATCGCGCCATCGCAAGAGGAGCCACTCCGACCAAGGTGCGCAAATTCTGCGTGATCACCGGACTCAGTCTGGCGACGTCGATTGTGACCGTCACGATGGTGAAGGGATCGACGGCGTCCATGGCTTGCCTGATGTTTGCCTGTATTTCGTATGGTGTGTTTGCCTCCAGCCATTGGGCCATCGCACAAACCATCGCCGGGCCGACCGCGGCGGGGAAATGGACAGGATTGCAAAACTGCCTCGCCAACTTTGCCGGAGTGGCCGCACCTGCCGTCACCGGATTCGCTGTGGAGAAAACCGGTTCTTTTTTCTGGGCCTTCGCCGTGTGCTCGGCGGTGGTGTTGATGGGCGCGGCTGCGTATGCGTTTCTACTCGGGCCAGTGGCACCTCTGGACTGGTCGAAGAAGCAAAACGCACTTACCTAATCGCCCCAACACTTTTATCATGCCTGGATCTCCCAAAGACTCGCCCGCCCTCCTGCTCGATGCTGTCGGACGCCTTCCCGCGCCGCACGACAACTGCGCCATCGCGATTCGGCGTCTGGAACCCGGCACGGTCATCACGCATAACGGCGCATCGTTCACGCTGGCTCACACGGTGCTGGAAGGGCATCGCTTTGCCATCACACCGATCGAGGTCGGAGCTGAACTGACGTCGTGGGGCCTGCCGTTTGGCCGCGCAGTGCGTCCGCTGAAGGCTGGCGACTACGTTTGCAATGAAACGATGCTCACCGCGCTTCGCTCGCGGCATGTGGGCTTTGCGGTGCCGGAGTTGCCGAACTTTGTGGACTACTTTCAGCCTTATCAGCTCGATGAGGCATCCTTTCGTCCGGCTGAGCAGATGTCGCTCTATGAAAAGCCGCGCACGTTTGAAGGCTACACGCGCACGGGTGGTCGCGGTGCTGGCACGCGCAATCATGTCGTCGTGCTCGGAACGAGTTCGCTCACCGGAAGTATGGCGCGACTGGTAGCGGCGAGTTTTGCCAACGCACGCGAGCGATTTCCGAATGTCGATGGCGTGGTCGCCATTGCTCACACCGAAGGCGGCGAGCATGGCGTACCGAACAACCTCGACCTCACCCTGCGCACGCTGGCGGGCTTCATCACGAATCCGAATGTCGGCGCGGTGCTCGCGCTCGATTTCGGATCGGAACCCGTGAACAACGACGCGCTGGCGGAATGGATGCGCTCACACAATTCTCCGCTGGATGCCGTGCCGTACCAGTTCATGCATCTCGGTGGCGATCACGCCAAGAACCTCGCGCGTGCCAATGCAGCGGTGGACGAACTACTCACCATCGCCAATCAAACACCACGCACGACGCAAGCGATCCGCCATCTCAAGATCGGCATGCAGTGCGGTGGCTCGGATGCTTTCAGCGGCGTCTCAGCGAATCCGCTGGTGGGCATCATCGCCCGCGAAACGGTGCGCCACGGTGGCGCGGCAAATCTCGCGGAGACGGATGAGTTGATGGGAGCGGAGCCGTGGGTGCTCGCGAAGGTGTGCGACCTCACCACCGCACGAAAATTTCTCCAAACGCTCGCCACTTTCGAGGAGAAGCTCAACTGGCACGGTGCGAGCGGCCAGTCGAATCCCAGCGGCGGCAACATCTATCGCGGCCTCTACAACATCGCCATTAAGTCCATCGGTGCCGCGCGGAAGAAAGACCCGCTGATGCGGCTCGACTGGGTCATTGATTACGGCGAGCCGATGCACGAGCCGGGCTTCTATTTCATGAACAGCCCAGGCAACGACTTGGAGAGCATCGCCGGACAAGTCGCCTCAGGATGCAATCTCATCGTCTTCAGCACCGGCAATGGGTCCATCACGAATCATCCCTTTGTCCCGACGATCAAGATCATGACCAACACAGGCCGGTTCAATCTGCTAAACCGCGACATGGATCTGAATGCGGGCCGCTATCTTGATGGCGAGCCGATGGAGAATCTCGGTGAAGAGGCCTTCGACTACGCCATCGACATCGCCTCAGGTCGCCGCAGTGTCGGTGAACGCGCTGGACACTCGCAGGCCCAGCTCTGGCGCGAATGGCGGCAGACGGCTAACACAGCGGCCATGCCGAAACAGGATCTCTTGAAGCCCGATGGAGTGCCGCTAGCGTGCAAAGCAAATCCCAACACGCCCTCATTGCCTGACGAATTACTTCAGCCCGTCGCCGCAGCCAATCGTATTCGTTTGATCATCCCCACCAGTCTGTGCGCCGGCCAAATCGCACGCATGATCGCCGACAAGCTCGATGCGAATCGCCCGGCTGCGGTACCCCGTTATGTCGCACTTCCGCACACCGAGGGCTGCGGCGTTTCCGGTGAAGCCATCGATATTCTTGAGCAAACCATCGCCGGTTATGCCGTGCATCCGCTCTCCGAGCGCGTGCTCCTGCTCGAACATGGTTGCGAAAAAACGCACAACGACGCCATTCGCAACTTCCTCGGCTCTCACGGCATCGATCACACCGCGATGGGCTTCGCCAGCATCCAGCTCGATGGCGGCATCGACCGCGTGACGGAGAAAGTGACGAACTGGTTTGCGTCTTCTCCAGCCTGCGAATCACCCCGCCAATCCACGCTCTGCCTCGGCCTCACAGCGCAAGGCGACGTGCCAGCCGAAACCGCCACCGCATTGGCAGCAGTGGCCGCATCCATCGTCGCCAGCGGTGGCTCCGTGATCATCCCCGAAGCATCGCAGCTGCTTCGCTCCGCCGATTTCACCTCGGCGCTATTCGTCGCCGCACCCCACCCCACGCTCTCCTACGGCGAGATCATTGAGCATCGCGGACTGCACGTCATGGCCATGAGCGGCGATCACCTCATCGAATCCCTCAGCGGCATGGGATCATCCGGCGCGAACCTTTTCCTCGTCCACGACAGCACCCGTCCTGTCCAAGGACATCCCTTCATCCCCACCGTCCAAATCGCCTCCGACTCCTCTAGTAGCCCCAGCGACCAAAATCTCGCACACCTCCCTTCCGAGCAACGCACCGCCGACATCCTCACCGCCCTCTCCCGCGTCTGGACCGCCCAACAACGCCCCCAAGCCCAATCCACCGGCAACGTGGACTTCCAAGTCAATCGCGGGTGGTTTGGTGTTTCGACGTGAGACTGCTTATGCGAAGGCAGCCTTCCCTCACACCCCGACCCCGCGCCACGTCCAACCCGGCCCGGCCCGCCACCCCAAAATGCAATTTCCTAGCAGACCAAACCCGGTTCAGTCTGGAACGATCAAGCTCCAAGATCACCTCAATCCCGTCCGCTTCCGCAACATTTGGTTTCAGCCCTCACGCTAACCTTCACCATCATACTACATCGATCGCATCATGCAGACCCGTCGCCACTTTCTCAGTAAATCCGCCGTCGTCTTCGCCAGCATTCAAATCCTTCCACGCTCCGTGTTTGGAGCCAATGAGAAGCTCAGCAGGAGCTCAGCACCTCACTGCCCAAGGTGAACCTGAAGCGCTCCAACCACTGGGACAACTGGCTGCTCGCCATCAAAGGCCAGGAAACCTGCCGCTCCAACTTCGCCTACGGCGGCCGCCTCACCGAGACCATGCACTTTGGCAACATCGCCCTGCACGTGAATCGCAACCTCACCATTGATCCCGCGACACGCAGCATCATCGGCGATGAGGAAGCCACCGCCCTCATGCATGGCCCCGCAGCACGTGAAGGCTGGAAGGTGTGAGGATGGGCAGCACGCGCGAGGAATCGCACGTTCGAAGCTGCCCTAAAGGAACCGCGTCACTACCACATGGCTGCTTTTCAGCCTCGTTCCTGCCACTCCACATCAAACCCGCGTCAACGTTCCAGTCTGACCACTGAATTCATCGCTCTCGACACCGAGGCGCTGCAGGATGGTGACGAAGAGCTTGGCCAGGGGCAGCTCTTCCACTTCCATTTTGCCGGTCCATCCGGCATCGCTTACGATGCCTGCGCCGGCCTGGTTGTCTTCATTGCCAGTGCCGAACTTGAGATAGCGGCCATTGGTGAAGCCGAGGTTTTTTCCACCAGCGGTGATAATCGGGTAGTTGCGGGAGAGGTGGAAACTGCTGGAGGCAGAGCCGTGCATGGCGAGGGTGTTGTCCAGCATGCTGCCGCTGCCATTGGGCTCCGGGGTGTCCTTCAACTTCTGCGCGAAGCGGCCAAACTCCTCGGCCTGATAGCGATTGTAAGTGCCGAGGTTCTGCCAGCCGCCGGGATTCTTGACCGCGTGCGTCAGCCCATGAGCGCCGCCGAGACCGACGGCGAGTGACAGCAGATCGTGCGGACCTTCGCCGTTTTCTCTGCCGAGCTGAAACGTCGCAACGCGGGTGGAGTCGCTCAGGAAGGCGAGGTAGATGAGTTCATACATGGTCTGGAAATAGAGCCTTGCTTCCTTGGGCTCGGCATCCAGATGCAGGTTGCGGGTGTCCACCTGCGGCACCGGGGTGGTGAGCCACTTCTGGGCTTTCTCCAGCTTCAGCTCGGTGTCGCGCACGGCGTCGAGATACTGGCTGAGAGTCTGCTGATCATGCTTGGACAACTGGCGTCCCAGGGAGCGTGTGCTGGCAATCAGGAGATCGAGCGCGCTCTTGCTGCGTGCCAGCATTGCGGCCGCGTCTTTGCCGCTCGTTACAAACAGCAGGTCGAAGATCTGCTTGGGCTTGTTCATCGCAGGAATCGGACGCCCTTCACGATTGAACGACTGCGTCTGCGCACCACGCGGACCACCCACGCCGCCATTGGTGGACATCACCAGCGACGAGTGCCGGGTGAAGTCGCCGGCGTGCTCTGCATACACCTGATCCAATGATATTGTGTTCTGGTAGGGGCCGGAACCACCGACGGGTGCGCCCGTGAGGTACTGATCCGCATTGGAATGGCCATGAACGTTTCGTGCCGCAGGATGCGAGAGCCCAGAGTAGATGGTGATGTCACTGCGCAACGGCTGGAGCACATCGAGCACCTTGGTCAGTTCGAAGTCCTTTTCGCCGCCGCGTGGAAACCAGCTCCAGTCCTTCCAGGCGGGATCAGACTTGAGCGGCAGGCCCACACCATCGGGATGATAGACGCTGAGAAAGCGTTTCGGAGTCGCGTCCTTGGCGCGGCTGCCCGCAGCAAAGGTTTCCAGCCAGGGCAATGCCAGCGCCACGCCGGAGCCCCGAAGAAAGGTTCTGCGATTGAGTGGGTGGGATTTGGAATTCATGGGAGGAGGCTCCGTGCTTACCTTGAGTTAAAGAGGTCGCTGCGGACGATGAGTTGAATCAAGTCGCCCAGGCCATCGCCGCTGCGTCTGAGCTGCGCGGTCAGGCGGTCAAGGTCGGCGCTGTCTGAGAATGTCAGCGGCCTGCCAAGCGCATAGGTCGTGAGCTTGTGCACCATCGCACGGGCAAATTGATCCTGGCGGTCGGTGAGCAGGTAGCGCTTGAGTCCATCAACACCGTCGAGCGTCTGGTGGTTGAAGAGTTCTGAGGTCGCATCGACCGGCTGATCTTTGATGCGGGTGCGGTAGGCCCCGAGGGCATCGTAGTTCTCAAACGCAATGCCCCACGGGTCGATCTTGGAGTGGCAGGAGTTGCAGGCGGGCTTGTTCCGGTGATCGGCAATCCGTTCCTTCATTGTCATTTTCAAAATCTCCGGGTTGGTCAGGTCCACCTGCGGGACATTCGGTGGCGGTGGCGGCGGCGGATCATCCAGGATGCGTTTCATCATCCACACGCCACGCTTCAGCGGGTGGGAATCCTTGCCGTCGGAATTCATCGTCATGATCACCGCACTCGTCAAAAGGCCGCCACGATTTGTCGTCGGGGTGACTGACACCTTGCGGAATTGCGGGCCGTAAACCTTGGGAATCCGGTAATGGTTGGCGAGCCGCTCATTGACCACGGCGTAGTCGGAATGAATGAAATCCATGATGCTGCGGTTTTTCTCCAGCACTTCTACAAAGAAGGCCCGGGGCTCTTCCTGCATCGCGGCTTTCAAGGCGTTGTCCGTCACATGAGTGACGCTGCTCATCCTTTCCAAGCCCAACCATTGCTCAACGAAGTTCTGCGAGAACCTTTGTGCACGCGGGTCTGCGAGCATGCGCTTCACCTGCGCGGTCAGGACCTTTGACTCGCGGAGTTTTCCTTGGTCGGCGAGTTGCAGCAGCTCATCATCCGGGATGCTCGACCACAAAAACACGGAGAGGCGGCTGGCCAGCTCCAGCGCGCTGATCTGCGCCGGAGATTTCGTCTTGGCGTTCGCCACTCGCTGCGTCAGGTAGAGAAACTCCGGGGTGGACAGCGCGGTGGCCAGCACCTCCACCATGGCCTCTTCAAAGGTCGGGAAACCGGGACGATACTTTGCAAACAAAGCCATGAACGGATCGACTTCTCCTGCGGTTACCGGGCGTCTCCACACACGTTTCAGAAATCGAGTCAACACCTCGCGGCCATAGGCCTGCTCGTCGCCCTTGTTCTTGCTCGCAAAGAAGATGGCGGCGTGGGTCTGCGGCGGCCACTGCTCATAAAATGGCGCGCTGATTTCGATGTGATCCATCACCACACGCAGAGCCTCCTCCCCGCCGCCTGCATTCGAGACATTCTGAATGTGCAGGAACTCATTCCGCCGTGGAAACGTGGTGGCGAGATGCCGGAACGGATTGCGCTGGATATCGCCCAGAGGGATGTCGAATTCAATGAGCTGGGGTTTGTCGGCAGGGGCCGTCACCGGGATGTCGTGCGCGCTGACGACCTGTGAGAAGTTGGCGTTGTTGCTGGTGTGTGCGCTGAAGATGAGGCGCAGGCTGGCATACTCGTCTGGGTTCATGCTCGAGCGCCCGGCGCGAATGCGCACGCGCAGGGTGCCTTCGTCAGGAAGGAAGCGGTCGAGGTCCAGCTTCAACTCGCGGCCCCTGGGAAGCTCCAGCACCACCGGAGACAGGGGCGGGGTTTTTCCAACAACAGCCCCATCCCGGGGCAGTTCTTCGCCTTCAGCAAAGTCAATGCGCTCGCCGGTTGCCCGCTGAACCAGCTGCGGCTGATTCTTGGATCGTTGAGGATTCCTTTTTCTGTCAGGTCTCTTCGCAGCCTTTGCCTTTTCGAGTTCCTCCTTCGCTTCCTTGGCCGCCGCCTTGTCCATCTCTTCCTGCATCGAGATGATGTAGGTGATGGCTGGCGGACGCGCACCGCTCACCGTGGCGCGTTTGAGAGCCTTCAGCCCGAGCTCACGATAGGTGTCAAACTGCATGGCGGACATCCGCAGCAGTTCGGAGCTGTTGTTGAAACCGTCCGCAGAGGTCGTTTCCGGTGGCAGCTTGTCCACGAGAGGAAAGGGCAGCCCCAGGATGTCCTGCAGTGCGTAGTTGTATTCGTAATTCGTCAGGCGGCGGAAGGATGAATGCTCCTGGCTGCTGCGAAGAACGACCGACGCCGCATTCAGCTCCGCGCTGAGCCAGTCCACCATGCTGCCGCGATCCGCCGCCGCGAGCGCGTAGTCCGGTTCATCTTCCGGGGGCATCTCGGATTTGCTCAGCGCATTGAAGACCTCACGCCACCGCTCCGCATCCGGCCCGTGCAGCAGGTCCGGATTCAGCTGATCGATGCGCAGCCGCCCCTTGGCCTTTTCAGGACCATGGCACCCGACACAGCTCTTCTTCAGCAGCGGCCCCACCGACTTCTGAAACACGGCCACGTTCGCCTTTGGAATGACGTCAGAGGCGTGCGCGATTTCCGGGGTGTCCTTCAAGAATCTGGATTTAGCGCGCCCTTGTTCTCTCGCCATTTCCAAAGAGACCGCCATCTCCTGCCCGCTGGCCGCCTGGATCATCCAGACACCTCCGAGCACCAGCAGCACAGCCCCTGCGGAGGAAAGAAGACTCTGCGGTAAAAATGAAAGGGTGCGGGTCATGAGCGGGGCGCCTCGCGTCATCCTGGATGGGGGTTACCAGGCGTGCGGAGGAAGGGGAGTTTGCAGGTCCAGAGTCTCAGTACGCTAGCACGCTGCTTTTCCAATCATACCACGGAGAAGATTCATCATTTGCGGTGACGTGAACTCACGAAACTCATCTCGCGGTCGGCTCGCTGTCGAGCCGAGTATGTGCGTGAGGTGTCCCCCCCCAAAGAATGTCAGTCTCTCGAATAACCGCTTGCTGCTGGTGCGTAGTTTATCCTGCCTGCATCCATCCCCACCATGACCGTCGCGACTCGCGCTCACTTCCTTTCTGCTTTCATCATCTTTGCGGCCGTGGCCTCATGTTCGTGGGCGGCGGCCGCAGACTTGCCGGCGGAGCAGATAGCGTTCTTTGAATCGAAGATCCGCCCGGTGCTGGCGGAGCATTGCTATGGCTGCCATTCGGAGCAGGCGCAGGAGAAGGGCAAGCTGAAGGCGGGGCTGCTGGTGGACAGCCAGCAGGGCCTCATGAGCGGTGGTGAAACCGGGCCCGCACTGATCCCAGGCAAATCTTCGGACAGCCTGCTGATCAAAGCGATCCGCCACGAGATCAAGGACGGGGAAATGCCCCCGAAAGGCAAGCTGCCGGAGAGTGTGATCGCGGATCTCACGAAGTGGATCGAGATGGGAGCACCGGATCCGCGTGTGGCGGCGGCACCGGTGGTGAAGACGAAGCGGACGATTGATGTGGAAGCGGGGAAAGACTGGTGGGCCTTCAAGCCGCTGACCCAGCCCGGACTGCCTGCGGTGAAGAATGCGGCGTGGGTGCGCACGCCGGCCGATTTTTTCATCCTCGCCAAGCAGGAAGCCGCAGGCCTCACGCCCAGCAAGATCGCCAGCAAGGAGAAGCTGCTGCGTCGTGTGACCTTTGACCTCACCGGTCTGGCTCCCACACCGGAAGAGCGCGCCGCATTCTTGAATGACAACAGCGCGGACGCTTATGCCAAGCTCATCGACCGGCTGCTGGAGAGCCCGAAGTATGGCGAGCGCTGGGCGCGGCACTGGCTGGATGTGGTGCGCTTTGCGGAGAGCGGCGGCTATGAGTTCGATGGCTTCCGTCCCGGCGCCTTCCATTACCGCGACTGGGTCATCAAGGCGATGAACAACGACATGCCGTACGATGAATTTGTGCGCATGCAGCTCGCGGGAGATCAGATCAAGCCCGGCCAGTATGACGGAGCCAGCGCCACGGGCTTTCTCGTGGCAGGTCCGTATCCAGGGCAGATCACGGCGAAGACGGTGGAGAAGATTCGCTACGATCAGCTCGATGACATGGTCTCCACCATCGGCAGCGGTTTCCTCGGTCTCACGATGGCCTGCATGCGCTGCCACGATCACAAGTTCGACCCGCTGCCGCAGCGCGACTACTATGGCATCGCCGCCGCACTGGCGACCACGGTGCATTCACCGAGCCAGATCGACCTCTCCTTCGCGGAAACGCAGAAGAAGCTCGCGGTGCACAATCAAGCCGGCGCGCCGCTGCAAGCCGCGCTGAAGAAGTTTGAGGCCGAGGAACTGCCCAAGCGCTACGAGGCATGGCAGCGCGATCAACTGCCCAAGCTGCAGTCCACTGCGCCATGGCAGGTCTTTGACGTCCAGTCCGCCACCGCTCAAAGCGCACGCCTCATGAGTGATCGCGACGGCCACGTCATCTACACCGGCAACAAGGTGAAGGATGACATTTACACGATCAAAGTCGTCACCCATCAAAAAGGCGTGCGCGCCTTCCGGCTCGATGCGCTGAGCGATCCCACGCTGCCCTCCAAAGGCCCCGGTTTGTCTGACAACGGCAACTTTGTGCTCGGCGATGTGAAGATCATCGCGAAGCCGATGGATGCGAAGAACAAGGCCAAGGCCGTGACCCTCAAGCTCAAGGCCGCGCAGGTCAGCTTTGAACAAAAGGGCTACGAATTCGCCAAAACCATCGATGCCAATCCGGGCACCGGCTGGGGTGTGGCACCGCAGATGGGCAAGGACCACGCGGCGGTGTATGCCATCGATGGCGAAGCCGTGGGCTTTGACGGCGGCACAGCCTTCGAAATCCAGCTGCGCTTCACCAATTTCTTCGGTCTCGGCCGCATCCGCCTCGCGTTCAATAATGGCAGTGAACTGGCGAAGATCGCCGATGCGGAAGACATGCAGAATCTGCGCGAACTCCGCGTGCTGAGCGATGCCAAAGCAGCCCCCGCCAACGTGACGCGCTGGTTCAGCCGCTTTGACGAACGCGCGCAGCAGCTCACCGCCGCCGTCACCGAGCACGAGCGCAAACGCCCGCAGCCCGTGCTGACGGAAGTGTATACCACGAAGGCTGGCGGGCAGGATGTGTTCTTCCTGCGCCGTGGCGAGGTGGACCGCAAGGAAGGCAAGGCCAGTCCCAATTTCATCCAGGTCCTCATGCGCTCCGGCGATGCCGAAAAGAAATGGGTGCCGCCACCCGAGGAAAACAAGACTGCGGTGCATCCGCGGCTTTCATTGGCCAACTGGATGACGGATGCGCAGGCGGGCGGCGGCCCGCTGCTCGCACGCGTAATCGTGAACCGCCTGTGGCGTCAGCATTTTGGCCGTGGCATCGTGCCTACCAGCAATGACTTCGGCACGCAGGGAGAGAAGCCCACGCATCCCGAACTGCTCGACTATCTCGCCTCAGAGCTCGTCAAGAACGGCTGGCGGCTCAAGCCCATCCACCGCCTCATCGTGCTCAGTTCCGTGTACACCCAGTCGGGCGAGGTGAATCCCGCCAGTTTGCAGACTGACCCCGAAAACCACCTGTGGGCGCAGCGCCCGGCGCGGCGGCTGGAGGCTGAGGCCATTCGCGACACCCTGCTGCAGCTCGGCGGCAAACTGGACGTGAAGATGTACGGCCCGTCTGAGACCAGCAACGAGAGCAGCCGCCGCAGCGTCTATCTCCGCGTGAAGCGCAGTGAGCTGGTGCCCTTCATGACCATGTTTGATGCGCCTGAGCCCAATCAAAGCATCGGTGACCGCGGCAACACCACAGTGCCCACCCAGGCGCTCGCCGTCATGAATTCACCCTTCGTGCATGATCTCGCCGCGCAGCTGCTCAATCGCATCCACGCCACCAAACCCTCCAGCACCGAAGCCGTCATCAGCAAGGCCTACGAGTTCGCCCTCTGCCGCCTCCCTGAGCCGCATGAGACGCAGCGCATGCTGGCCTTCATTGAGCAGCAGACTCAACTCCTTGGCAGCAAGCCCGATTCGGCAAGGCAGGCGCAGCGCGAGTTCTGCCATGCGCTGCTGTGTTTGAATGAATTCATCTACGTGGACTAGCCCGGAAACCACGACCTCCCCTTCCCCACGCCCATGTTCAACGACCTCACCTCCAACGCCTCGCTCCTGCCTTCGCGTCGTCGCTTCCTGCAGCAGAGCAGCCTGGGCTTCGGCTCCGTCGCGCTGGCTTCCATGCTGGCAGAGCAGCAGGCCAAAGGAGCCCCTGCCCCGCTCAATCCGATGGCGCTGCGGCCCTCGTTGTTCGCGCCCAAGGTCAAATCCGTTATCTGGCTCTTCATGACCGGCGCGCCCTCGCAGGTGGACACCTGGGACTACAAGCCCGAGCTGCAAAAGCGCAACGGTGAGCCCCTGCCGGGCAGCGATTCCAAGACCGGCTTCTTCACCACCAGCGGCAAAATATTAAAGTCGCCCTTCGACTGGAAACAGCACGGTGAGTCCGGCTCATGGGTTTCGGGTATCTTCCCACATCTCTCCCAGCATGTGGACAAGATGGCCTTCATCCACTCCATGCACCTGAAGGCCAACAACCACGCCCCCGCCTCCATGGAGCTCATGTGCGGAGACAGCCAGCCCGGCCGCCCCAGCGCCGGAGCCTGGCTCACCTACGGCCTCGGTACCGAGAATCAAAACCTCCCATCCTTCGTCGTCATGCACGAGCGCCGCCCCCGTGGCGACGATCAGATCTGGTCCGCCGGATTCCTGCCCAAATCCTACCAAGCCCTCACCCTCGATGCCCGCCGCAACGGCGTCATCGACAACCTCTCACGCTCCACCATGGAGAGCGCCGCGCAGCAGCGTTCCTCGCTCGATCTCATCAAGGAGATGAACCAGCAGCACGCGCAGCTCCGCGCCCCGCAGACCGATCTCGCCGCGCGCATCAACTCCTTCGAACTCGCCTACCGCATGCAGACCGACGCCCCCGAGGCGCTCGATCTCACCCACGAAAGCGATGCCACCAAGAAGCTCTACGGCCTCGACAACAAGACCTGCGAAGTCTTCGCCCGCCAGTGCCTCACCGCGCGACGTCTGGTCGAGCGCGGCGTCCGCTTCGTGCAGATCTTCGCCGGCAAAAACGCCGGTGGCGACGGCGCCGTGGACGACGTCCCCTGGGACGGCCACAACAACATCGAAACCAATCATCGCTCCTGCGGTGCCGCCACCGATCAACCCGCCGCCGCGCTCCTCGCCGATCTCGCCGGACGTGGCCTCCTCGATGAAACCCTCGTCATCTGGGGCGGCGAATTCGGCCGCACCTCCGACTCCCAGGGCAGCGTCGGCCGCGATCACAACCCCAAAGGCTTCACCATCTGGATGGCCGGCGGCGGCATCAAAGCCGGCGTCCACCACGGCGCCACCGACGAATTCGGCTACAAAGCCGTCGAAAACAAAGTCCACGTCAACGACCTCCACGCCACCCTCCTCCACCTCCTCGGCCTCGATCACGAAAAACTCACCTACCGCCACAACGGCCGCGACTACCGGCTGACGGATCTGGGAGGACGGGTGATCAACGAGATTTTGGCGTGATGTGGGGGTAGCTCTCTGAGGACGGAGCCGGAGGAAATCGGCGCGTGAGCAGGTCTTGGCTTGCTGCGGCCCAGGAGCTCATGCACGCCAGAACGTCCCTTTACGGGAGATCAAACCCATGGGTGAGCTGGATCAGATGCGGGGGCTTCATACGCCATTGATGGCAGCCTCCCTCCCTTGAAAATCAAGGATGTGAATCGGGCTATTCTACGAACTGGCGGGCATTGTCTGGACAGACTATTGTCTGTGGAATCGCATTCGCCTGTTGGGTGAAGATGAGCCTATGGCAAATCCTTCCTTATCGAGTTCGTTCGGCGCGGTGATTCGTGCGCGGCGTATCGAATTGGGCCTGACGCAGGAGCAAGTGGCTGAATTCGCAGGAATTCACCCCACCTACGTTGGCATGGTGGAACGGGCGGAGCGCAATTGTTCGGTGGACATCGCACAGGCTATCAGCGCGGCACTGGAGCTGCCTCTTTCAAAGCTCATTGCACTGGCCGAAGTAGCCCTCAAAGCAAAAGCCACCGCGAGAAAGGCCAAGCGAGCATGAAGGAGCCTACTGGCGTGGTGGCGCTAATCATCGATTTGCTGCGCAAGCACCCTGAAGGACTCACCTCGGGCGAGATTCGTGAAAAACTGCAGATCCCTGCTGATCAACAAACACATCTGGACCGGCGGAAGAGAGACATTCGAAAGTGGTATGAACTCATCACCGTCCCGAATGGTGCCAATCCGCGCTATAAGCTGGGAGCGAAGCGTCAGGACGATCCAAATGCTTCAGAATTAAATGGCAGGGTGAAGGCTGAAGTGCTGCATGCTTCCAGGGGGCGTTGCCAGATGTGTGGAAAGACAATTGATGAAGATGGGGTGAAATTGCAGGTAGATCACAAAATACCACAATCGTGGGGCGGCTCCAATGAGCGGGAAAACCTTTGGGCGCTATGTGTTGAGTGCAATCACGGCAAAAAGAACCTGTTTGCATCCCAGGATGAGCACATAAAGACCGTGATGGCTTTCACCTCTGTTCATGTGCGAATAGGCGAACTGCTAAAACTCAATTTTAGAAAACCTGTGTCCTCCCGGCTGATCGACTTTGTGGCCAATCAAGACGATTGGAAGAAGAGAACACGGGAACTTCGGTATCTGGGCTGGGAAATTTCGACATCCCGCGAAAAGCAAAGCAATGGCCGTCACATCTCATTCTACCAGTTGAACAAGTTCACAGCATGGCCTGAAGATCCTACACGGTGGATTCGCCAGTATGAAAAAGACCGCGAAGTGAAAAACAAGGCTGACGAAGCAGACGAATAGGTCGGCGGCATGTATACCTGGCTACATGAACGGATGTCCTTTTGATGTGCGATTGGTCGTGTAATAGGCGGTTGGTTCTTCCAGAAGTCGCATCTGCTCGATTCCCTCGCTTGGTCTCACCTTCTTTTTGTGAAGTGCAGCACGAATTGAATCGCCCACTGCTTTGGCAACCAGAGGAGGGAATGCATTCCCAATCTGACGATATGCGGCGGTCTTCTTACCGCTGAATTGCCATTCATCAGGAAAGCTTTGGATGCGCGCTACCATGCGAACTGTCAGTCTTGGAAGTCCATTGGCGTCAAAATCTGGCGCGGGCGGATTATCTGCAATGCCCAGAGCATCCACGTGCAGTTCTCTCCATTGTGCTTTGGCGCGTGAAGGGCCCAGATCGGGGCCGCCATGCTTCGTAGATCCGCCAACCACAGTCGGGGCGATACGGTTTGCTTTATTGGCCCATTCTTCCGCGCCAGCCCAGCCATTGGCACTCATCAGATCTAGCAATGTCGGACCCACGGTTGCATTTCTCGGCAGCGCCTCGGGCCATTTAAAATAATCGAAGTTTTCGGGGCGCAGACCGATTAGCAAAAAGCGCGGGCGCAATTGAGGAACACCAAAATCTGCCGCCTGAACCACTTTCCAATCCGCCTCATAGCCAAGCTTTTCCAGCTGTCTAAGCAGTTTTTGCCGGTAGTCAGCAAACTTGCTCGATGCAAATCCTGGAACGTTTTCCAACAACACGGCTGAAGGACTGCATTCTTTGATTAACCGTAATGCTTCGGGAAACATGTCGCGCTCATCGTCGCTGCCGAGCTGTTTGCCCGCCACCGAGAAGGGAGGGCAGGGCACTCCTGCGGCAAGCAGATCAACTCCTTTCCATCGGGCGGCGTCAACATTCCGCATGTCGTCGTTTCGGACGTCCCACCAAGGGCGGTTCGCTCTAAGCGTGGTGCAGCAATGGGCATTGATTTCGACTGCGGCTTCACATTCGAAACCGGCCATCTCAAGACCCAGCGCTTGACCGCCGCCACCAGCGCAAAACTCAATTACATGGTGACTCATGCGGGCTCGTTGAGCGGGCTGTCACCGCTGCGTTTTTGTTCGCCATCGGTTCCTCGGTTGGGCACATTTGGTTGGATTCTCATTCATCCCTAGATACTGCGGCTAACATTCCTGTAAACTCCTGAGATGGCACAAACGCCACCCCAGTCCATCTTTGGACAACGCCAAGTCAAGAATCGTCATCAGAATCGCCATCCACCCCGTGGTTTATCTCAAGATGCTCCTGGTCGGCTTCGTAGACTACCTCGTCCACTCATCATCGGCTCGCATCGCCCCATCCCCCGGGCTCCCTGCGATCCCCTCTTTGCCTTACAGCGGTCTCCGACCCGCTTCGCTCCTCATTCCCCATTCCCATCTCCTCCTCTTTTCCCCCTTCCGTTTCTTCCGTGCATTGATTCGTTTCACTCACCCTCCGGGCTCCCTTCAGTCGTCTGTCTCACTTCGTTCGGCTCCGTAGGCCATCCTCTTCCTCATCCTCCCCCTTCCGCCTCCGCCTTGACTTCCAAAGACGCAGGCCCAAAAAAGACCGCCGCCTACATGACCCTCCGCCTCCGCTTTCTCCATCTCCCATGTCTCTGCCTTCTCGTCCTCAGCAGCATCGCGTCTCCAGCGGCTGCGGCGGCCATGAAGCGGGCGGGTGGGGATGTCTCGGATCTGCCGGAGCCGGTGAAGCGGCCGGTGAAATACTTTGGCGACATCCATCCCGTGCTCGTGGAGCACTGCATCTCGTGCCACGGGCCGGACAAGCAGAAGGGCGGCCTCAGGCTCGATTCCCGCGAGATGGCGCTCATGGGCGGCAGCGGTTATGGCCCCGCCATCATTCCGGGCAAGAGCGCGGAAAGTCCGCTGATCCTGTTCACCGCGCACCTGGAGCCGGACATGGAGATGCCGCCGAAGAAAGCGCCGCTGCCGGACGCCACCGTGGCCGTCTTGCGCGCCTGGATCGATCAGGGCGCCCAGTGGCCCAGCAAAGGGCTGGAGCCCGGTGAAAAAGTCCTCGGCAATCAGCCGCTCTTTTTCAAAAAAGCCGCCACCCACTGGGCGTTTCAGCCGCTGGTCAAAGCGAGTGCCGAATCCCTGCAGCACGGCCCCGCGACGATTGATTCACTCGTCGAGGCCCGGCGCAAAGCCAAGGGCCTGAGCGCCTCCCCGCGCGCCGATGCCGCGACCCTTTTGAAACGCCTCCATTTCGATCTCACCGGCCTGCCGCCGAGCGATGCCGAGATGAACAAGTTTGTCGCCGCTTTCGCCACCAATGCCGATGCGGCCATCGCAGCCAAGGTCGATGAACTCCTCGCCTCGCCCCATTTCGGCGAGCGCTGGGGCCGCTACTGGCTGGACATCGCCCGCTACGCCGACACCCAGGATTTCTTCCCCGTGGCGGATCTCCGCTACCCCTACGCCTGGACCTACCGCGACTACGTCATCGGAGCCTTCAACACCGACAAACCCTACGCGCAGTTCATTCGCGAGCAGATCGCCGCCGATCTGCTCAGCCTCAAGCAGGATAATCCCGCGCTCGCCGCACTCGGCTTTCTCACGGTGGGCCCGCGCTTCCTGCGCCGCACCGAGGAGCAGGTCAATGACCGCATCGATGTGGTCACCCGTGGCCTCATGGGCCTCACCGTCGTCTGCGCCCGCTGTCACGATCACAAATTCGACCCCATCCCCACGGCCGATTTCTACGCGCTGCAAGGCGTCTTCCACAGCTCCGAGATCCCCGACACCCTGCCTGAAATCACCCTCGCCTCCGTGAAGGTCGATCCCAAAGTCCGCGCCGACTACGAGACCAAAAAGGCCAAGGCCGTGCGCGCCGTTACCGATCTCACCGCAAGTCTGCGCACCAAGGCAATCACCGACATCAAAGCCAAGCCGGAGGTTTATTTCGATGCGCTCAGCCGGTTGGAGTTCGACAAACAAGTGATGAGCAAAGTCATCAGCGACACCAAGCTTTCGGAGACCGCCCTCGATCCCCTGGATCGCCAGTGGAAGTCCTTCACGAAGTTGCCGGGCGTCCTCGAAGACGCCGTGCTCGGCCCTCTCGCGAAAGCCGCCGCCGCTCCTGCCGCCCAGCAGGCCGCGCTCATCAAGACCCTGCTGACTCCAGAATCAAAGCCGCAGATTCATCCGCTGGTGCTCAAAGTCCTCCATGAGAAGAAACCCGACACTCTGGCTGCTCTCGTGCGTGCCTACGGCTCGGTCCTGGCCGCAGCAGCCAAGCTGCCCAAGGATGCTGGCAAGCCCCTGCTCGACGCCTTCCTGAAAAAAGACAGCCTGCTCGACCTGCAAGCGGCGGAGGTTGAGCGGGTGGCCCGCCCTTCCGTGGAATCCCGCAAAGACTACGCCAAACTCGATCCGGTCGTCGCGGAGGTGGAAGCAACGCACCCCGGTGCACCGGTTCGTGCCATGGTGATGATCGACAAGCCCAAGATGAACAAGCCGGTGATCTTCATCCGTGGAGATCCCGCACGGCGCGGAGATGCCGTGGACCGCCGATTCCTCGAAGTGCTGGATCCCAAGAAGACACCCTTTCCCGAAGCGCAGAGCGGCCGCCGCGAACTGGCCGAACGCATCAGCAGCCCGACGAATCCACTGACCCCGCGTGTCTGGGCGAATCAAATGTGGCGTCATCTCCTCGGCCAAGCGCTGGTGAAAACCACCGGCGACTTCGGTTTGCAGTCAGAGCCGCCGAGCAATCCGCAGCTGCTCGACTGGCTGGCCTCCGCCTTCATTCAGCGCAACGGCTCCACCAAACAAATCGTGCGCGACATTGTCTTGAGCGCCACCTACCAGCAGACCAGCACCAACCGCCCGGATGCGGCCATGGTGGACACGGACAACACGCTCCTCTGGCGCGCCAACCGCCGACGCCTCGACTTTGAAGCCATGCGCGATGCCATGCTCGCCACCAGTGGCCTGCTGGACCCCACCCTTGGTGGACGCGCCGTGAACCTCTCCACCGCACCCTTCACCGGACGGCGCACCCTCTATGGCTTCGTCGATCGCACAAACATCGATCCGCTGTTCACGACCTTTGATTTCCCCTCGCCGGACATTTCCAACACCCAGCGCACTGAGACCCTCGTGCCGCAGCAGGCGCTCTTCGCTCTCAATGACGGCTTCATCATCGCTCAGGCGCGCAAGCTGGCGGCAGATGCGGAGAAAGCAGCCGCCAAAACTCCCGGGGACAGGGCCACGACGGCGGCGCGGGAGCTCTATCGCCGGGTGTATCAGCGCGTCCCACTTCCCGAAGAGGAGGCGCTGGCCCGGAGCCTTCTCAGCGATGCAACGACCCCGGAAAGCAAAACGCCCCAGGGCTCATGGCAGCAGGGCTATGGCAGCGCCGATCCCGCTGTGCCACGCAGCCGTGCCTTTTCACCGCTGCCCTACTACGATGCACCCACCAAGCGCTACCAGGGAGCCCGCGTGTTTCCAGATCCCGAGCACGGCTTCGTCAGTGTGACCGCCAGCGGAGGCCACCCGGGGGCGGGACTCGAAAAAGCGGCGATCCGTCGCTGGATC
Source organism: Prosthecobacter sp. (assembly GCA_021733925.1). Classification (GTDB taxonomy): domain Bacteria; phylum Verrucomicrobiota; class Verrucomicrobiia; order Verrucomicrobiales; family Verrucomicrobiaceae; genus Prosthecobacter. The sequence goes on along the minus strand of JAIPJY010000017.1, from coordinate 87,912 downwards.
GCTCCTGTCAGCGGGGAGTATGGCATCGAAGGCGAGATTTCCATCGGATCAAGAGTGGCTGGCGATGGCATCCGCGCCCGCGTCATCTCATCCCGCTCCGGCCCGATGGGGGAATGGATCGTGGATCGTTCCAACGGCATTTCCGCTCGAACCTCCCTGCCAAAAGTGAGCGTCAAAGCCGGCGAGATCCTGGACTTCACCGTGGACTGCCGCGATAACACCAACTCCGACGGCTTTCGCTGGGTGCCGACCATCCGGCTGCTCGTGATGCCGGAGAAAGCACCGAAAGGCATGCAAACCGTCTGGGACTCCCAGGCTGATTTCAAAGCCCCGCCGCCGCCGAAACTCAGCCCTTTGGAGCAGATGGCCCAGGCCCTCATTATCACGAACGAGTTCATGTTCATCGACTGAAAACATCCTTCTTTTGACCTTATGAATCCAGACAGTACTTTTCTCACCCGCCGCGAAGCCCTCAGCCGTGCGGGATTCGGCATCGGCAGCCTCGCACTCGCGGGCCTGCTCAATGACATGGGCCTCACCCAGGCCAATGCCGCGAACCTTTCGCCGCTCGCGGTTCGTCAGCCGCAGTTCAGCGGCAAGGCAAAGCGTGTCATCCATCTCTTCATGAACGGTGGACCTTCGCAGATGGACACGTTTGATCCGAAGCCGAAGCTCAATGCACTCCACGGCAAATCGCTGCCCATCAGCAAAGATTTGAGCAAGGACAAACGCCTCAGCGGCGCGGCCCTCGGCTCGAAATTCAAGTTCAGCAAGCACGGCCAGAGCGGCATCGAGATCAGCGAGCTCTTCCCCCATGTCGCCAAACACGCCGACGATCTCTGCGTCGTGCGCTCCATGTTCAGCGACGTCCCCAACCACGAGTCCGCGCTCATGATGATGAACACCGGCAATCTGACACTGCCGCGCCCCAGTGTCGGCTCGTGGACGCTCTACGGCCTCGGCACGGAAAACCAGAGCCTGCCCGGTTTCGTCGTCATGTGTCCCGGTGGACTGCCCGTGGCCCAGAGCTCAAACTGGCGCAGCGCCTTCCTGCCGGGCATCTACCAGGGCGTCCACATCGACACCAAGGAAACGCAGTCCGACCACCTCATTTCCAATCTGCGCAACACCGCCATCCTGCCCGGCCAGCAACGCCGCCAGCTCGGCTACGTGCAGCAGCTCAATGAACTCCACCGCAAGCCCCGCGCTGGCGATCCTCAACTGGAATCGCGGATCCAGTCCCTCGAACTCGGCTTCCGCATGCAGACCGAAGCCACCGATGCCTTTGATGTCACGCAGGAGCCGCAATCCATCCGCGACATGTATGGCGACACCCTGCAGGGTCGCCAGATGCTCATGGCGCGCCGCCTCGCCGAGCGCGGCGTGCGCTATGTGCAGGTCTGGCACGGCGCCGGCCAGCCCTGGGACAGCCACAACAGCATCGAAGAAGCCCATCAGCGCCTCGCCACCGAATGCGACAAGCCCATCGCCGCGCTCCTCCAGGACCTCAAAGATCGTGGGATGCTGGAAGACACCCTCGTCATCTGGGGGGGGGAATTCGGCCGCACCCCGACCGCGCAGATGCCCCTCACTCCCAAAGTGGGCCGCGATCACCACAACGACGGGTTCAGCATCTGGATGGCCGGCGGCGGTGTCAAAGGCGGCCATGTGCACGGAGCCACCGACGACATCGGCCTCAGCGTCGCCGAAGGAAAAGTCCACGTCCACGACCTCCACGCCACCATCATGCACCTGCTCGGCTTCAACCACGAAACCCTCACCTACCGCTACGCCGGCCGCGACTTCCGCCTCACCGATGTCGAAGGCGAAGTGGTGAAGTCGCTCCTCGCGTGAGGCTACAGGTCATCCCACCAAATCGAAGTTCGAGCTCGAATCCATGTGTAAGGTCGGCGGTGACGCACACCATATTACCCGCTCCGAATGGGGCACCCATCACCTGCGCCACGGGGTAGCTAAACACGCCCTAGGGCAGGGTGCGCCTCGGAATCGCCGGTAAGGGTAACTTGAGACATACAGACAACGATACGCCTGTGTTTTTCACTCCTGAGCGCTTCAGCCAATGGACGCATCTTGCCATTGTCTTAGATCCGTTCACTCAAGAAGCCCTACATTACGCGAACGGTGTCTTGCTGACGCCCTCCAGACTCAAGGATATCACACTACTCAAGATCGGCATCGCGGAGCTCGGCAATTGGAATGACCGTCGCAACCAAGGCTGCGTCGCCATTCTTCATCTAAGCAGTGCCATGGACGAGTTTGCACTTTGGGATCGCGTGCTCAGCGATGTAGAGATCGCTTCTTTGACGCAGTGATCTGGCTTTTGGATAAATTGCCGGATGCGACACAAATTTTGCTGCCAAACCTCTCTCATGGCAGCGTTTGTTTCGCCATTCCATTTTCCCAACCACCATGCTTCGACATATTCTCACTCTCCTCTTCCTCGCCTCCATCGCAGGCGCTGCTGAACGCAAACTTGAAATCAATGATGGAGACCGAGTGTTGCTGATCGGTGATGTGCTGATCGAGCGTGAGAACAACTACGGCTACATCGAGTCGAAGATGCGACGTGAGTTTGCAGGGAGGAGTTTTGCCGTGCGAAATCTGGGTTACAGCGGTGATAGCCCGCTGGGAGCTTCTCGGGCGAGTTTTGATCCCGTGGACAAGGGTGTGGACGCTCTGAAGGAGCAACTCGCGGTGGTAAAGCCGACGGTGGCGATCCTGGGCTATGGCATGGCGGCGAGTCTGGATGACTTAACGTATCGGAAGAATGATCCCGTGCTCAATCCCGACCCCGTGCGTTATGGCTTGGATCATAGCCCGGCGAAGTTCCGCACGGAATTGCTCGCGCTGATGGATTTGATCACAGCGGCGAGTCCAGAGGGCAAAGTGCGCTTCGTTTTCGTGGGGCCGATCAAGCATGAGGACATGCGTGCATCACGTCCCGGCTTGCCTGATCCTACGGAGCACAATGCGTTGCTGGTGGAGTATGAAAAGGTGCTGAAGCAGCTCGCTGCAGAGAAGCAGTCGCCCTTTGTGCGTGGTGAGTGGCAGAAGTCGGCGGGCATTGAATTAGCGCATGGCACGGATAACGGCATTCACCTCAATCCGCGTGGTTTGCAGGCATTGAGCGAGAGTTTTGCGGCCCAACTCGGCTGGAGGACGGATTCGGCAAAGTGGGACACGGAGTCACCTGAGCAGCGCACGTTGCGTGAGGCGATCCTGCTCAAGAACTCGCTCTTCTTCCATCGCAGCCGTCCGGCGAACTACACTTATATCTTTGGCTTCCGCAAACGTGAGCAGGGTCGCAATGCGGTGGAGATTCCGAAGTTCGATCCACTCGTGGAAAAGGCCGAGGCCAACGTCATCGGCATCGCCGCAGGCAAGCCGAGCACGCTGCCACCCGAGCCTGCGAGCACGACGAAGCTGCCGGTGCTGGCTTCGTTGCCCAAGCCTGAGTTCACTCTCGACAATGGCCTCGCGATGATGCTTTTCGCTGAGAACCCGCTTCTGGAAAAGCCGGTCGGCATGAACTGGGATACCTCCGGCCGGTTGTGGGTCGCTACGTCGAACACTTACCCGCAGGTGAACCCGGATGACCTCGGTGCGCAGATGGAAGGCAACAGCGCCAAGTTTGGCCCATCCACCGGCAATGATTGCATTATTTTGCTCGAGGACACGAATCGCGATGGCGTGGCTGATGTCTCGCGCATCGTCGCGGACAAGCTGCTCATCCCTGCGGGTGTCGCGCCAGACAATCATGGGGGTTGCTTTGTTGGAGCGAGCACCGAGTTGCTTCAGCTCAGCAAGCCGGGTGCTGATGGTCTGCTTAGCGAGCGCCGCATCGTGCTCAGCGGCTTTGGCACGGAAGACACGCATCACATCATCCACGGTCTGCATTGGGGTATTGATGGTCGTCTCTACTTCCAGCAGACGATTTACATCCACTCGCACATTGAAACGCCTTGGGGCCTCGTGCGTGCCAACAGCGGAGTGGCTTTCGCTTATGATCCGAACACCGAGCGACTCGAAGTGCACTCAAAAGGCCTCGTGAACTGCTGGGGACAGCAAGAAGACCTGAATGGACAAACTTTCCTCACCTCAGGTGCTGACGGCAATGGTGTGAGCTGGAGTTTCCCTGGTGCCGTGCTGCCGCCGAGCGAAGGCGCACGTCGTTTCATCAGCAGCATCAGCCCTGGATCGTATCCGAAGTTCTGCGGGCTCGAACTCGTCAACAGCCCGCTCTTTGGCCCGGAATGGCAAGGCAGCGCGATCACGAACGACTTCCGTGCGCATCGCATCGTGCGCTTTGGCTTCACGGATCTCACACAGTCGCAGCGGAAAGATGGTGCCGACGTGAAATCCGGCTACGTCACGCAGGCGCAGGCTGATGTGGTGCGCACCAGTGATGCGGCATTCCGTCCCATCGCGCTCAAAATGGGGCCCGATGGCGGCTTGTATGTCGCGGATTGGACCAACCCGATCATCAATCACGGCGAAGTTGATTTCCGCGATCCACGCCGCGACAAGCAACATGGCCGTATCTGGCGCATCTCACCTCAAGGCAGCAAACCGATCGCCTGGGAGCCCGTCGCAGGCCTGCCAGTCGATGCGTTGCTCAATAAGCTGCTATCGCCGAATCGCTGGGAGTTTGAACAAGCTCGTCGTGAACTCGCAAAGACGTCACTCGGTGATTTGCAAAAGGCGCTCACGACTTGGGTCAAAGATGAAGTCACTCGTCGTCACGCAGCGTGGTTGCTCAGCGGTCGCAGCGCTGATGTCACCCACCTCGTCGCTATTCTGAATGCCAAGCCATGGAACGACACGAGCGTGCAGGTCGCACTGCGTGAGATCGGCAAGGCCTATGGCAATCGCGGCATCACCGACATCAAAGCCATTGCGCCGTGGGTGGAGGCGGTGCGCAATCCGCGCACCCGGCTTGAGGCTTTCCGAGCACTTGGCCGCATCAGCACTTTTGAAAGTGCCGATGCAGTCCTCAAAAACATGCCCACCGATGCCAGCGACAGCTATCTAGATTTCGCTGCATGGACCACCGTGAACGAACTCGCGCGTCCATGGCTTGAAGAACTCGCCGCACATCCCGAGAAGATCGCAGGTCGCGAAAAACAGCTCACCACACTCGCAGACATGGCCGACCCCGTTATCGCCGCGCCCTATATGCAGCGCCTCTTTGCCGGACGCGGCTTCGACGCCGCAGGCAGTGGCCCATGGATCGAACTCATCGGCAAATCCGGTGGCCAAGCCGAGGTGAACACGCTTTACACCGCCTTCATCGAGGAAGGCAAGCTCCAGCCCGCTGCACGCCTCCGCGCCGCAAGGGCATTGGCCGAGGCAGCGAAACAACGTCGGCTTCGTCCGCAGGGCGACCTCAGCGTCATCGCCCCGCTTTTGAAATCGACTGCGCGTGACATGCAGTTCGCTGCCATCCGCCTCGCGGGTGAGTGGCAGCAGGGAAAAGTCATCGCCACGCTCGCTGAGTTCGCCGCATCTGAAAAAGACGGCGCCTTACGCGGTGAAGCACTTGCTGCTTTGCGCCTCATCGGCGGCGGTGAAACCGTGAAGGCACTCAAGAATCTCGTTGCTGAAAATCAGCCAGCAGATGTGCGTCGTGAAGCACTCATCCCGCTGGCCATGCACGGACGAGCCGATGCACTCGCTGCATTGCCGTCCATTTTGAAGCAAACACCCTCACAACCCGAGGCACAGGCACTCTGGCGCCAACTTTTCCAACACGCGCCCTTTGCCAATCAGTTCGCCAGCGCTGTGCCAAAAGACTTGCCACCCTCCGCGTATGCTGATGCACTGCAAATCGCCAAAGGAATGGGCCGTGGAGGCAATGCGCTCGTCACCGCGCTGCAACCCTTCGTCGGTGCCAAGGCCGCGCCACGTGACTATGCCGGTGAAATCGCAGCACTCATGAAATCCGTGCCTGAAGGCGGTAACAGCGCCGATGGAGAGCTCGTTTATCGCCGTATCGGTTGCTCCGCCTGCCATGCCATCGGCGGAGTTGGCGGAAACTTCGGTCCTGACTTCTCCAGCATCGGCGCCAGTGCCCCGCTCGACTACCTCATCGAAAGCACGCTCACGCCCGCTTCGAAAGTGAAGGAAGGCTACCACGGCTTCGCCTTCACCATGAAGGACGGCACCGTCATGAGCGGAATTCCTTCGCGTGAAACCGCCACGGACATCATCATCAAAATCGGACCCGGAGCCGAGTTGCCGCTGGCCAAGGCGAATCTCGTCAAAAAAGAAAACATCGGCAGCCTCATGCCTCCAGGTCTCATTGATGCCCTGAATCCGAACGACAAACGCAACCTCTTCGCCTTCCTCAGTCAAATCGGCCGCCCTGGTCCCTTCGACGCCAGCAAACTCAACGTCGCCCGCATGTGGAAGTTCCACGTGACTCCGCCCGGAGAACCACCCGCTCAAGAAGCCGCCGCCTATGCCATGACCCTCGTCAGCGGCGACCTCCGTGCCGAAGACCGACCTGATAAACCCTACGCCACTGCCAGCTTCACCGCTGCCAGGCCCACCGCCAACCCACTCATCCTCACCGGCATCGAAGCCGCCTGGCTCGATGGCAAACCTCTCGAACTCAAAGACGGCTGCAGCACCACTTCGATCCCTGCTGGTGATCATCAACTCAGCGTGCGTCTCGCCAAAGGAGCACCGCTCATGAAAGCGCAATGTGATGATGTGACGTTTGTGACGACGTTTTAAAGCGATCTGCTGAGTATCGTGAACGAAATGGATGTCAGTCGGCTTAAATGAAGCGGCTGACACTTCATCCTGTCGATTCACCCAACCCTATGAAACCTCGCATCTCTTTTCGTCTTCTCCAACTGGCCACCGCCTTCACCCTGCTCACATCGGCATTCAGTGCCGACAAACAGCCACCTGCGCAGAAGAAGCCTGATCGCCCGCAGCCTCCCACGCGTCCGTTTGATGCGCCGGGTGCGCCGAAGTTCACCCGACTCGATGGCAAGCCCGGCGTGAATCCGCCGGTGGATGCGGAAGGTGACTTTCTCGTCGGCCCTGACTATGTGGCGGCTCCAGAGACAAAAGTCGTCGAGGGCGTGCCGCAGGGGAAGGTACAGCAGTTCCAAATCGACTCGAAGGACTGTAAACTTTTCAATCCCGGCATCGCTCGCGACGTCTTCGGCACCGTCGATCCGAACAACCCGAAAACCCTGATCGTTGAGACCCACCCCATCGACTACAAGCGCACCATCTCCGTTTACGTGCCAAGTCAGTATTTCGCAGGCAGAGCCGCGCCGTTCATCGTTGCGCATGATGGCCCAGGCATGGGGAAGCCGGACATGAACCTCGCTCGTATCCTCGACAATCTCATCGCGCAGAAGCGTGTACCGACGATGATCGCCATCTCAATATCCAGCGGTGGTGGCGATGCTCAGGGGCATGAGCGTGGTCGTGAGTATGACACGATGTCTGGTCTGTATGCCGAGTTCATTGAGAACGAAGTGCTGCCACAAGTGGAGAAGAACTGCAGCGTCAAACTCACCAAAGATCCAGAGGGTCGGGCAACGATGGGCAACAGTTCCGGTGGCTCGGCAGCACTCATCATGGCCTGGTATCATCCGGAGTTGTATCATCGCGTGCTTACCTTCTCCGGCACGTTTGTGAACCAACAATGGCCCTTCAATCCCGAGACGCCCGACGGTGCCTGGGGTTTTCACAACAAGCTCATCCCCGAAAGCCCGGTGAAGCCGCTACGCATCTGGATGGCCGTTGGCGACCGTGACAATTTCAATCCCAACGTCATGCGCGATGACATGCACGACTGGGTGGCTGCGAACAACGCCATGGCCACCGTTTTGAAGGCGAAAGGCTACCACTATCAATACCTGTATTGCCTCAACTCTGGACACGGTGTCGGCAATGCCAAGCCACAGATTCTGCCACAGGCGCTGGAATGGCTTTGGAAAGGCTATCCCATCTCCCAGGCACGTTAAGACAAATCAAATCGGCATTCTCGTGGAGATGCATCGCGCTCTTATTCTCCTCGCTCTTTCGACACTCACGGTCACCGCTCAAACATGCTATGACCCGGGCAAGCTGCCGAAAGGTCGCGATTACTTCGAGTTGCATGATGGGATCGCGAATGCGCATCGTTTTCCTCGGTGGATCGATCACAGCGGGCGATGGTTGGCGTGATCATGCGATGAAGTATTTTCAGGCGAAATTTCCGCAGACGAAGTTCAGCCCCCTCACACCCCGTCCCCGCGCCGCGTCCAGGGCCAACCCGGCCCGCCACCCTCAAAAGCAATTTCCCAGCAGACAGATGGCCTTCAACGAAAAGACGGACTTCACAACCATCAGCATCCGCAACAACACCATCAAGACGCTGCTGAAGCAGCTCCGCGCTTCACTTCACCAGACTCAGCTTCCACGGGTAGCGGCGGTCGGCGTTCCATTCGCCGACGTAGATGTCGCCGACACTGTCCACGTAGAGATCGTGGCAGTGTTTGAAGACGGATTCGGTTTGGTGCATCGGCTGGAGCTTGCCGTCGGTGTAGATGGGTTGGCTGCCGCCGGGGGCGCTGAGGACGCGTTTGGTTTTGCGGTCGAGCACGAGGACGAAGCCGGACTGGTTGAGCTTCTTGCCAGTGCCGTTCTCTTTGCTCCAGCAGACGGCAGTGTAGATCTTGTCATCGCGAAAGACGAGCTGACCGGCGAAGGCGCCCGGCAGGTCAATGGTGTCCACATAGGCGCCGTCGAGCGTGAAGGCCTTGATCTGGCTCTGGCTGCGTGATGGCACCCACACGAGCGGACCGCGCGGATCGGTCGCATCGATGGAGATACCGTGCGCGTTGCTGAGATTCGCGGCGTCCTTCGTGGGTCCACCCCATTTCTTGATGAGCTTTCCCTCCAGCGTGAACTCATAGATGAAGTTCGATCCGTAACCGTCCGCGATCAGCAGCGTGCCACTGGGCGTGTAAGCCGCGTCACAAGGCATGAATTTTCCTTCGTTGATGCCGAGCTCCTGCGGTGTGGGAAACTTCCGCACCACGTCGCCCGCTGTGGTCAACAGGGTGACGCGTCCTTGACCGGCCTTCGGATTCCATCCCTCCGCCGCAAAGTGCCAGCCGCAGTCGATGTGCAGCAGGTATTCCACTCCGTCCTTTTCGAAAATCTCCAGTCCATGTCCACCTCCGAGCCCCTTGCTGATCGACCGCACGTAGCGACCGTCTTTCTCGAACACGATGAAGTCATTCTGCGGATGATCAGTAACGAGGTAGATGCGCCCGTCGCGCCCCTCAGCCAGCGCATGCGAATTGATCACCGGAGCGACCGAGGGATCGGCCTTGGCCCATTTCATGTCCACGCGATAGCGGGCCGGACCGTGACCAATGGCCACGCCATCGGGAGAGGCGGGAGTTTCCTGAGCCGTCGCATGGGCAGCGAGAAGGACGAAACTGGCGGAAAGGAGTCGGAGGACGTGGGTGGACATGATTTCAAGTCATACGGACCTGCCGCCGCTCTGCAATCAGCCCACGCGACAGTCCGCCGCCATTGGGGCGAATTCGCCCCGAAGGCCTGTGCGTGAAATCAAAGCCCACCCGATGTTACTTTCCTGTCCTTACACCCAGGGGACAGCCCCCCTCACACCCCGTCCCCGCGCCACGTCTAGGGCCAACCCGACCCGGCATCCGAAAAAGCAATTTCCTATCAGAAAGATAGTTGTTCACGACGAAGAAGAAAAGCCGCCGTTCGGTTGTACTATTCACACATGCGTCGTTACGTTCATCCTTGGTGCCTTGTGGTTGCCGCGCTCAATCTGGGCACGTTGAGCTCCCGGGCTGTGGATGTGTTTCGCGACCAAGTGGAGCCGATTCTGCGGCAGCGGTGCTATGAATGCCACTCCCACGCGGGCAAGATCAAGGGAGGGCTCACGCTGGACTCGCCCTCGGGATGGCAAAAGGGCGGCGAGAGCGGGCCGGCGCTGGTCCCGGGCGCCTTGGATCAAAGCAGGCTGATCAAGGCGGTGCGTTATGCCACGCCTGATCTCGAAATGCCGCCGAAGGCGAAGCTGCCTGCCAGCGAGATTGCGATTCTGGAACAATGGGTGGCAGCAGGCGCGCCTGACCCCCGCGTGGCTGCGATCGTGGCGGCAAAAAAGGGCGTGGATATCGAGGCGGGCCGCAAGCACTGGGCCTACCAGCCGGTGCGTGAAACCGCGCCACCACCCGTGCGCAATAAAGCCTGGCCGTTGAACGAAGTGGATGCCTTTCTGCTCGCGAAACTGGAGTCCGCAGGCCTCCAGCCCGGCGCGGCAGCGGAGGCGCACACCTGGCTGCGGCGGGTCACCTTTGACCTCACCGGGCTCCCTCCCACAGAGGCGGAAATTGCGGCCTTCATCGCGGCCCCGTCACCGCAGGCGCATGAACGCGTGGTGGATCGCCTGCTCGACTCCATGGCCTATGGCGAGCGCTGGGCGCGGCATTGGCTGGATCTCGTGGGCTATGCGGAGCAGATCGGCACGGAGGGCAAAATCTTCGCCGAGCACGCGTGGCGCTACCGAGATTATCTGCTGAAGTCATTCAGTGCGGATAAGCCTTTCGACCGCTTTATCCGCGAGCAGATCGCTGGAGATCTGCTGCCCGCCGCAACACCGCAGGAACGCCGCGAAAACCTCATCGCCACCGGTTTCATCGTGCTCGGTGATGTGGACATCAATTCGATTGATAAACTGAAGATGGAATACGATTTTGTAGACAGCCAGGTCAGCAAGGTGGGCACCGCCTTCCTCGGCATGACACTCGGCTGCGTGCGCTGCCACGATCACAAATTCGACGCCATCGGCCAGCAGGATTACTACGGCATCGCGGGCATGTTCCGCAGCACCAAGACCACCTTCAGAACGAACCTCGGCATCTGGAGCAATGTCTATCGCGTCCCGCTGCCAGAGATGCCCGAAGACCGCGCCGCCGCGAGCGAGCACCAGAAGCACCTCGCCACTTGGCATCAAGAAAAGGACAAGCTCACCGCGGAGCTCAAACCGCTCGAAGCCGCGCTGAAGGACAAAGCCCACACCGAGTCTCCCGAAACCAAGAAGCATCGCGCAGAACTCACCACGCAGATTAAGACACTGGAAGGCAAGATCGCCCACGCCGAATACTTTGATCCAGGCAAGCCGCAAGCCCTCGCGGTGGCGGATGTGGCCGAGCCTGCCGACATGCGCCTGACCATCCGCGGCAATCCTTATGCGCAGGGAGATACCATGCCGCGCGGACTCGTACGCGTGGCCATGTGGGCACCCCAGCCGCAGATCCCCGCCAGGCAAAGCGGCCGCCTCCAATTGGCCGATTGGATCGCGGACGTGCGCCATCCGCTCACCGCCCGCGTCGCGGTGAACCGCGTGTGGCAAAAGCTCTTCGGCGAAGGCCTCGTGCGCAGCGTGGATTACTTCGGCATTCGTGGCGAGAGCCCCACCCATCCGGAGCTGCTCGATTACCTCGCCCATCGCTTTGTGAAGGAAGGCTGGTCGCAAAAGAAGCTCATCCGTCTCCTCGCCCTCAGCCGTGCCTACCGCATGACTTCCAGCGCGGGTGAAAATGCCCACGCCTCCGAAAACGATCCCGAAAACCGCCTGCTCTGGCACATGAACCGCCAGCGGCTCGATGCCGAGTCCATCCGCGATGCGATGCTCGCCGCCAGCGGCCGCCTTGCCGCTCCCGCCGGCGGCCCGGGCCTTCCACTGGAGTTTCCAGAGAACGTCAGCGGACTCCCCCTCACGCCGAAGAGCAACCACCCACAGTTCGCCATCAAAACTGAGCGCCCCTCGCAGAACTACGAGCGCACACTCTACCTGCCCGTCGTCCGCACCGGCACGCAGTTAGGCTCCGCACGCCTGCGCGATGTCTTTGACTTCCCCCAGCCCGCGCAGATCACCGGCAAGCGCAACGAGACCACCGTGCCCACCCAGTCCCTCTATCTCCTCAATGCCGACTTGATCCGCCAACGCGCCGCCGACCTCGCGGGTGATCTCCTCGCCGCCACAAAGGACAGCGACCCCTCCCGCATCGCCCGCCTTTGGTTGCGTGTTTTGAATCGTCCCGTCACCGCGGCCGAGCAAGCTGACGCTCTCGCCTTCCTCAAAGACACCAGCCCTGGCACACCTGCGGCGGCTGCGTGGACAGAGCTGGCCCGCGCCTTGTTCGGCACCAATGAGTTTCTCCTTCGCTACTGAGTTCAGTTGATTTGAATCCGCCATGACCGCCCCCTTTTCATCCCTTTCCCGCCGCGCCTGGTTGCAGCGCACCAGCGCCGGATTCGGCGCCATGGCACTGCATGGGCTGGCGCAGGGAGCCGCGAATCCGCTCGCCCCGCATCCACCCCGGCTACAAGCCAGGGCCAAGCGTGTCATCTTTCTCTACATGGCCGGCGGTCCCTCGCAGATGGATCTCTTCGATCCCAAGCCGCTCATTCAGAAAAACCACGGCCACAGCGTCGCCGCGCCTTTGCCTGAGAAGGACAAACACGTCAGCACCGCCAAGCTCCTCGCGCTCGGCACGGAGATCCCCGTGCGCCCGCGTGGGCAATCAGGCGTCACCATTTCCGATCTCCTGCCGCACACCGCCGCCATCGCGGATGAGCTATGCCTGCTGCGCGCCGTGCAGGCGGATAACAACCAGCACGGCCCCGCCGCGCTCCAGTTCCACACCGGCGTCACCGCTGAGGCCCGGCCCTCCATGGGCTCATGGATCAGCTACGGCCTCGGCACCGAGAATCAAAACCTGCCCGGCTTCCTCACCATCCATCCCGGCATCGAGACCCGGCTCTACGGCTCCTCCTTCCTCCCCGCCGCGCATCAGGGCACCCCCGTCGTCCTTCCTGCCAAGGTTACCGATCCCGCCATAGACTTCCTCACGGATGCCACCACGGACAGCGCCACCCAGCGCCGCCGCTTTGATTTCATCCAGCGCATGAACCGCCGCCTCATCGAGCACGATGCCGCCGATGTCCGCCTTGAAGGCATGGTCCAAAGCCTCGAAACCGCCTTCCGCATGCAGACCGCCGCCCCCGGCCTCGTGGACCTCTCCAAAGAGACCGAGGCCACCAAAAAACTCTACGGCATCGGTGGCAAGGCCACGGACAAAAACGGCCGCGCCTGCCTGCTCGCCCGCCGTCTCAGCGAGGCGGGCGTCCGCTTCGTGCAGGTGACCATGGACGGCTGGGATCACCACGGCGACATCCGCGGAAATCTCCCCAAATCCTGCGCCGCCGCCGATCAACCCTGCGCCGGATTGATCCGCGATCTGCAATCACGCGGCCTGCTCGATGAGACCCTCGTCGTCTGGAGTGGCGAGTTTGGCCGCACCCCCTGGAGCCAGGACCTCAGCGGCACCTCCCCCATCGAAAAACACGGCCGCGAGCACCAGCCAGACAGCTTCTGCACCTGGATGGCCGGCGGCGGCGGCAAAGCCGGCTTCATGCACGGCGAGACCGACGAATTCGGCTACCGCCCCGTCGCCGGCCGAGTCCATCTCCACGATCTCCACGCCACCATCCTGCACCTCCTCGGCCTCGATCACGAACACCTCACCTGGCGCAAACTCGGCCGCGACTACCGCCTCACCGACGTCTCCGGCGAAGTGGTGCGCGAGATCATCGCTTAACAAAAAGAATAGGAGCCGCAGAGGAGAGGGAGAGCAAGGCGACAGTGATCAGAGTTTTCATCGATGGATTTGGTTTGAGTTGTGAGATCGGTAGAATTGCCGGTTATTCAAGCAAGCAGGATGGACACTTCACCTTTGGTCCGATTCTTTCGGCATCCGCATCACCCGATTTCTACGCTCTGTCCCACTGCCTCCTCATAAATCTGGTGTAGCATGAAAGTCTGCTGTGCTCCGATCTTCTGGCCAAACTGAGCCGTGAGGTACATCCCCACCGCGATCAGAAGCATGAGGGTGACAATCCACAGCCCCCACGTCTGCATGCCCAGCCAGAACTGGCAGCCCCCCAGCACTCCAGAAAACGCACCGACCGAGCCCACCAGCATGTATCCATACAAAAAGGCCGCCCATACGTTCGTACTCGGGCCATAGGTTCCATCCACACGTGTTTTCCCTTCGCCTTCGGGCTCCAGGCTCAGGCTGAGACGTGGTGACCAGTATTGAGTGTCCTTTTCCACCACATGCAGGCTCACATAGCCCGGAAAACTTTTCACCTCACAACGGTCTGCTTCCTCCCGTGCACTGTTCACGATTCGCTCTTGTGCCGCCTCGACTCCCAAATCGATCGTATGCGAAAAACGGGGCCGAAGACGAAAGCTGCTCATGATGCGCAGGCTAGCGGATCGGCTTTGCCCGCGTCTAGCGCCTTTGATGCGCCTGATTGCGCCTGTCTTGTTATGCCTTGCATCACAATGATTTGAGAATCTCTGCTTCGGGAGTGATGGAGTTGTGGAGTATTGGAATCAGTGAATCTCAGTCGGTGAGGTGGTAACCGAGCGGATGAATGATGAGGTGCAGTGATGAACCTCTTCAACCTGAGTGCTCACTTCTCCGGTGGTTTCGAGGCCAGTTGTTCGATCTCGCTGGCGGAGAGGGCGCGGCGGTGTATTTGCACATCGGCGAGCTGGCCGTTGAAGGGGCCGTTCATGCCGGTGCCGAGACGCAAGGGTGCGGCGGAGTCGAGATTCCACGCGGCAGCATCGAAACCACTGCTCTCGGAGACTGGTTTGCCATCCACATGCAGGGTGAGACGGCCTGCGGTCTTCACAGCGGCGATGTGATGCCAGCCGGAGGGCAGCGAGTGATCCCACGAGACCAGCCGGCCATGCCGGGCAGCCCAGATTTTGCCAGATGGCAGCGTAGCGCAGAAGACCTCACCCGCGTGCTCGGCCATGCGCAGCCCGGCGGTGTTGAGCCTAGCCGCGAGCTGCGGGCTGACCTGCGGCAGCCACTTGTTTTCCAGCGGCCAGAGAAAGCCCTGTTCAAATCCTGGAGCCACCTCGATGAAGCAATGCGGCTTGCGCAGCTTGCTGGCGATCTGCGACACGAGCTTGTTCGTGCCCACACCGACTGACACGTACAGCTTCAAACTCTGCGCGATGGCCTTCTGAATTTTCGCAGCCGTATCGCCGGCCTTGGTCTGGCGTGCTCCGTGAAGGTAGCCAGCCGATTGAGGTGGAAAGAACACTCTCACCTCCCGGATATGGGGATGATCAAAGGCGTTGAGCATGTCGCGCAGCCGCAGGTAGCGCACCGAGAATGCCAGAGGACGCATGTCCTCCGGTCCAATGGTGAGCAGATCGAAGGCATGGAAGGTGTCTCCGACCGCTTCACCGTCGAGCAGGAAGCTGCGCGGGTATTTCGCGGCACTGCGGGCAATCGTCTCGGGAACCGCAGTGGAAAACCCCAGGCGGTTGATGCCGGTGATCTGGTCGCCGTCTTTTCGGATGATCAGGCGGCGGCCATCGAGCTTCTCCTGCATCCAGTAGTCGGGATTGAGGAGGAACTGGTCGAGCTGCTGTTCGTTGATGGAATTGAGAAGCTGGCACTGGATGCCGCTGTGCTGGCCGGGAGAGTCCGGTGGCGTGGTGGTGCCCGCGTCGGTTCCGGGCGTGTAGCCCTTCGCGAGCTTTTCGCGGACAAGTCTGTCGTAGATGTCTTTGGCAATCGGGTAATCGACCGGTGTCTGTGTTTTGCTGCCGGTGCTGAGAGTGGTGCCGCGCCGGCCATAGGCGAAGTGTACGAGATACCCGGCGTCCTTGGGGTGGATGCTGGCCTGGTACACTTTGTCGGATGGACCTGAGCGAAAGTACAGGGTGATGCTTTCCATGAGTTGTGTTCCTTTCTTGGAATGAAAAGAGCCGGACGATCCTGCGATCATCCGGCTCTGGGTTTGTATGGGTGGTTGGGTGCGTGCCGTGTCAGTAGTTGTACGGATCACGGCGTTGCTGCTGACGCATGCGCATCGTGAGGATCGATTTCCCGATGGAAATCAGCCCGCAGATGAGGCCGATGACCAGCAGGGCCGAGAGCGGGACGAGCACCAGGTTAGAGGTGGTCCGGGTGATGAGGTCGATCCATTCGTTGAACTGCTTCAAGGCCAGCGTGACCAGCGGAGCCACCAGGACGGCGGGCACGGCAAGTCCGAGAGCGAGACGCAGGTTGAACTTGAACCACTCCCGCAGGACGCCCTGCGGGGAGATCCAGTATTCAAATCGGCGGCAGGTGAAGCTGAGGACCTCGGCCGAGCGCTCAATGGCGCTCAGGTGGGGAAGGTCGTGGTCAACGACCGGTTCGCTCAGCGGTTCAGGCTGCCATCGTCGGATGACGATCTGGTGGACCTGCTTCGCCCATGTTGTGGCGGGCACCGTTGGGAGCTGGCGGGGTGGTGGGGGGGACTGTTCGTCCCATTCGGGTTGTTCCATCATAATGTTGGCGTGTTTTGGCCCCGAGGGCGGTTCCGATGACAAACAACAGCAGGGCTCCGAGCGCGAGACTGCCGGTGGCAATCTTCCAGCGGTCGGCAATGACGTGCTGTTCCGACATTTGCTCTTCGAGTTTGGAGATCTTCGAGCGGTATTCCGGACCGAGGTCCGGCGGTGGGGGTGGTGGATCTTTGAAGAACCAGCCTGCATGCAGCGGTGGAACCGCGAACAACAAGCAGGCAAGGAGGATGAGATGTTTCATAAGTTGGATGGGGTGATGAGCAGACCGGTGCTCAGGTGAGCACCGGCCTGCATCGGGGTTAATGCCATAGGCGGCATTCGTGAATGAACTCGCAGCTTGAGCAGTGCATCCCAGGCGAAGGAATGAAGTCAGGGCGCAGCAAGCCTTCGAGGTAGGCTTCCATTTGCCGGAACAGCCGGGTCTGCTGAGGCTTGCTCATGGGCGGCAGGTCAGTGATGCAGACCTTGGGGTTCTTGAGTTTGACCAAGTGATGCAGCTGGATGCCGGTTTCCTGCTGGTCCGTGTTGTAGCGGTACAGGATGGCGTAGCTGCTGGTCTGGATCTCATGGAGATGGCCGACCGTGCTGGGGTTGGGTGTCGAGGAGCTGGTCTTGTAGTCGATGATGCTGCCTTGCTGGACCAGATCGAGGATGCCGATCAAACGTGGCAGACCATGACGGGCAAGATCAGCCTCAATGGACACCTCCACCGCATCGGGCTTGGTGAGCGCCATGGAGGCGCTCTGCCGGATGTAGGTGTCGCACAGCCGCCACCCTGTGGTCTTGTCTTCCTCTTCTTCACCGGGCTCCCAGTTGACGGAACCTTCGGAGGTGTCCGCCCAGGCTTGCAGGTAGTTCTCGTGAACTTCCTTGAGCGAGAGCGGCTGCTGCAGCCAGCGTGCCTTGTTCCATGCCTTCAGGACGGCATGTACCGCGCTGCCAAGATGGAGCGAGGCCGTTTTGGGCTTCTGCAGTTTGAGCACGTAGCGGAAGTAAAACTTCAGCCGGCATTGCAGGAACAGCGACAGCCGGGAAGCTGACACGGTGTCCTGCAATGCGCGGATGAGGTCCTGCTCGCTGCGCTCCGGGGGTGGGGGCGTTTCAGCGACGGTGTTCATGCGGCCTGGGCTTGGGTGGGTGGTGGCTGCCAGCGGGTCTGGCGTGTGGCGGGTTTGCCGACCTTGACCAGCAGATCGTCGATGAGCTGGGAAGCCTGCATCTTGTTGAGCTGCTTCACGCCGATGCCAAAGAGCTGCTGGGACAGATCCTCGACCTCCGACTTCTCGATCTTGTTGTCACTGACGATGCGCAGGATGAACCCGCGCTGACCGTCGGTGCAGTTCCAGGCATCCCCAGCGGGTCGGGGCTGCGGATGACCGTTGGATCCATTGCTGGAGCGACCGTTCTGTTGGACCGGGTAGCTGCGTCCGTTGCCGTTGGGCAGCGGTTGCGCGCGGCCGTTGTTGCTGTCATTCGAGCCAGGGATGAACCCGGCATGCTGGATTTCCTGATCGACGGAGTGCTGCAAGAGCTGGTAAAGCTTCTGCACTTCGGCTTCGACCTGAGTGATGTCGGTGAGTTCGACTTCGACCGAGGCGCTGAAGCTGTGGCTGCTGTACTGGGGCAGCCCGAGTTTTTTGCTGTAGTTGGCGCTGAGTTTGATAGCCATGATGATGTGTCTCCTTGGAGGGTGGGTGTGGTTTGGGTGGTGTTTCAAGAAACCGACGAGAAATGCCTGCCAACAAAACACCCGGCCCCTCGTGAGAGAGACCGGGTATGATGTGGACGGGAATGCCTTGGCGGTGTGGTGTGGCTAGCTTGTGGTGCCAGCCTCCTGTGCTGTGCCCTGGGCCGGGTCGCTCAACTGCTTGGCAGCGATGCTCCAACCCTCCGTGTCACGCAGACAGGAGGTGAGGAGATCATTGACCAGCCGTGTCATGGGACGGCGCAGCCGCCGGCCTTCATGATACAGAGCGCAGATGATGACCCGGTTGATGCAGGGCGAGTAATGGGTTCGCCGTGGCATGGTGGGTGGATGAGACGGCCAAGGATAAGCCCCGGTCGCTCAAGTTTTTATAACGCGGATGAGGGGGGAATTGCAGATTTCAAGCAATGGGTTGCCTCCCCTACATGACGGTGTGACAGCAGTTGGAAAGTCGGGCTCCCAAATTGACTACATTTTACGTACACTCAAAAAAGAAGCCCCGCCTTTGGGGCGGGGCTTTGGTCTTTAACTCACTCAGAATGAAGGTGGTGGGCAGGGCTGGATTCGAACCAGCGTAGGCGTAATCCAGCAGATTTACAGTCTGCGTTTTAGCTGATAATGGATGAAATGAAATGATGCCGTTTGATATGGTCCATCGCCTCTTGAACTGCTGTATTTCAATGCTATAAGTAGAGTATGACCGACATCAACCAAGATCAAACGGAATCAGCGGTGAAGGAAATAACTGCCCGAAAACTGCCCGAAGATTCCAATTCGGGCAACTTTTCCAAAGGAGACTCCCGCTACTGGTTGAAGCCAGGCAGATTGTTCAAGGAAAAGGGTTGCCCTCACTATTACTGCCGGTTCTCAGCCAAGGGCCACCGGGCAAGATTTGCGCTGGATACCTCAAATCAAAAAAAGGCGGCCGCCAAAGCCGCTGAGATTTTCCGTACCGTGATTTCTTCGGGCTGGGACACCGCCCTCTTGCAAAACCGCACGCAGGCCGAGACCATGGCCCCCAAACAGGCGACTGTGGGTGATCTCATTAAGACCGCCTGCAGCATCTCCAGCGCACGAAAACACTCTCTGGACGCCTATGTGAAAGCATTTCGTCGAATCGTTTCCGAGGTGATGAAAATCCAGTCCGGACAAAAATTTGATGCCTTCAAGGGCGGGACAAAGGAGTGGCGGGAGCGCGTTGACTCCGTTCCATTATCCAGCCTGTCACCCGCAGAGGTTCAGACCTGGAAAAACCGCCGCCTTCGCGATTCCGAAAATGACCCGATGGCCAAGCGCCGTACAATTGTCACGGTGAATTCGCTGATTCGAAATGCCAAGGCCCTCCTGGGCAAAAAGATTCTGCCGTTCATCGAACAGCAACTCCCCCTTCCCCGCCCCCTCCCCTTCGAAGGTGTCAGCATGGAAAAGCCCCCCTCCATGCGCTATGTGTCCAAACTAGATGCCCACGCGATCATGGCACGCGCCAAAGATGAACTCTCAGAATCTGAGCCTGAGGCCTACAAAGCCCTTATCCTCGCCCTTGTCTGTGGCCTTCGGAGGTCGGAGATCGATCACCTGATGTGGCGGATGTTTGATTTCACCCACTTGTTGCTGCGTATTGAGAACACAGAGTACCACCAGCTCAAAAGTGAAGACAGCGCCGGCGAGATTGATCTCGAAAGGAATATCGCGGAGGTGTTCAAGGCCTATCGTTCTCAGAACCCAAAATCGCTATTTGTCATCGAGAGCCCAAATCCCCCACGCTCGGAGAGCAAGACTCGTTGTTATCGCTGCAATGCCGTTTTTGAGCGCATCAACAAATGGCTAAGAGAGCAGGGGGTGGACTACCTGAAGCCTCTCCACACTCTGCGCAAAGAAGTAGGAAGCATCATCGCAAATGAATATGGTATTTATGAGGCTAGCCGTTATCTCCGGCATTCCGATATCCGAATCACGAGTTCCATCTACACTGACAAAAAGAAAATCGTCACACCAAAAACTCTTGGCGGAATGCTAGGCCACAATAGCCAATGACAGCATAGAGGCAGCCTGCTCCATTATGAAATGATTGAGCCCGGAGAGATCAACCAGGCAACCAGGTTTATTTTGAGAATATGAGTGGCCCCCTAGACATTGAACAATTCCTCGCAAGGATTGCCGAAGAAGATAAACTGCGAACCCCGCATTGGCTGCATTTAATCTCCAAGTTTGATGGTTTTTCACCACCAGCTAAGGCGAATAAACAGAGGCTACTCGACTCGTTAGCCGAAGTACAAGAAAGTTTGTCTGAATTGGGGCTGTCAATTAAAATGCCCACTCAAGAATTAGCGGCCCGGTGGTATGATTCACCGTCGGAGGTTTTTTCGTGGTGGTGCAGAACGGCTGATATTCTATGCCGAGGAAAAGCATTTCCAGCCCAGCCTTTTTTCGATCTATTGATCCGGCTCATTGAAAGACATGCCGAACTGAAAGGAAACGGCCATCCAAAAAAGCTTTTTTGGCGCAATGCCGAACTACAAAAAATAATCAGGACCATAAAACCGGCCAAGACTAGGCGCTGGGAATTGCAATGCAGCTTTGAACAATTCAAAGAGCACATCACAATTTTGTCTACACCGCCCACCAAAAAGCTCACCCCGCTGGGATTGAAAGTTCTAACGTTGACCGATTCAAAAGAAGATATGGAGCTTATGCGGCTGTTGAGCGCATTCATCCATGAGGGAAACGATGGCTGGGGCGACGACTACACTTTTCCGTTATCTCTTGCGTCAAGACTCGATGCATCAGTGCTCGATGTTTTAACGCGTGCAGGCGATGCGCAAAAGAAAATCGCATTATTTGCCCTAAGGCATGATTTGCTCGCTCAGTGGGTTCATGACATGCCGCTGCTCAAGACAGCCAATAACAACAAGACAATTTTATTCACCTTTGTCCTCATGCTAGGTGGAATAGAATTCGCCAAAAAGGCAGATGAGCTCATCCACCCTCATGATCCCAATCATCAGCTTTTTTATGGCGCCATAAAGCTGCTAAACACAGCTCGAAAGAATCAAAAGGCCCGCCCAACGGGTAACCGCAGAGGGAAAATTTTCATAAAACCGGCTCAGTTTATGACATGTTTGCGATGTTTGCATGATGTTGACACTGTTTCGACGCTAAAAGAGGCTGATTCAAATACAAGGCAAAGCGACCTAGTGCGCGGCGTTTGACCAATGAATATGCAAGCTTCTAAATGAGCACGTTTGAAACTCAATCGTGCCCTATGAAAGCTATTCCATCTAACACTGCCAACAGCTCTGACGAAGAAATCGTCACGTCCTCGGAAACTTGCAAAATCCTCAAGATTTCCCGCCCAACCCTTCACCGCTATGTCCGTGCACAGCGGCTGAAACCCAAGCGCCTTCCTGGTGGTCAGTTGCGCTTTGAGCGCTCCGAAGTTCTGAGCCTGCTTGCCTAAGTTCTGTCCCACAAGCTTGCGGAACAGTCTCTCTGCACGCCCTCCACTGGCCACGAAGAAATCGTTCTAAAGGAGCTTCGCCAGAACACAGCGACATGCCAGTGTCCTTTCATCCACTCAAGGTCGTTCTCGAGTCCAAAGTCACGGATGACCTTGCCGCCTAAAACGCACGTCCGAATCCAAACCGACCTTCATCCAGTAGATCCCTCGCAAAAAAATGCACACCAAGGTCTCCCCTCCCAATCACCCCAAGATTCGCAACAGCCTCTGCTTTCTTCAAAAGTGGGAACTCTACAAGTGGCTCATCCATAACTTTGATCGCGCTGACAAATTGTCCTTGCCGCAATTGGCCGAAGAAGCATCGGCAGAGCTCAATCAGAAGTTCACGATCTCCAACTGCCGCACAGTCTTCAAGGCGGCGAAGGAGGCAGTGATGGAGACCATGGTCGTCTAAGCTGTATGAAACCGTCCGCAATCGGCAACTTGGCTTCCTACCGGCCTCGCACCATTGGCCCAGGACGTCCCAGCAAGCGCCAGCCGCAGGTCATCGTGCCTTTTCTCAAGCTCCTGAGTGCTGGTGAGTCCCGCCGCCGGGCCGCCAAGTTTATCAATGTCTCGCCCAAGACCATCCAGCGCTGGCTGCGGGAGGACAAGAAGTTCCGTACCTCGGTCCAGAATGCTGAGCATGCTGGCAAGCCTCATTTCCCCCACCTTCGCTGGTTGAACCATCCTTTCCGTGGTCGTCGCCCTCCAAGTCCTCAAAACCAGCGCCGCCCCCCTTTTTGACCCCTAAATTCCGCCTTTACCCTCCCTTTCTGACCCCAAAATTACGCCGTTAACCCCCTCATTTCAGCATTTTTGCACCCATCCCCCCGCACACACACTCGCGCGCGCCCAGCCGAGTGCGCGCACGAGAAAATGGCCGCAAAAGCCCCAATCTGACAACAAAAGCACAAAAACAAAACGCCCGCCGCCTTGTGGGCAAACGAGCGCTCTGAGTGGAATTGGAGATTTTGTAAACCACACGGCAGGTCGGTGCAACAACCACCCGCCATGAAAACAGACCCGTACTACCAGTTCCCTATATCGGCGCTCAGTTACGGCATGAACCGCGACAATCGTTGGAATCATGTCCTTTACTACGCCTGCCTCCACTACGGCAGAGAAGCCGTAAAAATGACCCTCCCCGCAGTCGTCGAATCGGAAGTAGAATCGTTTATTGCCAGAAACCGTGGGGTCTCCCGCGACCGCCGCATTCACGACCAGACAGCCATTCTTTTCGCCATGGCGAGGTTTGGACTCAATGTCCCAGGCAAGTACGCTCAGGATTTTATCAAGCAGGCAGAAATGGTGGCTCAGCATTGTTCAGCCCAACCATTTCCGACTGTTCGCATTCGCACTGACTTTTGGTGGAAGACATTCACACCTGCGAATCACAAGAACCCTCTTTCTTTTCGGGAGTTCTCCGTCCTTTGCGCCGTTTACGCCATCATTGGTAAGAAGGCATACGGAAAGGCCTCTGTAGGCCAGATTCGGCGCGCTGCCGCAGGCCTCCCCAGTCGTACGGCCTTCATCGAGGCTGAGCTTGATCCCGATCCAAATCCCAATGTGAGCATCCTCTCCACCCGCCAGGTGCGCACCACGCTGGATGCTCTGGAGGTGAACCGGTTTTTCGCCAAGTTTACCTACAACCGTGGAGAGTGCTTCTACAGCAACCGCCTGACTCGCTCTCAGCTCAGTCAGTCGATCGAAAAGCGTAAACTCGGGAAAAAGCAGATGGTCGCCGCGTATCGCAGCCTCGACATGGTGACCTCCCAGGAGATCAAACAGCAAGTGCGGGACACTTCGCGTATCTGGAACTCCGCAGCAGCCTGATGAAGGCGACAATGATGGCGACAAAACCGTCAGGTATTCCTTGCCTTTCTTTCCCTTTCTATCAGACGTCGTTCTATCCAAGCCTTTCTATAAATGTTGCCGCCACCTTGCTGCGGCCTTGTTATCCCCCTTCCCACTACCTTGTCGTCACCTCGTCGGTCCAGAGAGCCTGCGTCAAGGTCCTGACAACGTTTACAGAAAGAACCTCAATTTTTAGCACAGCATTCGTCAACCCTCCCTGTCCAGCCCAATAAGCCACAGACAAGGCAATAAATGCTAACTTAGATCACCCCTCCCCGCCCCCCCGCTCAGCCTCGCACACACACTCGCGCTCGCACGTACGCGAAGCTCTCCGTCACGAAACTCAGGGTTTTGAGGGTATTTGGCCGGTTCCGGCGACCATGTCTTGCAGCACTGATAGCAGATCATCGAGCAGCCCCTCCTTGATCTCTCGCGCCAACCCTTCAGCTTTGATCACGTCCCTGCGGAAGGTCTCGTCACTATCCATCCACCGGTGAAACGTCTGTCTGGGCACGCAGCAGGCCCGGGTGACCTTGGCGCGGTCCTCACCCACAAGCAGGCGTTGCAGCACCTCAGAACGCATTTCTGGCGTCAATCTGGACCGCCGGCCGGGTTTCCTCATCACCCAGACGCGATTGGACACATAAGTCTCCCCGTATTTTCGATAGGTCGCCGGCATGGGCAATAATGATTCACGAATTTTGCCGTGTCACCCCACAAATGTCCCACCCCGTCTACTATAAATCAAATCACTCCATCGCCGTCATTCCCACTCAGCGCCCCCAGTCTCCGCCGACAACGACATCCACCACCGGTCAGCCGACTGGCAGCAGCATCAATTCAGCGATTGAAGGTGGCTGCCTGACTGCGAGTTCGCAGGGATGCTGATTTTCGCCTGATGAATCAGTAAAAATTGCGCTTTGCTTAAAAAAGTGGAGGCAAAGCAACTACCTACTGCGCTAGCATCCCCTGAATAGCCTCATGCAAAACGTCTTCCTCTTCCGCAACGACCTCATCGACAGCTACAGCTCCTTCTCCCGGAGTTTTGTCAAGATCGCAGCGGAAGACATAGCGGCTGAGGTCGAAAAGGCTTATGAGCGCGGACGCTACTGGCCGGAACCCCTCATCCAGATCAACCCGAACTACCAGAGGGCAACCACGGTGGAGCAATTGGTGAATGAGCGGCTCCTGCACCCGGGCTGCGCGACCCTTTTCAAGGTCGGCAAGCCGCCCCTGCCACTTCAATCCATTCAGCTCTTCAAGCACCAGATGGAAGCCACCACCAAGGCTCGCCTCGGCCGCAGTTATGTCGTCACCACCGGCACAGGTTCCGGAAAGTCTCTCGCCTTCTTTCTCCCGATCGTTCACCACATCCTCACCAAAAAGGAAAAAGACCCCGCGCCCAGGACGAGAGCGATCATCATCTACCCCATGAACGCTCTGGCAAACAGCCAGGCGGAGGAAATTGGCAAATTTCTGGGAAACCCGGGTGCTGAGGCTCTCGGACTGACCATTGCCCGCTATACCGGCCAGGAGAGCGGTCCAGAACGTCAGCGGCTAGCAGATAATCCACCCGACATTCTGCTGACCAACTTCATGATGCTGGAGTTGATCCTCACCCGATTCGACCCCGAAGTTGACTCCAAGGTGGTTCGTAACTGCGAAGGCCTGGAGTTTCTTGTACTCGACGAACTGCACACCTACCGAGGTCGTCAGGGCGCGGATGTCGCCATGCTGGTGCGTCGGCTTCGACAGAGGCTGAAAGCGGACAATCTGCTCTGCATCGGCACCTCGGCCACCATGTCGAGCACCGGTTCCGTCGAGGACCAGAAGCGCACAGTCGCGGGTGTGGCCTCCAAGCTCTTCGGCACGGAGTTGACTGAAGATGACGTCATCGGCGAGACCTTGGAGCGAACAACGAATCCTTCCCGCAGCCTAGATGCCATTCGATCGTCCCTCGCCTCCCGACTCGGACAGTCCATTAAATCTTGGGCCACATTGGAAGAGTTCCGCGACGACCCGCTGGCCATCTGGACCGAGCTAACCCTCGGACTGAGAATACGTGATCAATCCAAGCCCGAGCGCGCTCGCCCTCGCAGCTTGTCAGAGGCGGCATCCACCTTGGCGGCGGATGCCCAAGTCGATCCTGCGCTCGCTCGGCAAGCCTTGGAGCAGTTCCTCACCGCTGCACAGGAAGTCACGACGCCCGACGGCCGCGCACTCTTCGCTTTCAAGCTTCACCAGTTCATCAGTGGCCCCGGAAAGGTCCTTTGCACCCTTGAGGCCGACACAGAAAGACAGATCACTCTTGAAGCTCAGCGTTTCGCCCCTGGGCGCCAGCAGGAGGGTGTGCTGCTCTTCAGCACCCACTTTTGCCGGGAGTGCGGGCAAGAGTATCATCCCGTGTGGGAAACCGCCGACTCAGCCCCTCATTTCACACCGCGCGAAATCGACGACGTGGGAAACGACGACAAGCAGCGCCATTTCGGCTTCCTCATGCCGGTCAGGGGCGGCCAGGATTATCAGGGGCGCTTGGAGGACCTGCCCGACTCGTGGTTGGAGCAAAGCGCGACCGGTGAGAGGGTGAAACAAACCTACAAGAGCGCTGAGCCCCGGTCCGAATCGATCGATGCACGCGGGCATCGAGATGGCGGACGGCGCTTCTGGTTCATCCCAGGCAAGTTTCGCTTCTGCCTCTCCTGCGGACACGAGCATCAGGCGCATGGCCGGGACATCAACCGCCTTTCTGGCCTTTCAGGTGAAGGCCGATCCTCAGCCACTACGGTTCTTACGCTGGCCATGCTGCGGCAACATTTTGCAACATCGGTCCCAGAGAACCCCACCTCGGACTTCCGCAAGCTCCTCGGCTTCACCGACAATCGCCAGGATGCCGCCCTCCAGGCCGGGCACTTCAACGACTTCATCTACCTCCTCCTGATCCGCGCAGGACTCCTCGCAGCCCTTCGTAGCAAAGGCGGCAAGCTCCACGCTGGCGACCTGGGCGTTGAAGTTTTCCGGGCACTCGGCTTCGAGACCTCCGACGAAAACATCCTCGCCGAATACCTCCAGGAGCCCGAATTGTTCGGTCTTGCCAAAGAGGAAGCGGATCGAGCCGCCCGTTTCGTGCTAGGCTACCGCTTGCTTCGGGATCTGAGGAAAGGCTGGCGCTATAACAATCCCAATTTGGGCCAGTTGAAACTCCTCGACATCGACTTTCGGGGACTGGACGACCTCGCCGCGAAGGATTCGCTCTTTGCGGCCGATAAACAGCCTGTAAACCTGAGTCAAGCTGCAGAGCAGGGCTGGTCCCTGCTTCGTTCTTTGCCACCAGCAGAACGCTCAAAAATCGGTCAGTTGGTCTTTGACTCGATGCTTCGCGATCTTTGCGTCGAGTCCGAATATCTCGATCCGGCGAGGCAAGACAGTGCCAAGGCGGCCATCTTCAGCCACCTCACGGAACGCTGGGCTCTTGGATCGGATGAAAACCTTGCCACGACCAAGTATCTCATTCTCGACCGGCGGCCAGACGCCAAGGGCAAGAAAAAACGAGACGACCTGATCGGTGGCGGTCCGCGCTCCCGCCTCGTCCGCGAAATTCGATACTCGGATTTGGGTGCGCAGCATGACCTGCGCACTACGCCCGGGGAGGTCCTGGTGGAACTCGTCCGGGCTTTCCTCACATGCGCAGCCAAAGGCGGCTATGTCAGCAGCAGCAACCGCGGTCCATCACTCATCGGTTGGGCATTAAAGGACACCGCGCTGTCGTGGCAGCTCAACGAAACGCCAATTAAAGCGGATGGCAGGATCAACGCATTTTTCCGCGACCTCTATATCTCGGTCGCCGAGCTTCTCGGCACTCCGGGCCATTACTTTTTTGATTTCGAGGCGCATGAACACACCGCCCAGGTGGACTCTGACAATCGCAAGATCCTTGAAGCTCGTTTCCGCCAGTCTGATCTCGACCGGAAGTGGTGGAAGGAGTCCGGACAAAAGGGTCCGCTCATCCGTCTTCCCGTTCTCTACTGCTCGCCCACGATGGAACTTGGCGTGGACATCTCCGCGCTGAACACCGTCTACATGCGCAATGTGCCGCCCACACCGGCCAACTACGCCCAGCGCAGTGGCCGCGCCGGCCGATCCGGGCAAGCCGCTCTCGTGGTGACCTACTCAGCGGCCATGAGTCCGCATGACCAATGGTTCTTCCACCACTCGGACGAGATGGTCCACGGTGTCGTGAAAGCACCCACGCTCGACCTTGCCAATCGCAATCTCATCGAGAGCCACATCCACGCCGTCTGGCTTGCCTCCGTGGAATGTCGGATCGGCACCAGCATTGCGCCGCTGCTCGATTTAAACACCAAGGAGAAGCCGCTGGAATCCTCGCTCAAAGAGGTCATCAGCGACCCAGCAGTGGAGCGCCGGGCCATCATTGCTGCCAAGGCTGTCATCGCTCAGGTCGATTCCGAACTCTCAGGCTTGGCTTGGTATTCCTCGGACTATGTCGAGACTGTCATCCAGCGCAGTGCTGGGGCGTTTGCGAAAGCCTTCGACCGCTGGCGCGAACTCTATGATGCCACGCACAAGCAGATGGCGTCTGCAGACGCCATCAACAAGAGCCCGGCCACCTCGCCGGCGGATCGGGACAACGCCAAACGGCGCTACCTTGACGCCGTCAATCAGCTCAAAGTGCTCCTCAAGACCAGTGGCGGGCAGAACAACGACTTCTACACCTTCCGCTACCTCGCCAGTCAGGGCTTCCTTCCCGGTTACAACTTCCCTCGCCTGCCCTTGATGGCCTGGATTCCTTCGACGGGGCGCAAGAAAAACGGCAAGGACGATTCCGGGAACATGGTGAGTCGTCCCCGATTCCTCGCGCTTTCGGAGTTCGGCCCCCGCAGCCTCATCTATCATGAGGGCCGCATGTTCCGCGTGGTCCGGGCCAAGCTCAATGTCACCGCTGCCGACCACATCACCTCGGACTCGAAACTCGCCACGCTCAATGCACTCGTCTGCACCCATTGCGGCTACGGCCATCTTGGGCGCCCGGAGGATCCTGAACCCAAGCACCACGTCTGTGATCACTGCGGGGAGGGATTCTCACCAGAAGCGCGGGTGAACGAGCTTTACCGCATCGAAACTGTGGAGACGAAACCCGTCGAGCGAATCTCCGCGAACGACGAGGAACGCCAGCGCCAAGGCTTCGACATCATCACCACCTACCGCTTCCTTCCCGGCACCGGTGGGGCTCCCGACAAGCAGGTCGCCAAGGTGACCCTCGGTGACGACACCGTCGCCGATTTGACCTACTCTCCCGCTGCCTCACTCTGGCGCATCAATCGTGGATGGAAGCGCCGGAAGGACAAGAAGCAGCTCGGTTTCTACATCAACCCTCTCACCGGACTCTGGAGCAAGCAGGATGAAGCTGAAGGCAGCAGTCAGGGCGATGATCAGGAGTCGGCTGAAGACACAGCATCCGCCAAGACGGCCTCTCAGCGCATTGTGCCATTTGTTGAGGACCATCGGAACATTCTCATCCTCAAGCCTGATATGATGCAACAGGCTGCCATGGCGACCATCCAGGCAGCCATGAAGCGCGGCATCGAGCAGACCTTCCAGATTGAGTCTTCTGAACTCGTCGTTGAAGGCCTGCCAACGCCGCAGGAGCGCCGGTCGCTTTTGCTGTATGAGGCGGCTGAAGGCGGGGCAGGCGTCCTCAATCGCCTCGCCACAGACCGCACCCAGTTGGCGCAGGTGGCCCGCCTTGCACTCTCGGTCATGCATTACGAAATGCCCGAAGGATCGTTCACCAAGGACGACCTCAAGGACACCGCCGGTGCCCAGGCCGGTGAAAAGGCCCTTCATTGCGAAGCAGGCTGCTACCAGTGTCTGCTCTCTTACTACAATCAGCCAGACCACGAGATCATCGACCGGCGCAACGCTGCAGCCTTGTCGTTCTTGGTTTCACTCGCCAACGGCACCGTGGAGCCATTCCACTTGGAGGTCCCTGTCCCCAAGAATCCCGGCGACGAATCGCCAGACTCCATCACGCAGTGGCTGGCAGAAATCTCCCGCCTCGGTCTGCGCCAGCCCGACAAACTCGCCGTCCCCATCAATGGCGATGAAGCCACGGCTGATGCCGCTTATCAGGCCGCCCGCGCACTCATCTTCCTCTCTACACCCACCGCTGCAACCATCGCCTACGCCCAAGATCGGGGCTACACGATCATCGTCTTTCCATCAGACACGGCAGACTGGCCGGCCATCTTCACCTCTCACACCGCCATCTTCGGCACTCCGTCCTCTCCCGCATGAGCATCGCCTTTGCTGAATTTTCACCAGGAGCCCTGGTTCGCGCCCGTGGTCGTGAATGGGTCGTCCAGCCCGGCTCCTCGCCAGAAGCCCTCTCTCTGCGCCCACTTGGAGGTTCCGAGGAGGATATCGCCCTCATCCTGCCCGATCTCGAGCTCACTCCGCCGGAGCCCGCCACCTTTCCGCTCCCCGACCCTTCCCGCCATGGCAGCCATCAGGCCGCCACCTTGCTGCGTGACGCCATCCACCTGAAACTGCGCAACGGCGCCGGCCCCTTCCGTTCCTTCGGCAACATCGCCGTCGAGCCACGTGCCTATCAGCTCGTGCCTTTGCTCATGGCCTTGCGCCTGCCCGTGGTGCGTCTGCTCATCGCCGATGACGTGGGTATCGGTAAAACCATTGAAGCGGGCCTGATCGTGCGCGAATTGCTCGACCGTGGCGAGATCACTCGCTGCGCCATTCTCTGCCCGCCTCATCTCGTGGATCAATGGCAGGGCGAATTGGAGAATCGTTTCCACATCCGCGCCATCGCCCTCACTTCGTCGAGCGCCAGTCGTGTCGAGCGGTCCCTGCCTCCCGGCACCGCCCTTTTCGACCAGCACCCCTTCGTCGTCGTCAGCCTCGACTACATCAAAAGCGAGCGTCACCGCGAGCATTTCCTCTCCATCGCCCCGGAATGCGTCATCGTGGACGAAGCCCACACCTGCGCCACGGGCCAGGGCAAACAGCTCCGCTTCGAGTTGCTCCAGAAACTCGCCGCCAAGGACGATCGCCACCTCGTTCTGCTCACCGCCACCCCGCACTCCGGCGACAACGACGCCTTCTATAATCTCCTGTCTCTCCTTCGTCCCGAGTTCTCTGCCTTGCGCGAAGACAAAGATCAACGCGGAACTCTGCGCGTCGAACTCGCTCGCCACTTCGTCCAGCGCCGGCGCAAAGACATCGAGGAATGGCAGGATACCAGTGTCTTCCCCCGCCGCTTCACCACCGAGATCACCTACGCCCTCACCGGCGACTGGGGCACCTTCTTCGATGACGTACGCGATTACTGCGTCGGCCTCGCCACCCGTGCCGAGCAGACTCAGGGCCAGCAGGCCCGCATGATCTGGTATGCCACACTAGCCCTCTTGCGCTGCGTCTCATCTTCGCCAGCTGCCGCCGCCAAGGCCCTTGAAACCCGTCTCGCTGGTTCGTCAGCTTCGGACCCTGCAGCCGTCATGGAGCTCGCCGAGGACGAGGACGAACGCCTCTACGATGGCACTGGTGCGGAACTCTCCCTGAGCGACATCGAGCCCGCCGCCGCCATGGACGATGAAGCCGGCAAACTCAAAGCCCTCATCGACACCGCCCATCGCCTCAACGGTGCGAAAGGCGACCCCAAACTCGCCGCCCTCGTCACCCACCTGCGCGGCCTGCTCAAAGACGGCTTCCGCCCAGTCGTCTTCTGCCGCTACATCGCCACCGCTCGCTACGTCGCCCAGCAACTCGCCACCGAGTTTAAGGACGCCATCGTCGAGGCCATAACGGGCGAATATCCCTCCGAAGAGCGCGAGGAGCGGGTTGCTGCGCTTGGTGAAGCATGGCTCGAGACCTCCAAACCCATTGTCCTCGTCGCCACCGACTGCCTCTCTGAAGGTATCAACCTCCAGCACATCTTCACCGCTGTCGTTCACTATGACCTTGCCTGGAACCCCTCACGTCATGAGCAGCGCGAGGGTCGGGTGGACCGCTTCGGCCAAGAGGCCCGCGAAGTGCGCGCCACCATGCTCTACGGCCAGGACAACCCCGTCGATGGATTCATCCTCAACGTCATTCTACGCAAGGCCGAGGCCATCCGCAAAGAACTCGGCGTGCTCGTCCCCATGCCCGCCGATGCCCAGCGCATCAACCAGGCCCTCATCAAGGCCGCCCTGCTCAAAAACAACCGCAAGGTGAACTACCAGACCGAGTTCGATCTCGGGGATCTCACTGCCACTCCCGATCTCGCCACGCTCGACTCTCACTGGCGTGACGCCATGGAGAACGCCAAGGCCAACCGCACCGTCTTCGCCCAGCGCCGGCTGCGTCCCGAGGAAGTCCTTCCGGAATGGGAAAAACAGCGCTCCCTGCTCGGTGGCGGCAGCGACATCCAGCGCTTCGTCGTGAACACCTGCGCCCGCCTGAACTCGGCGCTGGAGCCGCACCGCAAGACCGCCTTCCGCCTCCTCCCACAACATCTCCCCCAGGCCTTGCGCGAGCGCCTCGAGCTCGAAGGCATCAAGAAGCCCTTCCCGCTCTACTTCGACCCGAAGGCCTCGGTTCCCGGTGCCCGCTACATCCACCGCACTCACCCGCTCGTCGCCCTGCTCGCCGACACCCTGCTGGAGGACTCCCTCTCCGGCTCACAGCACCCACTCGCCGCCCGCAGTGCTGCCACCGTCACCAAAGCCGTCAGCATCGTCACCAGCATCTTCATCCTCCGCTTGCGCCACCAGCTCACCAGCAAACGCCGCGATGTCACCCGCACCCTCATGGCCGAGGAGTGCGTCACCCTCGCCGTCGCCGGCCGTGGGAATCCTCAATGGCTGCCCGAGTCCGACCTCGCCGCGCTTCTCGCTGCCGAACCCTCCTCAAACCTCGCCGAAGCCGCCGCCACTCGCGAAATCCAGCTCGCCCTCGATTTCCTCTCCTCCCAGACTCCCTACCTCGAATCCCTCGCCCAGCAACGCGCTGACGAACTCCTCACCGACCACCGCCGCGTCCGCGAAGCCGCCCGCGACCTCGGCAGCTACGAAGTCACCCCCTGCCTCCCCGTCGATGTTCTTGGCGTGTATGTCCTTCTGCCTGCGGACCTCTGACTCTCCTCGCCATGCCAGCCAAGAAGAAAACCACACGCTCCCTCGCGCTCAAACCTGCCGCAGCACTCGATCAAGGCCCGGCCCTTCTGAGCGAGGTGCGAGATCTTATCCTCACGACCCGCCAGACCGTCGCTCGCGGCGTCAATGCCGCACTGGTCATGCTGTACTGGAATGTGGGCCAGCGCATCAGGCAGGATGTTCTCGCCAACAAGCGAGCCGAGTATGGCGCGGAGATTTTGCCGACACTGTCGGCAAAATTGGAGCCCGAATTCGGCAGCAGCTTTGCCGAACGAAACCTTCGGCGCATGATTCAGTTTTCGGAGGTCTTTCCAGACCCGCAGATTGTGTCGGCACTGACGACACAATTGAACTGGACGCATTTTGTTGACCTCCTCCCCCTCAACAAACCGCACCAGCGCGACTTCTACGCCGAGATGTGCCGCGTCGAGCGCTGGAGCACACGCACCCTGCGCGAGAAGATCAACGGTATGCTCTACGAGCGCACCGCCCTCTCCAAGAAGCCCGACAAACTCATCCAGCAGGAACTCAAGGATCTCCGCGAGCAGGACCGCCTTACCCCGGACCTCGTCTTCCGCGATCCCTACTTCCTCGATTTTCTCGGCCTCAAAGACACCTACTCCGAGAAGGACCTCGAAACCGCAATCCTGCGGGACATCGAATCTTTCCTCGTCGAACTCGGCGGCGACTTCGCCTTCGTTGCCCGCCAGAAGCGCATCGTCGTGGATGGCGACGACTTTTACCTCGACCTTCTCTTCTACCACCGCAGCCTGCGCCGCCTCGTCATCATTGACCTCAAGCTAGGCAAATTCGCCCCTGCCGATGTCGGCCAGATGGAGTTCTACATGCGCTGGCTCAAAAAGCACGAGATGCGCCCGGGCGAAGAAGAACCTCTCGGCCTCATCCTCTGCGCCGAGAAATCCGACGAACGCATCGAAGTCTTCGAACTCGCCACACGCGGCATCCGTGTCGCCGAATACCTCACCGCGCTGCCACCCAAGAAGCTGCTCGAACAGAAGCTCCACCATGCCGTGCAGCTCGCTCAGCAACGGCTCACCCAGTGCGAGTAGCCGCCCTCATTCCTCATTCTGATTTCGTCATTCTCCCCCCAATGTCCCGCCGCCGCCGTTCCGCCTCTGACACCACCCCGTTCGACACCCTCCGGCTCGAAGGCTCTCTTTTCGTGCCCGAGCTGCTCGAACGTGCCGCCCGTGGGGAGGCCGCTGCGCAGAAGGAGGCCGACTACGGCGTGCCGAAGGGCCTCAAGCTCCATGACGAATACGGCCGCGCCTACCGCATCGCCACCGCCCTTTGGCAGGACTTCGCGCCCCAGCTTCCGCGCACGGATCTCGACCCCGCCAAGCTCACCCGCGCCTTCGTCTTCGACCTCCTGCGCCAGTGCCTCGGCTACACGGACCTTGCCCTCCTGCAGGAGCCCGTGCAGATCGGCGACCGCGGCTTCTGCGTCACCGCCCAGGCCCTCGACGGACGCCTCCCCGTCATCATCGCCCCGCACAGCCTCGGGCTCGACGACCCCGATCCCTCCTTCGCCATCCACGGTTCCGGCTCCAAGAAAAAGTCCGCGCACCCGCTCGCCCAGGAGTTCCTCAATGCTGACCGCAACAGCCTCTGGGCCATCGTCACCAATGGCCGCACCCTCCGCCTCCTGCGCGATGCCGACACCCTGACCCGGCCAAACTTCCTCGAGTTCGACCTCGAAACCATCCTCCGCGAAGGCGAAGACCGCTACGCCGACTTCTCCGCTCTCTGGCGCATGCTCCATGCTTCCCGCGCCGGCACAGCCACGGCACCTGCCGCCGACTGCATCTGGGAGAAATGGAAGTCCGAGGGCCACGCCCAGGGCCTCCGCGTTCGCGACGGCCTCCGCAGCGGCGTCACCCAGGCCCTCCTCATCCTCGGCACCGGCTTCCTA
Organism: Prosthecobacter sp.; assembly: GCA_021733925.1. Lineage (GTDB taxonomy): Bacteria > Verrucomicrobiota > Verrucomicrobiia > Verrucomicrobiales > Verrucomicrobiaceae > Prosthecobacter. Next base: position 53,295 of record JAIPJY010000017.1, on the reverse strand, counting down.
ACTCACCGCGACAACGACGCCCTCCGCCAGCGCCTGCACGACGGCACCCTCACCACCGACGCCTACTTCCAGCAGCTCCTCCGCCTCATCTACCGCTACCTCTTCCTCTTCTGCGCCGAAGAGCGCGACCTCCTTCACCCGCCACTCCCCGAAGACGAAAAAGAAGCCGCCACCGCTCGCGCAGCCCGTCAATCCTACTCCACCGGCTACGCCCTCCGCCGCCTCCGCAATCGCGCCATCCGCCAAACCGCCCACGACAGCCACGGCGATCTCTGGCTTTCCCTCCGCATCACCTTCCGCGCGCTCTCCGCCGGCCAGCCCCGCCTCGCTCTCCCATCTCTGGGCGGACTTTTTGCCGAAACACAATGCCCAGACCTCGACAGCGCCACCCTCGCCAATCGCGACCTCCTCGCCGCCATGCGCCACCTCCGCTGGTCCAGCGCCAGCGGCAGCCTCACCGCCATTGATTATCGTAACATGGGGCCAGAGGAACTCGGCTCCGTCTATGAGTCCCTCTTGGAACTCGTCCCCCAGCTCGATCTCCCCGCCCGCAGCTTCGGCTTCGCTGGCATCACCGACACCGCCTCCACCTCCGGCAACGCCCGCAAAACCTCCGGCTCCTACTACACCCCGGACTCCCTCGTCCAAGAACTCATCAAGTCCGCCCTCGATCCCGTCATCGCCGACCGCCTTGCTGCACAGCCAGACCGCCCCATCGACGCCCTGCTCTCCATCACCGTCTGCGATCCCTCTTGCGGCTCCGGCCACTTCCTTCTCGCCGCCGCCCGCCGTCTTGCCGAAAAACTCGCCGAACTCCGCGCCCCCGACGGAGCCGTCCGCCCCGACGACTACCGCCACGCCCTCCGCGAGGTCGCCAGCCGCTGCCTCTACGGCGTGGACATTAACCCCATGGCTGTCGAACTCTGCCGCGTTGCCCTCTGGCTGGAGACCGTTGATCCCGGTAAGCCCCTCGGCTTCCTCAACCACCACATCCGCACCGGCAACAGCCTCCTCGGCACCACCCCCGACCTCATCGCCGCCGGCCTCCCCGACGACACCTTCACCGCCATCGAGGGCGACGACAAAGCCGCCTGCGCCGAACTCAAAAAGCGGAACAAGAAAGAGCGCGAAGGCTTCGGCCCCCTCTTCGAGCAAGAGGAGCAAACCATCCGCGACCGCCTCCGCCTTGCCGCCACGCAGATCGAGGCCATGGACGACAGCCAGCCCGATGCCCTCCGGCAAAAAGAAGCCGCCTTCACCACCAGCGAGACTGCCCCCGAATACCGCCACGCCAAACTCCTCGCCGACCTCTGGTGCGCCGCCTTCGTCATCAAAAAAACCTACCCCGCCAGCGACGAAGCCGAATCCCCCATCTCAAATCCCCCATCTCAAATCGCGCAGCTCATCGAAGGCCACCTCCTTCATACCGAAGACGACCTCTTCGGCCAGCCCAGGCCCGCCCCAGCACCCACGAAAACGGCGAAACAACCAAGAACAAAGAACCAAGAACCAGGAACAGCGAGCGGCATCACCACCGGCACGCTCCGCAACTTCGTTCAAGGTCAAGCCTTGCCAGAAGCCCTCGAAAAGGAAGTCACCCAGCTCGCATCTCAATACCGCTTCTTCCACTGGCACCTCGCCTTCCCTCAAGTCTTCGACCATGGCGGGTTCGATTGTCTCCTTGGAAACCCTCCGTGGAAAATGACTGAGGAGGATAGTCGCGTCGAAAATGAAGTGTCGGAGGAAGACCCCATAGCAGACACATCCAGCGAGGGTTCCAGATTCAAGCGAGAGCGTGCATTCTACTCTAAAAGCGGACGCCTTCCGCTTGCCGCGAGAAACCGTTTGCAGCTAGCGAGGCTTTTCGCTGAACTGTTTTCGACTTTGCGAAGTAAATCGGGGGCCGCCGGCATGATAATACCCAGCACCATAACGGTGAACGCTTTTGATCGTCCCTTATGGACTCACTGGGTTTCAAACTGCCAGCTCTCGGCTGTGTGGGACTTCGTCAATTTGAAGTCGCTGTTTCAGGAAGTCGATACCCGCCAGAAGTTTGCACTGATCTGTCTATCAGGAACAGCGACGAGCAGCTTCAAGGTTCGATGCTGGCTAACAGATCCATCGGAGATCGCAGCGGACCCCGGCCAAATAGTCGAACTTTCGAAGGATGACCTTCACAAGTATTCCGGTGACGAACTTGCCCTCCCCCATTTTAGAGGTGCCAAGGATCTTGCTTTACTCTCAAAAGCTATCGGATCGTTCGGTCGTTTGAGTGCTTCTGCCGACTGGACTCCAGAGTATGTTTTGCTCGGAGCAACCAATGATAAGGACTTCACGAAACAACGCCGTCGCCCCATCACTAGCGGCGGTGGCTTAAACTCAGGTGGCGAGCAAAACTGGATACCTGTGTATGAGGGCAAGATGGTTGGTATCTACGACCATCGGTTGGCCAGAGTGGTCTGGAAGCCAGGCAACGCGAAACGCAAAGCGCAAGAGGTTGACCTGAGTCCCGCTGAGAAGTGTGATCCAAGTCTCCTTGCCACTCCATTGTGGGAAGTGCCGAGGACGCTGGTAGCTAGCCTCGACCCGAAGTTCGCAGAACGAGGGTGGGACATTGCGCTGTGCGACGTAACAGGCTCCCTGAACGAGCGAACCGCACTTGCTTCAATAGTTCCGCTGAGTTTCGCAACCCACAACCTGCCGCTCGTAAGGGTGCAAAATTGCGATGCCACGACCTCCGCGTTGTTTCTGGCTACCCTCGCTTCATTGCCGCTCGACTACTTCGCGCGGCTGAGAGTGGCCACAAACCACCTCACAGAAGGGATCTTCTTCAGTCTGCCAGTCCCGCCCCTTGCGGCCATCGTGGAATTTAGTGGGCGAGTGTTTGGCTCAAACAAGGGCATCCTCCCCCGTGTGCTGGAGTTGACTTACACGGCGTGGGACCTGGAGGCGTTCGCGGCGGACTGCGGGTGGAGCGGGCCGCCGTTCCGGTGGGACGAGGAGCGGCGCTTCCTCCTCCGTTGCGAGCTGGACGCCGCCTTCTTCCACCTCTACCTCGGCCCCCAGAGCGAATGGCAGCAGCAGCCCGAAGCCCTCACCCGCGCCTTTTCCACGCCCCGCCATGCCGTCAGCTACATCATGGACACTTTCCCCATCGTGAAGCGCAAAGACGAAGCCAAACACGGCCACTACCGCACCAAAGAAACCATCCTCCAAATCTACGACGCCCTCGGCCAGACCATGCAGACCGGCCAGCCCTACCAAACCCTCCTCACCCCACTACCCGCCGATTCCTCCTGCTGCCACCCGTCGAGAATCACTAGTTCGTAGTCGAACCACGTTTTTGACGATACCCCCCTTGAGGAAGGTAACTGCACACAACCAATTCACGCTCCATGACCAACCACCGATTTAAAGTAAGCAGCACCTACGAGAACGAAAAGGGATCGTTCAAGGTTCTCGAAATCCAGGGTGAATGGATGCTCGCTGAATGGGACGATGGCGGACAGCTGAAAACCAAGGTCGGTTTACAAGAGAAGATTCAGGAGCGACTGGAACGGGAGGCTCTCCAGCCAAAAACGGGAGGAACTCGCAAAACGCCGGACTGGATGGGGCGGTCATTCAACGGACTGCAGGCTGCCGATTTTCAGGACGGCGTCACCGGCACTCATTGGCGTTCGAGGGAGCAGCTTGGTGGTGCGGTGGCAAAACTGATTGATGCCAGGGAGCCGATGAATTCCTGGTCGATCTACCGCCGGCCCGAAATTCATTGGGCCGCCATCAGTCGTTACCGGGCCGAGAAAGCCTGGCTGGTGGCCAAATTCTTCATCCGACTGGACGAAGAGTCGGGAACCTTTGGCTACTACATCGAACGCTCCAATGAAAAGGCAGACTCCAGGGTCGATTGGCTGAACTTCCTTAACTGGCTGGCCAACGACGACCATGTGACGTGGCTGCATCAGACCATGCAAAGCCAGGGAATGAGGATCGCTGACCCCTACGGCGGCGCCAACCAGGCCTTCCGCCGAACCATTGAGCCGAACGGAAAAAACTGGTGTGTCACATTCTCCAAGGGCCGAACCGAGGAAATCGCCATCACCGACCTCGCCGACTATCTGCGTAAGGTCCCGGACAAGCATTGGTTGAATCTCGTCATCGGCCACCGGCTGGCTGCCGAAGATCTCGTATCCCAAGGCACCGGAGTCGCCTCGACCATCGCGGCATGCTTCACCACCCTTGCACCCGTCTACGAGAACCGGAATCCATGAAGCAGTTCCCCATCACAGAGCACTGGAGTCGCCGCACTTTGGAATAGACCCACCCCAACAAGATGGACGAGGTTCTACCGCTTCTTGGGTGACCGGAACCAATCACTGACTCATTTCGATATGAACACCCTCGAACGCACCCTGATCGAAAAAGCTGGCTACGCCCACGGCTGGGAGAACGTTCGAGAGAGCACGCCGGAGCGAGTGGTCATGTTTTCTGCCCGCCACAAGGCTGAGGCTCACGTCACCCCGACCGCGACGCCCATGGTCTGGCAGGTGACCTTTCCCAAAGGCCCGCCCACCTCTGAACTCACCCGCAGCCTGCCGGAGCAGCATCAAGGTGACGACTCCTTCCAGGCCGCCGGCGAAGCCCCCTTGGGCCGTCTGCTGCGCCGTGCCGCCGAACTGGCGATGTCTCTTCCCAACCAAGCCGCCGAGCACTATGCCGCCGAGATCGCCAAGCTCGACGCCAACCCGCCGAGCACGACCGAAGTCCTCGCCCTCGTCAAACAGCGCCGCGGGCAGGACCTCTTCCGCAAGGCCCTGATGGACTACTGGGGCGGTGCCTGCGCCGTGACGGGCATTGCTGTCCCGGAACTCCTCCGCGCCAGCCACGCCAAACCCTGGGCCAAATGCGCCACCGACGCCGAGCGCCTGAACGTCTTCAACGGCTTCCTCCTCTGTGCCCACCTCGACGCCCTCTTCGACCAGGGCCTCATGACTTTCGACGAGCAAGGCAATCCCGAGTTTTCACCAAGACTCGATGCGGCCACCCGCTCCAAACTGAGCCTTGATCAATCCTGCAAACTCCGCTGGATAACTGCCGAGCATACCCCATTCCTGTCCTGGCACCGCCAGCACGTCTTTTGCCCGCAGTAACCATCATGAGCGAACTCACCTTGAAATGGAATGGACAGAGTTGGGAGGTTTCGGGAGTGCCTGAATCCATGCAGTTGCGGCGGGATTCCACCTTCACGGTCGAGGCTTCCGAAAGCGTCTTCGAACCGGCTGATGCCGAGGCTGACATTCGCCTGCTCTTCCCGAAAGGCACGTTGCTCTACCTGCCGCTCAATCCCACCAAGGACAAACTGCGTCTTCGCCAGCTTTGCCAAACCGCGAAGCCACGTTTGAGGGAGACTTCACCCAAGGATTTGCTTCCCATCGTCCTCGATGAGGATTTGCGCCTCGGCACCTATTCTCGTCGCCTGCTCGACACGGCCTGCCATTTCGCTGGGGATGATTCTCAAACCTTCAAAAGCCTCAACGATGCTGCTCAAACAGCCCTCAAGATGTGGACGGACCGCGAGACAGCCGCCATCGGCGTCTTCAAAGAAGTGCGTTTCGTGCATGATGCCGAACTCCTCATCATCGACAAGAAGCGCGACGAACTGCTAGATGGCACACCACTGCCCACGCCTGGACCTGACATCGTGATCGGCGACCTCTTCGAAGATCAAGCGCCCAAATGACCTTTCCCGACCTCCTCGCCGAAGCTGACCGCTATGCCCGCATGACCATGAAGCGGCATGGGAAGCTGGCTCCGGTGATGATGGCGGCCACGCCGGCGGGGTTGATCCTGTTCACGCCGGACGGGCTGACTGACACAGGGATGAAGGATGACTTTGCCAACAAGGTGAAGCTCATCACCGCCTCCCACCAGGCCACGGCCGTGGTGCTCATCGTGGAGTCATGGCTCACGCGGGCGCGGCCCGACCAGCCACTCGACCAGACGCCACCCTCGGAATCCCTCGACCGCGAGGAGGTGGTGGTCCTGATCGGCCAGGCCCAGAGTGGAGAACACCGCACGCACTTCCTGCCCATCCACCGGCTGGGGAACGGCAAGTTTTGGAACCTCGGTGATGCCGAAGACATGCCCGCAGATAGTTTTAAAGGCCGATTTTCCGGACTTCTGCCACCCAAACCCGTGGACGAAAAGACCCGCCAGATGGGAAAGGTGCTACTTGAGGCGATGGGCGTGAAGGTGGCGCCTTTGAAGCGGCGGTGAGAGGAACAATCTACTCAATCCCCAAGCGCCTGCGCAAGCTCAGCAAGCCGCCAAAAGGCATCTCCGGGTGGTCGCAAGGGGGTAGCTGTGTGCTACCCCCTTTCGACAGCCAGCCGCTCACACACGCACGGATGAGAGAGGGGGGCGATTTACCCCCCCCTTGCTTCCGCCTACTGGCCGACAGCACTGAGGCCAATGGACCTCTCCCTCTCCACTGGCGCAGCCACCCTCCGTAGCCCACAGGGCGAAGGACGGGCCACCATCGAGCCGCTTGAGACTCTCCTCCAGCAGCTCCAACCCTCCCTCCCTGGTCCCTGCCGCCTTCCTCCGCACCGTCAAAGCCGCCGCCGACTCCGGCCATGGTGCGGCAGTCGCTGAAGGCTTTGCTGTGGTGGTAGGCTGAGACAATGCCTTATTCGTAGCAGAAACCTCGCTGATCTGGCCGGGTTTGCTTGGCAGAACGAAGGAAGTTCAGCGCGTTGTTCAGAGCAGCCTTGAAGACCTGTATGCCGGCATTGCGCTGCGCGTCCATCCATGAACGATAAGCGAGGCGGACATGTGGAGGAGTGGCGGCCGAAAGCACGAAATACGAAGACAGGTCTCGCTGGAGGTAGCGATGAAACTCACTCGGCACGCAATGGCGCAAGGTGAACTCACAAACCGCAAGAGAGCCGCTTGTTCGCTGAATGGCCTGATCAAGAACGCGAAACATAGATGGCGAGCACATCCATCGGGCCTCCGTCAGGCATCCAAAAGAAGCTGTCGCATAATATTCCCATAAAGGCCTCATCTGGAGGTCAATCAGCAAGTTGGATGGATCCGTCAGGTTTTGGAGCGCTGATTTGAATGCGTAAGCGAGCCCAGATTTAAACCGGGCCGTTTGAGCCGCTGCGGCTGCTAGGTTGTGAAGAATAGAAGGATGGTGGCGGACTTGATCACGCGTCGGGTGGTTTCTAAAAAAGCGAAAAAGCCGATGGTATTGCTCAGAAGATGCGAGGTGAATGCAGGCGGTATCGAGAATTTGGAGATTGTCAGGGTAGGCAAGGCTGCTCTGCACGGCTTGGTGCGCTAAATATTCGCTTGAGGTGCCCGCTTGCTCCAACACCAGCAACCGCAATGCCTCCAGTTTCCCCGACGCCATTTGCTTTTCGGGATCAGAGGTGAGGTAATCAAGCGCCCGTTCATGCAGTCCAAGCTCCAGACACCCAAATACAGGATCGTGCTGGCGCTGTGTTATGGCATCATCAAAATGGAAATCATTCAGGTAGTCACTGGCTGGTGGTTGAAGGCATGTTTTCATGTTATGTAGTGTTGGTTTGAGGCTCCTACGGATTCGCCAAAAAACCGTCAACCTCCCCAGGCTAAAAAAGGTTAAATCCCGTGAAATCAGATCCCCAGGTTATTTTTCAGATCAACAGGCACTTGGCCGAGCGGATTGCCAGGAACTACTCCAACATTCCAGGCGCAGGCATGGAGGATGTGACATCGACCGCATACGATGCGCTATATCGAGCTGCTTGCGCCTATGACCCGGACAAAGGTTCGTTCGAACCTTTTGCTGGAACGGCCATCCGCAACGCTTTGAATTCCCTTTACAGGGTCGAAGTTCGTCATGCTCAGCGTTTCATCGACGAAACCAGCTTGGCTGATGCGGCAGATGAAAATGCCGATTCTTGGCTTCAGTCGCGACCAGACCTAACACAAGATATCGTTCAGAACGTTCGTGCTCAAGAAGCTCGCGACGTGCTGTGCCGTCACTTACCGACGCTAACGGATCGAGCCCAGCAAGTGCTTGACCTATACTCTTTGGGGCACAGTTACGAAGAGATCGGACAGCAGTTGGGCGTGTCCAAGCAGGCTGCTCACAAGATGGCTGTGAATGCCTTCGAGCAGCTTCGGCTCCAATTAGCCAACGAGGGCATTCATGGAGTGGAAGGCGGAATGCTCGCGGCCTCCAATCGCAATCCGACTGCGAAATCTCAGCCCGAGACTCACTTTCAGGCTCAAGAAAGCTGGTCGTTTTGGGGCTGGCTACGCAGTTTATTCCGATGATGAAAGTGTGTCGCCAGATGACGTGCATCCACGTTACGAATGGCTCATCGCATTTAAGAAGATGGGCGTGCGCGTGTTCTCGGACTCCTAGCAGCCTGTCGGACTTCGAGTCTCAAACCTCATGAATCTCAATAAGAGCCTCCAAATTCGGCTCCAGTGTCAATTCCTGATGTGTCGTGATGAATCGAAACTCGTACAGCCGATTCTCAGCGCTTTTAATTTCTAAGTCCGACAGGCTCCTAGTTCGTGCAGATGCTGTCTGGCTTCCTGCCGCTGCCACTGCCCTCGACGCTCAAGAGAGGGGGTAACACACAGTTACCCCCTTCCGACCGCCGGCGGTGCGCACCTCACCATCATGTCATCCCAGCAGGCCGCCCTGGCGCAAGCGGACCCACACTCCCATCCTTGACGCAGTGCCTGTCTCGACGACTTTGCCGATGGAGTCGCTCCCATCCACGCCATCGAATACGGCCACACGGAAACCCCACCGTGGCTATTGCTCAACACGCCAAGGGGCTAACACACAGTTACCCCCTTCCGACCGCCGTAGGATTGCAAGGCGCTCGGTTTATCGGCGAGGCGGACCTCTACCGACTGGTGATGAGTTCAAAAATCGCTGGAGCCGTTACATTTAAAGATTGGATCGTGGAAGAAGTGTTGCCAGCCCCTGCGCAAAACCGGCATTTACACCGTAGCGCAGGAAGTCCAGCCAGTTCAACTGACACCCTCCGCGCGCGATGGTGGGACACCTGAGTGCCATGGGGTGAATGCCCCGTTCTGCAGAAAGGGCTCAGGGGGAAAGCGGAAGGGCGAATGACGAGATGAGCAGTTAACCGTGGGCAGCAACCCCTCACCCACTTTGGTGACATACGCTCAGGCTCGAGCCCAAACCCTGCTGGTCAACAAAGACTCCCCGGATCGGCCGCGGAGATGCTTCCTTGGGCCAAAGAAAACGGCCGACTGATCGAAGGTGTATAGCGCATCACTTGTGGTTTATCACCCCCTCCATTTGTAACGTTAAAATCGTAATTATACCCAACAGTCCAACACTTACCTCCCTGGCAATGAGTCCGGTCTAAGTAATACTGAGACCGCTTCTCGAAGGTGAAGCTTCATTGTCAGCATCACCTACAATCCTTCAGATAAACCAGACGAATTCAGCCGCCCCAGATCAGGCTCCGGGCCCATTTATAATTTAACGGTAAAGACGTTATTAAAATCGGCATTTTCCAAACGATTCCAGTAAACAAAGGGTGTCGCCAACGCCGACACCCTCTTCAGCACGGCAAGGCCATGGAGCGCACGGGCAAGGCTGTCACCAATCGTAGCCCCCTTTTCATCAACTTCGAAGCGCAGAATCATGACGCATCAGTTCTTGGAAAGCCGCAGCAGCGCTGTGCCCCCCGCTCTGGATGACCAGCTCTCGCGCCGGGATGAGGGCAGGGCACTTCGAATTTGAGGCACTGAGGTAGCGCCCCCCCAACTTTTCCCAAAAAGCATGCGCCCTGATTTCACCTTCTATTCTCTGGACTGCGGCACGGCCATCCGCCTGAATTCAGGCACCCCTTTTGAACATGAGCCGCATCAACAATCCGCCCATCGCCACCTGGTTCTCTCAAGTGGTTGCTGACCAGAGAAGAGCGCATTTCATGGTGTTCTGGCACCACTACGACGCCGGCTCATACACCCACACCTCGAATCACGGCATATTTTTCGACCTCAACGACGCCATCGACTACGCAGTCACGTTGATTCGGCAGGTCAGGATTGAGAGCCGCACGCCCTTAACCCAGGATGACATTGAAGGTTATAAAGAACACATGGACTTCTCAGACCTCACCATGGACTGGGGCAGTCGCGATCTCGACATCGTGGACAAATCTGGAGAAGCTCTGTTTCATCAGGTCTCTCACTGGCAAGTCTCTCCAGCAAAACTGACTGCAGCACTGGATTTCGACTTAACCACAGCGGATCAGATACGACATTGCATCCAATTGGACGAACAACGCCAATCGCCTCCCTCAGCCCCGCTGCCGCAGCAGTCGTCCATCTCCCCAATGCCCCCGAGCGCCGCTACGCCCCAGGTGGCTTCCGCCGCCCGAACAGTGGATTCAACCCTTCTCTCAATCGAGGAATTGAGGAATACCAGTCAGGGCTGCGAGTGCGAGGAGCTGGACAACCAGTGGGAGGAACGTGCCAAGCATGAATCCATACTCCTCAATCCAGATTATGACCCCGAGAGCTAGACCACATCCTCGCCGGCACTCCCGGCTGGGACGCCAACCGAGGAAACCGTCTCCCATGCGCTCCGGGACCAGTCCCCGGAACGCCGGGCACTGATGCGCCCTCTCCCGAGTCTCTCCGAGCCGAAAAAGCCCGCCTGATCAATTGGGCGCGTGACCCCGCCCCCTTCATGCACAAGCCAGAGCAGCACCATGCTGCCCATCCGCCGCGTCTTTGACCACGCCCACCAGTTCCAGCCCTCCCTGACCCCTGCCGCCTTCCTGCAGGCCGTCAAAGCCGCCGACGACTCCGGCCAGGTCCTCCTCGAACCCTTCGCCCCCGGCCAGCGCCGCCCTCCTGCGCACCACGCCCAAAGAACTCCTTGCCCAGCTCCTCCAGAAGAAGCTCGGCAAAGTCTTCACCGTCCGCGCCGCCTGAGTTCAGCCCTTTACCTTTGAGATGCCTGTCAGTCCCCAGATCAGCAGCACCGCAAAAACCGCCGTCATGAAGTCCGACCGCCCGAACATCACGCCCAGCAGCATCCCTGCTGCCAGCATGAGCACCGGACAGCCAGATTTTGCATGCTCCGCCTCTAGGTCGATCCCGCTGTTCCGGCTCAGCCAGCCCCGCAGCAACTGCCACAGCACCAGAATCACCACAGCAATCCCTACCACCCAAAAGCTCATTCCTCCCGTCGGTACGTCATTCATCCCCGCACTCTAGCCACCCACCGCCCCCGTCAAGCCCCTGGAACTCCCTCCAAACCTTCACCTTCGCCGGCACGACACAGTTACGCGTCCACGTCGAGGACGGCGTAATCGAATTTTGTGCAAGGGATGTGTGTAACGCTCTTGGCTATGCAAATGCAAAGGATGCGCTCGACCATCATTGCAAAGGGGTAGCCCACAGCTACCCCATCGAAACAGCCACCCGAGGATTACAGGGTGTCAAATTCATCGGCGAGGCCGACCTCTACCGCCTTATCATGCGGTCCGCACTGCCTGCCGCCGTTACATTCCAAGACTGGGTCGTTGAGGAAGTCCTCCCCGCCCTACGCACCACCGGCACTAACACTGCCACTGCCCTCGACGCTTAAAAAAGGGGGGGAGCGATCTACGCCCCCTTCGAATCACTGGCGGTTTACAGGGCGCAAGCTTCATCGGTGAGGCTGATCTCTACCGGCTGGTGATGAGTTCCAAACTCGATGGCGCCGTTACATTGAAAGATTGGATCGTGGAAGAAGTCCTGCCAGCCTCTTCGCAAAACCGGCATGCGCGTGCGCGAACAAATCAACGAGCAGATGCACCAGCAGATGGCGGCCGAACTCAAGGAAAAGGGCATTCAAACCCTCTAGCCACCGCTCCCAGCGTCCCTGCCCTACCATGCCGAATTCACTATCCAGGGCTAATTTGACTTGTGCGATGTCGTCGTCCCCACCAGCAAGCAGCCAACCGCCCCCTCTACAGACCAGCCAATCGTGGAATACCTGAGAGACTCGACGCTCACCGGTCATTTACACCGCCCTCCAAACCTTCACCTTCGCCGGCACCCACCACGTCCGCACCGTCCTCGAAGACGGCCAGGTCAAGTTTGTCGCATGTGATGTCTGCGTGGTCCTCGACCTCGACAACACCAGCAAGATGCTCAAAAACCTCGACGAGGATGAGAAGGGTATAACCATTGGGGATACCCTTGTAGGCACGCAAACCATGGTCACCATCACCGAGCCGGGCCTCTGCCGGGGTTCTACGGCTACGTGCCCACCGAGTATGTAGCTCCTAGCATCAATGGCGATTTCCGCCGCATCAAAGTCCGGCAGGCAACACTCCCGCCGACTTCCTCAGCAGCATACACCTCCGCCGCCCTCGGCCAGAGCAGCGTCATGCCCCCCCCCTCCCCGCGTCTTGGACCACGCCAAGGGGCTAACACACAGTTACCCCCTTCCGACCGCCGGAGGATTGCAAGGCGCTCGGTTTATCGGAGAGGCGGACCTCTACCGCCTGGAGATGAGTTCCATGCTTGAAGCCGCCGTTACATTCCAACACTGGATCGTCCCCCCCTCACGCACTTTGATGACATGCGCTAAGGCTCGAGCCCAAACCCTGCTGGTCAACAAAGACTCCCCGGATCGCCCGCGGAGATGCTTACTTGGGCCAAAGAAGGCGGCTGACTGATCAAAGGTGGGCAGCTCACCTCTTGTGAGTTACCTCCTCTAATTGTAACGTTTAAAGCGTAAAATATCTAATGTTTTGACACTTAACTCACTGGTAGTGAGAAGGGTCTAAGTACTACTGATACCCCTTCCCAAAGTTGAAACTCGATGATCAGCATCGCCTGCAATCCCTAGATAACCCAGGCGAATTTAGCCCTTTTCAGAGCGGGCTGCCCGCTCTCTTATAATGTAACGATATAGACGTTATTTTAATCAGCTTATTCCAAACAATTCCAGCAAACAAAGGGTGTCGCCAACGCCGACACCCTCTCCAGCACGTCAAGGCCATGGAGCGCACGGGCAAGGGTGTCACTAATCGTAGCCCCCTTTACATCAACTTCGAAGCGCAGAATCATGACTCATCAGTTTTTGGAAAGCTGCAGCAGCGCGATGCCCCCCCCTCTGGATGACCAGCTCTCGCGCCGGGATGAGGGCAGGGCACTTCGAATTTGAGGCATGGAGGTAGCGCCCTCCAACTTTTCCCAAAAAGCATGCGCCCTGATTTTCCCTTCTATTCTCTGGACTGCGGCACGACCATCCGCCTGAATTCAGGCACCCTATTTGACCATGAGCCGCATCGACAATCCGCCTATTGCCACCTGGTTCTCTCAGGTGGTTGCTGACCAGAGAAGAGCGCACTTCATGGTGTTCTGGCACCACTACGACGCCGGCTCCTACACCCACACCTCGAATCACGGCATTTTTTTCGACCTCAACGACTCCATCGACTACGCAGTCGCGCTGATTCGGCGGGTCAGGATTGAGAGCCGCACGCCCTTAACCCAGGAAGACATTGAAGGTTATGAAGAACACATGGACTTCTCAGACCTCACCATGGACTGGGGCAGTCGCGATCTCGACATCGTGGACAAATCCGGTGAAGTTCTGTTTCATCAGGTCTCCCACTGGCAAGTCTCTCCAGCAAACCTGACGGCCACACTGGATTTCGACTTAACCACAGCGGATCAGATACGACATTGCATCCAATTGGACGAACAACGCCAATCGTCCTCAGCTCCGCAGCCGCCATCCGCCTCCGCAAACCCACAGCCCGGCGCTTCACCCCAGCCGGGCTTGACTATCGGACAGGCCCACGGCGGACTGCTGAAGAACTTAATCGAGCAGCACAACCTCGTCGCACGCCAAGTCCTTACCCAGGAGGAAGCCGAGAAGCTGCTGAAACACTCCGTCCACCAACCGAAGCCCGACAGCCTCGTCCAGCTACTGGAGCGCGTCGTAGCGGCAACACGGACCCCCGCACGCCAGGAATAGGCCATTTTTCCGACGACAGACACCACGTCACCAAGATCACCCCGCCGACCAGATTCTACGGCTACGTGCCCACAGAGGACGTCGCCCCAGTCATCACTGGAGACTTTCGCCGCATCAAAGTCCGGCAGGCAACACCCACGGAATAGCTCCTCCGCACCCTCAAATCCGCCGGCGACTCCGGCCAGGTCCTCCTCGAACCCTAGGACACTCCCGCCAACCTGCCCGCGCAGTCCCAGCTCGACCTCGCCGCGCACGCCACCCTCCAGCGATGCACCCGCGCCGAACTCCTCGCTCGACTCATCCAGAAGAAACTCGGTGGCCTCTTCACCGTCCGCGCTGCCTGATCCTATTTTTTAACAGGCCCTTTAGCCGCCCGGTTTTTGTCAGCCATAAACTTCACAAACGCTTCCATGTCTCCGCGCTCCGTCACTTCAGCCAGCGTGCCCGCAAAGCGGATCATCTCCTCTCTGCCTCCCTGCGCATCAAAGTCTTCCACCCGCAGATTCACATTTTCATCTTCCCGTACCCTCCAGCAGAAAGCCTCCACCTGCAGCCGGGCATTCTGCCATTCCGTGTCCCGATTCAGCGCCAAAGCCGGTTTGAACGCAGGCACCGGAACAGCTACCCCATGCCGCGGCACGGTCGGCTTCTGGCCGTGCCAAATCACCCAGAGCACGATCACCAGCGCCAGCACCGGCAAACAGCCATCTCTCATCTCCTTTTGGTGCCTGTCATTCATCCCCGCACTCTAGCCACCCGCCGCCCTCGTCAAGCGCCATGCCCCCCCACCGAAGCCGCCAGGGGACTGTCCGAAGACGAGAGGGGGGGCTAAGCACTAATGAGCCCCCTCCGGCCTGCAGACCATGAACGTCATCGCCGAGTCCAGCCTCTACAACCTCATCTTCAAAAGCCGCAAGACCGAAGCCCAGGCCTTCCACAAATGGGTCACCAGCGAAGTCCTTCCCTCACCACCGGCACCGGCACAGGCACCTACACCCTGCCCCTTGCCGCCTTCCTGCAGGCCGTCAAAGCCGCCGACGAGTCCGGCCACGTCCTCCTCGAGCCCTACGACACCCCAACTGGTCTCGTAGCCGCCAAACCTTTCGTCATCCGCAACGCCTCCGGCATCCTCTGCGTCAGCATGGCCCCGGCGGCATCCATTCGCATGACCGACCCACCCTTCGATACCCCCGAGCAAAATGATCTGGAGGAAGCCCGCATTCATGCGATAGATGACTACCTCCATGGAAAACGCCGCCCCATTGCCGACACCCCGCCTGCCGACCAGGCAGGAAGTAGCCGTGCTCAACTCCAAGCGCTCCTCCAGCACGTCCGCCGAAGCCAACGCCCAAGCGGACCACCTGCGGGAGATGAGCAGGCTCGCATCGCAGAAGCACGCCGCCGCGACAAGGCGCTCCTGATCGACTGGGCACGTAACGCCGGCGTACATAATACCTACCCCAGGATCTCCAGCAGCAGATCGAAAACGACCACCGTTGGCTCTTGCTCAGTTCCCACGACGTCACGGTAGCAGGCAGACACCCCGAACTTACACCCATCAACAGTGCTGATGGAGGGGGTAACTAGCGCGGGGAATCTCGGCCATCAGTCGGGGGCGTCCCGAAGACTTTGCCCGTGTGCTGGACTGGGTACGGCAACAGCTCCGCCGCCCTCGGCCAGAGCAGCGTCATGCTCCCCTCCACCGCGTCTTCGACCACGCCAAGGGGCTAACACACAGTTAGGCGGCCGGACCGCGTGTTACCAACCGAACCGCTCACGCAGCGTGGGGTCCGGGCGGTGATGTGAAAATCCGAGCATGCAACCGAGGGTGAGACCGAGCGTGAAGACGCCGAGGACGACTTCCATGGGATTTGCGCCCACGTATTGCTTGGACTGCACCAAGGTGTCTTCGGCGTGTGTGGCGGCGGATTGGTAGAGATCTTTGGCGGCCTGGTTGGCGTGCTGGGCCGCATCTTTGACCGTATGCATCACCTGCTGGGCGAAGTCCGGGGCGGGCTGCCGCGGTTGGTCGAGGCGAGGCATGTCGGGGTTGTGGTGGGGATATTCGTGAGTTTTCATTCCCTTAAGCTAAGGATGGCGGCACCTGAGTGCCATGGGGTGAATGCCCCGTTCTGCAGAAAGGGCTCAGGGGGAAAGCGGAAGGGCGAATGACGAGTTGAGCAGTTAACCGTGGGCAGCAACGATGGGTGACGCGAAGTATCCGCTAGAACTGTTCCTGCGTGTCATAAACGTCAGTTTAGAGACGATGAAGATCGTGGACGGGCTGCCGAAGCTGGATCTACCCTCCTAATCGCCGTCGTGCTTGATTGATCTTCAAAACCGAATCCCTATCCCATGCTTTACTTCTTCCTTTTGGCAGTCATCACGCTCATGGCGTGCCTTCTCCCCCAAAACAACTTTACCGTGCTGGGCTATCTTGGCATCGGCCTCTATTCGATCTTCATGACGGTGGGCACGTATCGGAAGGCGTCACCCCCGGTGCGACGCCAGATTCTGATCACTGCCTCCGTCGCTGTTTTAACAGCACTTGGGCTCGGCGTGTTCATCCACTTTCGCTGAGCTTGGGGCCGCGACGCGCTGCGACACAACTGAACAGACGATGAGTAAGCACTATCGACTTTGGAAGCACCTCATCTGCCTCCCGCTGGTCATCCTGGCGCTGCTCTTGATGAAAACGGCACCGGAGTTGTCGCCTAAGTGGGTTGCCGGATTGGTGATGGCACTGCTCCTGGCCGTGGCCTATGTCGCCGAGGAAATTTTCTGGATGACCCAGCGCAAGGGACGGCCCTGCGGACATTGTGGGCGGGCAGTCCAAATGAAGTCTTTCACCGTGCTCAGCACCTGTCCTCACTGTGAGCGGCCGCTCGAATAGCTCGCGATAAAAAGCCAGGCATGGAACCTCGCCCGCCGTCCCCTTCCTCCCAATCGTCAACCGAAAGAACCTAACGAAGCCAGTCCGTGAAAGCAGACTCCGACAGCGGCATGCCCGTCGATCTCCAACTCGAACCCGCCGATCCCTCCCGCCTCAAACGCCTCCGCGACCAAATTCAGCAAGGTCCAAGAACTCCCCTCTTCGCCGCCCAGCGCAAACCCGAGCCTCCCTTCGACACCCCCTGAGCAAAATGCTCTGGAAGAAGCCCGCATTCATGCGATAGATACCTACCTCCATGGAAAACGCCGCCCCATTGCCGACACCCCGCCTGCCGACCAGGCAGGAAGCAGCCGTGCTCAACTCCAAGCGCTCCTCCAGCACGCCCGCCGAAGCCAGCGCCCAAGCGGACCACCTGCGGCAGATGAGAATGCTCGAATCGCAGAAGCACGCCGCCACGACAAAACGCTCCTGATCAACTGGGCGCGCAACGCCGGAGTTCTTCTCTCCGAGACTCCCGACCGCTATCAACCGAACAGCCCCAAAGATGTAGGTGGTAGAGTCGTAGATGCCTGGCAAAATGCGGGGGGTTCTAGGAGTTGGCAGGAATTATAAAGGCCAACGCATGAACTATTGTCCTCCCTGAGCTATTTTCCCAATGACAGACGATGGGCATACTTCCCCGGCAACCCTGCATCCAGAATGGCCTTCTGAGCCGCCGCGATGTCATAGGGAATTCTTCGCCACCACACGTCTTGCTCGGCGCGGCGGTACACTACATAGCAGGCCCGCTCATCCTTGTCGCGTGGCTGGCCCACCGCGCCCACATTGACCACCTGCTTACGGTTGGCGCGCACAGATTCCAAGCTGGTTATGTCCAAGGCTCTATCCTCCCCCTCAACGAACATCTTCGGCTGGTGGGAATGGCCAATTAAACAGAGGGGCTTGGACTGATGGGCAAAATGTTGAGCAGCTGCAGCAGGCTCTAGAACATAGCCCCATTGCTCAGGCTGATGCAGCGACGCATGGACCGCCTCGTACTCCCTGCCCTGCCAGGTCAAAGGCAGAGCCCCCAGATAGGTTCGCTGCTCCGGCGTGACCTTGCCTCGTGTCCACCGGATGACCTCAGCAGTCTCGGGACTTACATTCGGCGGCTCCCCATCCCCTGCCACATAGGCGTCGTGGTTGCCACGAAGAACGACGCAGAAGTTCCTCGACTGTAGCAGTTCAATACACTCGGCAGGTTGCGCCCCGTAACCGACGATGTCGCCCAGGCAGATAAGCTCCTCAATGCGCAGCTTGTCGCTGTCCTCTAGGACAGCTGTCAGCGCCGGAAGGTTGGCGTGAATATCACTGATGATGGCAACTGAATCGGTCATATTCATTCTGAGGGGCAACTTCCTCCCACACGAACACCATTCAACCTAATTGCTCATCCGACATCTGGCGGGGCCGCAAAAAGGAAACCTCCGAAGGACGCGGTGTCTTCAATTTTTCCAGC
The DNA here is from genome assembly GCA_021733925.1 of Prosthecobacter sp. GTDB lineage: Bacteria > Verrucomicrobiota > Verrucomicrobiia > Verrucomicrobiales > Verrucomicrobiaceae > Prosthecobacter. Next base: position 34,872 of record JAIPJY010000017.1, on the reverse strand, counting down.
CTTTCGAGTTCTTCCTGCCAAAACTCCTGCTCGGTGAGGGTGACTGGCGGGGGAAGCGTCCTCAGATTGGCTAGAAGGCCCTCCACATCGCCTGCAAGTGCGGCGGTGAGCATTTGGACCAGCTCAGAGGGGCAGGACGCTGGAATTCGGCACTCCAGCGGCAGAGCGGGCGCCATGAGGCCGCTGGGAAAGTCGCTCAACTTCCAGGTCGGGTTGGCAATCCGCAGCAAATTGCGAACAATCGTGCCCATAAGGTGGCGGGAAGCCCTTGGCAATGGCCCCAGGCCGCCCGGACTGGCCTCCCGCTGAAGGCTGAGCGTCAGGCCACCGACCTCAACATTCATAGAGAGCCACCAAGGATCACCCAGCCAGACGCCCGCACGATTAAAAGGTGGGCGATGTGCCAGCAGCAAAATGCGTTCGAGTTCGACCGCCTCCGCTGCGGTATTGCATGTTTGTACGTCGATGACTGCGACCTGAGACACCAGCCGAAGCGTGCGCTTGGGATGCCTTTCGGGCGTAACGTGTCGGTAGCTGCCGATGCGTGCGCGGAGATCCGAGGATTGACCGATGTAGAGCAACTGGCCTTCGCCGTCATAGAAAAAATAGACTCCGGGCGACTGCGGCAGAGTGCGGAAGAACTCGCTTCCAAAGCGCAGCGTCAGCGGGCTTTCCAAATGGAAGAGCTTAAGCTGCCGAGGCGATGCGGTGGGCGCGGTTTCCTCACTCATGGCTGCGATGCACTCGGAATTTGCGCTCTCGCCTTCTCCACCCTCAGCACGTCCAGCGTGTAGCCTTGCCCATTATCGAACGGCTTCACCTCGCCTGTGATCTGCACGACGGGATAGCGGACAGTATTGAGGCCATAAACCCGATGGGCGGCAGCGAAGATTTCGCATTCGACGATGCCTGTCCTGTCACAGATGGAAATGAACTTCATGGGCTGGCCGTTCTCCTGCAAATGGGAGCGGCTGACGATGATGAGACCGCAGACCGTGACACGCTGATTTGGGTAACGGTGGAGTTCGGCAATCGGGCAATAGGTCTGCCATGCCACCTGCGGGTGCAGGTCCAACGGATGTCCGCTGACGGTGTAGCCGAAGAGTTCCAGTTCATGCTGAAGCTTTTGCAGTGTGCTCGGCTCTTCACGGAAGGTGGCGCGGATGTCGTCTTCGCGGGCGGTGTGAAAGAGCCAGTCGGCCCCGGCATTCACGTCACGCGAGCTGTGCAGGCAGCGCCAGAACTGCTCCGTGCGGGAACTGCCCAGGGAATCAAACCCGCCGGCGCGGATGAGGTTCAGCGCCTCGGGTCCTTCGGGGCGGACACGCTCACAGAAGTCGCGCACGCTGGTGAATGCAGCGCGGGCACGTTCACTGCGCCAGCGGGCGAGAGTGCCGTCTGAGAGGCCTTTAATGCATCGCAGGGGCACACGAATGGCTTTACCCAAAGGTGGGGAGGGCGTGCCGTGGTGGACGCTGTTCGCTTCCACGGTGAAGGCCTCGCTGAGGATGTTCACGTCAGGAGGGAGGAAGCCGATGCCGAGGCGGCGGCACTCCAGCGTATAGACCAGGGCAGAGTAAAACCCTTTGCCGTTGGTGAGCACTCCCGCCATGAACTCGGCGGGGTGGTAATGCTTGGCATAGGCTCCCTGATAAGCCTCCACGGCATAGGCGGTGCTGTGCGCCCGGCAGAAGGCATAGCCTTGAAACCCGGCCACCAAGTCCCAGACATAGGCGGTGCTGCGGACATCACGCCGGCGCTCTTTGGCCGCCTGCATGAACTCGGCTTTCACCTCGCTGATCTTGGCCTTGTCCTGTTTGACCAGGGCGCGGCGTAGCACATCGGCGCGGCCAGGGGGTAGTCCGGCAAAGGCCTCGCAGATCTGCAGGATGTGCTCCTCATAAGCCACGACGCCGAAGGTTGAGCGCAGCACCGTGGCAAGGCTGTCGTGCGTGTAGTCCACGGGTTCAAGCCCCTGCGCCCGGCGGGCAAACTGCGCTTTCTTGAGGCCATTGGCAGCACCGGGACGGATGACAGAGACAATGGCCACAAGGCGGTCGATGTCTCGCACATCGGCCATGCAGGCGAGACTTGTCATGGCGGGACTTTCGATGTGGTGCACCCCGCGTGCATTCCCGCTGGCGATCATTTGCCAGAGGCCGGGATCACTCCACGGCTCCACCGGCTCAGCGCGGGTGGGCTGCTCGGTGCCGCCACGGCTGCCGACTTCGAGAGTTGAAAGATCAAGCGCCAGTCCCCCTGACTGCAAGGCGGCCTGGGTGTCCCTTAGCACGGCCAGACCGCCCTGCGCAAGAATGTCGAGCTTGATCAAGCCGACGGCTTCCACGGCATCCATGTCAAAGTGCGTGGTAGGCCAGCCTTTGGAGCTGATGAAGGTGGGCGTTTGATCACGGATAGGGTCACGCGAAAGCACCACGCCGCAGGGGTGCATCTTGGCGTAGCGCGGGAAACCATCGAGCATCCCGGCCATGAGCAAAGCCGTGCGCAGCGGCTCCTCCTGCCAGGCAGTATGGTCGCACTCGCGGGAGAGCGCCACGGCATCGGCGGCGTGGCGGGCATCCGACCATGGCATGTGTTCGGTCAAACGGCGGATTTCGTTCTCGGCAACACCGAGAACCTTGGCGACATCTCCAAACGCAGAACGTGCCTGGAAGGTGTTGAACCCGCCGACGATGGCGGCGTGCTCGGGGCCGTAGCGGTCCAGCAGCAGGCGCACCACATCGTCTTTGCGATCATGCGCAAAGTCGATGTCGATGTCCGGCAACTTTTGCAACGCCATGCGGTCGCGGTTGAGGAAGCGTTTGAAGTACAGCTCAAAGCGAATGGGGCAGACGTTGCTGATGCCGAGCGCGTAGCACACAAGCGAATCCGCCGCACTGCCACGGGTGATCCAGCCGATCCCCTGCCCCGCACATTCCTGGAGCAGGTGCCAGACGGTGAGGAAGTACTCCTCGTAACCAACCTCCGCGATGATGGACAGCTCTTCGCGCAACTGCCCCTCGTGCTGCTTCGCCTTGCTTCCATAGCGCCCACGAAGACCGTCATGCGCAAGTCGATAGAGCATGGCCGTAGGCGTGCTACCATCGGCGGGTGTATAGCGCGGGAAGCGCAGGGTTTTGAAATCGAAGGCAAACTCGCACTGCGCGGCGATGTTCTGAGCGGCCTGCATGGCGGCGGCTGAATACGGCCATTCCGCCGGCGGATGGAAGGCGAAGTCACCGCGCCGTTTCTTCGCGTGCTTTTCATGCAGCAACGTGAGCGTCTTCATGCTCTGCACGATGTCGAAGAACACCTTGTCCTCCGCTTTGTGATAACGAATCTCCGGCACTGCCACTTCAGCACTGTCGGCGGCATGGAGGATCAAGCCCTCGCGGTGCTCGTGCATCTGCGCCGGAGTGATGCAGGCATCGTTGTTGAACGAGAGCAGGCGGCAGAGATTCTGGTAGCCCCGCACGTTCTGCACATAGGCCAGCACCGGCTTTTTATCGCAGCACAGCTCCGCGCCGATGATGGGCTTGATCCCGGCGGCGATGGCGGCCTGGAAAAAGGGTACGGCGGCGTGGAGGTTCTTGTCCGTGATCGCCACCGCAGGCATGTCATGTGCTGCGGCGGCTGCGATGATGGCCGGAATGGTGAGAGTGGAATCGAGGAAGCTGAAACAGCTCTTCACATTGAGCGCAGGCGCGGCGAGACCTGCCGGATGGCGGGTGATGATCTGCGGGCCTGTGGCAGAGCCGGGACGCTCGCGCAGGACACGGTTTGTGGTGGTGGCGCTGGGATCGGTGATGAGATGCGGCTTGGGCAAAGTTTGCCGGGGTGCCTGCCGATGCTGCGAGAGCCAGAGATCATGCCCCCGCATAATGCTGCGGTGGCCTCGGCGCAGATCATCCACAATGAGGGAGAGCGTGTGCAGGCGCTCGCGCTTCATGTCGGACTGCTCCAGCGGCAGCACATTGCAGAAACCCGTCTCATACACCTTGGTGAAGCGCAGGCCGATGAGACGCACGCTGACGCGGCGCTCCCACGCACGGGTGAGCATGGCTTGCAGGAGCGGATAAAGATCGTGCTCAAGGTCGGTCGGCTCATCCAGACTGGCCGAGCGTGTCACCTCGTCCATGTCGTTGTAGCGCAGGCGCAGCGTCACGGTGCGGATGCTTTTACCGTCCTCACGCACGCGCCGCATGAGCGTGTCCGCCATGGCACGCAGGCGGGCGATGATGAAGACGGTGTCCGTGGTGTCTTGGTTGAAGGTTTCCTGCTCGCCATAGCTTTTCGCGGCGGGTGCGTCGCAGACCACGGGGCGGAGATCGTTGCCGAGAGCGTAGTCATGGAGGGCAGGAGCACCACTGCCCACCAGCAACGAAAGCTCATCCACTGGAGTGCGGGCAATGTGCTCGACATTGCGCAGGCCGGCGGTGTTGAGTTTGGAGGCCAGGTGGGGGCCGACCTGAGGCAGCCACTTGTTTTCCAGCGGCCAGAGAAAGCCCTGCTCAAACCCTGGAGCCACTTCGATGAAGCAATGCGGCTTGCGCAGCTTGCTGGCGATCTGCGACACGAGCTTGTTGGAGCCGACACCGACAGACACGGACAACTTCAAACTCTGCGCGATGGCCTTCTGCATTTTCGCAGCCGTCTCGCCGGCTTTGGTTTGCCGTGCGCCGTTAAGATCGAGGTAACATTCGTCGATGGAAGCCAGCTCCACGAGGGGCGTGAAATCATAGGCATACGAAAACATCAGGTGCGAGAATCGCTCATACTTGTCGAAGTCACAGGGCAGGACTATCAGGCTGGGGCAGAGCTTCCTCGCCCTCGCGGTGGGCATGGGCGTGTAGATGCCCATCTTTCGTGCCTCATAGCTCGCGGAGGCGATGATGCCCCGCCGCTCGCCACCAACCGCCACCGGGCGGCCCCGCAACTTGGTATCAGCGGCCTGTTCCACGGAAGCGAAGAACGCATCCGCATCGAAGTGAAGAATCATGGGGCATCAACTCTTGGAAAGCCTCAGAAGCGCGATGAGCACACCCTGAATGACCAGCTCCCGCGCCGGAATGAGGTCAGGGCACTTCGGATTCGAGGCCCGGAGGTAAGGCATGCCGCCTTGCACAACGAAACGCTTCAGAGTCGTCTCGCCGTCGATCAACGCCGCCACGATGTCGCCATGCTTCGTCTCCCGTAACTTCATGATGACAATGTCACCCTCCAGAATGGCAGCGTTCCGCATGGAGTCTCCCCGGACCTTCAGAGCAAAGGTGCGGGCGTTCTTGGGCAGTTGCAGGGTGGCGGAGTCTATGTCCATACAGCCTTCCACCCGCCCCTCTTGAACCTCAGGCCTGCCCGCGATGATGCTGCCCAGAAACGGGATCTGATGGCGAATCCACGAGCGGGCATGGAATAGCCAAAGGAGATTCAAATTGTGGTGCAAGTCTGTGAAGAGCATGGTGCACCAAATACTGTTCTTTAGAACAGTTTCAAGTTAGTTACCAAAACTCACGCCTGGGGGCAAATTTCGGGCAAGACATAACAGCGGCGAACGTCGAGCTAGGCGTGAACGAGGTAGGACGGTGCGTCGGGGATCAGGCTCATCTGGTCGTAGAACGTGTTCGGCTCGGTTTCCCCGTGAGCCATGCGGCGCTCAATCTCACTCCTGAACGAGCAGGAATTCTCGTCCTAACCTTCAGTAGGATGTGGAATATCAGCACGTGGACATGCCCAACATTCGGCAATCGTCTGCTTGGGTTATTCGATTAGCGCTGAGTGTGGGCAATCTGAATACTGAGCCAATTTAAAGAACATCCGCGGACGTCCGTGCGTTTCCATTAAATACATCTTGTGCTCCTAATGGATTCCTCAATAAAACTACATCTATGTCCTCTGCCTACGCGCTTTTAAAATTTCAAATTGGACCTGTTCAAGATTTCATTTCTCAAGCGCGGAGCACCCGCGATTTGTGGAGCGGCAGCTATATGCTCAGTTGGTTGGTAGCAGCCGGCATCCGCAAGCTCATCGCTGACGGCGGACATCTAATCTTTCCCAATGCCGATGGGCAGCCGCTCCTCGGCAATCCCGGTTTGTGGAAGGAATTGTCTGGCAGGTTGCAGAAGGATCTTCTCACGCCGAATTTACCCAATCTCTTCGTCGCAGAAGTGTTGGCGACCGATGCCCTCGGGATCGCCGAAAAAGTCAAAATGGCCGTCGAAGCGGAGTGGAGTAATATCGCACATTCCGTCTGGAGCATAGCTGGGGAGCTTTGCATCAATCCGGAAAAAAAAGCCATCTTCGACCTACAAGTAGCCCAACACCTATCTATTGCCTGGCAGATCACCCCCATCAATGGCCGTGACTACGCCGAAGCCTACCGGGATAATGGCTGGCATCTTGATTCCGTCCGCCAAACCCGCGATTTCAAAGCCGCCGGCGGCGGCCAATGGCGTGTCGGTGCAGAAAAGGACAGCCTCAGCGGCAGGGAGGAAGCGCTTTGCGGAGGCCCGGGGTTTTCCTCGGCCATGCAAAAGCGGGGTGGAGAAATTGCCTCCCTCTTCAAACACGATGACCATGTCGGAGCGATCACCCTCATCAAACGCGTCTGGCATATCACCCATCTTCGAAAGAACGGACTAAAGACTGGAACTGACGATTTCGTCATTCGCTCCATCCCTGCCATCGCAGCCCGCTCTGCCGAACTCGACGATACTCGCAGCACTGAACTTTACAGCGGCGACAAATACGTCGCCGCCATCGCCTTCGACGGCGACTCCATTGGCAAATGGGTGGATGGCAGGGATCTTTCCCCAGGCACCGACTTGCACAAGCACCACCAAAACCTCAGTGATTCTCTGAGCGACTTTGCTTTGAATAATGCCCGCAAGATCGTCGAAACCGACCACAACGGCTTCCTTGTTTATGCTGGCGGCGACGACGTTGTCGCCCTCGTTCCCGCCGATGCGGCCCTCGACTGCGCAAAGGCCCTGCGCACAGCTTTCCGTGCCTCCACCGAGAGCATCAAAGACAAACAGTGCACCACACCCGATGCCTCCGCCGGCATCGTCATTGCACACGTCCACGCCCCGTTGCAGGATCTCATCCGCGCCGCTCAAAAGGCCGAGAAACGCGCCAAGAACACCGTCGGTCGCCCTGCCTTTTCCGTCACCCTGATGAAGCGCTCCGGAGAAATCAGCGAGTGGGGATCGCGATGGGATTCCGGCGGCGTCGAACTTTACGAGAGAATCACCTCTTTGCTCGATACGAACCAACTCACCACCAAGTTTCCCTACCGTGTCTGTCAGATGCTCGAGCCCTACCTCATCGCACACAGCGGCCTTTCTAAAGAAGCCGGAACCCTGAAGGACGTCGAGGACTTCGCTGCCTCCGACATCATACACAAGGAGTTTGTCTTCGCTGCTGAACGCCAGGGATCCATGGATGCCGCCCAGCAACTTTCCGTCCCCTTGCGTTCCTATCTGATGAAGGTCCCCACCGTAGGAAAGAGTGGCATCAACTCCGAATCACAACCCCTTCTCTCCGCCATCATCGGGCTTTGCACCACCGTTGCATTTGCCCACCGCACCCGGCCCGAATCCAAACCCTCCAAACTGTCTGCCATCGCATGAACACCCTGCTTTTCGATCCCGCCGACGTACTCTTTTTCAAAGACGGCCGTCCCATGTCAGGCAGTCTCGCAGGCAATGGTGCCGCATGGCCCCTGCCCACCGTGACCAACGCGGCCCTGCATGCGGCCTTGCACCGGGCTGGTCTCACGGGTGTCCACCCGCATGTCCCTGGAAGGTCGTCGCAAAAACGCGATTACTCAGAGGAAAACCGACAGAAAAACGGCCGTCTTTTTGGCTCCCTCCAAACGGCGGGCCCCTTCCCCGTCTGCACAAACGGAAAAGCACCCACATGGTTCTTTCCCCGCCCCCTGGATGCCGGCATCCCTGACGCCACAACGCCATCCCTTCTTCCCCTGGCAACGGGACTTGACCACTCACATTCCAGCCTTGCGAAGCCTCTCCACTTTGCCGTCGCCAGCACCCGGCCAGTCACCAAGGACCAGCCCAAGCCTTGGTGGAGTGCGGATGCCTGGATTGCCTACCTCGGTGCCACCCCTCGCGATGCCGATACCGGCAGGATCTTATTCAAATCCGATGCCGAATTCGCCAACACCGAATCCACCTTCGGTATCGGTATCGACCCAGCCACCAACACTCAGGACGGCGAACGCTTCTACTCCGCTCACTACCTCCGCCTGCGCGAAGGCTGGCGTCTGGGCTGCTTTGCTGAGGCCCCGGACAAAGACTTCCGGGGTGAGAACGGCAATAGCGACCTTGTGAAGGCCGTCTTTCCCAACAGCGGCACCCAAACCCCTGTCATTGTCGGTGGCCAGCAGCGCGTCTGCACCGTCATACGCCAAAGCGGTGGCACCTCGCCCTTGCCCTTGCCCATCGGCATAAAGACTGGTTTCAAAGCAGCCTCCGGCAAGCATCTGGTCAAATGGGTCCTGCTAACGCCAGCCATCTTCCCCAAAATAGGTGACCACCCAGGTGGATGGCTTCCGTCCTGGGTGGACACGGCAGGCAAGGTTCAACTCCTAGACGGACCGGGCAAGAATGCCGCTAAGCGACGCAAAGTGCCTGAGGGAAAGCCAATCGCCGCCACCCTCGTCGCCTCCATCACCGGTAAACCTATCCCGGTCACCGGCTACGCCCTTCCAAATGAATTCGATCCCGACCGCCAGGACGGCGGCCCCAAATCAACCCATCTCTCTGTGCCTGCCGGCAGTGTATACTACTTCGAATGCGATGACGAACCCGCGGCCAAGGCGCTCGCCGCCGCACTCAACTGGCACGGTGACGGCGATGCCACCAGAATTTGCAACCGCCGCTCCACCCTCATGGGCGAGAAAGGCTTCGGTCTTGGCGTCTGCGGCACCTGGCAGTTCCACGACGGCAAGCGTCCCGAATGACATCCCCGGACATCCACTCAAAAGACAACCCTCTGCTTTCACATCAAACTGCACGCCACATGACCAGCAAGATCCTCCACCTCTTCACCCGCACTCCCCTCCACGTTGGCGCCGGCGCCAGCATCGGCGCGATCGACCAACCCATCCAGCGCGAGCGACACACCGGCTTTCCGATCATTCCAGGTTCCTCGCTGAAGGGCAGCTTTGCCGATCAATGGCCTGCGACTCATGACAACGGTAAAGGGAGCAAGCAGCGCCTTTCGGCTGAAAATTCAGACGTAGACGGCAAGAAAAAGGTCGTCCTCAAACAAGCTGACGAAGCAGCTTGGCTTTTCGGATCTGACACCACCGATCTCCCTTTTGCGGGGTCGCTACTCTTCTCCGAGGCACGGCTGCTCGCATTCCCCATCCGAAGCGCCAAAGGAAGTTACGCTTGGATCACCTGCCCTCTCATGTTGCAGCGCGCAGGAAGGGATGGCGTGATTTCAGCCCAGATTCCTGAGGAACCCAAGGATAAACAGGCCATCTTCAAAGGGGATGGCCCCCTGGCTCTCGATAACCAGATCGTGCTCGAAGAATACTGTTTTACCCACAGCGGCACTTATCCTGCGGAATTGGCCACGGCGCTCGCCGGCTTGATTGATGACGAGTTGTTCAAGAGCATCGCCTCCCGATTGGTTATCCTCTCCAACGGCATAATGTCGCACTTCGTCACGACCACATGTGAGGTCGCTCAGCACGTCCGCATCTCGGATGAAACCGGCACTGCCGATCCGGGAGGCCTGTTCAACCAAGAGAACGTGCCTGCTGACGCCCTCTTCTACTCCGTCATTAGCGCCACCAGCAGCCGGGTGCCTGCAGGAGATCTCCAGAAGAAAACAATCGACGATGCTCTCAGTACCTTCAGCCAAATGGTGGAGAAAACCAAGGTCTTCCAGTTCGGCGGCGACGCCTCAACAGGACTTGGCTTCTGCAGCGTCACCCTCAACGAAAAGAAAGGAGCCTGATTTCCATGAAAAACCTCGACCAAGTTCGTGCTGCTGCTGCAGCGAAAGTTTTGCCAGAGGGCGGAATCCACCCTTTCAATCGCAGCGACGTTGTAGGCATTCCTGCGCTAATTCTGACCAGCGGTCTCCTCGCTGCTGGCGCATTTTGTTGCGAAGACGGAAAGGAAAAGAGAGTGGGTATGAAGAACGCCTTCAACGCCATTGCTGATTTCTTGAAATCACGGGGTCTTACCAATGCCTCAACCGGCCAGAGCCTGATCACTGATCTGGCTGGGCAGAACAGCCTGGCACTCCAACGGGCCACCACAGAGGCACTCGCCTTTCTTGCCTATCTGAAGCGCTTTGCGAAGAAGCCGGCCAACATTTGACTGAAACTGCCATGCCCCTGCATCTTCCTCAAGACACGGCCCAAGTCATTGGTTCCCGGGCGGAGCGCTGTGAGAGTCGCTCCTTGTTCGCAGCCCGTTTCGCTGATCCTACCTCCAAAGAGGGAAGCCGAAAAACGTGGTTTGATACTTTCATTTCAAAGAATGCAAGCCCCCCCGTCACCTCACAGCTTTGGCACCCATCCACCGCGAGCCTTCTTCATGGCCGCTTGCTTTCCCGGCTCATGGTGGGCATGGCCAATGGCGTCATGGAGAATGCCGGGTTGACGCTGGACCGCTACGGCCTTCCCATCATCCCTGGTAGTGCCGTCAAAGGCTGTGCACGCCGTGCCGCACTCGCAGCTCTACGAGAATGGTGCGAAAGTGGCGTAAAGCCGAACGGCGATGACAACCTGTTCACACCGCTCTGCCTTGTATTCAATACTCCAGAGGAACTTCTCACGTGCGTTTGTCTCGTCTTCGGCTGGGTGGAACAGGACTGGAGCACCGAAAAGAACAAAGGGGGCAACTGGGTGTCTGATCTTGTTTGGGCATGCGCAGGTCCGGGCGAAGTCTTTGTGAGATCCGCATGTATGCTTTGCGAGCAACTCGACGCAGCGATTGGCAATGAGGAACGTCCGTGGGACTCTCTGCCAAACTTCGCCGGCTGCATCGCTTTCCTCCATGCCAGCCCCAACCGTGATCCCGGGCTGGTTCTAGACATCCTCACCCCTCATCACACCGCATATTACGAAAGCACCAATCCCAATGCCGTAGCCGCCGACACGGAGGAACCTGTTCCAGTGCTTTTCCCCGCCATCAAAGAACAACGAGAGCACGACTGTTTCACCTTTCCGCTAATCCCTCTGCGGAACGCAAATCAGCTTCTTTTGACGTTTGCTGTTTGCGCGCTTCGCACGGGTCTTGAGACATTTGGTATCGGAGCCAAGGCTAACGCGGGCTATGGCTCGTTTGATGCATCGGAATCTTTCAACGAATCGGTACTCGAACATCGGGCGGCGGCTGAAAAGAGACGTCGAGAAGAACAGGCGGCTGCCGAGTTGAAAGCTCGTCAAGATTTAGAGGCGAAGGCCAAGGCAGCTGCAAAGGCAGAGCTCGAAGCCGCCCTTGAAGGACTGAGTCCGGAGGAGAGAGAGGATAAGAAAATCGAACTCCTCAGCGATGGCCAGTTCGATTCAAAAGTCAGGGCGTTCTGCAAAGATCCAAAGAAAGGAGGGCCCACTGATGCAGAAAAACCTGCCATCCTGCGTGCTCTCCGTGGCTCCCGCCTTGCCTACTGGCAGGACTTTAAGTCCAAGGCCACCAAGGGGGATCTGGCCACCGTGGACCAGGCCATTCGCTCCCTCAGCAAAACCCTCAACCTCGGCAAGATGCCATGACCCGACAAACATACACCCTCGAACTTATTACGCCCTGCTTCTGCGCCGGGGCCAATCCTGCGGAGGCGGAAATTCGAGCACCCAGTATTCGCGGTCAACTTCGATGGTGGCTTCGTGCACTAGGAGGTAACGCTGCCGATGAAACCGCCGTTTTTGGAGCTGTCGCCGGTGAAGCAGGCGTGGGTAGTGCATTACGAATCGTCATTGCAGACTACAGACGCGGACCCGTCTGGAACCCTCCAATCATCGATCAGAATAGCGATGAGAACTACACTTGGCATTTTGCCTCCGCCTCAGGCAAGCCCGCCAATGCCGGCCCTAAAATCACAGGACCAAGGTGGCAGCCAAAAGGCGCTATTCCTCCGAAATCGAGCTTTAATGTAGTTATTACTCAAATTCGACCGCTCAGTCATCAACTGCAAGAACGACTGGACCTTGCCTTGGCGGCCTTCCTTTGTTTCGGAACAATCGGTCTTCGAGCGACCAGGGGGTTGGGTGCCTTCTACTGCAAGCAATCCAAGCCTTGGCGTGACTTGATCCGGCCTCTGACGGAAGCTGGATTTCAGGTGTGCCTTCGAGCACAACCAGATAGCTTCAACACCTGGGAGTCAGCGCTGCGTGACTGGAGTGCCTGGCTTCGCCACAAACTTCGAAAGGAACACAAAGCTGAACGGTATTCGGCGCTCGGAGGTATTCAACCACGGCAGGCCAGCGCCGTCCGGTTCCGTCCTTTGCTGTTAGAAACCGGCCAGTTGACGTGGGTCGCTCTTGAAGCCCCACACAACAGAGTCCTAGGTCGATCGACTTCAAAAATACTGATTCCAAAGCTATTTGAAGGCCCGGCCCCAACCGCCCCCCCACGTCGGCGTTAACAGGGATTTAAGTGCGGCGTCCATCGGCAGCTTCCCCCTCTCCGCACTAATCCTCACCAAGATCGCCGACATGCCCCCCCCTGCTTAGTTTACGCTATTGGGGTTACTTAGAAGCGAATTCCTCTGGCGCGAGGGGAGATGCAGCACAGAGGTTTGGCGGGAGCCATTGATTGATCATCCTCGTCACGCTTTACACCTGACATCCCCGGACCTGCTCCGCCGCGACATATCTCCGGAATCAATTATTCTCTCTCCATGCAACCTACAACGCTCATCCAGCTCATCAGCGAGCAGACCATTCAAAACCTCCTGCCAATTCTCCGCCTCAAGCCACAAAAGCTTGTCCACCTTGTCACGCCCAGGACTGCAGCACGTTCTGCGGTGCTGAAAGCAGCAGCCAAGGCGGCAGGTATCGATCCCGAGTCGGAGTCCATTCAGCTTTCAGACATGCCGGGAATTCCCGAGTGTTTTAATGTAGTGACAGAAGCTCTGTCTAAATCCAAGGAGGGCATGCAAACAGTGGTCAACTTCACCGGTGGCACCAAACTCATGAGTATTGGTGCCTTTGCGGCCGCGCAGACAAAGAAAGTGCCTTCTCTGTATGTTGACACCCAGGACGCCTGCTTCGTGGATGGGGCCACCAGCCCTGAAATGAGCACGCTACTCTCTGGTGACTGGAGCTTCACTCCCATTCGCAATCAACTGCGGGTGGACGTCCTGGGCATCGCCAACGGCGTATCCCGCATCACCAGTGGCGAGTCCTGGCAAGTCATGCTGCCGCTGGCGGAGCACCTTTTTAACCACATTTCAGACGAGGAGGCCACCCATGCCGCTGTTCACGGTCCCACGGGTCTTTTCCCCAAAGGTCTGGAACCACGCACGCCGAAGGACTGGCTTCCAATACTGGACAAACCCATCCGGTTGCCAGCTCCTGTCGCCATGCTCGCGGTCGAGGCTGATTTGGTGCGCCCCGGTCCCTCAGATTCTGAAGTCCTGCTGCCAAATTCCACCCGCGCTGAGTTGGATCACCTAGTCAACCATCAGGTCCCTGACTTCGCTGCACGTTACTTCAAAGCTGTGGCCCCCATACAACAGGCTGCAGCTTTCCTGACCGGAGCCTGGTGGGAGGTCATCGTCAGTGATGCTGCACAGAAGAGCTCCCTTTTTCGTGATCTCCGCTGGTCTGCCCAGGTTGGTGAGCGCAACGGCCCCGACACCGAGGAGGACATTCTTGGCGTCGACGGTGTGGAGCTTCTTTACATCAACTGCAAACGTGGTGGCGCTAAGGCTCGTTTGCTTCCCCTCCTGGAGGAGGTGCGAGCCCGTGCCGCCACCATGGGGGGCAGCTTCAATCGCCGCTTTTTGGCTGTCCTTCAACCACCCCACGGGAAAGTGGCAGCCAACCTTCAACAGCAGGCTGCCAAGCTCGGCATTCGCCTCATTACAGGCGATAATGTCTATCAATCCGGCATTTTCTCCCGATGACCCTCGACCTCTCCACGCTCTATGCTGCCACTGGCACCGCCAAGCTCGCCGACCTGCCTGCTTATGAGTTAGAGGTGAAGACGGTTGTGCCGCGAGGTGCGGATGTGACTCTCACCGGCCCTGGCCCAATTTGGCTTTACTTGCGGATCGCCCACGCCCTGCACGGCATCGCCCGCATACTGACCTATGACTCGCCTGTCACCGGGCCAGTCGTTGTGTTCGATCACAACCCGCATTGAATTATCCCACTCAGCTCCGCCCGAGTGGCCTTAATACTGCGTCATTTGGATTTCTTAATTCGTCATTTCCCCATCATGTCCACCACGTTCCTCGCCGTCACCGGCATGTCACCTGCCATCGTCACCGAGACGGTCTGGGCCTTGGCTCATGAAACACCGAGTGTGGTGCCGAACCATGTGGTTCTCATTACCACATCCGAGGGTGTGAAGGCACTGGATCGTGAGCTGTTCACCGCCTCGCCCCACTTTGGCGGGCGAAAAGTGTGGGAAGCATTGCGTGAGGCGGTGGGTGCGCAGCCTGACGAGCTGATCATGCAAGACTACAGCGTGATCAACGTGCCTGACACGGCCGCAGGCAAGACGGTGCCGCTGCCAGACATCCGCACACCGGAGGACAACATTGCTGCAGCCAACTACATTTTGAACCAGGTGCGGGCTATTGTGAATGAACCGGAAAAGAGGCTGATCGCCTCGATTGCCGGAGGGCGCAAAAGCATGGGGGCCCTGCTTTATGCCGCCGTCACACTGCTCGGCAGGCCGCTGGACCGCCTGACCCATGTGCTCGTGCGCGAGCCTTTCGACGCCCGGCTGACACCGCCGTTTTTCTTCCCCACCCAGCCTGCGGTGAATCACGAGCTGCGCAATCAGCTCGGTGAACTTATCAGCACACACTCCAGCAAGGAAGCTGGCATCCAGCTCGCGGACATTCCCTTCCCAGTGCTGCAAAACTTTTTCGCCCGCGATGTCGGCCAGGCCACAGGGACCTTCGCTGATGTGGTGCAACGCGCCTCCATGCCCGCTCGGGACTATGTGCGTGCGACCGCGCGTTTGAGGATGCTCGCTGACGAGCCGGTCGCCATCATCAACGACCAGCGGGTGAAATTGGCGGTCAATGAGTACCTGATCATGCGCTGTGCGGCCGAGCGTGCCCAGGCATGCAAGCCGCCAATTCATGGGTGGGGCGGCGCGGCAGAAGCAGTTGCGGAAGTTGCGGAACGCATCTTCGAGCAGCACAATGAAAATGACTTCCGCGACTGGCGCTGCGAGGCTAAGCCCAAAGGTGGTTATGCTGCCATCGACGAACGATTCATCACTAAGCATGTTTCCAGTCTGAAGGACCGGCTGGAAGAGGGCGGCATTCGCACCCGTCCGCTGATAGTGGTGCTGCCGGAGGACAGGCGTTTCTCCCTGGACCTCGTGCCAGAAAACATCGTTCTGGACTGAGCAGTGGCTGCTGGTGCGGTCTGCCTGGCAACGCCCCCGCCACACTAAACATCAAAAGGCTAACATCCTTGGACATCCTCCAGAGCGTCTAGGCGGGAGAACAAAGGTAGAGAGTGTGCATGCACACCGCCCTCCTCCCCGAAGCCGTCAACTACCACCTCAACAAGAACTGCAACTTCCGCTGCAAGGGTTGCTACGCCACGTTTGATGAGGATCCCTCCGTGCGCGGGGTCATGCTGCCACGGGAGCAAATGTTCTCCATCGTGGAGGCCATCGCGGCGGCTCCGTTGCCGCTGGGGAAAACGGCGCGCAAGCTCACCTTCGCCGGCGGCGAACCGACGCTCTGCCCGTGGCTGCCGGAACTGATCGCGCATGCCAAGGCCTGTGGTCTGGTGACGATGGTTGTCACGAACGGTTCACGTTGCACGCCGGACTACCTGCGCCGCGTGGCACCGATGCTCGACTGGCTTACTGTCAGCATCGACAGCCTCGATGCGGAAACGAACCGCGCCATCGGCCGCCATGACTCCAAAGGCCAGCCTCTGGGCACGAAAGCCTATGGGCAAATTCTCGCGGAGGCCGCGATGCTGCGCCTGCGCACGAAGATCAACACCGTGGTGAATCGCATCAACCAGTGCGAGGACATGAGCGGCTTCATCGCCGACAGCGGCATCGCCCGCTGGAAGGTGCTGCAGGTCATGGCGGTCGAAGGGCAGAACGACGCGCACATGGATCTGCTGTCGGTCACCCGTCCGGAGTTCGACGCTTTTGTGGCCCGGCACCATCGTGTGGCTGAAGCGGGCATTCGTGTTGTGCCGGAGCCCGTCACCTCCATTCGCGGCAGCTACGCCATGATCGATCCGCAGGGTCGCTTCTTCGACAGCAGTGCCGGGCGCCACACTTACAGCGCGCCCATTTTGAACTCGGGCGTGGCGCTCGCTTTTGCCCAGGTGTCGTTTGATCGCGTGGCCTTCGAGCAGCGCGGTGGCAGCTACGATTTCACCGGGCAAGGCACACCGGAGTTGTCTGCGGATGTCCCGGTCTTCGCCCGCACCGTGAACGCATGAGATATTCGTTCCGAAACCACTACTCGCACTTTTTCGCCATGAAAACCTCCGCCGCTTCCAACGCCATGAACACCTCCCATACCGATTCCGCCATTGCCCATGAATCTTCACCCCTGCTTGAAGTGAATTCCGCTGGGGATGTCATCTTTGCGGGCGTCCAGAACTCCTCGGAGTTGGTGAAAGCTTCAGCTGAACCGGTGCGCCTGTGGAAGCGCCGCGCCTTCATTCCAGGGGCTTTTGCCTGCACGGTGACGTCCCTGCTGGGCTGGCGCATGGCCGTGATCTACGATCTCGAGCGTCGTCAGCGTGAGGCTTTCCAGAAGTTTCAGGGCAACGTGCGCTACAGCCTCGAAGGTGCCACAGCTGAGGATCTCGCTGGAATGAAGCAGCATCGCGCCAGTCTCGTGCGTGGTTTGCAGCCGTTCTATGCCGCCGCCCTGGCCGCAGTCCCGCAAGCCAGCGGTGATCTCGGCAGCTTCTCCGACTGCTTCCACATCATCGTGCGGCAGGCTCTGGATATGATCAAAGGCACATCGAGTGCGCAGGAGTTCATCACCGGGCGCCTGGGCCAGGTGGCCGTGGCATCCACTCAAATGCAGTCTTTGGCGCTCTCCGAGCTCAGCACACTCTCCCACAAGGTCAGCGGTCGCATAAACAAGCTTGCGGCGGATTGGCTGCAGGGCGCGGAGCAGCTGCCCGCTGGCGCGCCTGGAGGCAATGTGATGCAGCCGGTGGCGCAGATGATCGGGTCCGTGGACGGACATTTTCGCGAGCTGAAAAACGCTATCGGCTTCGGCGCGCTGGACGTGGCCCTCGCTGCCACTCTGAACCACAAACTTCTCCTGCCGGTGTTGCGTGGCTACGCCGAGAGGGCTGCGTCCGCGGTAGGCGCAAACATTGCCCTTGCCGTGTCCGACGGGCCTCTTCCTTTCGGAGAAATTGTCGGTCTCCTCATCGACATCGGCGTCGGCCTATGGACGGCTTGGGACATCTTTTGGCTCAGCCGCGAGCTCCCCGGAAAGGTGGCCCACAGCCTCCGTGAGGGGCTGGCGAGCGTCTACGAGCAGGCACTGGCTCAGTATGATCAGCAAGCCGCCCGCATACTCGCGGAAGCCGTGAAGGCACGCCAAAAGGCTGTCGCGTCTCTGCTTGCCCTGAATCCCTCCCAGCTCACCACCCCTCACTCCTGATCCAATGAAATCAACGCTCTTCTTCACCCTTGTTCTCCTCAGCTCCTCCGCTCTGCAGGCCAATCCCGTGGCCAGAAAACTTGTGGCGCAGGCCATCAAACAGGCAGGACGTGAAACACTCGAAGCCGGTGCCCGCGACGCGGCCGAGCATGCCGCCGCCACTGCTATCAGCAAGTTCGGAGCGGCGGGCGCGGAGGAACTCGTCGAGCGCGGCGGACTCGAACTGCTCGAAGCCGGTGCAAAGCATGGCGACGATATCCTGAAAGCGGCCCGGCGCGTCCCGGAGGCCACGCGATACCTCGGTGCTAGCCCTGCGGAGGCGCTCGGTCTTATTACCCGCTATAGCGACGACGCCCTGCGTCTCGAGTCCAGGGTTCCCGGCATGGCAGAGCAGGCGGTCGCTCAGTTCGGACGTGGGGAGTTTGCCGTTCTCGCCAAAGCACCCTCAAGCGAGATCACACAGCTGGTAGGATACGCTTCTCGTGCGGACAGCCCTGCCACGCGCCTGGTTCTGCTGGAATCCTGGAAGAAGAACGGCGCGGCTTTTTTGCGCAAGCTGGACCAGCACAAAACTTTGATCCTTACCGGCGGTCTCACCGTTAGCATGATCAAAGTGGCAGATGGTGTCGAGGAAGGCACACGGCTCCTGCCCCACCGCATTCCCACCGAGGCGATGACGACGTTCTTCAGCAAGGCCGGAACCGGTGTCTCTATGAGCTTGATGCTCGGTTCTGTCACCCTGCCTCTGGCGCTCTTCTGGCTTCTGCGTTCCAGACGCCTCACTCATGCCCGCCCCCCATCCTCCTCGCAGGCTTCTAATTGAACCAACCCCGCAACACCACGCCCAGTCATGTTCCTCCTTTATTTCGCAATCGGCCTCATCTTCGCCACTGCCACCGTCATGTATCTTTCCGTTCGCCGTTCCCACAGCATCCTTGCCACCCAGCGCGACGAACTGCGTGAGGAGGTCCGGCGGCTCGAACAATTGCTCACCGCCAAGTCCCTTCAGGAGGCCCGAATTTTGGTCAAACTGGAAGCCGATAACAAGCGCCTGGAGGAGGAGAAAGCCCATCTAAAAATGCAGCATTCCATTCTGCTGATGCGACCGGACCGGCTCGCCGGGCAGCACCTCAAAATTTATGAACTGGCCGCCGAAAGACTGACAGCGGAGATGCCTCATTTCGCTCAGGCCTGGCTGCGTGCCCTGGAGCATGCCAGAGAATTCGTCAGCCAGGAGGCGGATGGCCGCTTGCCACCGCTCATTCTGCTCAGAAACCTCGGCGGGAAAATACGTGGAGTATTAGGGCTTCGGCAAAAGACATCCCTGATTCGAGACCTGGAGATTACCACTGGATCCTGATACACATGCCCACCATCTACATCCGCGATCCCGACACCACGCTCGCTGTGGACAGCAGCTACTTCACCCTGCGCAGTCATGGTCGGCGCATCGGGCGCATTCCTCCCACCATGGTCGAGCAAGTCATCGTAGAGCACGGCGTGGAGATTACCCGCATCGCTCTGGACAGGCTCGGGACCATGGGCATTCCCGTCACCTTTTTGGGGAGGGAGGGGCGTGTGCAGGCCCGGCTCGTCGCTCCTTGGAAGCCGAAGCCGCACATGCGCCTAGGGCAGGCTGCCGCCCACTTCGATCCCTCCGTACGCCAGCAACTCGCCCGCCGCTGGGTGGATGCGAAGATTGCCAACAGCATCACCGTCCTGCGCAAATATCTCAGCAATTACAAAGACGAACGCCTGTCTGAAATCATCCGTGATCTCGGCGGCTTTCGCGATCGAGTCTTTGAAACCGACAATCTGCCATGGCTGCTAGGTGTGGAGGGCAGTGCCGCCCGTCTTTGGTTTGAAGCTCTCGGCCACATGCTGCGCACGCCGTGGCTCACCTTCTCGGGGCGCAACCGCAGGCCGCCGCGCGATCCAGGGAACGCCGTCCTCTCCTACAGTTACGCGGTGCTCTCGCATCAGATCCTCGCCTGTACCGAAGCCGTCGGTCTCGATCCCTACATCGGTTATCTGCATCAGCCTGACGACCGCCGCCCCGCGCTTGTCATGGATCTTTTGGAGCCGTTCCGTCCCGCTTTGGGCGACCGCCTCATGCTGCGTCTGCTTAATCTCGGCACGCTCAAGCAAGAGCATTTCCATGAGCCTGAAGGTGCCGCCAACGGCGTGCGCATCTGTCCGGAGGGCCGTGCGGCCGTGCTCAATGTGCTCGTGGAATGGGTCAATGTCTGCGACGACACCCTCGGCCGCGACCAGCCCTCACCTGGCGGGCTCATGCTGCGCGAGGTGGAGCGTTTCGCCAAACACGCCACCGCCGGCACACTGGCCGAATTCATTCCCTACCATCTTGATCCTGATGAAATCCGGAACTGAACCACCCGAATTATGCCCCGCCCCGGCAATATGCTGTTCCTCATCTCCTATGACATTCTCTCCACACCCTCCGGCGACCGGCGGCGGGCGCGGGTCGCACGCTACCTGGAGGGAATTGGGTTGCGCGTTCAGATGTCGGTCTTCGAGCTCGACATCTCGCCGGAAAAGCTGGGATCCGTCTGTGCCGCACTTGAGGAGCGGATTCTTCTGGAGCAGGACACAGTGCGCATTTATCCACTCTGTGGAACCTGCGCCGCTAAGGTTATCAAAATGGGGGTGGAAGCACCACTCGAACGCGGTTCTGTGATGATCTGGTGACGGTCGCAATTACGAATCATACAAGCCATTGAAAACAAACATTTTAACGCTTCGATCATGGGCGTCCTAATTGGAGCATCAGTGTTTTGGGCGGCCAAACTGAGACGTTACGAAAAAGAGCTTGGCAAACGACTCACCTTAAACGATTTACCAAGGGTGCTGTCCTCAGCACACACCCGCCGAAAGGCACTGGAGACTCGGTGGATTTTCCAGTGTCGAGGGCGAACCCAAGAGTCCTCAGCACACACCCGCCGAAAGGCACTGGAGACTTCGCGTAGCCAGCAGCCTCAAGGGCGCGGGATTTGAGTCCTCAGCACACACCCGCCGAAAGGCACTGGAGACCCCGGGCGGCCTTGGAGGAGGTGAACCCATATGAGGAGTCCTCAGCACACACCCGCCGAAAGGCACTGGAGACCGGGTTTACGCAGGGCGGGACTTCTTTATGGCCTTGAGTCCTCAGCACACACCCGCCGAAAGGCACTGGAGACCAGCGCCAGCGCGGCCTGAAGCATAGTGACTGCTGTCGTCCTCAGCACACACCCGCCGAAAGGCACTGGAGACAACTGCTCATGGAGTGTTGCGAGCCATTGTGGACCGTCCTCAGCACACACCCGCCGAAAGGCACTGGAGACTCGATCAGTTTCTTAGCACCATCTTCAGCGGTGATGAGTCCTCAGCACACACCCGCCGAAAGGCACTGGAGACCTTCGAGCTGCGCGATGGCGGCCTTGAGCAGCTTGAGGTCCTCAGCACACACCCGCCGAAAGGCACTGGAGACTGCGCTTACATCGCGCCTGCCACTTCTGAGGTGGAGTCCTCAGCACACACCCGCCGAAAGGCACTGGAGACTGGAAGCTGCAGCAGGTGCTGCTTCTGCTGCCGGTGGTCCTCAGCACACACCCGCCGAAAGGCACTGGAGACGCTTTTTCTCGTGGATCAACAGTGTGTTTAACTTGAGTCCTCAGCACACACCCGCCGAAAGGCACTGGAGACCAGTGAAGACTGGCTTCGCACGGGATGCTTCAACCACGTCCTCAGCACACACCCGCCGAAAGGCACTGGAGACCCTTCAGAATTGCTTTATCGTTTCGTGTCATGGTGGGTCCTCAGCACACACCCGCCGAAAGGCACTGGAGACTGCAATTGCAACACCTTTTGGGCTGCTTACTTAGGTCCTCAGCACACACCCGCCGAAAGGCACTGGAGACACCAGGGAACCCCAGCGGGACAACTCCGGCGCCACCGGTCCTCAGCACACACCCGCCGAAAGGCACTGGAGACGACTTCCTCTTCAACCGGCTGACTGTCAGCGGCCTCGGGTCCTCAGCACACACCCGCCGAAAGGCACTGGAGACCGGAGAACGCTCCAAGCTTCGCTTCGCACCATCGCAGGTCCTCAGCACACACCCGCCGAAAGGCACTGGAGACGAGGGATCAGGACTGCGTACCGGCGCCCGAGATCTGCGTCCTCAGCACACACCCGCCGAAAGGCACTGGAGACCAAAGTCAGACGAACCGATGCGGCGCTTGTCGCGGAGCTGTCCTCAGCACACACCCGCCGAAAGGCACTGGAGACCGCGAAGTTGGTAACGTCCATGAACTCATCTGCGCAGGTCCTCAGCACACACCCGCCGAAAGGCACTGGAGACACGTTTGCATTCCCCGGCGACAAGCCGTTTGATCCAGTCCTCAGCACACACCCGCCGAAAGGCACTGGAGACTCTTTGACGAGTCGTTTCTCCAGAGCAGGTTCGCGAGTCCTCAGCACACACCCGCCGAAAGGCACTGGAGACTTGGTGCGGTCTTGCGACCACGCGTCGATACCATCGAGTCCTCAGCACACACCCGCCGAAAGGCACTGGAGACCGCAGAGGGCGGACAAAGATCAGGCCGAAAACCTTCAGTCCTCAGCACACACCCGCCGAAAGGCACTGGAGACTGGCCGCCGTGCTGGCGGGTGTCGCGGTGGCACCGGCGTCCTCAGCACACACCCGCCGAAAGGCACTGGAGACTCCAATCTGCCCTGTGAACTGAGCTGTGATCTCACCCAGTCCTCAGCACACACCCGCCGAAAGGCACTGGAGACTCGAGGAGAAGCTCGCGGACAAGTGGATCGGTTTCTGTTGTCCTCAGCACACACCCGCCGAAAGGCACTGGAGACATGAATGGCGTTTTGTGAGGCGCCACATCTTCAGCTGTCCTCAGCACACACCCGCCGAAAGGCACTGGAGACACGCTTCGTCTTCAGCTACGCCGCGCATAAAGGCAGGTCCTCAGCACACACCCGCCGAAAGGCACTGGAGACTGTGGATAGAGTCAGTCACGGCGTAGACCTGCTTGGGGTCCTCAGCACACACCCGCCGAAAGGCACTGGAGACAACTGTCTTTGATGTCTGAGCGATGACGTCGGCTTCGAGTCCTCAGCACACACCCGCCGAAAGGCACTGGAGACCGGGCCGGTGGTGCGCTCCTCGCGAAGCGTACGGCGAGTCATCAGCACACACCCGCCGAAAGGCACTGGAGACTGAAGAGCACATGCAGCTTGTCCACCGGAGCACGAAGGAGTCATGAGCACACACCCGCCGAAAGGCACTGGAGACCAGAGTTTGAGGAGGCCGGTGGCGAGTTTCCAGACGGGTCATCAGCACACACCGGCCGAAAGGCATTTCACACAGACATCCTCGGATGTCCGTTCAGGGGCAAAATTGGACCTGGAGCTCATGGTGGTGGGCATTTAGTCATCCCGAAATAAGCCATCTCCGCTGAACCAGACTGAATGAAACACCTACCATGAGCTGCGAACCCCTAATCATCCTCAGCGGCAAAGCCGGCTCCGGCAAAACGACGATTGGTCGGCTGCTTGCCACGTCACTTAACTACGAATTCGTGTCGATGGGCAACTTCAGCCGCAACTATGCGAGGGACCATCACGGCATGGACATCAATCAGTTCCAAGATTATTGCAAACCTCACCCCGAGATGGACGCGCACCTTGACGACTGGTTCGTGAAGGACATTTCGGCCAGGGCCGCAGCGGGCATGGGCCTGGTGCTGGATTACCGTCTCGGTGTTCATTTCTTCCCCGGCGCCCGCAGCTTTTTTCTTGAAGTTTCGGATGCAGTCGCCGCCTGCCGTGTCGCCGCCCGGAAGGACGAGACGGGCAAAACCATTGAGGCCCGCAACCAGAAAATGCGCCACCGGCTGCTGGCCTCCTATGGTTTTGATTTCACCGAACTCGCCCAATATGACCTGAAGGTCATCACCGACACGCTCAAGGAAACGGATGTCGTTGAAACTATCCTTGCCTCTCTTAAAAACCCGCTTTGAGTTCAACAACGATTTCCTTGATCACAGGCTCCCCTACCCCACGCCGGCGCATCTGACGGTCGTTCCAGTGCAGCACAAGGGAGCGCCCAAAATCCTTCATGGGAGCAAATTCGCGCATCACGACTTGGTGCTCTTCCAACCCGTGAGTTCCAAAGGAGGGCAGCAATCCTGCGCAGACTCCCTGTACGATCAACTCGCGCACCTGCAGCATCGAATCACATTCCACCACGGGATGAAACTCTCCGACAGCGGCGGTCATGGCCGCCCGAAAAGTTGCGTCCAGCTGGCCTCCACCGCCATTGGCCGCAAAGGGCAGTGATTGCCATTGAGCAGGGTCACCGAGGACAGCAATGGGCTTGGCGCCTAGCAACTTGCGGGAGGCGCACAGTGAGAAGTCCACACGCTTGCGCAGCGGCAGACTCGAATTGAGCCTCAACTCCTCGGAAATGGCATCATCACGGACGATGGCAAAATCGAGCTGCCCGTCTCGAATGCTCTCCACGAGTTCTCGGCTGCGCTGTGAGGAGAGCCGCAGGGCGGAGTCCCCAAGCAAGCTCCGAATCTTGGACACGCAGGGCACCACCAGCCACTCCAGAACGCTCGCGCCGGCCCCGATGCTGTAGGTCCTGCGCTGGCCGCGCTGCTTCTTTTGAAACCCCTCAAGGTCCTGAAATTGTGACCTCACGAGATTCGCCAAATCTTCGCCAGCTTCCGAAAGCGCCAGGGTTTTCCCGCGCCTGACGGTGAGCTCGGTGGAGAAGTATTGCTCCAGCTCCCCGATCTGCCTGCTGATGAGCGCCTGCCGGGCAAGACTGTCAGGGGCCGCCTTGGCGATGGAGCCCTTGTCTGCGAAGGCCAGAAAGTTGCGCAAGCGGTCCAGGGAAAGACCATTCAGGGGTGGGAGGGCATCACTCATAACTTACTTTACAGTTATATATACACTATATTCATACATGGTCGATGTGCATATTTCAGGTGATGATGGCGGTGCGATGAAAACACAGCCCTACGACCTAATCGGCGATATCCACGGACAGCACGACAAACTCACCAGCCTGCTCACCAAACTTGGCTACATGCCCCACAACGGCAACTTCCGCCACCCCGAGGAGCGCAAAGTCATCTTCCTGGGGGACTACATCGACCGCGGCCCCAAGGTGCGTGAAGTTCTCCACACCGTGCGCGTAATGGTCGAGGCTGGTGATGCCCTGGCCATCATGGGCAACCATGAATACAACGCCGTCTGCTACCACACTCCCGACGGAAAAGGGGGCTGGCTGCGCGAGCACAGCGAGGAAAAGAACCGGCAGGTGACTGCCACCCTGCGAGCCTTCGAGGGACGCGGAACCGAATGGACGGACTGGCTGGAATGGATGAAACGCCTGCCCATCTTCCTGGACCTCGGCGCGCTGCGCTGCGTCCACGCCTGCTGGGACGGCCGCCGCATCGAACACCTGATGGGCAGCAGCCTCGCAGATCAGGCCTTTTTACACGCCAGCGCCAACAAGATGACTCCCGAGCACCGAGCCATCGAAAACGTGCTCAAAGGCCCCGAAATCCCCGCCACTGACGGCAACCTCTTCCGCGACAAAGAAGGAACCTACCGTGACACCCTCCGCACGCGCTGGTGGGACATCCGCGAGGGGCTCACGATCAGTGACCTCGTCATGCCGCCCGGAAGCATGGCCGATTCGATGAAAGTCGATCCATTGATGCTGAACCGCCTGCCCAACTACGGCCCCGAAGAGCCCCCCGTGTTCTTCGGTCACTACTGGCTCCCTGCCGATGCTCCGAAAGCCCCGCTGGCACCCAACATCGCCTGCCTGGACTTCAGCGGCGGTCTCGACGGCCCCCTTGTGGCCTATCGCTGGGACGGTGAGCAGACACTCAGCGCCGGAAAATATGTCATCACTGACCTGAATTGAACCAGCCCATGCAAACAAACCCCAACCTACAAATCTTCGCCAACTCTGCACAAAGTTGCGCCATTCAGATGATGAGCAGCGCCACTTATATTCAAACCGAGTTGCCCAGTCTCACGCTGCCAGAGGGCATGAACGAACAAATTGCCAAACTGTGTGCCAGCCTCATCGCCACCAAGCACGATGTCATCTCAGAAATCTTCGAGCTGTCTGAAGTGTCGGAATCATCATCACCATCGAACATCAACGAAAGAGTCAAAATGATCATCCAATGGCTGTGGGAAACCATCCAGGAGATGAATGAGGTAGTTCAGTCTTTGCAGACTGCCGCCGGCGCCGATCCGCAGTTTTCCATCAGTTGCCTGCTGGTCGCCGAATCGGTCTCTAACATCCTGAATCCCTTCAATCGCGCAGCAGAAGCCGCCGATGGACTCCCACAACCACAACAGTGACCCAAACGGAACCTCCATTTACCACAGCCGATGAGGACACACGAAAAACACGTGCCGTCATGGATCAGTTGAGAGCTGCCTTGCAGGCCACGACAGATCCAGCCGTTAGGGCTGAAATCCGAGATGAAATGGGCTGTGTCGCTATGTCCTGGCAGGTCCGCCAAATGTTAAATGACGATGCAGATTGATTTTGACCCAGTCCCGCCTTTGTGGCCTTACCAGATCTACATAGACCGCAACGCCAGGTCCGTGTCCGGCTCTGTAGGCCGGCGCTATGTCTGCAGCAAGGCGACTCTGGAGCAGGCGGTCGAAGAATGCCAATGCATCACGCGAGACTCCCTGCTCGCGCTCTACGCACCGCACATGTCCGCTGCGGATCTGAATTACGCCTACCTCGAATCAGGTTTTGATCCCTTCATTCTCGGCGCACCATGTGTTCCTTTTTCGGCATGGGCCTTTGCCCGAAATTGCTGCTGTGAAATCACTGGAGAGGTCATTGAGCCCCCCATCTCAGCTCACCCCTGTGACAAAAATCCCCCTCCCCGCCTGATCAGCGATCCCGCCGCAAAACCGGTGATTGGCAGTTGGCGCAAAGATAGCCGCTGCGTCCAGTTTCTACCCAACCCGTATGCCGAGGCCTGCCGACTGGCCGAAATGCAGGGTGCCTCTGCTTTGAGTACTTTCCTCAACTCGATAAGCGAGGCTTTTTCAAGCAACGGTGCCGATTCCGCAGACTGAGGAGCCGAGAGTCGTGACAGTTGGCGATAAGGGCGAATTTGAACCGAAAAAATGCACAGCAAGTGCACAGCGGAAATTTTGTTCTATCTAACATCACTCCCTTTCGGGAGGCGTAACTCACTCAGAATGAAGGTGGTGGGCAGGGCTGGATTCGAACCAGCGTAGGCGTAAGCCAGCAGATTTACAGTCTGCCCCCTTTGACCGCTCGGGTACCTACCCATTCTCCTTTCGAAGTGGGCCGCGATTATCGAGTCGGAGGCCTGCTTTGCAAACGCTTTATTCCTTTGTTCTGCATTCTTTTTGGCATTTTTTCGCGCCTCCTCAGCGGCGGCGTTTGCCGCGGCGTACGTATGTGGGCTGGATGATGGGGTTTTGCGCGTGCAGGACCTTGAAGCCGCCGGTCTCGATGACCTTGTCCATCTGGGTAAAGGCTTCGGTCAGCAGGTTTTCATAGGGGAGCTGGCGGTTGGCGACGAGCCAGAGCTGTCCACCGGGACGCAGGGCTTGGGCGGCGGCGGCGATGAACTTGAGACCGATGAGGGGATCGGCCTCTTTGCCTTCGTGAAACGGGGGGTTCATCACGATGGCGTCAAACTTGGTGCGCTCAAAGCCGGTGGTGATGTCCTGCCAGTGGGGGTGCGCTTTGACCTTGGTGGGGATGATGCCAAGATTGCGCCGCGCGCATTCAAAGCTGTCGGCATCGGCGTCGTAGATGTCGAGGGTGTCGATGTCGTGGCAGGTGCGCAGGAGGTGATCGCTCAGGAAGCCCCAGCCGCAGCCGAAGTCGGCGACGTTGCCTGCGATGGTGTCTGGCAGATGCTTGGCGAGGAGGGCGGAGCCTTCGTCGATGCGGTCCCAGTTGAAGAGTCCGGGCTTCGACCAGAAGCGGCCTTCGAGGATGCGGCGCATGACGGCTCCCTGGCGCCAGCGTTCGAGCAGGTCCTCCTTCCAGGGCTTGCCTTCCTGCTTGGTGGCCCAGAAGGCGCGGCTGTGGTGCTTGGAAAGGGAGGTGATCTGCCCGGCGACTTCGCGCAGGTACTGTTCGCAGCGTTTGCTGCCGGCGTCGTTGTGCACGGCGGCCATGAGGACACCACCGGGGGCGAGATGATCGTAGGCACGAGCGAGGTCGGCGACCATGAGATCGCGCTGCGGCTCGGGGAGGACGAGCACGAGATCAAAGAGGCCGTTTACTTCGCGCTCCACGCGGTGCCCTGCGGCCTGGAGCAGGTTGGCCTTGGGCTTCCAAGTTTGCTGGCAAACGAGACGACCTGCGAAATGCTCCAAAGCGGGGTGCTCCTGGGCTCGCAGAAAGAGCACGCGCCCTTCGGTGCTGATTTCGGGATTAACATCCAGGGCGTAAATGAGGGCATCGATAGGGTAGGACATGCAGCGAGTGAAAAGAGAAAAGAATAGGAAGTCGATCAAAGAGCCCAGCGCAGCAGATACGGTGCGGCGAAGGAGGAGAACTGGAGCAGCACCAGCCCGATCACTGCAGCGGCGAGGCCGACGATGAGGACTTCGAGGACTTTGACGCTGATGAGCGAGACACGCGAGACGCCGACGTCTTCGAGGGTGGCGAATTCGCGCTGGCGCAGACGGAAGGAGAGCGCAAAGACGAGCGCGGTAACGAGCAGCGCGGCGGTGGCGGTGAGCAGGAGGGCGCTGGCGGCGAAGCCTTCGAGGCGCACAAGTTGAGTGAGCAGCGCTTCCATTTCATCGCGCGGGCGGATGAGCTGCTGCTCCTTGGAGCGGGCGTAGTGCCCAGCGAGCAGGGCCTCAGACTTGGCATCTTTAGGCAGCAGGATCACGGCGCTGATGGGATAGGTGGAGACATCGCCATGGAAGTGGAAGGAGGCAATGTTGGCATCGGTGACTTCATTGAACATACGCACAGCGGCGTTGCCGACGATGTTGCCCTCCTCTTTTGTCAGCACGACGGATTCATCTTTCTTGAGGTCGTCATGGCCGTGGGAACGGCCTTCGATGAGCCAGCAGGTTTTTAGATCGACAAAGAGCGCCTCGTCATCGGGCGTGCCGTTCGGGGTGAGGATGCCGGTGACGCGCATCTTCAGGGGATAGACGCCGGCCATGTCAAAGGCCTGCTCGGGCGTGGAGAAAAGGTGACCGCCGGGCTGCAGGCCGCGCTGCTTGGCGAGCGTAGCCCCGACGACGCAATCGCCGAGACGGCTGAGTTGCTTGCCTGCGGCGAGGTGCAGGCCGCGAAAAGGAAAGTACTCCAGCTCCGTGCCGACGATGGGCGCCCCCTGAGCCTGATAGCGGACGTGCAGCGGGATGGCGGCGGCCATGGTACTGGCGCTGGCGGAATGGTGGTGCTGCAGCTCGGTCAGCTCACCGAAGGGCAGTGGCAGCAGGTTCTCGCGCTTGAAGTAGAGCGCCGTCATCATGAGATCGAGCGCGCTGCCACGCGTGCCAACGATCTGCGGCGTGGCGGCGGCGCGGGAGCGGAGTTCCTGCTGGGCATGCTCGATCAGCACGCGCAGGCAAAGTGGCAGTGCGAAGACGAGGCCCAGCGCCCCGGCGAGCAGTGCGCTCTGGATGCGATGCCGCAGCACGTAGCGCGCGGCGAGATGAAAGGCGGCTCTCATGCGGTGGCGAGATCCTCCATGCGCACGGTTTGATCAAAGAGCGGCAGCAGATTGGGATCATGTGTGACCATGACGAGGCAGGCACCGCGTCTGCGAGTGTCTTCGAGCAGCATGTCCACCACGATGCGACCACGCGCTGGATCTAGCGACGCGGTGGGTTCATCGGCAAAAACAAACTGCGGCTCATGCACGAGGGCTCGTGCGACGGCGACGCGCTGGCGCTCGCCTTGAGAGAGATGCGAGACGCGCTTGTTGAGGTAGCGGTCGATGTGCAGGCGTTCGGTGAGATCGAGCATCTTCGTACGGACCGCCGCGTCTGCGGTTCCTCGGAACTGATGCGGCAGGAGGATGTTCTCGGTGACGGTGAGGTAGTCGAGCAGCGCGAAGTCCTGGAAGACGAGACCGATGTGCTGCAGGCGGAAGGCGCGGCGTGCTTCGTGGGTCATCGTTTCCATCTGTGAAGCGCCGAGACTGACCTTGCCTGCTGTGGGAGTCAGCAGTCCGGTGAGCAGGCGCAGCAGGGTGGACTTCCCTGCCCCGCTGGGCCCGGCCAAGGCCAGCGCTTTTCCGGCGGCGAGTTCGAGTTGAGGCACATGCACACGGAATCCCTCAGCCGAGTAGGCAAAGCGGAGGTCGGAGACTTGGAGGCCGGTGGTTGCGGACATGCAGCCCACTCTTTAAAGCAGCAATCCCGCAACACAAGCGGTGCAATAGCAGGCCAGCAGGCCGCCGAGCATGGATTTGAGGCCGAGCTGCGCCAGTTCCCCCCGGCGCTGCGGCACCAGAGCGCCGATGCCGCCGATCTGAATGGCCACGCTGCCGAAGTTCGCAAAGCCGCAAAGCGCGTAGGTGGCGATCTCCGCGCTGCGCGGCGAGAGGGTGTCCCCCTGCTGGCTGAGGTGCAGGTAGGCAAAGAATTCATTCAGCACCACACGCTCGCCCAGCAGCGCGCCCACCTGACCACACTCGGACCACGGCACGCCCATGAGCCAGGCGCAGGGGGCATTGAGCCAGCCAAGCACGAGTTGCATGGGCTGCGGCACGTTTTGACCGAAGGCACGCAGGCCGAGTGAGAGCATGTAATTAAACAGCGCCACCACCGCGACGAAGGCGATGAGCATGGCCACCACGTTGATGGCCAGCTTCATGCCGTCGCTCGCGCCTTGGCACAGAGCGTCGATGCCGTTCGCCGTTTCGCGTTCGATGGGTTTGTGCGCACCGTGCGCGGTTTCGCTTTCCTCGGTCTCGGGGATCAGGATTTTGGAAATCGCCAGCGCGGCAGGGGCGCTCATCACGGAGGCCGTGAGCAGGTGCCCGGCGGAGATGCCGAGGGACACATAGACCGCCAGCACTCCGCCGGCGATGGTTGCCATGCCGCCGACCATGAGGCAGAGCAACTCGCTGCGGGTCATGCGGAGGAGGTAGGGCTTGATGACGAGCGGGGCCTCCGTCTGGCCCATGAAGATATTTGCTGCGGCCGCGAGGGTTTCGCTGCCGCTGGTGCGCATGACACGGCGCATGACCCAGGCGGCTATTTTGACGACCCACTGCAGCACGCCATAATGGTACAGAAAGGATGACAGTGCGGAGACAAGGATGATGGTGCCGGTGATCGTCAGGGCGAGGATGAAGCCATTGTTCGGGCCAAACGCGGCCTGCAGGGTGGTCGGCCCTCCCAGCGGTCCGAAGACCATCCCGATGCCTTCATTCGCGAAACCCAGCAGACGACGGAACATCCTGTCGAAAAGCGCAAACGCATCGTGCCCCAGCTGGGTGCGGAGAATCAGCACGCCCAAGATCATCTGCAGCCCAAGACCGCTCAGCACCACCCGCCAGGGAAACAGCCGCCGTTTTTCCGACAGCGCCCAGGCCAGCGCCACGAACACGACCAGACCGAGAAGACAGATGAGACGATCCATGATGCAGGCGAGAGTGGGTCAGCGCAGTGAATGGGTCAAGCGCTCAAGGCTGCCAACACCGTTTCAAGTTGCTCCGCATCTGACGGCTTCTGCCTAACTTGAAACATATAACCTGAAACTTGAAACACGGTCCGAGGCTACCGGTTGTCCAGATCCCAGCCGCTGCGGCCAAACTCATAGGATTCGTCAAAGCGGCCTCTGCCGGGAGTCCAGGTGACGGGAAAGGCCTGTTTGATCTGTGCATGGTACTTTGATGGAGGAGCGTCCAACTGAAACGGCACTCCCGGGGTGGCTCGGATCTCCTGAGCGGAGTTGTTGAGCACGGTCGGCTTCACCTCCCAGTTCTTGCCATTCGGATAGTGGAACTGCTTCGACTCGTGGTGGTAGTAGGCCTCGTAACGCGGGTAGTACGTGTAATTGCCCGATCTGCCGAGCCGGGGGGCCAGAACCGACAAGCCGGCCGGGTATCCATACCCCGGCTCAGGCATGCCATACTTGAAGTTGCATGCCGGAAGAATGAGCAGGAGGGCAAGCGCGAGACAGAAGACAGAGCGTGAATGCATGGCGAATGATTAGCGGGATTCCAGCGACAGGCAATCGGGGGGAGATGGAAAGACGAATGACATCAGTGCGGAACTGACTGCGAGAATTTCGAGGGCTAAAGAGCTGAACGTCGGCTGCAGAATCGATTGATCCACGCTTGCTATATGTAACGCTATAGAAGTTTCTTGGTTTGCAAAACATGATGCGTTCATTCAGCGACAGTTGGAGAATGAGGACCAAAAACTGATTAACCATTGAAACGTTAGTGGGCGATTACATGTAACGCCCGGTTGGTTTCTTTGATGCGTGCTCACCAATTGAATTTTTCAGCTGTTCGTTACCATTCAATCAACATGGAGGTTCATTATGTTACACTGATGTCGTTTCTTGGGGCTGCCCGCTTTCAGATTCCTCCAAGCGTCATGTTCACAGCGATCAAATTACCTATAAGCACTCATCGCATGTCGGTGAATGACTCCAGACCTTATTTATCGGGTATTCGAAACGACAATTGCGTTCTTTTTAGTCCATATATCATTCATTTACAATTAATGGAACACAATCGATCGGCCTAGGTTTAAAGAAAGTATCGGAACATGATCAATTGCTCAATAACCTCTCACCGACAGTCGTTAAATGCAGCTTGAGAAATGATTGCGAGTGTACCAACGATTGCCCGCCTCGTAAATACCGACGCATCGATATCCAAGAACACCCCAGCCATGGCCACCAACCCAACTCCGACCAATGACACTGAGCTGCTGCTCCTCTGCGGAAAACTGTTGCAGGGCTGTCTGGAATTAAAGGAGGACCTCGGGATTAAAGAAACCTTGGCAACGTTACTTCAAGAACAACTCACCAGCACCCATGCCGCCCTGGCTGAGGTGGAGAAACAGAAGGCCGAACGCAGCACGCTCCGCAAGGAACTGCGGGACTGGGACCAGGAAAGTGAGCGTGTGCTGAGCCGCTGCCGGCTGCGCCTGGCCGCCCTGTTTGGCAATGGCTACAACGATCAGTGGGAGGCGGCGGGATTTCCCGACCGCTCCACGATGGTGCCCGAGGTCTTCGCCAAACGCCTGGCCCTGCTCGCCCAATTGGCCGCTTATTTCACCGCGAGACCGGAGCACGAAAGCCAGGACATGCGTGCCACCACGGCGATCTGCGAAATGACCCACCAGTCACTCTCCGGGGTGCGGGCGCTCGTGGATCACCACAAGTCCATCCTGCAGAACGCCGTGCAGAAGAAAAACGAGGAGCTCAAGCAGTTGCGAAAGCGCCTGCGCAGCCTGATCGACGAGCTGGGCCTGCTGCTGGCCGAAGACGATATACGCTGGCGACGCTTCGGCCTGAACCCGCCTGCTGGCGAGCCGCTGCCGGAGCCGGTGGGCCAAGCAGTCCTCACCGCTCTGGGCCAGGGCACCGTTCGAGCGCAGTGGTCCCCTGCCCTCCATGCCTTGCGCTACCACGTGCAGATGCGGGTCATGGGCGTTGGAGACTTCGCCACCCTGATCACCCTTGCGGACACCGAGATTCTGCTGCCAGACCTGCCGCCGGGAGAATTCATCGAGGTGCGCGTGATCGCGGCGAACACTCTGGAAGAAGCCGCCCCATGCCCTGCCTCGGCGGTGCTGGTGGGCTGAGGAATGAGGAGTCGCTGGCAGGCATCCTCACTCCCAACAAAGGCGGAACCGGTGCTCGACAATGGAACGGGTCACCGAATAATCACCAGCCAGTTCACGCCTTGAACGCTCCCCAAATCATGCCCGCCACCAGCACCGCCGCGCCCCGCAATGTCCTCATCACCGGAGCCTCCACGGGCATCGGCGCAGCCTGCGCACGCATGCTGGCAGGACGCGGCTGGCGGGTCTTTGCCGGAGTGCGGAAGATGCAGGATGGCGAGGCTCTCATGGCGGGATCGGAGGGACAGATCATCCCGGTCATCCTCGATGTGACAAATCGCGAACAGATCAAAACCGTGGTGCAGGAAGTCGGCACGCAGTGCGGCACGGCAGGACTGCAAGGCGTCGTGAACAATGCCGGCATCGCGCTCGCGGGACCGCTCGAATTCATGCCCATGGAAGCTTTCGAAAGGCAGTTTGAGATCAACGTGCTGGGCTTGGTCACCGTGACGCAGGCGGTCATGCCCCTGATCCGCGCCGGACATGGCCGCATTGTTTTGATGGGATCAAACTCCGGCTTCATGTGCGAGCCCTTCCTGGCCGGCTACGGAGCCACAAAGCACGCGCTCGAAGCCATCGCAGATTCGCTGCGCATCGAGCTGCGCCCCTGGGGCATCGACGTCGCCCTCATTGAGCCCGGCGCCATCAAGACGCCCATCTGGAGCAAGTCACGCGAAGCGGCGGAGCAGCTCTTTGTGGGCATGCCGCCTGAGTGCGAAAAGCTGTACGCAACGCCCATCACCGCGCTGCGCAAGATGGTTGAAAAAGTGCCGTCCATGGCGATTCCGCCGGAGCGAGTCGCGAAGGCGGTGACGCATGCGCTGGAATCCCGCTGGCCGCGAACGCGCTACCCCGTGGGGCTGGATTCCATCGTGGGTTCGCTGCTGGTGAAGATCGTCCCGGACCGACTGCTCGACTGGGTCATCCGCAAAGTGATGGGAATCTAGGAGGGAAAGCTGTCCAGTTGCCGTGCAATTGGAATTCCACCGGTCCAGTTGCGGCGCAACTGGGCTAGTGTGCTTGGCATGAACATGAACTAATCAGATGAAAGGAACTGATCGGAAACGATGGGAGTTAACCGTAGCCAAAGGACAAGGCAGCGGCCGCGAGGCCGTGGCTGAAAGAAGTCCAAGGCAAACTCTCGACCA
>JAIPJY010000016.1 GCA_021733925.1 Prosthecobacter sp. | reverse complement strand
CGGAGAGCTTCGCGTCGAGGCCCTGGAACTTGAAGGAGAAGGCGTCATGCTGGATGCCGAACTGGTGGAGCATCGTGGCGTGGAGGTCGTGGACTGTGGTGATGTTTTCCTGCGCGGCGTAGCCGAGGTCATCGGTGCTGCCGAAGGTGATGCCGCGCTGGACGCCTGCACCCGCGAGCCACATGGACATGGCCTTGTTGTGGTGGTCGCGTCCGATGGGGCCTTTGTTGCCCTGAGCCATCGGCGTGCGGCCGAATTCACCGCTGAAAACGATGAGCGTGTCATCAAACATGCCGCGCTGTTTAAGATCCTTGATCAGCGCAGCGCAGGCCTGGTCCACTTCCTTGGCACGCAGCGGAAGTTCCTCCTTCAGCAGGCTGTGGTGGTCCCAGTCACGATGGTAGAGCTGGATGAAGCGGGTGCCGCGTTCGGCGAGTCGGCGGGCGAGAAGGCAGTTCGACGCGAAGGAACCGTCGCCGGGCTGGCAGCCGTAAAGATCGAGTGTTTTCGTTCCTTCACCGCTGATGTCCATCAGTTCAGGCACGCTGGCCTGCATTTGAAATGCCATCTCATATTGCGCGATGCGGGTGGCGATTTCGGGGTCATCGCAGAGTGTGGCATGTTGTTGGTTGAGCGCATTGATGGCGGCGAAATCACGGCCCTGCCGCTCACGCGTGACGCCGTTCGGACTGGTGAGATAGAGGACGGGATCGCCAAGCGAGCGCAGTTGCACACCCTGATACTTGGAAGGCAGAAAGCCGCTGTTCCACTGCCGTGCTGCGATGGGCTGGGGATTGCGGCCTTTGCCGGTGGACATCATCACGACGAAGCCCGGCAGATCATCCGCCTCGCTGCCAAGACCGTAGGTCACCCAAGAACCCATGCTGGGGCGCCCCGCGATCTGCGAGCCGGTGTTCATGAACATGTGCGCCGGGTCGTGATTGATCGCGTCTGTCGTCATCGAGCGCACGAGGCAGATGTCATCCGCGACCGAACCGATGTGAGGCAGCAATTCCGACAGCTCCATCTGGCACGTGCCATACTTTTGGAAGCGGAACATCGGTCCTTTGCACACGAGTTTTTGTCCCTGAAGCTGCGCCAGCTGCTGTCCTTTGGTGAACGACTCCGGCATCGGCTTGCCATCCATTTCTGCCAGCTTCGGCTTGTGATCGAACAACTCCAATTGCGAGGGCCCACCGGCCATCGTGAGCCAAATGACGCGCTTGGCTTTTTGGGGAAATGGCAGAGGACCTAGAACACCGCTCGATGCGGCGCTCAAAAGCTGCGGTTGCAGAAGAGAGGCCAACGCTACGCTGCCGAGACCTTGTGTGGTGCGACCGAGAAAGGCGCGGCGGGTTTGGGCGGGGATGGAATTCATGCTCAACTCCGCGTGATGGTTTCGTGCAGGTTCAGAAGCACTCGTGCGACATGTGTCCATGCGGCGAGTTCGCTTGAGCTCAAATTGGGAGCGACAGGTGAGGCACCGGTTTTGAGCAGTTCGGCTGCTGCTGCGGGTTCCTTTTGATAATCGGCGAGCTGTTGGGCAAACAAGGCCGAGAGCGTCTTGAGTTCTTCCGCACTTGGCTTGCGCTGCAAGGCCTGCTGAACGGCCCAGGTGATGCGTTGGCTGGCATCGCCTTTGCATTCGGTCAGGATGCGCGCGGCAAAGACGCGGGCGGCTTCGACATAGGTCGGATCGTTCAATAGCACGAGGGCCTGCTGTGGGATGTTGGAGCGGTTGCGCTCGGCCACGCATTCCTCACGACTTGGCGCGTCGAAGGCGAGCAGGGATGGATGGGTGAAGGAGCGCTGCCACCAGGTATAGATGCCGCGCCGATACAGGCCTTCGCCGCTGTCGTTCTGCCATTCGCGGGTGGGGAAGTTCAGGTTTTCCCAGTATTTGGCGGGCTGATAGGGCTTCACACTCGGGCCGCCGATTTTGGGAACGAGCAGGCCGGAAATGGTGAGCGCATTGTCGCGCACGAGTTCGGCATTAAGGCGGAAGGGGCTCTGGCGGGCACATTCACGGTTGTAGGGATCGGCGGCGGTGAGTTCCTTCGTAGAGGTGGAGACCTGCTTGTAAGTCGCGCTGTTGACGATGATACGGATCAAGTGCTGCATGTCCCAGCCGCTGTCCATGAACTCGCAGGCCAGCCAGTCGAGCAGCGCGGGATTCACCGGCGGCTCGCCTTGCGCACCGAGGTCGTCGAGCACCTTGCTCAAACCGGTGCCGAAGAACTGCTTCCACAGACGATTCATCACCGTGCGGGCGGTGAGCGGATTGTCTTTGGAAACGAGCCACTGTGCCAAGTCGAGGCGGGTGAGATCGCGGCCTTCGATCTTGGGTTTCGGCAGGTAGCCGGGCAGGGCGGCCTTCACGACCTCGCCGCTTTCATCCATCCAGTTGCCACGTGGCAGGATGCGCACGGTGCGTTTGTTGGTGTCGCTGATTGAGACGATGCATTTGGGCGCACTGCTTTCGAAATCCGCCTTCTCCTTTTCGACCGTGGCGATTTTGGTGCGGAGGTCGTTGAGTTCAGGGGCGATCTGCTTGTAGGCGGCAGTGAGCTTTTGTTTTTGCGCAAGGGTGCGCTTTTCCGGCGCTGCTTTGAGAATGTCGGCAATCTCAGTGGCAGGAAGTGAAGCGCCGGGCGCACGGATGGGCTTGGGGGCGCTGGTGCTGCTGAGGCGGAGATTGGCGATCTCATGATTTTCTCCCCAGCCAAAGGTGAGCGTGAAAGTCACAGATGCATTGGCTTCGGTGAGCGGTTCGGCGAGTTCCAGATAAAGCGACTGATCGGCTCCGGTGGCGCCCAGCACACCCCAGCCATTCTCTTTTTTGTCTGCTATGCCGTCGATGGCGGTGGCGGCGGGGAAGGTCTTTTGCTCAAACGTGGCGCTGGCGTGAGCGAGGGCGAGTTTGGCCTGCTTGTTCTTCGCTCCTGTGGTGAGAGCGATTTCACTGAGGACGAAGTTGCCATTCGAGGAGAGACCAATGCCGGGCAGTTTTTCCTTGAGCGCCTCGATGCGGATGCCCGTGGTTCCCTGCGGCAGCTTGGTGGTGAGCGTGTAGGTCTCGGTGCCGTCGTTCAGTTTTCGCTCGTTGCGTTTGGCATCGATGGTGCCACGCACCACGCCCTCCTTGTCGGCCTTGAGCACGATGTTTTTCTTGGCCGATATTGCGGTGATTTGTTTCAAAGGTTGCCACATGCCGCTGGCCATCACAGCCTCCAGTGCCTGCTTTCCCCATGCCCCCTGGGCTGGGGCGAGCTCGGGGCGCGGTTTGGCAAATTCGGCCTGCAGGGCGGCAAGCCGCTGCGCGATGTCTGCCTGGCGTTTCTGCGCCTGCGCATCGAGCACCAGCATGCCGGGCTCACGACGGCCAAGAATCGGTTCCTTGATGTCAGCAAAGAATGCGCCCAGCGAGTAGAAATCACGCTGAGTCCATGGGTCAAACTTGTGATCATGGCACTGGCAGCAGCCGGTGGTCTGGCCGATCCATGCATTGCCAACGGCGCGGACACGGTCGGTGAGCATGCGCTGCTCGTAGTCCTTCGACTGCGCGCCGCCTTCCTCGGTGGTGAGCAGGAGCCGGTTGAAGGCGGAGCCAACTCGTGTTTCCTGATTGGCATCCGGCAGGAGGTCGCCGGCGATTTGTTCGAGGGTGAAGCGGTCGAAGCGTTTGTTGCTGTTGAAGGACTGGATGACGTAGTCGCGGTAGGGCCATACGTTGTGCGGATTGTCGCTGTGGTAGCCGATGGTGTCGGCAAAGCGCACCACATCGAGCCAACCAATGGCCATGCGCTCGCCGTAGTGCGGATTTTTGAGCAGGTTCTCGACGAGCTTCGCGTAAGCGTCGGGAGATGCGTCCTTTTCAAACGCGGCCACTTCCTCGGGCGTGGGCGGCAACCCAATCAGATCCAGATAAAGTCTGCGGATCAACGTCCGAGAGTCGGCCTGTGGCGAAGTCTTGAGGCTGATTTCCGC
This sequence comes from Prosthecobacter sp., assembly GCA_021733925.1. Classification (GTDB taxonomy): domain Bacteria; phylum Verrucomicrobiota; class Verrucomicrobiia; order Verrucomicrobiales; family Verrucomicrobiaceae; genus Prosthecobacter. The sequence continues at coordinate 121,011 of JAIPJY010000016.1, read as the reverse complement.
GAGGCGCTGCTGCACGAGCACATCCACGGCGTTTTTGCCCGCCGGGATCGCCGCCTTCACCGGTTTCTCATAAGACCAGTGCTGCTGATAGGCTGCGCCCTGGTCGATCCATTTTTTCAAGATCTCCTTTTGCCGCTGCGTGAGCTTCTTGTGCGAATCCGGCGGCGGCATGAGGTCGTCTTCGTCTGCGGTGAGGATGCGCGACACAAGTTCGCTCTTCGCCGCCTTGCCGGGAATGAATGCCTCCGCTTTCACGGCCTCGTCTCGAATGTCGAGCCGCAGATCTGCCTCCCGATGCTTGGGGTCGTTGCCGTGGCAGTAGAAGCAGTTGTCCGACAAGATCGGCTGCACATCGCGATTGTATTGAATCTTGGCCGGCACCGGCGGTTCAGCGGCGCGGACGCTGATTGTGGCAAAAGCGGTGAAAAGGAGAAATTTGGTCATAACAGGGGTGAGTCTAAAGTACGAACGAAAACGATGGGATATTCTCACTTCCAGCATGGGTAATCCGGTGTTGCAGGGCACGACCTTCAGCCCCCTGCCGCCACCACATCCGAGACCGGGTGCAAAATCGTCTGTGCTGAGATGCGCGACGGCAGGGAAGTGAGGATGACGCAGGTCGTGTCGGTCGCTGGATCGGCCCAGGCGAGAGTGCCGGTCGATCCGCTATGGCCAAAGCTCTGCTGCGAGCAGTTTTTGCCGAATCCTTCCGGCCCCACGGCGAAGCCGATGCCGCGACGCGCCGTGAGGCCCGGTGTGTGGTTTTGCAGCATCAGGCGGGCCGTCTCTTGGCGCAGCACCTGACCGGACGGGTGCATGAAGGCGTCAAGAAAACGCGCCACATCGGCTGCGGAACCATGCGCGCCACCCCAGGGGGCCGCGAGGTTGCGCCAGTACTGGCTGTTCCAGTCCCATGAGGTGGCCTGCGGATCACCAGCGCCGGATTCAGGCGCGGCGTGTTCGGTCTGGCAACGGATCGTGTCTGCCAGTTTGAAGTGGCCGAGACCCAGCGCGCTGTGCTTCATGCCGAGCGGTACAAAAACCTCCTTCGCCAGAAAATCCGGCAGCGGCATATGGGTGATGCGTTCCACAATCTCCGCTGCGAGCAGGATGCCCATGCTTTGATAGTGGTACTTCGTTCCCGGAGCAAAGAGCAGTGGCGTGCGGACAGTGCCTTGTACAAATTCGGCAAGTGGTGCGTGGCGGGAACGCAATTCGGTGTTGTTCTCCAGTTGATCCGGCAAGCCGGAGGTGTGCGAGAGCAGTTGCTCGATGGTGACCTGCTTGCGCGCGCCCTCGTTGAATTCCGGGATGAATTTCATCACGGGATCGGTGAGCCGCAGATCTCCGCGATCTGCCAGCACCGTCACGCCCGCTGCAGTCATGGTCTTCGTGATTGAGGCGAGGAGGAAAATGGCGTCTGCATTTCCTGCTTTGCCAAAGGCCTGTTGAAATGTGTCCTTGCCTTGTCGCACATGCAGCACGGCGGACGCGAGAATGCCAGCATCCACCTGCTTCTGAATGATTTGGGCGGCGGTTTGCATGGGGTCAGAGGTGGCGCTGTGGCTTTTCGTTGCCGCGAGGCTGGCGAGCATGGTCATGAGGGAGCGGCGGTTCATCACTTGCTGTCTTTCTTTTCAGGTTCGCTTGCCTGGATGATGAAATCAAAGAGCTGGCCGTAATGCCTGCCGTCGAGCGTGATGTCCATCGGCACCATTTGCACTCCGGCGGGCAGTTGGGCGGGATCGGCGGTGAGTTTGATCTTGAAGCTCTGGCGTGATTTCGGACCGACGATGCCGGTGAGAACAGAGGGCTGGGCTGTGACGCCGGGTGGGAGCTGGAGCACGATGCGGTGCTGCTGCAAGGTGTCGCGGAAATTGCGCACGGTGATGCTGACTTCCTGCGTGGTCTGCTTCTGGAAGTCCACACGATACGGATAGGCGCTGACCCAGTAGGGATCGTAGAGATACTCATAGTTCGCGTCGGGCAGCAGCTCCTTGTATTCGCGGATGATGCGCTGCGCCCAGTCGTGGTAACGCTCAATGAAGGCCTTGGGATCGGTCATCAGCACGCCATGAGCTCCCATGATAATGTCGGGCTGAAGCTTTTGCAGGTATTTGGCGGCGACGAGGTAGCCTTCTTCGATGATGGCGCTGTTGCGTGCGTTGACGCATTCATGGCCGTTCTGTGAGATGTCCGCAGGATCTCCAAAAAGATTGTCGCCGGTAAAAACGATCTTCTTGCCGTCGAGCTCCAGCCAGAGGGCGTTGCCGAACTCCGTCTGCCCCGGCATCCAGTCGATGTGCAGCTTGTACCCCTCCCAGTCGATCACATCGCCTGCTTTGAGGATGCGGTCGATCTTGGCCTGTTCAAATCCGGCGTTGTAGGCGCCGATCATCGCGGGGTAGTCGTAGTAGCGCGGGTTCTCGCATTTGTCGGCGATGGTGTCCATCGTCCAGAATTTCACGCCATGGTCTTTGAGCGCGGGGAAAAGCGTGAAGTGGTCGCCGTGCGAGTGGGAGATCCAGCAGGCGTCGATTTGTTTCAGCCCCAGAAACTCCTGCATGTCGCTGATGATGCGTTCCAATACGAGCTTTGGAAACAGGCCGCAGTCCAGCAGCAATGCGTGGCCGCTGTCGGCGATGATGATGGCAAAGTTCTTCCCTGCCATCTCCGGGCCGAACATGAAGAGATGCGGTGTCACTTGCACGATGTAGTGCGCCGGTGTCGGCTTGGTGGCGGGATGAGGTCCGCGTTTGGAAAGATTATCGACGGGGTAGCCGCGCACGTAATCCGGGCGGAACTGGGTGAGCCGGTCCTTGTAGGTCTTGAGCTGCGCCGTGGCATTCGCAATGACAGGGCCTTGCGATGAAAAGGCCGTCTCCGGCTTGAGCGTGATCAGCTTGTCCACCGTGGCGATGAGCGCATCGAGCCCCTTGGCAAAGCCGTAGTCCCACTCAGTGTCGAACCAGTTTGTCATCTTGGCGCCGTCATTCATGACACCGCCGGTGAAGATGAGCGTGCGCTCGTTTTGTCTGAACAGGAAGCTCATGCCACCCGGAGAGTGGCCCGGTGTACTCATGCAGGTGAGTGTGAGGCCGTTCCAAGTGAAGGTGTCGCCATCCGCGAGCCCTTTGTCGATCTTTACTGGCTGGGCAGGCGGGCGGAGATAGCTGGAGCCATGCACGGTGAATTTGTCGCTGAGACGCGGGTTCCATTTCCGAAACTCATTCGGGGTCTCGAAGAAAGCCTGCTCGTCCTTTGGTGCGGCGACTTGCGTTGTTTGATGGTTCAGCTTGGGCGCTCCTTGACATTGTTCGCGGTGATGATCGGTGAAGAGAACCCACTCGACCTGCTTCACGCCTATTTCCGCCAAATGCTCCAGCACGCTGCCATCGCCCAGATTGATGAGCAGGGCGCGGTCATCGTGCTTCAGCACATAGACGTTGCAGGTGTCCTGCCAGAGAAATACGCCGGGTGCCGGTTGTTGGAACTCGGCATGCGCGAGGCTTCGGAGGATGAAGAATGCGGCTAGGAGGCGAATCATGCGACTACCAACGGCGCGAACGAGTGCTTCGCTTCAATTTCGTATGAGTTCGTTCAGCACCGCGAGCGTCATTGCTTTGACTCCGAAGGTGATCGAGGGCGCTGGTTCGGGGCGATAGAACGGCGAGTGCAGGCTGGGCAGGATTTCGCCAGTCGCTTTCGCCCGCTCCATTTTTTCGAGTGAGACGGTGCCGAGCCAGACGAGGAAGGAGGGAATCTTTTCGGGCGTCATCGTGTAGCGGGAGAAATCCTCGCCGGCCATTGTGGGCTTGCGTTCAATGACGCTGGCTTTGCCAAAGGCTTCCGCCCAGACCTGGGTCACACGGGTGGTGAGCTCTGGATCATTGTACAAAGAAGGAGTGCCGGGGCCGACAAGAGAGATTTCGGGGAGCAGATTTTCCGGCAGTCCGGCGGCGATGCCGAGACCGCGGCTGATGCGCTTGATTGCCTCCAGCACCTGTTTGCGTGTCTCGGGGCTGGTGGTGCGTACGGTGAGGCCGAGTTCGACTTTGTCGGGGATGATGTTGCTCTTGGTGCCGCCGATGAACTTCCCCACCGTGATCACAACCGGCTCGACCGGATGCAATTCACGGCTGTCGATCGTTTGCAACGCCAGCACGATTTGCGAGGCTAGCACGATGGGATCCTTGGTCAAATTTGGCATCGCGCCGTGGCCGCCGACGCCTTTCACGACGATGTCCACGGTGTCCGTGCTTGCCGTGGCGGGACCGCTGGTGAAACCGAAGGTGCCGGTTGCAAGACTTGAGTCGCAATGAAGCGCCAGGCAGACATCGGGTTTGGGAAAGCGTTGAAACAGGCCGTCTTTGAGCATCGCCAGAGCACCCATGCCGCGCTCCTCCGCTGGTTGTGCGATGAAGACGAGCGTGCCTTTCCATTGATCTTTCGAAGCCGCGAGCGCGCGCGCCGCGCCGACCCAGCATGTCATGTGCATGTCGTGTCCGCAGGCGTGCATGACGGAGACGTCGTTGCCCGCGTCATCCTTGGTGGTCGTCTTGCTGATGTAAGGCACAGAGCCGATCTCGCGCACTGGCAGTCCGTCCAGATCGGTGCGCACGAGCACCGTGCGGCCGGGTCCGTTTTTCAACACGGCCACCACGCCAAAACCGCCAACCTTCTCCGTCACCTCAAAGCCCTCTTTTCGTATTTCCTTCGCCATACGAGCGCTCGTTTTTTCCTCATGAAACGAAAGCTCGGGATGTGCATGCAGATGCTCATAAAGCTGGATCAACGAGGGACGTTGTTCCTCGATGAAGGTGTCGAGAGAGTCTGCGGCGTGAAGGCTTGCGGTGAGCAGGAGGGCGAAACAGAACGGCTTCATTCGGGAATGGTGGGGTGGAAAAATTAGTGCTTGAGTTCCTTGATGAAGATGCGGCGGAATTCCACGGCGTCCTTGTGGTTCTGCAGGGTGATCGGCCCTTCGGCTGGTATGTCCTTCACACGTGCACCTTGGATCACATCCTTGCCGTTGAGCGACACATCCACGCGGTCTCCGTACAGCGTGATGATGAAGCGGTTCCACTCGCCGGGTCCCTTGTCGGCGCGGGCGCTGGGCATGGTCTTCATCCGTTCTTCCTGGGGCGCCTGTGTGTCCTTGAACTTGGTGCCCACTTCGCCACTGCCGCAGGGCTGGCACCAGATGTTGATCTGCGCCGCACGCACGCCGCGCAAAAATACACCGCTGTCTCCCCAGGTCAGATTGTCCTTCATGATCACTTTACCCGCAGCATCGGTATGGAACTGGCCGTCGTCGGTGAGCCACTGATGTGGCTTTACTTCGGGCTTGTCGTTGAGCCGCCAGTCGATCATCAGGGTGAAGTCTTTGTATTTCCGCGTGGTGGAGAGATTGTAGTCCTTGCCGGATACGCGCGGTGGTTCGTCGGTGCGCAAACGGATAACGCCATCCGCGATCTCCCACACGCCATCAAGATGCGGGTCATGCTGCCAGTTTGCCCATGTGCGGCCATCGAAGAGCGGGGTGAAACCTTCAGGCACCGCATCATCCTGCGCGGCACGACTGCTGAAGATCTGAGCGACTTCCACCAAGGCACCGAAGGCTGAAGTTTTGATGAAATCACGCCGGGAGGCCTGCGAATGGATCAGTTTGTTCATGCGGTCACTTCAAGATTCAATGAATGCTCAGAAAACGCACGGCGGGAAGAATTCATGCGCGCACCTATGAGGTAGTGAGCAACATCCTCCGAAATGCGAGAAGGGATAGCACCGTTTATTCGTGCAGCAGACACTCTTTCCCTCAGGTGAAGCTCATCATGAATCATTTTCTTCTCCCCATTCTTTTGTGCCTGTTTTACATGCACGTGTCCGCTGCGGAAGTCGATCGTCCGAACATCGTTGTCATCCTGCTCGACAACGTCGGCAGGGAGTGGTTCGGCTGCTACGGCAGCGAGGAGAACTGTACGCCCAACATCGATCGTCTTGCTGCGGGTGGTGTGCGGTTCGCGAACTGCTACACCACCACGGTCTGCGGCCCGAGCCGGGTGGAGATGCTTACCGGGCGGTATCCGTTTCGCACCGGCTGGTATTTGCATCATGACGCAGCGCTCTACGGCGGTGGCGGCCTGGATCCACAGCGCGAGACGACTTTTGCACGGGTGCTGCGAGATGCTGGCTACGCCACCGGTATCGCGGGGAAATGGCAGGTGAACAATCTCTATGATGAGCCGGATGTCATCACGCGACACGGGTTTGACGAGCAGCTTGTGTGGCCGGGCAGCATCGACCGCGACAAGGTGGACGCGGAATTTAAAGCTTCGTTTCAAAAGGCCATCGCGAGCAATGACGCGGACTTCCTCTCTGGGGCCACACGGAACATCGAAAGTCGTTACTGGGATCCTGTGCTGCTGCGCAACGGCAAGCGCGAGGTCGCTCGGGGCCGGTTTGGCCCGGATGTGTTTCGGGAATTCGCGTTCGACTTCTATCGACGGCACCAGGAGCGGCCGTTTCTGTTTTATCACGCCATGGTGCTCACGCATGGGCAGAATGTGCTGCAGCATGTGGTGGCCACACCGGACAATCGAGACAATCCGCCGATGGAGGAGCACGAGATGTTCGCGGACATGCTGCGCTATGCGGACAAACAGGTCGGTGCCATCGTCGCTGAACTGGAGCGGCTCGATCTTTTGAAGCGGACCATCGTTATCATCGCCTCCGACAACGGCACCGAGAAATCGCTGTCTGCCCATGCAAATGGTCGCGTCGTGCAGGGCAGTCTGTATCAAATCAATGAGGCCGGAGGCAACGTCCCGCTCATCATTCACAGCCCCAAGCGTGTGCCTGGCGGACGCATCGCGCCGCTCGCCGATTTTACGGACATCTTCCCAACCGTCTGTGATCTCACCAGTGCGAGGCCTCCCGCAGAGCTAGTGCTCGATGGAAAATCTTTCGCCCCCTTCCTGCGTGGCGAAGCGCCCGCACCGCGCAGATGGATATTCAATCACTATGCGAATGAACGTGTTGCCCGCGATGAGCGCTTCAAGCTCACGAACAACGGCGATCTGTTCGATCTCGAAGCTGATCCCGCCGAGAAAAAACCGCTGCCTCAGGATGTGCCAGGTTCTGCCGCCGCAGCGCGAATCAAACTGCAGGCAGTGCTCGATCAAATGCCCGCCTCCACACCGCTGCCATTCCCACATCGCAGCCTCTCCGCCTTCAAAAAACGGGCCGAAGCCGCCAAAGCGGGTGTCAAATGATCACGCCGGTTTCACCGAGAAGTCGCTGTCGTCGAGCGAGCGCAGCACGAGCTCGCGGGGAACGCAGAAATCGTCCATCTCAATGCAGCTCACGATGCCGCTGGCGATGTGCTCGGGTTTGAGAAATAGCTGCTTGGGGGCCTGGCGCTGCGAGGCATCGTCCCAAAATGCCGTGTCCACCCCGCCGGGCAGGATGGCGGTGACGCGGATGCGGTGCGCGGCGGCTTCTTCGGCCAGGCCCTGGGTGAAGCCGCGCACGCCCCACTTCGCGGCGCAGTAAACGGTCTCGCTTGGAATGCCGCGCAGGCTCGCGGTGGAGATGACGTTGATGATGTGGCCGTGCTTGTGCGGCATCATGGCCTTCAAGGCGGCTTGGGAGCCGAGAATGGTGCCTTTGAGGTTCACCGCGAGCATGAGGTTGATCTCCTCCTCGGTGTAGTCAGGAATCCAGCGATGGCGTGCGAGACCCGCATTGTTCACCCAGACGGCGATGGGACCGAGTTGTTCGGTGATTTGATCGACCGCTGATTGCACATTGACAGCGCGCGTGACGTCGCAGCGGATCGACAGCGCGTGCGGATGATCGAGCGCAACGTTTTCGAGATCAAGCAGGGCCACACGCGCACCGCGTGCCAGCAGCGCTTGTGCAGTGGCCAGGCCGATGCCTTTCGCACCGCCGGTGACGGCGCAGACTTGGTTGGCGAGGTTCATGGTTCTTTGTTTTTGGTCTCTGGTTGTTCCAATATCTGCGTCATGGCCTGAAGGGCGGTTTCTTTGCCATAGGCGGTGAGCACGTCGCCTGCCTGGATCATATCGTCCCGGGCCGGAATTCCGGAATGGGTTTTGCCATCGCGCTTGATGGCAAGGATGACGACCCCACGATCCCATGGACGTGATTCACGCAGTGTGCGGCCCGCGAGATAGGTTCCTGGCGGCACTTCGATCTCGGATACGACATAGCCGTGCTGGATGCGCAGCAGCAGCTCGTAATCGAGCGCACGCACGACTCCGGTGCGCTCGAGGGTGCGCTGGATGATGTGGTCGAGCACCTTTTGAAACCAGGTGAGGCGGGAGATGAACAGCATCAGGATGAGCCCTCCAATGAGCCAGCCGAGCATCAGCATGGTGTCGCCGCCAGAGCTGCTCTGCAACAGGGTGACAATGAGCGTGGCAAGCGCGGAGGTCAGGCCGACGTTCCCGGCGAGAATGAGATCGCGGATGATGCGGCGGCGCACGGGATGATTCACGACGAGCTCCGCCTCCTTGGTGGTGAACCCAACGCCGAAAAAGGCGGAATAAGCTTGAAAGCTGGCCGTGTCCCAGCTGATGCCGGTCATCATCAGCGCCGTCGAACCCACGCGCACTACCAGCAGTGAAACGAGGGCAATGACGAGAAGTGCGATGACGGGGGCAACCATGAACGAGAGTTCAACGCATCAGGTTTGGGGTTTCAAGCTCAGAGGTGCTTCTCGCTGATCGATTTGTCGTGGTCGTAGATCTGCTCCTTCGTCTGCTTGCCCTTGATGTCCCAGTAGCGGTTGAGACCATGTCGCTGGCCATGGTCAAAGTTGGTTTCCGCGGACTGTTGGCCGTTCTCCCACCACTCCTTCATTAACCCGTGCATCTTGCCGTCAGTGTAAGGGTATTCGCCGGCGACTTTGCCATTGGAGTGCTTGTTGCGGATGAGCCCGGTGTACGGCTGGCCCTGATAGTTCGCCTCTTTGCCATCATTGAGCATTTCGACGTCCTTGTCGGCGAAGCCGACTTCGGCTGGCTGTTTTTCGACTTCGGCGGTTTGCTGTTTTCCACAGGAGGCCAGGCAGAGAACGCAGAGCAGAAGGGTGAGGAGCTGTTTCATGCGCGTAGGTTGGAGCTGGAGCGCGGCTTTTCAACTCGCAGCACGCCTCACTTCATCGCCAGCGCCTTCTTCCACTCCGCCGGTGCTCCAGGCAGAGTTTCGGCAAGGATGCGGCGGATGTGTCCGCGCTCCGTTTCACCGAGGTAGCCGTATTCACCGCTGGTGTCCTTACCTTCGAGAACGGTCCAAAGGCGCGTGAGGACAGTTTGCTTCAGCGGAGCGGTGAGGTGCTGGAACGTGAGGGAATAGACCATGTAGCTGCAGCGGTATTTGAAAAGGCGGCGCAAGAGCTGGAAGTCCTTGAGACTGCGTCCATCGCTGCTTTGCGGGGCGCGTTTGGTGAAGGCGGTCTGGAAGGCGGGATCTCCCTCGATGCCGCCGTCAGGCAGGGCGGCTTCGCCTTTGAAGAGCAGGGCTTCGACGACGTCCTCGGCACAGTGGTCGATGATGCGGCGCGCGGTGCCGGTGGGTTCGCTCATGACGGTTTCACCCAGTTCGCGCTGGAGGCTGGTCTGCATGTGCATGGCACGCAGGGAGGATTGATTCGCCTTGGTGAGGATGTTTTGCACGCTGGTCTGATGCTCCAGCACCATGAGGGCGACGATGTCGCTCTGCTTGCGCTTGTAGGGAGTGACGTCGAAAAACCTGGAGAGGTTGGTGACGTTGGCTCCGGCTTTGAAGTCGATGTCGATGGTCTGGTCGTTTTTCTCGGTGGCGGTGACGTTGCCACGATGCAGGACGCTGCCGTGTTTGCCGGTGACGTACCAGCCGCCCCAGCGGTCGGCAAACGGCGTCGTCGAATCGACGACGGTGCTGCCCTGGCTCATGATGGGGTGGCCCTCAGGCCCGGGATACACGGAGCGCACGATGACACCGGGCACCTCGGGTGTGAACGGGCCGCCGTGGCAGCTCAGGCAGCTGTTGTCGCGCTGAAAGTGCAGCGGCTTGGCGGGTTCCTCATCGGGATCTAGCAAGTAAAAGATGGGGCCGAGCTTCGGATCAATGGTGGCCACCTCAATCGAACCGCCGAGGCAGTAGCCGATGTAGGCGTTGTCACCGAAATAGACGACACGCGGCGTCTGCGGGCTGATGCGGTCGTTTTGCTTGCTGGTCTTTGAAAAAACCATGACCTGCGACTCCTGCGGGATGTCGAACTGCTTCATCACATCGCGCAAAACGGTCCAGGCATCGGTGCGGTCGATTTTGACCTTGCCAGCTGCCATGAGGCTTTCGAGCCGCTGAGTGGCGTCGTTGGGCGTGGTGTCAGAGTAGCGTATGGGGGCGTTCTCGTATTCGTCCTCTGAGAGGAGAAGTGATGGGAGGATGAATGACGAGGCCAGAATGAATGCGTATTTCGTCATAGGGTTAGAAAAGTGACAAGCCATGGCTGGGAAGATCGACATTCGGATTTCGTCATTTCTGCGACAGCAAGGTCTCCCTCATGTCTTTGCCTGCGGAGCCAGCGACGAGGTCGCGCAGGGTATGGCGATCAAGGGTTTCGTAAAAGGCGTTCAAGGCCTGGGCGAGCGCGCCTTTGAGACGGCAGGAACCGTTGATGGGGCAGGTGTTGTGCTGCTTGTCGAAACACTCAACGATGAAAGGTGTGTCCTCCGTGCGGCGCACGACCATGCCGATGCGGATATTCTCCGCCGGCATGCCCAAGGCGATGCCGCCGCCTCTGCCACGGCGGGTTTCGAGGTAGCCGAGCTTGGCAAGGAAGTTCACCACCTTCACCAGATGATGCCGCGAAATGTCGTAGGCTTCAGCGACTTCGCTGAGGGAAAATATTTCCCCCTTCAGCGCGGCAAACATGAGCACGCGCAGGGAGTAATCGGAGAAGAGGCTGAGTCGCATGCCTCGATTTACGCGGGCATTGAGTTAAACTTGCATCTGGAGTGCATGTTTAAAAAAAGCTGCGCCAAGTGTGGCACACTGGCGGGCAAAATTGGCGCAATGCCGGCACAAAAAAGCCCGGAGGCGCGTCTCCGGGCTTCGTGATTTGCTCTGCTAGAGATTACTTCTTCTTGGCCGGAGTGGCGCAGCAGGCGCTGGCGGTGGTCTTGGCGGCAGGTTTGCAGCAGGAGGTGCAGGTGTCTTTCTTCTTCGCGAAGATGCACCGGCCATCGGAGGTGCAGTTGCTCAGCAGGAGGCTGGTGGAGACAAGGGCAAGGGTAAGAAGCGATTTCATGATGATGTGGTGTGGATGTCCTGAGACTGGCAGCGGTCGGATGACCTGTGCGCAGTATCTAAGAGTGGAAACAAAACGTGTTATTTCAGGCAATCTCAAGAATAAATGTGAATTTGGTCAGTCTGAGGCTCAAGATGCGGACATAAAAAAGCCCGGAAGGGTCGCTTCCGGGCTTCGCGGGTGACATGATCACCTCAAAATAAGATCAGCCTTCCTTGAGGGACTCCACTTTCTTGTGGGAGCTGGTGGCGGTCACTTTCTTGCCGACGAGCTTGTCAGCGCCGGTGACGGCGGCTGTAAGCGTGAGCTTGACGTCTTTGCCGCCGGATTCGATCACGATGGACTTGGAATCAGCGTCAACGGACTTGAGCTTGCCGCTGGTGGTGTCGATTTTGCCGCAGCCTGCGAAAGCGGACACGGAGAGGCCGAGGACGGCGAGGGTGGTGAGGATGGATTTCATGTTGAGTTTGAGTGTGGTTAGCTTTCCGTCAGGAAGTGACCGAGCGGATTTGCGTGCATTCAAAACGAAGACCGCCCCCCCTGACAATCAAAAAATGTGGGTTTTTTGAAAAAAGCTCGTCACAGGTCCCCGGGCTGTGCCACGCTGGTTGGATGAAGAACTCGGCAACCAGCCTCTGCATGCTCGCTCTTATGGCGTTCGTAACCCCCTGCTTGGCGCATCCGCTGCCGGATGTGGCAGTACGGGCCCATTTTGAGCAAAACGGGGACTGGATGCTCCAGGTGGAGATTGATCCCCGCAGTTTTCAGCCGGACCCCAATGTGGCGCCTTACCTCACCAATGCCGACCTAGGCGTCACGCCGGCTGAGCAGCAGGAAAAACTCAAGGCCCAGGCCCGAGAGTATGTGCAGAAGGCGGTCGAAGTCGTCCTCGATCCCGTGGCTGAGGTAAAGCCCGACCTTGCCTGGGAGTTTACTGCGGCAGAAAATGCCCCGCTGAAACTGCCGGAAGATCCGGTCATGCTCACAGGCACCTGGCGCACTAAGCTTCCAGCCGACAGCACGGGCTACTCGATCAAGGCTCTTCCGACTGGAACACTGAGCGTGTTGTATCACAACACCGCCCTTGGGAAGAAAGTGGAGCGCTATCAGATCCTCTTTCCCGGTGAAACGAGCTACGTGCTGGATTTGAAAACCTTCACGCCGCGCACCAAGGCTCCGCCTCCCATCACAGAGGAATCCCTGCAGGTTGCGGGTGCGGTGCCGGACAGCCTTGACGGCGTGTGTGAGCTGTGCGGAACCGGCTCAGGCGGAGGGTACATGCTGCCGACGGTGATTGCTGTGGCGGGCATTGTGGTACTCGTCACATGGCTGCGCAGGAAGCGGGCGGCTTGAGCTGCCGGGGCAACTTCCGTTTGCACCGCCATCCTGTCCGCGTAAATGCCGCGCGTGAAACAGGCATTTGTATTGGGCGCAGGCATTGGCGAGAGGCTGAAACCGTTGACGGAGCAGCTTCCGAAGCCGCTGGTGCCGGTGTTTCACCGGCCGCTGATCACCTATGCGTTTGATCACCTGATGGCGGCGGGTGTGTCACGTCTGGTGGTGAACACCCACCACATCCCTGAGGCGTATGCCAAGGCCTTTCCGGATCAAACCTACCACGGTACGCCGATTCAGTTCCGCAACGAAAGCCCGGTGCGGCTTGAAACCGCCGGCGGCATTTCCAATGTGCGTGATCTGCTCGGCAATGAGCCCTTCCTTGTCTATAACGGCGACATCCTGACCGACCTGCCGCTGAAGCCGCTGCTCACCGAGCATCGTGAAAACGGCAACCTCGTCACCCTGATCCTGCGCAGCCATGGGCCGTCCTTGCACATCGCTTTTGATCCCCGGCGGGGCCTTGTCACCGACATCCGTAACAAACTTGGCACGGGTGACGAGGGGAAATACCTCTTCACAGGCATTTATGCCTGCGATCCGGCCATTCACGACTGGATCACCCCAGGCAAGGTCGAGTCCGTCATTCCCATCTTTCTCAACATGATCCGCGCCGGGGCAAAGCTCGGTGCCGTGGTGATTGACGAAGGCAGTTGGTGGGATCTGGGCAGTCGCACGGCCTATTTATCGGCGCATTCGGCCCTGAACGGCATGTATGGTCCGGCGATTGATCCTGCGGCGCACATCGAAGCCGGGGCTGTCCTGCGCGGCATCAATGTCATCGGTGCCGGGGCGGTGATTGAATCTGGAGTGCAGTTGGAAGACAGCATCGTCTGGCCCGGAGGCCGGGTTAAGGTGGGTGCTGATCTGAAGCGCTGCATCGTCCGCAGCGGCATCACGGCGGTGGGGAGCGCTGAAGACGTCGATTTTTAGGCGATAATTGCTTTGCGTTGGACATTCAGCGTCCGCATTCGTCATTCTACGTTTCCCCGCCATGCTCCCTGAACACGAGGCTTTGCTCATTTTCACCCGCGAACAGTTCCCTGAACTGAACGCCACTCCGTGTGAAGTGGAGGTGATCCTAAAGGGAGCTTCCGACCGCCATTTCTATCGTCTCAAATGGCGGGCGGAGCGTGAGCCGATGATTCTCATGGTTTACACGTTGGCGCGTCGCGACAATCCGAAGTTCGTTCCTGCCACTTATCGGCTGAAGAAAATCGGCGCGCATGTGCCACAGGTGTATGCCTTTGATGAACAGCGCCTGTGCGTCTGGCTGGAGGATCTGGGGCGCGTGGATCTGCAATCCTTCAATGACCAGCCCTGGGGGCGGCGTTTCCCGCTGTATCAGGCCACCCTGCGTGAGGCGGCCAAGTTTCATGGCGTCGGCGAAAACGCCCTCACACCGGTGGATATCAACGAACTCGAACCCGGCTTTGATGAGGCGCTCTACGAATGGGAGCAGGGCTACTTTCTTGAACATTTTGTACGTGGGCACCTGGGACGCGAGTTTTCCAATGCCGAATACAGCGCCGCTCATGAAACGCTCCGGCAACTCCGCCGCCGTCTGGCCCGCCTGCCGCGCTGTCTGGTGCATCGGGATTTTCAAAGCCAGAACGTGCTCATTCGCGGGGAGGAGGCCTGGCTGGTCGATTACCAGGGCCTGCGCCTCGGCCTCGCCGAATACGATCTCGCCTCGCTGCTCTACGACCCCTACGTGAACTTCACGAAGTCGGAGCGTGCGTCCCTGCTTCAATACTATGCGGAGCATCGTGGTCTGGTGCTCAATGACGTGCAGGAAGTGTTTTACCTCTGCGCGGTCCAGCGTCTGATGCAGGCGCTCGGGGCGTATGCCAATCTCAGCCGCAATCTCGGAAAACCGCACTATGAGCAGCACATCCCAGCCGCCGTGTTGAATCTGACCGAAGTCTGTGCTGAAGGGCAGGGGTTGCACGAATTACGCATGTTTTTTGCCGGCGGGCTGTGATCATACAGGCCAGCCGAACTACTGTCTGCCGCAGGTTTGCCGCACGACTTCAGGCAGGCTTGAGTGACGCAGGATGCCATGAGATTTTGAAATTAACGTGGCATATGGAAGGCCAAATGCGAAATCGCATTGCTCTCGCCTTCGGGATGGGCTCTAAATGGCGCACCCCAACCTGCCGCATGCCTGAATCCGCCGCCACGCCGACCACCGCGCCCAGCAAGCGTCGCGTTTTCGCGTCCCGTTTGTTCAGCACCCTTCTGCTGTGGTCACTGCTTGCGGTGGCCTTTCTGGAATGGCAGAATACCTGGCTGATCATTGCGATCACCGGATTTTTTGGCGTTGCGGGTGCCGTCGAGTATTTCCGGCTGCTGCGCAATGATGCGCATGCGCGCTCCTTCAACGCGCTCGGCTTCGTCATCTGCATCACCTACTGGGGTGTGGTGATCTGGTACACGACGACGCGTCACAAGGCACCACCCATGGAGTTCGATCTCGCAGCGCTCACAGCCAGCGTGCACGGCTCCTTCATCCTCTGCTACCGCCATCAACTCGAAGGCGCGTCCACCTTGCAGCGCATTTTCAACACCGTCTTTGGCACCGTTTACACCGTCATCTTTTTCGGTTTCATGGTGCGGCTCATGTACTTCCATGCGGATGGCAAGGGCATCACCGACATCTTTCTCGTGCTCTTCCTCATCATGGTCACGAAATTCAGCGACATGGGCGCATATGTTGTGGGCGTGCTATTTGGGAAGCACAAAATGATCCCGCACATCAGCCCCGCGAAATCGTGGGAGGGCTTTGTGGGAGCCTTCATTGGTTCGTTTGGCGCTGCGGCGGTGCTGCTGGCCACCATGCCTGAAAGACTTGCCCCCATCACCTGGATGCACGGCATGATCCTCGCACCGCTGCTCTGTGCCACTGCCGTCACGGGGGATCTGGCGGAGTCCGTGCTCAAACGCTGCGTGGCCATCAAAGACAGCGGCCACGCGCTCCCCGGCATCGGCGGCATTCTCGATCTCACCGACAGCCTGCTCTTCACTGCACCGGTGTTTTATTTTTACTTGTCCGCCATCGCACGATAGGCCAAAGCAAGCATTCGTGATGCGCAAAGTTCTCCTCCTCGGCTCCACCGGCTCCATTGGCACCAGTGCCCTCAAAGTCGCGCGCGACATTCCCGAGCGCATGCAGATCGTCGGTCTGGCCGCGAACTGCAGCGTCGAGGCAGTCGCGGAGCAGGTCCGCGAGACCGGCGTGAAGCAGGTGGCGCTGACCGATGTCGCCGCTGCGGCAAAAGCACGCGCGCTGCTGCCTGCGGATGTCGTAGTGCACACGGGTACACAGGGGCTGGTCGATCTCGTGAATGAATCCGACGCCGACATGGTGCTCGTCGCCATCGTTGGTACCGCCGGCCTTGCCCCAGCACTCGCCGCCATTGAGCGTGGCATGCATCTCGCCGTGGCCAGCAAGGAAATCCTCGTCATGGCCGGCGAAGCCGTCACAGAGGCCGCGAAACGCAAAGGCGTGAACATCCTGCCTGTGGACAGCGAGCACAACGCCATCTTCCAGTGCCTCGAAGGCCACCGGCACAGCGCCGTTCAGCGCATCCTCCTCACGGCCAGCGGCGGCCCCTTCCGCACGCTTCCTGCGGATCAACTTCCAGGCGTCACCCTAGCCCAGGCGCTGAAGCATCCCACCTGGACTATGGGCCGCAAGATCACCATCGACAGCGCCACCCTCTTCAACAAGGGCCTCGAAATGATCGAGGCAAAGTGGCTCTTCGATGTGCCGATGGACAAGATCGAAGTCGTCGTGCACCCGCAGAGTATCGTCCACAGCATGGTCGAGTTTGCCGACCACAGCGTCATCGCCCAGCTCAGCCACAGCGACATGTGCTTTCCGATCCAATACGCGGTGACCTGGCCCGAGCGTGTGACGAACAACCTGAAGCCGCTCGATTTTGCCAAGGTTGGCGCGTTGCATTTTGAAGCGCCCCGCGTGGACGATTTCCCGGCAATCAATCTCGCCCGTCACGCAGGCACCATCGGCGGCACCCTGCCTGCGGTTCTCAACGCGGCCAACGAAGTCGCCGTCGAGGCCTTCCTCAACGGTAAGATCCCATTTCCCGGCATCTGGCAGACGGTGGAGCGAGTCATGACGGCACATCAGGTGGTTGAGCACCCGGATCTCGGGACGCTCATTGATGCGGATGCCTGGGCACGGCGCAAAGCTGCCGAACTGCTCTGAACCGCGGCGCAATTTGGCCTCATGTTCTGCGTTTCATCCACGCATGAATCCCGCCCGCACTTTTCTTTTTCTCGCCATCTCCAGCTTTGTCGCTGCTGCTGATCTGACTCCGCAGCTCGGCACCTTGGGGGACAAGCTACTCGAAGAAACCTTCACGGGTACCGAACTGCCCAAGGGATGGGCTTCCAATACGGGCACATTGCGCGTGGCGGATGGCTCGCTGCTCGCTGCCGAAAAATCCAGCGACATGCACATCGGTGCCTTTCGTTTTCGCCTGCCGGTGCAGGACTGTGCTGTGCAGATCGACTTCAAGCTCGGTGCCGGCCGCATCTTCAACCTTGGTTTTGACCCTGCACCCGGGGAACTGAAGAAGAAAGGCCACCTGCTCTCCGTCACCGTCGCCAAAAACGGCTGGAGCATCATCGAGCACAACGACAAGGCCAATCCCGAAAGCAAAACCAAGGTTCACGCCAAGGCGGAGACGGCATTTGACCCAGCAACGACCTACACTTTGCTGTTGGAATGCAAAGGCGACAACGTCGTTGCGCAGATTACTGGCAAAGAGCCGCTCAAGGCCACGTCCCCGGATTTTCACGTCAAAAAACCCGGCCTCGTCTTCCGCGTGGGCGGCAAGGACGGCCAGGAGATCGCCTTCGACAATGTGAAGGTGTGGGGGCTCAAGTGAGGTGAAGGACGAGGCATGGGGATTCGCCATGCCTTGTGATAGTCATCTAGGATGCCAGTTCAGCTTCAGGCAATGGCTTTTGGCGCTGGGAAAATAGTTTCGCGAAAAACCCCAGCAGTCCTCCTATCAAAGCTCCATTTACGCTTCCTGCGGTCAGCGGCATGCTCCAATCTTCGATGTTCTCATATGCGGGTATCGCCCGTTCTTGGATGACAATGTCCTTTCTGGGATCCCGCCCTGCATCCTCAGCCTGACGAGTTCTTAAGATCATGAACTCATCAAGCAGGGCATCGAGGAACGCTCTTGTGTATTTTGGTTCGCTGCCCGTGGCAAGGACGTTGAAGATGGCGCTGCCTTTCGTTTGGGCGACGCGCACATCCACATCATGATCCGTAACTTCCGGATTTTGAATTTTAACGCGTTTCATCGCCGCCGAGTTTAGCTGCGAGGACTCCAACGTTTCGATGATTGTTCCATAATAGTCATCGTTGATTGGGCGGGTTGAAATTTTTTCAGGGTCTAATCCTTGGGCCGCCACCACCTTGGCCAATGAGCGAAATTCTTGCGGCCTGCTCGTCAGTCGAAGAATTTGTATCAGCAGGCTTAAAGCGATGCCGAAGACCAACCCCCAGATCAGAAGCCGGTTGTTCGTGATGATTGAGAGGTTCCATTTTCTCATCGTTGTCGCTGGCGAAAGCTGCATGCTGGGAAGACTGCTGGGAATTTCTTTTTCAGGTCTCACGAGAGTCAATGCCAGCAGCAGTCCGGCAATGAGTCCCGCCACTCCACCGGTGATCGCTCCGCTGAAAGCGGTCTCCTGCCAGTCTCCCAGCACTTCGACCGCAGGAGATGCGTGGGCTTGTATGACGATGGCATCCGGTCCTTCTGAGAATCGTCCTTTTGTCGCTGCTTGGAAGGCAATGAACTCGTCCAGCATAGCGTCGAGAAAAATGGAGGTGTAACGCGGCTCGCTGCCGGTGGTGATGACATTGAAAGCACCGCCATTTTTAAGATGACTGACCTGGACCTGAACCTCACACGCTCTGATTTCAGGGTTTGAAACGCGGGCACTGTCCATGGCGCGTCTTTTTATCTCAGCCGATTCAAGCGTCTCGATTATGGAGCCGTAATAATCCTTGGCTTGGTTCTGCCAGAGTTCGCCAGATACATTCTGTGACATCGGACTTTTTACGATCAGCTTGCCGATAGACTGATACAACGGCGCTTCCTCTCGCAGAACAAAGACTTGCAACAGAGTGCTTGTGGTGGCGCCCAAGATGACGGTCACAAGGACAATAATCAGGCGCTGGATGCTTTTTGCTTCGGTCATGGGCCGGAAGCATTTCGACAGAATTTGCGTCCGAAACAAGTCAAAAGTAAACGCAAAATCTTGAGTTACTTAAGGGCTTTTTGGCCATGCTGGCATGGAGATGGACATTGAGAGCCTTTCCGCCTGTTTCCAAAAACTCTCCAAAAATATCTTCGCCCCTACGAGGGGCGTGCTACTCTAAAGCGAACCACTTTTCGCCATGAAAACTACTTTCAGCCTCGCGCTGCTGCCAGCCATGACGCTGGCGTTTGTTTCTGTCTTTGCCCTCTCCCACGCGGCTCCGCCCAAAAGCCGTGCCGACACGAAAACGCCGCCACCGCAGGAATTGCACGCGGACATCACCATCAATCCTGAGGAATTGGCGCCCGATTCGACCATCGAAGTCGTGTTCCCAACGCCGATGGTGGCGAAGGAACAGATCGGCAAGAGCGCGGATGCTTCTCCGCTGATCGTCGTACCGGAACTGACCGGCACGTTTGAGTGGACGAGCACGCGTAGCGGCCACTTTCACCTCACTCAGGCGCCGAAGTTCGCCGCCAGCTATGAGTTCAAAGTGCGCACCGGTTTGACCGATCTCGCCGGCAAACCCATCGCGGCTGAAAAACTAGACTCTGTGGAAAGCGCCCGCTTTCGCATCATCGATCAGCATCCTCGCTGGTTCGATGACGATGCGCAGAATCGTGCCCCACGTTTTCTCTTTGAGTTCAACGACAGCGTGACGCCAGCGGAAGTCGTCAAGCACATCAACTTCGTCTCGGAATCATCGCCGCAGCCGGTCGCTGCCAAAGTTCGCCACGCCATAGGCAAGGACTTCACCCGCATGGGCACCGAGCCGCAGGCGACTTGGGCGGAGGAAATCTCCAAGGTGAAACCTGCCGTGGGGGATGACGCGGTCCGTCTCAGCGCCATCATGGTTGAGCCTGAAACTCAGCTCTCCATTGGCAAATGGCGTCTCACCATCGCTGAAACCCTCAGCAACACCTCCGGCATCAATCAAATCGCCACGGGAGACGACATTCAGCTTGGCGAGATCAAGCCGTTCGAAGTGCGCGAGGTCGAGGCGCACACGCCGTTCGACAACGACTACTACATCGATGTCGATTTCAACAAGCGCCTCCTGCCGCCGACAACGGATGAAATGACCAAGGAAATGATCGAGGCATTTGCGCAAAAGCTCGCGCCTTTCGTCACCATCCGCCGCACGTCACTCGGCCAGAAGTTGGCGTCGGTGGTTCACAAGGATGAAGGTCCGATGACGGGCCTCAAGGTCGAAATTCTTGGACGTACACTGCGCTTCACCGGGCCTTTTGAAGTGAACAAGAAGTACACTGTCACGGTCGATATTGCGATGACTTCGGGGGATAATCTACCGTTGCAGGCCAACTATAAAAACGAGGTCACCTTCATCCCGAATCCCCCTTATTTGGCCGCGCCGAGCTTCATCAATGCACAGCTCGCCAGTGGTGCTGCGAATTATGAATTCAGCGCCGCGAACGTGAGCCAGGTTCGTGTGCGGGCGAAGCGCCTCAACGGTCCCGAATTGCTCAAAGCCCTTGATGAGTACCGCGCCTACCGCTCGGCCTACTACGGCAACGATAAACAAAAGGCCGCCTTCAAGATGCAGTCCATTGATGCCTACCCTGGCACCCAGGTGTTTGACCGCAGCTTTCCGGTGACGAAGCCGCTCGACCACAGCGAGATCCTGAAACTGAACTGGCGTGAAGTGCTCGGTGATTTCCCCGCTGCACCGCTGTTCATCGAACTCGAAGGCACTGCAGCCGCAGGACTCACACAGAAAGGCGTCATCACTCAGACCCTGGTGCAGTTCACCGATCTGGGCATCATGCAGAAAAGCAATGGCCGTGAAACGATGGTTTTTGTGACTTCGCTGGAAACTGGCAAGCCTGTTTCTGGAGTGCGCCTCACTCTCGTCGATGCCGATTTGAAACTCATTGGATACGGCGACACCGACGCCAGCGGCATCGCCACCGCACCAGGTGTCACGCCGGCGTTCGTGCTTGCTGAAAAGAATGGCGACTGCGCCGTCATCGAGTGCAGCGACAGCGGCATTGCCATCCCCTACGACATTTCGCAGGCCTATGAAAACGTCTGGAAGCCGCAGAGGCGCACGTTTGTTTTTTCTGACCGCCCGCTCTACAAACCCGGCGACACGGCGCATTTCAAGGCGCACACCCGTCTGCTCATTGGTGATGACTTGAGACTAGATCAAGCACCTGCACAGGGCCGTCTTGTGATCCGCGATCCACGTTACCGCATCGTGGTCGACAAACCGGTCACCTTTACCGCCAGCGGTGCTTGGGCGGATGATCTCGTGCTGCCAACCGGCCCTGCGGGCTGGTATGATCTTTCGATCAATCTCAAGGCAGCCAATCCGAACAGTCAGAGTGATGACGGTGGCGGCATGACGTTCCGAATTGACGATTACAAGCCAAACACCTTTGAGGTGAAGCTCGACACGAAATCAATCAAGTTTCAGCCAGACCGCATCCTCCTGCCTCTCAGTGCGAACTACTACATGGGCAAGGCGCTCTCTGTTGCCAAGGTGCAGTGGAGCGCGAACTCGCAGCGTGATTACGAAGCGCCTGAGGCTTACAGCCATTATCATTTCGGCGAAGCACCTTCGTGGTCGCATTATGCGCAGGATCGTGATGCCGATGGCGACTACGCCGGGCATGAAAATGACGATGTGGAGAACGAGTGGTTCGTGAATGGCAATCTCTTCCTGGCTGAAGACGGCACCGCAACGCTCGAAATGCCTCAGCCGCCGCCAGACCGTGCCGCACTGCCGCAGCGGGTGCGGGTGAACGCCGAAGTGACCGACATCAACGAGCAGACCATCAGTGCTTCGGCCGAGTTTGAAGTGCCCGGCGCGGATTTCCTGCTGGGCCTCAAAGGTCCTGAGTATTTCGGCAGCGCTGGCAAGGCGCTGCAGCTTGAAGTCGTGGCGATTGATTCCAAAGGCACTCCGGCTGCAGGCAATGTGCACGTCGATTTCAAAGTCGAGCGTCAGGAATACCACACACTCAAAATTGCCACTGCTGGCGGCGGATCGACGACCAAGGATCAGGTCATCCTTCGTGAGGAAATGAAGCAGAGTTTTGATTTGAAGGCTGCCACGGCAGGTTCGGCTCCCTCGGTCACCATTCCGTTCACTCCCGCAGGCGGCGGCGTTTATTTCGTCACCGCCGAATCGGTCGATGCCAAAGGCACGAAGGTGCTCTCCCGCATGCCGTTTTATGCTGTCGGTGGCAACGAATTTCCGTGGGCGATGGAGGATGGCAACCGCATGAACCTTCAGCCGGAGAAAACCACGCTCAAGCCCGGCGAAGATGCGGTCATCGTGGTTAAAACACCCATTGCAGGCACCGCGCTCGTCACGGTGGAGCGCAACAAGCTGCACCGTCAGTTTGTGACCGAACTCACGCTCGAAAATCCCATCATCCGCGTGCCGCTCGGTGAAGACGAGTTTCCCAATGTGTTCGTCTCCGTCATCGTGATCCGTGGTTCCGCCGCCAGCACCAAGCAGCACAAGATGCCTGTGTATCGCGTCGGTTACTGCGCGCTGACTGTGGAGTCGGATGCAAAGGAGCTGAAAATCGCGGTGAAGCCGGATCATGATGAAGTGCGTCCTGCGGAAGAGGTGAAGATCACCACGATGATCACTGATGCCAAAGGTGCCGCAGTGTCAGGTGCGGATGTGACGCTCTACGCCGTCGATGAAGGCGTACTGAGTCTAATGAAGTATGAGACGCCCGATCCTTCTGCGTATTTTCACGCTGAGCTTCCGCTCGCCATCGACAGCTTTACGTCTTTCGACAATCTGCTGTCTGAAGAGGCCGCCGCACGTGATCGTGGCAACAAAGGATTCGTCGTCGGTGGGGGGGATGGAGACGGCAACGGGCCGGAAGTGAACATCCGCAAAAATTTCATCGTCATACCGCTGTGGCTTGCCTCTGGAATCACGGATGCACAGGGCAGGCTGACCGCCAGTGTCAATGCCCCGGACAATCTCACGCGTTATCGCATCATGGCCGTCGCCGCACATGGCGTGGATCTTTTCGGCAGTGGCGAATCTGCCTTCAAGATCAACAAGCCGCTCATGATCGAGCCCGCCGTGCCGCGTTTCGCCCGCCTCGGCGATGAATTCCTCGTGAAAGCCGTCGTTCACAACACCACGCCCAATGCCGGTGCTGTGGAGGTCACGCTTGAACTCGATGCCTCCGCTGACTTTATCCAGGAGAAGCGCGATTTCGTTCCTGCATCCTTCAAAGCCTACACCGGCGGCAGTGCCAAGCAGCAAAAAGTCATCCTGCAAATCAAAGCCGGAGAAACCGCAGCCACCGCCTTCCCAGTGCAGTTCGTGCAACTTGGCACCGCAAAATGGAAATGGACCGCACGCGGCGTGGACTGGCCGGTGGCAGCGAGTGACGGCACGGAATCGACCTTTGAAGTGAATCACCCCGTGCCCGAGCTGCGCTATGTGAGCTACACACGTCTCAAGGCCGATGAACCGAACGAGAACCTGATCAAGGACGTGAACCCCGCGCTGCTCGAAGGCGATGGATCGCTTTCGCTCGGCATCAGCAACAGCCGTCTCTACGAGGCCCGTGATGCGCTCGGTTACGTGCTGCAATATCCGTATGGCTGCGTGGAGCAGACGACCTCAGCTACCATGCCCTGGCTCGCCCTCGGCAAATACGAGCCGCTGTTCCCAGATCTGCTCGGCGGAGGCAGGGCAAAGCTGGCCGTGCAGGCAGGTGTGGACAAGCTCCTGCAAATGACCACGGATGAAGGTGGCCTCGCTTACTGGCCCGGCGGCACCGAGTCAAGCTTTTGGGGCAGTGCCTATGGCGGAATGATGCTGCTGCGCGCACGAGATCAAGGCGCGGCTGTTCCCGCTGACACAATCAACAAGCTCGTCGAGTTCCTCTCGAAGAAGCTGCGCGGTCTTGATGAGGAAAAAGACCTCTACAACATCACTGATTCCGCCCTGGCGCTTTATACCCTCGCCAAGGCAGGCAAACCCGAGCCTGCCTATCAAAACCTGCTCTTCGGCAGGCGCGAGCATCTGCCTGAAATCGCCCGGCTCTACCTCGCGCTTTCAATGTGCCTGAGCAATGCTCCTGAGCAGCAGATCAAGGATACGCTTGGCTGGAAACCTGCCGAGCATCCCGCTCCCGCGAAGGCCGGCACCAAAACCAAAGTCACCAAGGCCAAGGCGGCGCCTGCGCCGCGTCCTGTCGTCTGGAGCCACTGGGCGGGCAATGGCGCGAACAAGGCGTTGAGGTTGATCTGCTACACACATCTTGGCCTCACCGAAGACGCGGAATCTCTCGCTGTTTCGATCCTGCAATCCCGCAACGGGCGTGGCGAATGGGGCAACACGTTCACCAATGCCTGGACGCTCACTGCCCTGGCCGCGTATGAGCGCAGCTTGAAGAAAGTCGGTGAACCGCTCGCCGCGACCGGTCACTGGGACACCCAGGCTGTGCCGCTCAATCTTACAGCCGGATTCTCCAGCACCCATGTGAACTTTGCACTCAATGAGGCGCTCAGTGCCAAGCCACTCAGCGTCGAACTCCCCGCAGGTCGTGAGATCTACGGGCGCATCGAAGCGCATAGCTTCCCGCCACAGCGTGATTTTGCCGGTGAGAACAAGGGCTACGCCATTGAGCGCAGCTACGAAGAACTGAACATGGACGGATCCACCTCAGGAACCGATGACCTCCGCGTCGGCGACATGGTCGTTGTTACCCTCAAGATTGAAATCGGCGGTGGTGATCGCTACCTTGCCATCGACGACGCCCTCCCCGCCGTCTTCGAAGCCATCAATCCGGAATTCGGCACACAGAGCGAACGCGAGGGCGATCAACTGCCCGACGGTACCCAGGCTTGGTTCTGCGACCATCGTGAAATCCGCACCGACCGTGCCTTGTTCTTCACCGATTTCGCGCCTGCGAAAGGCAAGTTTAGCCTCCAATACCTCGCCCGCGTCATCGCTGAAGGCGACACCACCGCTCCGCCTGCGAGAATCGAAGCCATGTACCAGCCCGACAAATACGGCCTCAGCGCGACACAACGCATTCGCACGCTGCCTTCGGGAAATGCCAAGGTGGCAGAAGTGAAGTGAGACAGATGCATTTGTCCGTCGTAATCGTTTTCAATGCCAGTATCTGCCGCTGAATCGATCTCCCAAATCCGCGCTTCCTTCCCGGAGCAGGGCTTCTTTGCGGAGAAGGAGTGGGTGTTGTCGCCGGAGGCGTTCGCGCTGGATGCGGCGACGGTGACATTGATTCGATCACTCGGACCGGCTTTGCGTGCATTTCAACGGGCGTGCAATCGGTTGTACTTTGACGAGACCTATCCCTGGGTGGCGACGCTGCTGGATCAGGGCAAGCCGCAGCGGGTGACCGAACTGGGGCGGAATCCGCGCTGGCATGAAGATCTGCCGCGCGTGTTGCGGCCGGACTTGGTGCTGACGGAAACCGGTGTGACGATCTCAGAGCTGGATTCGCTGCCCGGCGGCATCGGTTTGACAGCATGGCTGAATGAGACCTATGCCGCGCTGGATCAAGACGTGATCGGTGGGGCTTCCGGGATGCTTGAGGCGTTTGCCGCCGCTTTTCCAAGTGAGGACATCCTCATCTCTCGTGAATCGGGCGATTATCTCCCAGAGATGAGCTGGCTGGCGGATCGACTGGGCCGCCGTGTGTTGAGGCCGTGGGAGGTGCAACCCTATGAACTCAACGGCGCGGCGATTTACCGTTTCTTCGAACTTTTTGATCTCGCCAATGTTGAGAACGCCGATGCGATGCTGCGCATGGCGGAGCGTGGAGAAGTGAGCTTCACACCGCCGATTAAAGCCTTCCTCGAAGAGAAGCTGTGGCTCGCGCTGTTTTGGTCGCCCGCGTTGACAGAGTTTTGGCAGTCGGCGCTGAGTGCTGAGCACCTGGTGCTTTTGCAGCAATGCATCCCGATGGGCTGGGTTGTCGATCCGGTGCCACTGCCCCCATTCGCCGTGTGGCCGAAGCTCGACATTCAGAGCTGGCATGAAATGAAAACCTTTGGTGGCAAGCAGCGGCAGCTAGTCTTGAAGATCAGCGGCTTTTCCGAGCGCGGCTGGGGCTCGCGGGGCGTGTTCATCGGTCACGATTTGTCGCAGGAGCAGTGGGGGGCGGCCATTGATGAGGCGCTGGCAAGCTTCCCGACAAATCCGTTCGTGCTACAGGAGTTTCACCGTGCCAGAGTGGTCACGCATCCGGCCTGGGATGAAGACAGGCAGGCCACGCGGCCCATGCAGAGCCGGGTGAGACTGTGCCCCTACTTTTTTGCCACGTCGGAAGAGGACGATGATCCGGCGCTGGGCGGGGTGCTGGCCACCGTCTGCCCGGCGGACAAAAAAATCCTCCACGGCATGCGGGATGCGATGATGCTGCCTTGCGTTGCGCGGTGATTTCCGCTCCAATAGCGGCACCATGAAGCTCATTCCCGCCCTTCTGTTTGTCTCTTCGTCTCTTTTTGCCGCCGAACCGATCGTTGTGAAACTCTGGCCCGGAGGCGCGCCGGAACAGCCCGGGGTGAAGATCGAGGCCGAGAAAGAAGTGCCGAAGAAATCGGCGGATGACGTGCAGCGCATCACAAACGTGACAGATCCCATGATCACGGTCTTCAAGCCGGAGAAACCAAACGGCACGGCCGTGATGGTCTGCCCCGGCGGCGGCTACGGCATCCTTGCCTATGAGCATGAAGGCTCTCAGGTGTGCGACTTTCTTGTCAAACATGGCGTCACCGGCATCCTGCTCAAATACCGCGTGCCGAAGCGTGATCCCAAGGACCCAGGCCGCGAGGCCTTGCAGGATGCGCAGCGTGCGATGGGGATCATTCGCCATCATGCCTCCGAGTGGGGACTCAAGCCGGACCGCATCGGCATTCTCGGATTTTCTGCAGGTGGGCATCTCACAGTGATGACGGCGCTGCATGCCAATGACAGGACCTACCAAACTGATCCCGCGCTGGATGTCGAGGACGCGACGCCAAACTTCGCGGTTCCAGTCTATCCTGCTTATCTCGTCAGCAAGGAGGACATCACGCATCTGCTGCCAGGTTTTGAGGTTACTGCCAAATCCCCCCCCATGTGCTTGGTTCATGCGAGTGATGACTCCTGGCCAGCCAGCGCGAGTGCATTGATTTACCTCGAATACAAGAAGCTTAACATTCCCTGCGAACTGCACATCTACGCCAAAGGCGGCCACGGTTTTGGCATGCGCAAGAGCGGCGGACCAGTGAACGACTGGCCAAACCGCGTTGCGGAGTGGATGAAGTCGATGGGATACATTCCTTGAACCTGAATCTCTGGGGTGGCTTGTGCTTCCCACTGGGCTATGGTGAGGCTGTGCCTGCATGAAGACACGCAAGACCCGAACTACTGCGCCGCCTGTTGCATCACAGGCGCTGTTGCCATCAGATCCCTACCGCACGGTGGTGGAGGATCTGACGGAGACGATCTGCCGTTTTCTTCCAGATGGCACCTTCACCTATGTGAACGAGGTGTTTTGCCGGTTCTTTGGCAAGCCGCGTGAGGAGCTGATTGGGCTGCCGTGGCGGCCCTTGGTGGTGGTTGCGGACATGTCGTTGGTCGAGTCTGGGCTGCGGATGCTCACATCGAAAAATCCGGTGGTTGTGATCGAGAACCGAGTGCACAACGGCAGAGGGCAGGTGCGCTGGATGCAGTTCGTCAATCGCGGTTTTTTTGATGAGAATGGCGTGTTGTTGGAGATGCAGTCCGTGGGGCGGGACATCACGGAGCGTGTGCTGGTGGAGCAGCGCATGCAGGAGGGCGAACAACGCTGGAAATTCGCTCTGGAGAGCTCGGGCTTTGGAGTGTGGGACTGGGATCTCACGCGTAATACGATCTTTCGCTCCAGTCAGTTTAAAATGATGCTCGGTTATGGAGCAGGCGAGCCAGTCGATGGTTCAATGCTCGGCTGGCAGGGAATGGTGCATCCTGAGGATCTGCCGGGAATCGAGCTGGCGGTGAATGATCATCTGATACAGCGGGCCGACAGCTTTGCCCGGGAGTTTCGCATGCGGTGTAAAGATGGGTCGTGGAAATGGGTGATGGGCCGCGGCAAAGTCATCCGTCGTGATGAGCAGAAACGTGCCCTGCGCATGACGGGCACGCTTGAGGACATTTCCCGGCGCAAGGCCGCTGAGGAACGCGAGTCGCAGAATCTTCAATTGATCGTGGAGGGAGCCCCTTGTGCCGCCATCTTGGAGGCCATTGTGCGCAGCGTGGAGGCGGGGCATCCAGGCATGCGCTGCAGTGTGATGCTGGCTGACGAAACCGGTACGCGGCTGCGTTTGCAGGCCGCGCCCAGTCTGCCCGAATATGTGAGAAAGGCGCTGGATGGTACACCCATCTCGCCTGACATCGGTATTTGCGGGGTGGCTACTTTCGGTGGCAAGCGGGTTATTTGTGCGGATGTGCTGGCGGATTCGCGTCTGGAACCATTTCACAAACTCGCGGAGAAGGCTCGATTGCTTGCCTGCTGGTCGGAGCCGGTGGTGAGTGGTGCCGGGCAGGTGCTGGGAGCGTTTGCCTGCTATCGGCGTGAGATTCATACGCCGGACCAGCAGGAGATTCAGGCGATCACCGCTGCCGCACGACTTGCAGCACTGACCATTGAGCGGGAAGAACGCAAGCTGGCGCTGCAGGTCAGCGAGGAGCGTTATGAGCGTGCCATGAGGGCCACCACGGACGGCTTGTGGGAGTGGAATATTGTGACGGGTGAAACTTATTTGTCACCCCGCTGGAAGGTGTTGCTTGGATTTGCAGAAGCCGATCATCTGGGCAAGGACCAGGAATCTTTTATGTCCAGGCTGCACCCGGAGGACTGGCCGAGGGTGCAAGCCGCACGAAAGGCACATTTCGAGCGTCGCGTGCCCTATCAGGTGGAACTGCGTTTGTGCAACAAGAACGGCGAGTATCGCTGGTTTCTCACCCGGGGTGAAGCCGACTGGAATGAGCAGGGACAAGCTGTACGGATGACCGGCACCATCTCTGACATATCGGATCGCAAAAAGGCGGAGCAGGCGCTGCTGGCGAGCGAGCAGCGTTTTCGCGCTGTGTTTGAGCAGGCCGCAGTTGGCGTGGCTGAGATGGACACCACCACAGGACGTTTTCTCAGCGTGAACCAGCGCATATGTGAGATCAATCAACGCTCGCGCGAGGAGATGCTGCAGCTGACCTTCAGCGATGTGACCTTGCCGGAGGATCTGCCAAAATCCTTGCAGCGCATGGAGGAATTGAAGGCAGGAATGATTCGCAGCTACAATTTGGAAAAGCGCAATCTGCTGCCAGACGGCACCCTGAAGTGGGTGAATCTGACGGTTTCACCGATGTGGCTTCCCGGTGAACCTCCCTTGCGTCATGTCGCCGTGGTCGAAGACATCACAGAGCGCAAACGTGCGGAACTCGACTACCGCCGTGAACTGGCCTACAACCAGGCTCTGGTGAGCCACACCTCCGCCTTCATCGTGGTGCTGGATCTGACAGGACGCTTCGTGCATGCCAATGCGTCTTTCAGCGACACCATGGGTTACAACAAAAAGATGGTCATCGGCAAAACGCCCTGGGAAATCGGTCTCATGGATGCGGCGGAGACGGTTCGTTCCAAGGAGCGCTTTGCGCGTCTGCTGCGCGGGGAGAAAAATCCGCCCAGCGACTCACGACTGCGGACGAAGGATGGGGAGTGGCGCAGCGTCGAACTGCGCAGCACGGCCACCTGCAAACCAGATGGCAGCCTGGACCGCATCGTGGTCACGGGAACGGACATGACGGAGCGCAATCGTCTGCAGCAGGAGGTGCTGCGGGTGGTGGAGCAGGAGCAGGCGCGCGTTGGGCATGACCTGCACGATGGCGTGGGCCAGACCATGACCGGCATCGTCTCACTGCTGGAGGCTTTGGAGGCAGATCTGCAGGGCGAGCCCCGGCAGCAGGCGCAGCGCATCCATGAACTGCTGCGCCAGTCCGTCTCTGAAGTGCGCCGCATGTCCCACGGTCTCTCGCCCACGAGTGTTAAGTACCGCGGTCTCGTCGGCGCGCTGCAACTGCTGGCCGAAACTGTGCGCACCAACTTCCGCACGCCATGTCTGTGCGAGGTGGACGCTGGCATCGCGATTCAAAACAACGACATTGAGGCTCATCTTTTCCGCATCGCTCAGGAGGCTGTCAACAATGCCCTGCGTCATGGCAAGCCCTCGAAAGTGAAGCTGTCCTTGCAGCATGTTAGCCAGACCGAATGCGAGCTGATAATCGAAGACGATGGATCTGGTCTGAAAAAAACCAAAGGCGGGCAGCACAGTGGCATCGGCGTGCGGGTGATGGATTACCGCGCCAACCTCATCGGCGCGCGACTGACCGTCAAAGCCAAGCCCCGGCGCGGAGTCGTCGTGACCTGCCGCTTTCCATACGAGCCCGGTAAAAAGAGGCGGTGACGCTTTTTCGCACTGAAACGTGAAGGTCGTGCCTAAAACAGGCGCGCAGTTTAGATGCCGCGCGCCTGCTTTGTGTTGCGTGTATGCGCTTGACTGGATCAGTGCTTCAACAACCACTCGGTCGAGCGTGGATTGAAATCGCCGAGGCATTCCCAATGGAAGGCGTGGCCGGCGTTGTCATAAAGATGGAGGTCGGCGCCGGGGATGGCGGCGGCGACTTCCTTGCCCATCCACTGGGGGGTGAAGGTGTCGTCCTTGCCACCGATGACGAGGGTGGGGCACTTCACGTTTTTGAGTTCGTTGAGGGTGTTGTGCGTCATGGCGGCGGCGCTCTGCGCCTCGGTGGCGTGCAGGGGCTGTGGCGCAGGATTGGTGGCGGCGTCTTTGAGGCCCTGCTGCATGTTGTTCCAGCAGTCATCGTTGTCGAACCAAGGCTTGGTGAAGATGAGCATCTGGATCCACTGCATGAAGTCTTCGGGGCGCATGTTCGCCTTGGCCTTCGTGAGATGCTGCCAGGTGTAGAGGCCGAAGCGGTCCTGCCGCGCCCAGGTGCACATGAGGATCATGCTTTTCACCTTTTCGGGATGACGCAGCGCGAGCTGCTGGGCAATGACGGAGCCGAGCGAGCAGCCCACGACACGGGCCTGCTTGATGCCAAGCTGGTCCATGAGGCCAGCGTAGTCATCCGCCATCATGGCGGTGGTGTAGGGACCTGCGGGCTTGTCGGTTTCACCCACACCGCGGTTGTCACCGAGGATGCAGCGGAAGTGCTTTTCCCACGCTTGGGCATGCGCGTCCCACACGCCCCCAGGGGCGGTGACTCCCATGATGCAGACGAGCGGTTCGCCGCTGCCGCGTTCTTGGTAAAACATCTTGATTCCGTTGGTTTCGACGTGGGGCATAGGAGTGAAGTTTTCGGTTGGATGGTTTGCTGTTCGCAGTTCAGGCCGCGAACGACAAACTGTGAACAGAGATCGGTGAAAGCAACAAGCAAAAATCACCTGCCGCCGCACGAACTTCGCGCATAGTGAACCCACGCCATGCCAGACGCTCCAACCGAAACACCGCAAGCCGCCGTTCCGCCCTGGGAAACGAAAGTTCCGATCACCCGCCGCAGTCTGGCGCGTAAAGTGATGTTTTGGTCCGTGGTCGGTGCACTGGTTCTAGTGATGATCTACGCCCTGCAGCCGCGGGCCGTAGAGGTCGAGACCGGAGTGGTTCAGCAGGGGCCGCTGACGGTGTATGTGTCCGAGGAGGGCAAGACGCGCATCCGCAATCGCCACATAGTTGCCGCGCCGGTGGCGGGCAGCATGCAGCGTGTAGTCCTAAAGCCGGGAGATGTGGTGAAAGCTGGTGAGACGGTGCTCACCCGCATCGAGCCAACGCTGTCGCCGCTGCTGGATGCGCGGGCGCGAACCCAGGCGCAGGCACGTGTCGATGGGGCAATGGCGACCCGCAGCCGGGCCAACGAAGACATCGAGATGTCTCGAACCGGTCTGAAATATGCTCAGGCGAACTGGGACCGCGTCAAAAATAACACAGACAAAGGCACCATCAGCGCCACCGATCGCGATACGTTTGAGCGTGAGGCTGAAATGAAAATGCGAGAAGTTCGTTCGGCGGAGTTTGCCCTCCAAGTGGCCGATTTTGAACTGGTGCAGGCCAAGGCGGCGCTGCAGCAGATAGACAAACCGAGCGCTGGCGGTGCATTCATCGAAGTGCGTGCTCCGGTCAACGGAGTCGTGCTGCGGGTGCAGCAAGAGAGCGCGACGATCGTGGCGCCGGGTGCGCCGATCTTGGAAATTGGCGACCCCACGGATTTGGAGATAGAGGCGGAAATCCTCTCACGCGATGCGGTGACGATCAAACCTGGGGCGCTGGTCACGGTGGAGCAGTGGGGTGGTGATGCGCCGGCGAAAGCCCGTGTGCGGCGCGTGGAACCTGCGGCCTTCACCAAGGTGTCCGCACTGGGCGTCGAAGAGCAGCGCGTGCTGGTTCTGAGTGATTTTACGGAGCAGACGCCCGCATTGAAAGCGCTGGGAGACCGTTACCGCGTGGAAGTGCGTGTGGCGGTGTGGCACAGCGATGACACGCTGCTGGTGCCGGCGGGAGCGCTGTTTCGCGAAGGCAGCGAGTGGAAGACATTTCTCTTTGATGCCGGCAGCGCCAAAGCCGTGGTGGTAAAGGCGGGACGCACTGACGGTAAATTCACCCAGGTGCTGGACGGCCTCAAGAAGGGGGATGAAGTGCTGATGCACCCGCCGGACACCGTGCGGGATGGCACGAGCGTGGTGAAGCGCGAGGAATTGAAATAAAAAAGGCGGCCTCTTTCGAGGCCGCCCTGGAGATACAGACGGGTAGGTTCTTAGACTTTCCAGCCGGCGCGGTAGTCGCGGGTGAGCCATGAGGCGTCTCCACCGCTGATGTACTCGTGCTTCTCAGGGTTCCATTTCATGGAACCGCCGTGGTAGTAGCTCTGGCTCATGAGGTGGCAGGAGATGGCCGTGCTGGCACCGATGGCGACATCGCAGATGGGCTTCTCGCGGGTCTTGATCGAGTTGAGCCAGTCTTCGTGATGGTTCTTCGAGTTGTAGAGCTTCACTTTGGCATCGGCGAGGTATTCGCGCTCGGTGAGGATGACTTCACGGTCGAGGGAGGTTCCCTTGTCGGTCTCTTTGTCCCAGAACTTGTGAATGGTTTTGCCGCCGAGGATGAGTTCGAACTTGCCGCGGTTGACGTGCACTTCGCCATCCGCGCCGTAGAAGGAAACGCCTTTGCCCTTGCCGTTGTGATGGAGCGGAATGCCGCTGGCGTAGATGAGCTTCGCACCATCTGTGGCGTCTGCGTAGTTTGCCGGGGCGATGATTTCGACCGGACCGTGTTCATCCTCACCGAGACCCCACTGGGCGATGTCGATGTGGTGGGCACCCCAGTCGGTGATCATGCCGCCGCCGAACTCACGGGTCATGCGCCAGGCGGGGAAGTGAGTGTGAACGCCGCGCGGGCTGAGCACGCTGCTGTATGGCACGAGCGGGGCCGGACCGCACCACATGTCCCAGTCGAGGCCGGGCTCCATGGCTTCTTCAGGATTGGCGTTGGGCTTCGCGGGGGAACCGAACTGGGTTACGACATGGTCGATCTTGCCGATGATGCCATTGCGGACGAGTTCGCAGGCGACGCGGAATTCTTTGCTGGAACGCTGCTGGGAGCCGGTCTGCAGAATGCGCTTGTTGCTGCGCACTGAGTCGATGAGCGTGAGCGCCTCGTGGATGTTGTGCGTGAGCGGCTTTTCGCAATAGACGTCTTTGCCGGCATTCAATGCGGCGATGGCTATGAAGGCGTGCCAATGGTCAGGTGTGGCGATGACCACGGCGTCGATGTCCTTGCGCTCCAGCAGCTTGCGAAAATCGGCGTAGGCTTCACAGCCTTTGAAGCCGGCGTCCTTGTCCTTGCCGTAGCGTTCCTCGACGGTTTTTTTTGCGTTTTCGCGGCGGTTGGTATCGACATCGCAGACGGCAACGACCTGGACTTCTTTGCGGCCCAGGAAACTGTTGAGATGGCCGCTGTTCATTTTACCCACGCCAATGAAGCCAAGTGTGAGGCGCTCGCTGGGGGCGGTCTCAGCGCTCCAAACGCGTGAAGGGAGAATAAAAGGGG
Source organism: Prosthecobacter sp. (assembly GCA_021733925.1). GTDB lineage: Bacteria > Verrucomicrobiota > Verrucomicrobiia > Verrucomicrobiales > Verrucomicrobiaceae > Prosthecobacter. Next base: position 86,876 of record JAIPJY010000016.1, on the reverse strand, counting down.
CTGAGACCGAGGCGGCGGCAACTTTGACGAACTGACGGCGTGAGGGGGCGGTTGGCATGGTTGGTTTAGGTGAATTTAAGAGTGGTACAGAACAGTCGGTTTGCCAAGTCTCTTGCACTCGGTGTTGGCGTGGGTATTCGGCAGGATGGATTTTTCAAAACAGCGCCTGGGCCAGTTGATCATCGTTTCGGGGCCGTCGGGCACCGGCAAGACGACGTTGGCGCGAAAAGTGTGTGATCGCGGCGAGGCGGTTTTTTCTGTCTCCTGCACAACGCGGGCACCGAGAGCGGGCGAGGTGGACGGGAAGGACTATTTTTTCCTGACCGAGGCGGATTTTCTGGAGCGGGTGGAGCGCGGGGAGCTCTTTGAGTATGCCCGCGTTCATGGCCGGCTTTACGGCACACTGAAGAGTTATGTGTATGAGAATCTCAAACGTGGAGTGGATGTGATCATGGACATCGATGTGCAGGGAGCGATGCAGGTTCGCGCCTGCGAGGACGAACTTGTGAAGCGCTGCCTGCTGGAGATTTTCGTGCTGCCGCCGAGTTTGGAGGAGCTTCGTAACCGCCTCTCAGGCCGTGCGACTGAGGATGCTGCGGCGTTTGAACTGCGCATGCAGAACGCAGCGGCGGAGATGGAGCATTGGCGCAAGTATGGCTACGTGCTCGTTAGCGGTGCTCGTGAAGATGATGCGCGGCGGTTTGATGCGATACTGGAAGCCGGGCGGATGCGGACGAGCCTGTGGTGATCAGGTCGGGATGCCTGCATCCCTGAGGGCAGGGAACTGACTGCGCCAGTCGCGGACGATGGACGGATCAACCTGTGCGCTGATGACGCGTTCCTGCTCGGCGGCGTCGGCGATGATGAGACCATGTGGATCAATGACAAGGCTGCGGCCGGTGTAAGTGAACTCGGGGTCGGCACCGCAGCGGTTGACGCCGATGACGTAGGCGAGGTTTTCGATAGCACGTGCCTGGAGCAGCGTGATCCAGTGCTGGATGCGTTTCACCGGCCAGGCGGCGATGAAGACAAGCACGTCAGCTCCGGCGCGGATGGCACTGCGGGCGAGTTCGGGAAAGCGCAAATCGTAACAAATGAGCGGAGCGATGCGCAGCCCCTGCCATTCAAAAAGGGCGACGCCGGTGCCGGCGACATGCGCTTTATCCTCGCCGCCCAGGCTGAAGGGATAATTCTTCGTGTAGCGTGCGAGGACGCTGCCATCCGGTGCGATGGCGAGGGCTTGGTTCTTGCCGCGACCATCACTGGTTGGTGTCACCACTCCACCGATGACGCTGCTTTGGTATTGTGTGGCCATTTCACGCAGGAACTGCTCGGTGGGACCCTTTTCAGGCTCGGCGGTGACGGCGAGATTCATGCTGAAGCCGGTGGAGAAGGTCTCCGGCAGGATGATGAGCGATCCGGGCTGTGGTTTGGCACTGGCGATCAACTGGCGCGCCTTGGCGAGATTGGCAGAGCGGTCTTCCCAGACCGAGTCAATTTGCACGAGATGGACATTCATAAGCGTTCGTGGTTGGAGCCGGGACGGAGGCGGTGTGAGGATTCAGAATTGCTGCGGGCACGGACGCCGATGAAGCAGCTGGCGGAGAGGATGGTGATGCCGCAGACGATGGCGAAGGTGTCGAACGACATGACCTTGATCATGGCGAAGGCGAGGGAAGGGGCGATGAGGCCGCGCACACCGGTGAGAAAAGTGTGCACGCTCATGTACTCGGCGACCGCGTGTTTGTCGGCGAGCTTGGTGACCCAGAGCGCCCAGGTGACGTTGCCACCGGCATTGGCCATGCCCCACAAAGCCATGCCAAGGGTCCACCAAAAGAGGTTGTGTCCAAGGAAGAAACACAGGATGCCGGCGGCGAAGAAAACATTGAGTACCGCACGCACGGTGAAGAGATGGTAGCGGTCATAGACCAGCCCCCAAGGATAGGAAAACACGACTCGGGCTAGCACGGGCACAACACCGGTGATCCAGGCGACATTGAACGCGCTCAAGTTGATGCCGTGGCTCGGGTTGGCGAGGTATTCGACGAACAGGCATGCCGCAGCCAGATTGCCGATACCCATCATCATCCAGGAGATGAGCAGGGTGCGGAAATCGCGGTCTTCCCGCACCCAGCGCATGGAACTCCAGAGGCTGGTGCTGGAATTTTCAGGGGCTTCCCATGGGGTGATCGGCAGACCATAGGTCCAGAAGCCTGAGATGAAGCTGCTGGCGGCGAAGGCCCACAGGAGCCAGGTATAGTTCTCGATGTTCCATCCGAGAAGTTTGCCGCCTGCAAAACCAAAGCACACGGCGGCCGCCGCCCGTGTGACTCCGGTGACCGCATAAAGCTTGCCGCGTTTGGCGGCAGGGTAGTTGATGCGGTAAATCTGCGTCATCAAAGGGATCTGCATGGTCAGGCAGAACAAACCCAGGCTCATGCCTCCGATGTAGAGCTGCGGGCTGTGTGGAAACGCTGCTGAAACAGCCATGCAGGCGCCACCCAGCAGCTGCACCTTCGCTGCCGTGCGTGCGATGGTGCTTTTGGCACGCAGCAGAAGCGGGACCACAAACAAACTGGCCACCATTCCGCCACTGGTGGCGCTGAGGAAGACGGACTTCGCCACATCACTCATGTGAAACACCCGCACGGCGATGAGCATGCCAAAGGAGGCGGTCAGGGTGTCAATGACTCCCGAGGGGATCGAGCGCCACAACTCGTTGCGGAAAGTTCGGGAGGTGATGGCGGCGGCTTCATCCACTCGGGCTATTCGCATGAACAACGATGCGCGTCCAGCACAGAGGCTGAACGCGCATCAGTGGGAAGCTTGAATCAGCGAGGCCCGGTGGACACTAGCCTTATCAGGCGGCTTTCTTGGATTTCTTCGGTGCCGGTGCCTTGGCTGCTGGGGCCTTGGCTGCAGGCTTTTTGACCAGTTTTGGCGCAGGCATCGGGACGACAGTCAGCCATTCCTGATAATGAACCCAGCTGTCACTGCCTTCATCACGCAGATAATCGGTTGCAGTGAGGATGCCACGCTTCTGGAAATCGAGGATTTCCTTTTTGGCGAAGGGGCCGAATTCAACGAAGGCGCGGCTGAGATAAACGAGGTCTTTCATGGTGTGTACTTATTGGTGTTTAGGTTTTGGGGAGCTAGGCCGTAACATCACATGAGTTGTGGAACAAGCAGCAATCTTGCCACAGTTCCACAATAAGTGAGCCCGGCCTGCAAAGAGCTAATTTTTGCTTTAAATGAGCCTTGTCTGCTTGCGACACACGGCACCGGCCTCTAGTTTATATGACAATTAATGATTATTTGCCTCGAATCGTCCATCCTCGGCGGGTACCTTTCCAACGAAGTGCCAGGCTTGGTTACAGGTGTGTTTCATCTCGCAGGTCAGAATCAACCTGTACGTGTTGAATTGGTGGGTAATTTTCTGCGCGATATCGCCGGATGCCGGGTGGATTTTCACAATCCACTTCCAAATGCCAATGAAGACCATGTGGATGCCGTTTCGGCCTTGCAGCATGGATACAGTGGCTTGATGACCGCCTCCTCTCGTGTGGTGAAACTCCCGCGCCGAAGACTGCAAACTGGCATGGTCTGTACTTTGCCTGAGCCACCCGGACTGAAAAACCTGCTGTTCTTCGAATGGTTCAATCAAGATCATCAGCGCATTCTGATTCAGTCCTGGCACTTGCAGATGCGTGTCTCGTCACCACGCTGGCAACTGACGAAGGAAGAAGAGGCCGCCTTACTGAGACAGAACCGTGCCCGGAGGAAACATTTCCTGCTGGGAGCCAGTCGCAATTCAAAATCCGCCGACGCTCTGCACAGTCCTGGTTTTGACGACCCCTTTCAGCCCGCCAAACCGGGTAGCGATCCATTCGGCGCGACCAAGCATGATCCCACCGTCGAGCCACCACGTCAAACACCCGCCAAAGCTCAGGGGAGCGGTGATCTGGATCCCGTGGCCCGTTCAGCGGCGCTGGCCAAGGAACTGCGTCGTTTTCAAAGTCTGCTCGTCTTCAATGAAGAGGTGCGCACTCGCCCGGCGGTCTTGCGTCTTCTGTCCACTGTGGCGGATCTGGCTGCGCATCTTATCCATGTGCTGCGTCAGTTCGCCCAAGCGGAAAAAGACCAGTGGCAGTTTTTGGTGGTCGATCTGGAACAAAGTCTGCCCCTGTTTGCGGCGGCCTTGAATGCGACGGACAAGCTGGTGCAGCAGCATCCTCAGGGGGCTGACATGGAGTGGCTTGCCGGCGTGCAGGCCAGTTTGCTCAATATTGAGCTGCGGATGCGTGAATTGCTGGGACTGCTGCGCTGAAGTTGAGAGGGGGTTGATCCGCACGGAGCTTGCGTCTAGCATGCATCATGCGTCTCTCACACTATGCTCTGGCTCTAACGATCATTCTGCTCGCCATCACCGGCTATCTGGCCTGGGAGGCACAGGAAGAGGCCAAAGGAGCTCGTAAAGAACTCGAACTGGTGCGCAGGCAGCAGGCAGCCCATGAAATGGCCATGCCTTCGAAGCCTGATACGGTGACAAATTTACCGCCGCCGCCGGAAGTGCAGGCTACCACTTTGCCGCCTCTGGCCGGAAGTGACCTGATGCCAGGAACCCCGGCTACCTATGCTTCACCGGCAGCAGCAGCCGCGCCTTTGACAGATCTGCAAAAACAGCTTTTGGGCATGCCAGCCTTCGCCAAGGTGCTTGAAGTTAACAATGAAGGAGGCTTTGCGGTGATCAGTGCCGGCAGAGACAAAGATCTGGCCAGTGGGATGAAATTCGATGTGCGGCGTGGCAACGGGCTGGTGGGGCGAGTGATCGTGGGTGAAACCATTGAAGCTGCACAAGCCGTCGTGGATGTCGACAACACGGTCATACTCCCGGGCGTTCACATTGAAGCTGGGGATGAGTTGATTCTGCCAATTCGGAAATAACGATTCTCCTAGATGCCGCGTGAACGTCTTGATCTCGCCTTGGTGAAGCTTGGCATAGTGCCCTCTCGCGAGCAGGCCAAACGGCTGATCATGGCTGGTGAGGTCAGTGTCCTGGGCAAGCGCATCACCCAGCCGGGCTGGCTGGTCGCTGATCTCCAGCATATCGTTGTTCGGGAGCGCCCGAAATTTGTCAGTCGTGGCGGTTTGAAGCTCGAAGGTGCGCTGGTACACTTTGGCATTGATGTGACGGGCATGACCGCGCTCGATGTGGGGGCATCCACCGGCGGGTTCACCGATTGCCTGCTGCAACGCGGCGCGGTGAAAGTCTTCGCATTCGATGTCGGCACCAATCAACTCGCCTGGAAACTGCGCAGTGATCCTCGAGTAGTCTCGCGGGAGCAGTTCAATCTACGCCACATGCGCCGGGAGGATATTGGCCAGGAGGTGGATATTTTGGTGGCCGATCTCTCCTTCATTTCCCTGACCTTGGTCCTGCCTGCGGTGCTGCAGGCGCTCCGGCCGGGAGGTCAGGCCTTGGTTTTGATCAAGCCGCAGTTTGAGCTTTCACGTGAGGAGATTGGCAAGGGCGGCATTGTGCGTGAACCGGAACTGCATGCCAAAGCCTGTGCTCGAATTGAAGAGTTCGTGCGCTCGCGGCCAGAACTGGAATGGCGGGGCATGGTTGAGTCCTCCATTCAAGGTACGGAAGGCAATCGCGAGTTTTTGGCTTGGTTTGGCAGGCAGTGATCCACGAGGTGGAGTAAAAAACGAGTAGCGATTCACTCTTTGATTATCAATTATGAGACGCTCATTCGACTAGTTTACGGAAATTTGACAAATTGCGGTTGCATTCTTGCGATAATTATCATAAATTACCATCACAGATACAAGCTGCCATGAAAACTCTTACCCACACAATCAACCAACGCAGAGCTTGTTATGCGTTCAGCCTTTTTGAGGTCTTGATGTTTATTGCTATTATTGGCGTAATGGTTGGAATGGCAGTGCCAATGCTTGGCCAGAATGATGCCGCCTATGCTGCGCGTGATCGCCGCAATGCTCAGGAACTGTGCTCGACTTGCATGATGGCTCAGGCGGCAGAGTTGAATTTTGTGCAGGATGAGAGTGTGATCGATACCGTGCGTGCCATTGTTCGTGGCGGCATGTCAGTGCGTGGGGCGATGCGTGGCCGGGTCTTTGTGGTTCCAGGTCTTAGCGATGAAGACATTTTAGGGGCTGCGAAATACCTCCGGGTACAAGACGGTCAGCTGATGTACACGACCACCGCAATGACCTCTCCACCTGGAGACCAGCGACTGTAACAGGTTTTAGCAGCAGGATTGGAATCGCGAGTCAGTCGGCCGCGAAAATGGTCGGTGGTTCTGGCAAGCCAGAGGACAAGCTTGGAAGTATTCTACCGTAGAATGGCCAAGGCGCAGCCTTGATTTGCCGCGTGTTTTACCTTGCCTGCGGTCATCGTTTCCACCAGCATGCAGGCTTCATGAATTCTGCATTCGTCAAAAAGAACTGGTATTTTTTCACCCCGGCGGTCATCATTGTTATTCCGGCGCTTATGGTTGTGTTTTGTACCATCAACTATGGATATACCGTCCCTGATTCCATCAATGCAGTGTTCCATGTCGGCTCCACTGGGACGCGCTACTCCATGGGTTTTACGGAAAGAAAATTCAAGATGGTGCGGCCCGGCATGGACGGCAGAACCGTCTTTAATACGATCAAAAACCCCATGGAAGGAAATGATCCTGGAGCTGATGTGGCCAACTGGCGTTATAGCCTTCCTGCCAGTGGTGCTGGATATTATCACGAGCGCACCATTGTTTTGGAGAAGGATAAAAATGGCATCCCGCGGGTCAAACAGCTTATCAGTCGTTTTCATGCTGCGAATTGATTCATGCACGAAACTGGCGCATCTCCTCGCATGAATCATTGCCCACCACTGCTGCTCAGAGCTTGTTTGGTCTTTCCGCTGCTATTGCTGGCTGCGTGTGAAAATTCTTCACACATCAAAGGGCTCCCCAAAGTTCTGCCGGTTATCAATCTCCATGCGTCGCCGAGTACGCCTGCGCATTCGATGGGGCACGCAGATTATCCTTTTGCGGACAACGGTGATTACAAAAGTGACTGGGCTGCCGAGGGCGGGCAGGGGGCTGGCATGGACTACTCCTCCTGGCGTTCCTCCCATGGCAGTTCATCATCCCGCAGTTCCTCCAAGAAAAAGACCTCGTCCAAATCCGGTGGCAAAAGCTCCGGCAGCAAAACCTCGCGCAAAGGCGGTTCATATACCATCAAAAGCGGTGACAACCTGGGCTCCATCGCGCGCAGGCACGGCACCACAGTGTCGAAACTTAAGGCTGCAAACGGGCTGTCCTCTGACCTGATTCGTGCGGGAAAAACGCTTAAAATTCCCTAGAGTTCGTGCATCATCTCTCCTCACGCATCGCAGCATGGTGTCTGGCGCTGATCGTGGGCGGTGCGGCGTTTGTGGTGGGAGCGGAGTCCGTGCGGTTTTCCACGGTGGTGATTGATGCGGGCCACGGCGGCAAGGACGGCGGCTCTGTCTGGAATGGGTTGGTCGAAAAAAAGCTCTGCCTTGATGTCGCGAAGCGCGTCGAAACAGCACTGAAATCAAGGGGGCTTAAAACCGTCATGACGCGGCGTACCGACACCTTTGTTGAACTCGAACAGCGGGCGCGCATCGCCAATCGCGTGCCCTCGTCAATCTTTGTCAGCATTCATTTCAATGGCAGCCGGACAACCATCATCTCCGGTGGGGAGGTGTATTATCGCAGTTCGCGCGGCAAATTGCTCGCCTCAGCCATCAGCCGTTCCATCAAAAGCAAGGTCGCTGGCGGCACGCGCGGCATTTTTCATGGCGTCTTCAAAGTGCTGCGCGAGACCCGGATGCCAGCCGTGCTAGTTGAATGCGGTTACATCAGCAACAAGCGCGAGGCTCTGCGCTGCGCGGATCCCTCACATCGCCAGAAGCTTGCGGATGCGATTGTCAGCGGTCTTTTGGCCGTCAGGCGGAAGGAATGAGCCCCGGCTTTCATTTCTTTTGAAAGTTCACATTTGCGAGGTAATTGCACGGCATTTGACGAAGCCCCTGCCGTGGTGGATGGAATGACAGATTCTCATGTCAGTCCCAGTCATCAGCGCCAGCAACCCTGTCTTCCCGTTTCATCTTGTGCGGGCCGACTTGGAACGCGTGGAAACGGCCATCCTCGAACAAGCGCGTGCGTTTGATCCCGGCGTCGAAGGTTACGTGAGTTATGTCTGCAAAACCTCGGGGAAGCGCATCCGGCCTGCTTTGGCCGTTCTCGCCGGCGGTGCCACGGGGGGCACGCACGAAGGGCACACGCGCCTCTCCGTCATTCTCGAACTCGTCCACATTGCCTCACTGGTTCATGACGACATCATGGATGGTGCGGACATTCGTCGCGCCCAGCCGACCGCCGTCGCGAAATGGGGCAGCAGTCTCAGCGTCCTGCTGGGTGACAGCCTCTTCGCCTACGCCCTCGAACTCGCCACTGATTTCGAAGACACGCATGTCTGCCGCACCATCGCCCGTGCCTCGCGGGATGTCTGCACCGGCGAAATCCTGCAAACCCAGCGCCGCTTCGATTTCAATCTCTCCGTCACCGATTATCTCAAGATGATCGAGATGAAGACTGCCGCGCTCTTTGCCGCCGCAAGTGAACTCGGAGCCCGTCTCAACCAGCAGCCCGACTCCGTTCAGGCGGCATTGAAAGACTACGGCCTCAAGCTCGGCACCGCCTACCAGATCTACGATGACTGTCTCGACATCGTCGGTGATGAAAAAACGGTCGGTAAAACGCTCCGCACCGATCTCGCCCGCGGCAAGCTCACGCTGCCCATCCTGTATCTCCTCGAAGGCGCCACCGATGCACAGAAGCAAAAGCTCAACCGCATGCTGCTTAAAGGCGAGCCCATGGACACCACCATTCTAGCGGGCATCGCAGACTACGAAGGGGCCGTCGATCGCGCTGTCAAATTCGCGCAAAACATGCTGGTCGAAGCCCGTGCCGACTTGATCTGCCTCCAGGTTTCGCCGCACAAGCAGGCGCTCGAAGACATCGTCGGATATCTGCACAGCCTGCTGGATCAGTGCCGCGCTATTCATTGATCTCCCTCTTAAATCGTGTGAAATGCGCACTGATTCATGAGCCGCATCCACGACATACCGGAAAACGACCGCCCACGTGAGCGTCTGCTCCGCCTCGGTCCACAGGCGCTCTCGGATGCGGAACTCCTCGCTCTCTTCATCAACACCGGTACGAAGGGTGAAAACGCCCTCCAGATCGGCCAGCGCATCTTGCGAGATTACAAATCCCTGCGCGACCTCTCCCGTCTCGAGCCTGCCATATTGAGAAAGATCAAAGCCCTTGGGCCCGCGAAAACTGCCCTGCTAGCCGCTGCTTTTGAGCTTGGCCGCCGCTCTGCGCAGGAGCCCTCGCATGCGGAGGTCTTCCTCGATCGGCCGCAGCGCATTTACGACTACATCGGCTCCGAAATGCAGGCCCTCGGCCACGAGTCTGTCCGCATCATTCTGCTCAACACCAAACTCGCCGTCATGCGCAGTGAGGAGGCTTTCAGAGGCAGCTTGAACGAATGCGTCGCCCATCCGCGCGATCTGCTGCGGAAGGTGCTCATCCACAACGCCTACGCCTTCATCCTTGTTCACAATCATCCCTCTGGCGATCCCACACCTAGTGATGCTGACCGTCGCATCACCCGCCGCCTTCGCGAAGCCTCCGAAGCCACCGGGCTCTTTCTCCAGGACCACCTCATCATCGGAACGCCTGCCAAATCACGCCCGCTGCCCTATTTCAGCTTCAAGGAGCATGGGATGTTGTAGCGCTGCTGATTGGGGTCACCACTTGTTTGCCTGAATCACGTCCTTCTCACCCTTGGGGTAATTCACGAGGTTCAGGGTGGCGCGTATGGCCTGGCGGGGGACGCTTTCGTAGGTGCGTGAGCCGAATGCGCATGGCAGTAATTCAGATTGCAGAAAACCGTTTGCGGAATGAGAGGGTGAACATGGGACAAGAAGAAGAAATCGAGCGTAACATGGGCGTGCAGCCTCTGGACGGGATCATGACTGAGCATGAGCTGGGAAATCACGCCCTCGTGGCGGCCAGCACGGAGCCCATGACCCACAAGGCCGTCCAGCGCGCACGCAAAGGCCGCCGGCTGACCAAGCACATGAAACAGCGCATGGTCGACGCACTCAATCTCCTCCTCAAGCAGAAGGGCGTGGAAATCGAGCGCCCCTGGGTGGTGAAGGACTTGTTCACGTACTGAAGTGGCAAAACGGATAGGGACAGGTGCATCGCCCGGCTTGCCGGAGTGATTTCATCGCGCTAGCATCCAACCACCATGTCCGACGCCATCGCCAACCGCCGCTTCGTCACTGCTGCCGAAAAAATCGACTACCTTTCCCCGTGGACGCTCGAAGAGTGGATCTGCCGCAGCGACATTGTGAACAACGAGCACCTCATGATGGTGCGGGCCAACATGGAGCCGGGACGCAGTCATCCCTTCCACTCGCACCCCACACGGGAGGAACTGATCTACATTCTTTCGGGCAAGGCCGAGCAGTGGGTCGGCCAGCAGAAAAAAATCCTTGGCCCCGGTGACACGGTCTTTATCCCGATGGGTGAAATCCACGGCACCTGGAACGTGGGTGACGAGACGCTTGTCTTCCTCGCGATCCTTTCTCCAGCCAAGGCGGATGAGCCCGGCCTTGTGGACCACAGCGAGGAAGAGCCGTGGAAGTCCCTGCGAAAGTAGGCCAGTTGCAGCGCAACCGCCTACTGTGCGCGCAGTTGTTTGCGTAGATCGGTGATGCCGTCACGGATGGCGAAGAGTTCGGCGCGGAAGTCGTTGAGCAAATCTTGACGGTCCCTCCACTCGGGGGCTTCCATCAGTTCGTTCAATGCGGCGAAGGCCTCGTTGGCCCAGTTGAGGCAGCGGCGTAGAATGGCGAGGGTGTGGCCGGTTTGGAATGAACCGCCAAAGTCTTGCGTGCCGAGCGCTCCTGTCAGCTTGCCGCTGATGTTCATCGAGTTGCGGATGAAACGGTCGAGCTGTGTGCTGCCATCGCTCTTGGCGGTGTTTTCGGAGCGTTCTTCTTTGATTTCGGTCAGCAGCCGCAAGACGAAGCCATTGGCCATGGTTTGCAGCGGGTGGGCTTCACGCTCGCTCTCTTCCAGGAAGTCGAAGAAGGCTTGATCATCGAGTTCGTTCTCGATCCCGTCCAGTTCTGGCAGCACTTCCCGGCTCTCTTTCCAGGCTTCACCTTCAGCATTGTCATCATCGGGTTCGCGTTCGCGACTGCCGTCCAGCATGTGATCCCAGCCCATGACAAAGGCGATGCGGTTATCACGGAGGCCGTCTTTGCCGTATTTTTCGATCGCCTCCATGTGGGCGTCCGTGAGGCGATCAGACTGCTTGAGTGAGTTTTCCCAGGCTTCCTCACTGTCATCGAATTCGTCATCGTCCTTCGGCTCGGGGCGTTGGATGATGCCGGCCAGCCAGTCGCGCATGGCGCGGAGGGCGGATATTTTTTGCGCCTCCTCCTGGGCCTCGTCCATTTCCCAGACCCACGCGGAGATGCTGACCTCAAAATCCGTGCCCTCGATGAACACGCGGCCGTTCTCCTTGGAGAACCACTCGACATAGAGCGCGTTGTGCCATTCGGCGGAATGACCGACTGAATCATCATCCGCGCGGCTTTCCATCTGTTTCTCTGGCGCGGTATGAACCTTCACTTTCCGGGACGCGGTAATGTCTCCGACGTGGCCCTTCTGTTTCGGCTGCAAGCCGGCGGCGGCTGGGCTGGGCGAGGGCTCGGGGTTGGTGAAGGTGACTTTGCAGCCGGCGACATCGCGCCAGGCATTGCCTCTCAGATCGATGATGACGGGATCATCACGACCGACCAGCCAGAGCTTGCCACGCACGTTGTCGCGGGTGGTGTTGTCGATTTCGCCACGGATGACGGCAGTGTCGAGACGCAAGGCCATGCTCGCATGAGAGCGTGGGCATGGCGGGAGTGTCAAGGCTAAGGCACGGCTTGACTCTCCCCTCTGGCTCGCTTGAGATTGACTGTCCGCGCCATGGAATTGATCTCGATCGTCGAAGCCCTTCTTTTTGCCACCCAGGAGCCCTTGGGTGTGCCGCAGATGTGTGCCGCCGTCAAAGAGACGGCCAAGGACATCTGCGATGCCGCCAGCGAGCCCGTTGCCGAGGGGAGCCAGATCCAGATCCCGGAGTGGGTCGCCCCACTTGCAGCCACGACCGAGGAGCAGGTGCGTGCTATTTTGGATGAACTGATCGCCCGCTACGCAGCGGAGAAGCACTCCTTCACCCTCGTCGAGCGTGCGAACGGCTGGCGAATCGCCGCCCGTGGCGAGTACGCCGAGTGGTGCCGTGCGCTTTATCCCGGCAAAAAGGTACAGCGCCTGAGCCAGCCGGCGCTGGAGACGCTCGCCATCGTGGCCTACCGCCAGCCGATTACGAAAGCCGGCATCGAAGCGGTGCGCGGTGTTTCGGTGGATGCGATGGTGCAGCAGCTCATTGATCGTGGGTTGATGAAAATTGAAGGCCGTGCCGACCTGCCAGGCCGCCCGCTCCTCTATGGCACCACAGAGGCTTTCCTTGACCATTTCGGCGTTCGCAGTCTCGACGACATGCCCAACGCCTCTGAGCTTCGCCGGGTGAAACTGCCGACCGCAGAGGAAGGTGCAGCCGCTGCCGAACAACCGCAGGAGCATCAGCTCTCCCTGGCTCCGGTCACTCCAGCCGTAGAGGAAGCGGCCTCGGACGAGCCTTAACCTCTTTTCTCCTGCGGCCCATGTCCCTCGAAGAAGTCCGCAACAAGATCGACAGCATCGATCAGCAGCTGCTGCGTTTGCTCAACGAACGCGCCGAACTGGTGCATGCCGTCGGCGAGATCAAACGCAAGGACGACCTCGACATCTATGTGCCAGGCCGCGAAGACAAGCTGCTGCGCAAGCTGGCGGAGATCAACCGTGCGCAAAACGGCCGCCTCACCGAGCGGGCCATCCGCGCGATCTATCGTGAGATCATGAGTGCCGCGCTCGCCTTGGAGGACAGCCTCAAAATCGCCTACCTCGGCCCCACCGGCTCGTGGACGCATCAGGCGGCGGTGAACAAGTTCGGCCATTGCGTCGAATACCTCGCCGAAGCCAGTACCGAGGGCGTCTTTGGCCGTGTGGCTGCGCAGACCGCCGACTATGGAGTGCTGCCCATCGAGCACTCGACGGAAGGTGCGGTGCATCACACGCTGGATCACCTTGCCGATAGCGCCTTGCAGATCTACGCCGAGATTTTGTGGAAGGCTGATGCCGCCGTCATGTCGCAGGGGCCGAACAGCACGATCACCGAGATTCATGGCCGGGCGCAGATGCTCGCCCATTGCCGTCCCTGGCTCATCCAGAGTTTCCCCGGCGCAAAACTGATCGAGTCGGCAAGTTCCAGCGCAGCTGCCAGCCTTGCGGCGCAGAATCCCACCGTGGCCGCTCTCGGGACGTCCTTGAGCGCGGAACTGCACGATCTGCGCGTCATCGCCACCTCACCGCGTGAATACGCCACCCAGACGCGCTTCATCATCCTCGGTCGTCGCTCCGGTCCGCCTTCTGGCAATGATAACACGATGCTCATGATCCATTCCAAGGATCGCGTGGGTGCGCTCATGGAGGTGCTGCAGGTCTTTGCCTCACGCAATGTCAACGTCCGCCAGATCGAGAACCGCCCCACCTCCTGCGGCACCCAGGCGCGCTTCTTTCTCGAAATCAGTGGCCATCATACCGATGCCACGCTCCAGCAGGCCATCACAGCCCTCGAAGTCGAAGGCATTGCCGTTCAGGTGAAGATCCTTGGCAGCTACCCGGCTCCAGGCTGGGTGGAGGAGAGGTGAGATTCAGAGCAACCATCGCGTTATGAGTTCCTTGGCACGGGGTATTCATTCAGTTATTTTTACGCTGGTCCTGACTTCCTTTCGCCATGATGCGCTTGATCCCGCTCCTGCTTCTCTTCACGCTCCCTTTGGGGGCTGACGACACGGCGAAGCCTGCGACTGACTCCGCACCTTGGACGTCGGCGGATTATGCGCGATTCACTACTGCAACTTTTCGTCTGCATCCGCCTGTTCTCCAGGTGATGGAGCGTGCAAAGATGGATGTTGGCTTGCTCAACGCGGCGATTTTCTTTGCCACCAATGCGGAACGGGAGAAGCACAAGCTGCCGATGTTTCAGACTTCGCGTGCGCTGACGGCGTGTGCCTATGAGTACTCTCGAGACATGGCCTTGGAGAATTTCTTTTCTCACGAGAATCCCAATGATCCCACGAAACGCACCGCCTGGCAGCGTATGGAGGCCAAAGGCCTGAAAAGTGGAGAGCGCGCTGAAAATATCGCCATGCGCACCTCGAACGGTCTCACCTACCTCGCCTTTGCGGACGAGATGGTGAAGTTGTGGATGAACTCTCCGGGCCACCGTGCGACCATCCTGAACCGTAATCTAGCCTTTTTGGGCTGCGGAGTGCACGCCTGCACCTGTCCGAAATTCCATATTTATGCCACGCAAAATTTCGCGTCGGTGGTTCCATGAAACCGACTTTTCCGCGGTGCCTTTTGATTCGTGAGGATGCTCTTTCAGAGACCACGCACAACTCGAAAGCCGACGTAGGTTGCAGTCAGTTCTCCCGGCAGGCTGAAACGACTCGCGCAGCGGGCGTCAGCGGCCGTGTGCCGCCAGCTGCCACCTCTGACGACGCAGTTTTTGCCCTTGTCGGGACCATGGGGATTGTCCAGCACTGACCTCGGAGTTCCGTAACTTGGATCGTAGAAGTCCCAGCACCACTCGGCCACGTTGCCTGCCATGTCATAAAGGCCGAATCCATTGGGCTGAAAACGGCCAACGGCGGCGGTGTAGGGGGGGCTGCTCATCAAGGCGGCCGCTGTTCCTTCATGCTGACTTTTGTCATATTCGATGAGGGGTGAGCCATGGTAGTTGGCCTGGTCATGTGTGACCTCATTGCCCCAAGGAAAACGTTTCTCTGCGAGTCCACCCCGGGCGGCAAACTCCCATTCGGCTTCCGTAGGCAGTCGGTAACCATTGCCCCCCCAGTGGACATGCTTGTTGCCGATGTCCACCATGCCTTTACGTGCGATATTCTTCTGGGTGATCTCAGTGTAGTAACATGGCGTGAGGCCTTCCTTTTCACTGAGGGCGTTGCACCATTTCACCGCATCCCCCCAGGAGATGCCATAGACGGGATGGTCGTGCGTTTTGCCGTTGCCAGCTGGGAGATCTGGATAGCCATGGTCCCGTCCCCAAAGCATGACTTCGTCCCAAAGCTCCAAGGTCACTTCATGTTTGGCCATCATGAATGGTGCCAGACTGACCTGATGCGGGCGTGCATCCTTTGATCCATCCAAGGAATCTCCCATCGCAAAGGCCCCACCCTTGAGTGCAACGAACTTTGGTTCGGGTTCTGGGGCAGGCGAAGATGAGGGCTCTGCTCTTGGCAAGTCACGCATTTCAGGCAGTGCTGCCTGAATTGGTGCGGCAGTCTGAATTGGCGAAGTTGCTGGGGGGCGGTGGTTGAGGCCGAGAAAATAACCGCTGGTGGCTGCTACGAGAAAACCTGTTCCAATGAGCCATTTCTGCCCGGGCCGAGACCGCCGGTTGGGAGCCGAGGGACGTTTGTAGAATGGTCTGTCCGCTATCAAATGCGGTTCAGCCTGCTCGAAAGAGTCATGGAAGGTATGGGTGAGCCAAGCCGGATTCGCCATTTGGCTTGTTCCACTTTTTGATCGCTCTACGTCATTCGTCATTTCGGGCTCTGAAAGAGCTGTTTCATCATCTTGAGAAGACATGGCGGCTGGGCTGGATAATTCAGAAAAAAGCCTGCTGCCATTTTATTGTGCGTATGCGCAGCAGTAAAAAATCAGTCGGATTTCCAACCGAAATCAAGCAAGTGCAATGTCGAATAGCTTTAGATTAATGGGGCGCACGTTAATTGGACATGCGGGCTTCCCAAAGGATAAATGGCTCAAGATGGTTCAGCGATACCCGCAGTGTGCTTGAGTGCTGAAATCCTGTCATCAAGCCCCGTGCGGATTCGCGGCAGGCTTTCGGGATGATTTGTGCGGATGTATTCGACAAGCTTTTCGCGGATCTCGCAGCGCAGATCCCAGGCTTTCGAACCGTCGGCAGCACTGGCAAGAGCGCGCAGCTCCAGGGTGCTGTCCTTGCTGTCGGTGACCTGCAGACCCACGACGCGGCCGTCCCAATGACTGGAGGCTTTGACGATGCGCGTGAGTTCGTCCCGGAGTTGGCCCACCGGCGCGCTGTAGTCCACCTGGAGAAAGACAGTGCCCAGCACTTCGGCGGTTTGGCGTGTCCAGTTTTGAAACGGCTTTTCGATGAAGTAGTTGATCGGCAGCACCAGGCGGCGCTGATCCCAGATGCGAACGACAACATAGGTGAGCGTGATTTCCTCAATGCGCCCCCACTCACCTTCGACAACGACGACATCCTCAATGCTGATGGGCTGGGCGATCGCGATCTGGAAGCCTGCAAGCAGGCCGGCGATGCTGCGCTGTGCGGCCACACCGATGATCAAACCTGCAATGCCCGCCGATGCGAGGATGCTGCTGCCGTATTGACGCACGGAATCAAAGACCATGAGCATGGAGCCCGCAGTGAGGATAAGGACGACAGCGACGATGACTTTTTTGAGCAGGTTGGCCTGGGTGAAAATGCGGCGGGCTTCATGATTGTCCGGAGTGTCAAGCTGGTGGCGGCTGAGGAGTACCCGCTCGAACGCATCCAGCCCCTGGATGATAAGCCATGACATGCTGCCGATGAGGAAGAGGCTGGTGATGCGATTGAACACCAGCAGCATATCCGGGTCGAGGTTCAGAAGCGGCAGCACCATCAGCAGAGCGACCACCGGAAACACCAATCGCACCCCTTTGCGAAGGATGGCGGCAAGGATCGCGGCGGAATGACGGCCGTCCTTGGCGGCCCACACCCGAAGACGGGTGTTCACGAGCCTGACAAGGCGCACGGCAAACCATGTGAGGGCGATCAATGCGGCTGCATCGGTGGCATGCCCCGCCAGTGACTGCGCTCTGTTGCTCCCGTTGGAGTTTGCAAAATGGGGGAATAAAGGCGTGAGCGCCCAGTAGATCCCGCAAATCCAGATGAAGAGGTAGAGCGGGTGCCGCGCTGCATCGAGCAGGACTTGGAAGGCGCTCGGTGGACGGCCTTCGCCAGGCGTTTGAAGACGCCTAGCGATGGCTCTTTGGAGCCATGGGGCTCCAATGATTAGCACCAATAACAAGAGTCCGCTGGTCAGGACTTTCAACCAGATGATGCCCCGCCAGGCCGGTTCATTCATCCATGCCATGGGCGTCGTTGCGAGTGAAGCGCCGATGTCATCAATGATAGAACCGAGCTTTTCACCCGATTCGTTCAGATGGTCCTTCCGTAAAAGCGACGATTCACCTGGGATGGCGGCTGGCACCTGCTCCACCTCGGCAGAGATCAGTGCAAATGTCTGTCCCCAGACTAGAAATGCGAAAAAATAGGCGCGTAACATCATGGACGCCACCTTGGTTCATGACTCGTGCCATGTCCCTGAGAACAATGCCATGCTAGGCCCCAAGGTCAGTCCGCCGCCAACTGAGCCATCACTTTAGAAACCGTATTTTCGACGCTGAGGCCGTGCTTTTTGCGGAGGACTGAGGGCGTGCCGTGCTCAATGAACTGGTCGGGCCAGCCGATGCGGACGACAGGGGTGTGAATCCCAGCGTCGCTGAGCTGTTCGATGACGCCGGCACCGAAACCGTTGCGGAGGACGTGGTCTTCGAGGGTGCAGACGACCTTCACTTTCCGGGCGAAGGACGATATGCAGTCCATGTCGAGGGGTTTGATCCAGCGCGGATTGATGAGAGCGACGGAGAGGCCTTTCGCTTCTAGCTCTATCTTAGCGGCTTCAGCGATGGGGAACATGTCGCCGAGGGCGATGAGGGCGACGTCGCTGCCATCAGCAATGACTTCGGCCTTGCCGATTTCGAGGCGAACGGGCTTGTCCTTGGGCATGATGCCGGGGCCGTTTCCGCGCGGGTAGCGGATGGCGATGGGGCCGCTCTCATAGCAGGCCATGGTCCAGAGCATGTCCACAAACTCGTCTTCATTCCGCGGCTGCATGTGGACGATGCCGGGGATGCCACGGAGGTAGGCGATGTCGAAGAGACCATGGTGCGTGGGACCGTCATCACCGCTGAGGCCGCCACGGTCCATGCAGAGGCGCACGGGGAGGTTTTGGACTGCCATGTCATGCACGATCATGTCGAACGCGCGCTGCATGAAGGTGGAGTAAATGGTGAGGAAGGGCTTCAGGCCACGGGTGGCGAGGCCGCAGGCAAAAAGCGCGGCATGTTCTTCCGCGATACCCACATCGAAATAGCGCTCAGGGATTTCCTTTTTGAAGACGCTCAAGCCTGTGCCGCCGGGCATGGCTCCAGTGATGGCGACGATTTTTTTGTCGGCCTTGGCGAAGTCGGTCACGCTGCGGGCGAAGACCTGGGAGTAGGTGGGCTTGTCGCTGGTTGCAGTCTCTCCGGTCTCGATGGTGTATTTGCCGAGGCCGTGGAATTTGCCAGGATCGTTGAGGGCAGGAGTGTAGCCGCGGCCTTTTTCGGTGATGATGTGCAGGATCACCGGTTCATCCTGAGTTTTGAGGAACTCGAAGGTCTGAATGAGCAGCGGGATGTTGTGACCGTCGATGGGGCCGTAGTAGCGGATGCCAAATTCATCGAACAGCGAGCTGCGGTTGGT
This sequence comes from Prosthecobacter sp., assembly GCA_021733925.1. Taxonomy (GTDB): domain Bacteria; phylum Verrucomicrobiota; class Verrucomicrobiia; order Verrucomicrobiales; family Verrucomicrobiaceae; genus Prosthecobacter. Next base: position 68,018 of record JAIPJY010000016.1, on the reverse strand, counting down.
CGGTGTCTGGCTCTGCGGAAGGAGGATGTTCTTGGCGTGGTCTTCGACTTTCTTGGCGATGCGGCGTGCGTCTTCACCGAGTACGAACTCAAGCAGTTTGCCGGCTTTTTGATGCAGGTTCGCGTAAGCAGGGTGTGTGGCGATGGAATTGAAGTACTTCGCGATGGCACCGACATTGCGGTCGATGGACCATTCGTTGTCGTTGAGCACGACGATGAGGCGCTTGGTGTGCGCGGCGACGTTGTTCATCGCTTCAAACACAGGTCCGCAGGTGAAGGCAGCGTCTCCGGCCACGCAGATGACATTTTCGTCAGTGCCGGAGAGATCACGGCCTGTGGCCATGCCAAGGGCGGCAGAGAGGGCGGTGCCGGCGTGGCCTGCGCCGTAGCAGTCATGTTCGCTCTCGGTGCGGAGAAGGAAGCCGTTCAGGCCATCATGCTGGCGGATGGTGTGAATGCGGTCCCAGCGACCGGTGAGCATCTTGTGGACGTAGCCCTGATGTGCGACATCGAAGACAAAACGGTCTTTGGGTGTGTCGAACACCCGGTGCAGGGCGATGCTGAGCTCCACCACACCGAGATTCGGGCCAAGATGGCCGCCTGTCTGGCTGAGGGTTTCGATGAGAGTCTTGCGGATTTTCTCCGCAAGTTCGGGCAATTGCTCCAGCGGCAGGGCTTTGAGGTCGGCAGGGGAGTTGATGGCAGGCAGTTGGGTATCCACAGGTCTAAAAAAGTCGAATTTCGCCACCTTCAGTCTCGGCGGTCTTACGGCGACGGACTGGGGAGCGGAGTTTTTCGGTGTCTTCGGCGCTCTCGTCGTTTTCAGCGGCATCGTCAAATGAAGTGAGCGAGGCTTTGCCACCTTCCAAATCGGCGCTGATGAGGTCCACACGGCGGCGGGCACCATCAATGCGCTGTCGGCAGAGCTTGAGGAGTCGAACGCCATCCTCGTAACTGGAAATCATTTCCTCCAGGGAGAGCTGACCGTCCTCCATACCCGCCACGATCTCATCCAAGCGCTGCATGGCGTCTTCAAAGGTGGGTTCGTCGGTCTTGGGGCTGGGTTTGCTCATGGTGTCATTCACTCGCCAGGGCGGCACGGAAGGGCGGCCATTATCCGGGCTTCGCAGGGAGCCGCAAGCAGGAAAAGCCGTGCTTGAAGGGCAATTGAAACCCTTTGGCAGCGGCAGCGGACTCAGAATGGCTCTCGGAGGGGTGACGAGTGGTTGGATTTAATGGCCCACACATGTCCAAACGACGCTTGAGCCATTAGCCAGCGTGCCCCCAGAGTATGGAAAATGCAATAGTAATTGAATTTATATTCAGAGCGGCTAAATTAAAATTTAGCCCGTGAAGATCCTCGAACGCAGATTTTGTCGCTACGCATGCGTCATTGGGGCCATGTTCTGGTCTCAGGACGCTCATGCCTATTTGGGCAGTTTCGAGGAGGAAGATGGCTACCGTGTTCCCATGAACGGCCAAATTCTGTCGGCCTACGTGGCCGGGGATGCCCAGTTTTATCTCAACAACAACTCCGGCAACGGCTACACCGGGGTGGTGCCGTTGGGCGCCTATCCCAACTCACTGGGGGACGGCACGAACGGTCCCGACGTCACACGCTACAACGCGGGCCAGTTTGGCACGAACAACTCTGGCCCTGGAGGAGCAGCGGCGGACATCGCCGACGGTTCGGGCCTTTGGCAGGCGCTATCTGGAGGCAGGTTGTATGAAGATGCTACGGCGCCCTACTATTATGGGAGCCAATATGATCGGAATCAGATCGTTGCCTACCGCAACACCACGCCGCACTCGGGTTCGCAGACCCTGAACCTGATGGCTTCGGATCAAAGCCTCAGCTATCTTTACCGCATGGATTCACGCGATTATGGCGGGGTTGCCCCTGCCAGCACAGCGGGACTGCAGGTTCAAATGTCGTTTTGGGTCAAGCCCTCGGACTGGGATGACCCGGACACCGACAATATTTTGGGTTTGTCGCTGATTGATGCGGCCAATCAGCCCGTGTTTGAAGTGGGGTACACCGGAGACAATTTCCTTCAGTACCGCATGACCGGCGGCGCCTGGCAGACGACGGCCTATCAAATGGGCAGCATGGGCTGGTCAGAAATCACTCTGGCGCTGGATACGCTGCACAATACCGCCAGCCTCGGAATCAGTGCCTACAATGACGGTAGTTCACTGCTGGGAAGCAGCATCAGCGTGCTCACCAGTCAAAGTCTTGGCCTGATCAGCGGTGCAATCACCGGACTGCAGTGGGATTTACGCGGGGGCACTCTGGACAATGGTGCGGTGAGCTACATTCAAAGCTTCGACGACTTTAGCTTTGATATCACGTCCGTCACACCTGTTCCCGAGCCTGGCTGCGTGGTGCTGTTGATTCTTGGCGCTGCTTTGCTGAACTCCCCACGCCGGCGCGTTTGAGCCGCTCGCGATTCGTGCAGGACAAGACGGCATAAAAAAACACCCGGTCTTGCGACCGGGTGCTTCTCATTGAGGAGATGATCCTGCGATTGGTTACGCGAAGATGTCAGTAACAGGAACGCCCTTGTCACCGACCGTAAACGGACGGTTGGAGGGGGACATGACAACTTCATCCACTGGCAGGCCCATGGCGTGGCCGATGGTGGCCTGGAAGTCCTGCGGTGTGCACTGCTTGTCAGCCACACGGCGGCCTTCCTTGTCGGTGGAACCATAGACGAAGCCGCCCTTGACGCCGCCGCCTGCAAAGACGGTGGAGTAAGCGAGCGGGTAATGGTCACGGCCATCATTTTCGTTGATGTCCGGTGTGCGGCCGAATTCGGAACCCATGACGATCATCGTGGATTCAAACAAGCCGTTGGAGACCAGGTCTTCGATCAAAGTGGCGAAGACGTTGTCCATGGTGGCCGCAGTGGTGCCAAGGGCAGTGTCAATGGTGTTGTGCATGTCCCAGCCACCCGATTGAACTTCGATGAAACGAACGCCGGCCTGAACCAGACGACGGGCAAGGAGGGCTCCCTGGCCGAAGTTGTTTCTGCCGAACTTATCACGCACAGCCTGCGGCTCCTGACTGAGGTCGAAGGCCTTCAGGTCTTCGCTCTTCATGAGCTTGACGGTTTCGTCATAGAACTCGGAATAAGACTTCACTTCGTCCGACTGGAACTTTTTACGGAAGGAGGTGTCGAATTCGTCGGTCAGGGACAGACGCTTCTTGAACTGATCTTCCGAAGTGGTCGGCTTGATGTTTTGCAGTCCAGTCTCAGGATTTGAGATTGGGATGGGGCTCGTCGTGGTTGGGAAGAAGCCAGCGCCTGGGAAGGCATTGCCGCTGTTGACAACGACGCTGTCTGGCAGGGTCGGCCCCTTGATACGGCCCAGGAAATGGGAAGCCCAGGCACCGATGCAAGGATGGACAATCGTGCCACGCGGCTCATAGCCGGTCTTCATGACATAAGTACCCTGATCATGCACACCGGTCTTGGAACTCATGGAACGGATGATCGAAAACTTGTTGGCCACCTTGGCCATCTTCTCCATGGTGCCGCCAAGGCGGTCCATGTTGCCGGATCCCGAATTTGCTTTGATGGGATCGGTCGGGCCTTTGGTGGCACCGTCCTTTGGATCCCAAGTGTCGATGTGGGTCATGCCGCCACCCATCCAGAGGAAGATGACGTTTTTGGCCTTGCCGAAGCCGGGGGTGCCTGCACCGGTGGTGCCAGCTGCCGCCAGATTCAGAGAGGGCATGACAGTCACGCCGAGCGCGGCCTGGGCCGTGCGCATCATGAAGTCACGACGGGCGATGGGATTGAGTTTGTTGTATTCTGATTTCATAAGTGAAGTTTAGCGCGTTACGTGTTGTGGATGAGCCTGTGAACTTATTGGATGAAGATGAACTCGCGGGTGTTGATGAGAGCCCAGATCATGTTGGCATAGCCGTCTTCACCCCCGGAGAGGGCGCGCTTGGCGATGTCTTTTTCCGCAAGCGTCGGGCGGCGGTTGAGGACGGAGACAAACAGAGCCTCAACCTTTTCAGGCGGCGTCTTCACCTTTGACATCGTGCGGAAGACCAGGGAATCCGGGCTGGTGAGCATCTCCTGCGCCTTGCCGTTCATCATCATCAGCACCTGAGGCACAGAACCAGTCTTGACACTGCCGTCGATCAAGGCGCGAGGGGACTGGCCGAAATCAATGAGGAAATGGCCGTTTGGAGCAGGCTGCTCAAGCGTGGAGGCACGGCGGAGAACCATTCCGTTGTAGGTGAGGGAGGCGTTCTCCGCCATCTCACCAGTAGGCTTGGCTTCTGCCTTGGCCTTGCCTTTGGCTTTACCATCCATCATCATGTCGTCGCCACCCGCCTCGGCAAGACCACCACCCATGAGGGCGCGTTCCTTCGCGGCCATTTCACGGAAAGCGCTGTATTTGACCAGCACGGTCTGCGCATCCAGCTTGGGATTGCTGAGGTCCAAGTCAATGGAGCGGCTGTAGAGATCTTCCAGCGGCTTGGCATACTTGTCGGGATCACCGAGCACCAAGGTCATGTAGGAGTCCCAGGCTTGTTCGGCGCTCATGCGGCGAAGCAGAGGCCCCTGGAAGTAGTAGGGTTCGCCCATGGCGATCTTTTCCGAGGTGGCTTCAGACTGATAGGCGCGGGTGTTGTAGATGATGCGCATGAAGCTCTTGATGTCGAACTTCACTCGTTTCATTTCTTCGGCCAGATGGACGAGCAACTCGGGATTCACGGACTGCTTGGGATCATCAATGTTGGTCACAGGCTCACAGATGCCCTGGCCGAATGCACGCTTCCACATGCGGTTGGCGATTGCCATGGCAAAGCGGGGATTGCTTGGGTCAGTGGCCCATTTGGCGAATGCCGGACGGAGCTCTTCAGCCGACTTCATCTTCTGCTTGTAGGCGGGAAGATTTTTGTCGTTTTTGGTCCAGGTGATGAACTTGGGTTCGACGGGTGCGTTTGGTTTGTCATCCGGATACTTGTAGTCATGCGGCAGCTTCATGCTGTTGGTGTCCGTGTCACCGACAATGAAGCGATTGGCCCCCATGTAGTTGCGGATGCCGTTGCGCACGCGTTTGATGTCCTGGCCGCTCGCGGTGACCATTTCTTCAATCTTGGGCATCAGGTCATTCATGGCGTTCATCGCCATCATGCCGGAGGAATCCTTGCCTTTTTTGCGATTTTCAGCCGTACGCATGTTGGTGGTAGTAGCACCAAAGAAGGAGGCCATTTCATAAAACTGGTGCTGGGTCCAGTCGGAGAAGGGGTGGTCATGGCACTGTGCACAGGCCACGTCGGTGCCCAAGAACACGGCCAGCGTGTTGGCCAGATTGTCCAGCGGCATCCCTGCATCACGCAGGAGGTAACCAGCGGCACCATCCTGCCACATCTTGCCTTTGGCGGTCAGCATCTCAAACACCATCTTATCCCAAGAGGTGTTTTTCTCGATCTCGTGCTGCATCCAGTTGATGTAGGGAACGCCACGCAGGTTGTCCTGTTCGAGGCGGTCTTTGACTCGCAGCATTTCTGCGAAGTAGTTGAACGTGTTGCTGTTGTAGCCGGGGCTGTCGAGCAGCATGTCGATCAGTTTGGCACGCTTGTTCGCATTGGAGTCCGCAACGAACTGAACGGTTTCCGTGTAGTTCGGAATGCGACCCACGATGTCGAGATAAACACGGCGCACGAACTGCTCGTCGTTGGCCAGCGGGTTGAATCCGGTAATCGGCTTCTTGCCAGCGATCTTGGCACGTTCAGGATTGGCCCGTACGAGGCCATTGGCCACGAGACGGTCAACTGCGGCAGATGCCTGGGCGACCGTGGCATTTGCCAGCATCACCGGCTGGTCCGAAGGCTTCATGCTTTTTGCCAGTGCCTGATCTTCCGGAGATAATCTGGTCAGCGCGAACTTGTGAGTGGCGCCGTCTGCGGTTTGCAGGATGATGTCCTCACCATCGAGTCCGATGAATGAGGCGGTGACTTGGCGGCCTGAGGTGTCCGTCCAGGTGCGAATTTCCGCAAAGGCGGAAGACGCAACAAGTGCGGAAACAAGCAAGCTGCTGAGCAGTTTCGTGGTTTGTTTCATGGTGGTGTGGAATGAATAAAGTAGGCTTCCCAAGTGCAGGAACGTGTCGGAGGCCCCTTCAATTAGGGCAATTTGCCGTTTTTTTGTGTTTTCAGCATGTTCGGAGGGGGCTGGACGCCTTTATCTGCTCGGGGAGAGGTATTTCCCAGCATTTCGGTCATACTTTTGGCCTGATCTGGCGGAATTTTGTAAGGTTTCGCTAACTAATGGAGGCAATGGGCGGCTAGATTTGGGGGCAAGCCCAGTTTTGCCGCTGCAGGCAGAGAGGATTTTTACTTCAGCGCCTTTGCCATGAATGCGGCGATGTCTGCGTGCATTTTCTCCATGTCAGGGCGGTTCGTGTACATCATGTGGCCGGACTCATATTCAGCGAACTCGATGTTTCCGCGCAGTTCGTTCGGCAGATGCATCTGGCGGACGCTCAGCCGCATGTTGTCAGGCGGAGTCACCAGATCACGCCAGCCCAGCAGCGCCAGCACCCGGAGATGGGGGTTTTGCTTGATCGCCTCCGCCAGCTGGCCGCTCACGCTGGTGTAGCTGTTGCCCTTGCCGTGGTTCCAGTTCGGCTGGGGGGCCAGTACTTCATAAGGCAGGTCCTTTTCAAAATGCAGCTCCTCGCGCAGGTAGGCGTTCATCGAGGCCGCTGCGATGCTGCCCACCACGCGCATGAACGGCTCGATCTGCGGATGATTTTCCGACTCATCGCCATCCCGCCCTGTCACCCGGCCATCATAGGCGCCGAGCACCAGCTTTTCTTTGCGCAGCAGCATCTCGCGGAACACCCCGCTGCCGATCCGCAGCTCCTGCTCCTCGATCAGTTTCGGCTCCAAGCCGGTCAACCGGGCCAGCTTTTTCGCCAAAGTGTCACGCTCGGCCTGCGTCAGATCGCTCCCTTTGAGCAAAGCCACGGCATAGTCGCCAAACGCAAACGCACGTGATTCTGCCACGGCCTTTTTGAAATCTGCCTGCAAATCGGCCGGAAGTTTCTTATGGTAATGCGCCGTCGCGGTCAAAGCCGGCAGCAGCACCTCATAAGGTATGTCATTCAGTGGTGCGCTCATGAGCGTCGCGTAATCCAGCAGGCCGGACACGATCACGATGCCGTTCAGGTACATGCGGTGTCGCTTCTGCAGATGCTCAGCCAGGCCGCCGCCGCGAATACCGCCGTAGCTTTCTCCTGCGATGAACTTCGGCGAACGCCAGCGCTCCTCGCGTGTGACCCACAACCGCATGAACTCGCCCACGCTGGCGATGTCTTCCTCCACACCGAGAAACTCACTGACGTTTTTGGGGTCTTCCGCGCGGCTGAAGCCGGTGTTCACCGGGTCAATGAAGACCAGATCTGTCACATCTAGCAGTGAGAACTCATTGTTCACCAGCCCTCCCGGCGGCAGTGGTGGAGTCAGGCCATCCGCAGGCAAATCGACCCGTTTGGGTCCGAAGGCTCCCAGATGCAGCCACACCGAGCTGCTGCCCGGTCCGCCATTGAAGCAAAACGTCACGGGCCGCGTGGCCACCTCCTTCACACCCTTCATCGTGTAGGCCACGTAAAAAACCTGCGCCGAAGGTTTTCCATCCGGTTTCAAAATGGGCAGCGTGCCCGCTTTGGCTTCATAGGCTATTTCTTTGCCGCCGATGGTCACCGTGCCTGAAGTCACCACCGGCTTGTCGGCCTCGGTCTTCTTGGCGTCTTTCTTGTCATCAGCTTTGCCTTCCTTTTTCTCCGCAGGCGGTGCTTCAGGTTTGGCGGGCTTGTCTTCTTCAGCGGCAAGACAAACGGGCATCGCAAGAGCCAGTACGGAGGTCAAAAGGGTCGGTCGGATACGCATGGTAGCCGGAAACATGGCATGTGCGCCTTGCCTTGAGAATCAAAATTCTCATGAAACCACCGCGATCACGCCTGCTTGCAGGCCTTGATCGTGTTCGCCATCAGCATGGCGATGGTCATTGGACCGACGCCGCCGGGGACGGGAGTGATCGCACGGCATTTCGGCGCGACTTCATCGTAAGCGACGTCGCCGACGAGCTTGTAGCCCTTTTCGGTGGTGGGATCGTCCACGCGGTTGATGCCCACGTCGATCACGACGGCGCCTTCTTTGACATGCTCGGCCTTGATGAAGTGCGGGCGTCCAATAGCGGCGATGATGATGTCCGCCGTGCGGGTGATCGCGGCAAGATCGCGGGTGCGGGAATGCGTGACGGTCACGGTGGCGTCGCCACCTTTGCCCTTCGCCATGAGCAGCAGCGCCATGGGTTTGCCCACGATCATGCTGCGGCCAACCACGACGGCATGCGCGCCGCTCGTTTCGATGCCGGCGTCGATCAGCAGCCGCTGGCAGCCCAGCGGGGTGCAGGGCACAAAGCCTGTGGGATCTTCCAGTGCGAGCTTGGCGACGTTGACCGGATGAAAGCCATCCACATCCTTCGCCGGATCAATGGCCCTCACGATGGCGGCCTCGTCGATGTGCTTGGGCGGCGGGCTTTGTACCAGAATGCCGTGAATCGCCGGATCGTTGTTCAAAGCCTGCACATGGGCCAGCAGCTCCTCCTGCGTCGTCGTGGACGGGAGTTCGAGTTTGACGGAGTGCAGGCCCAGATCACGGCACTTTTTATCTTTGGAACGTACGTAAGCTCGTGACGCAGGATCATCACCCACGAGAACGACTGCCAGGCCCGGTTTGCGCCCCTGTGCGGTCAGCTCCGCGATTTCGCGACGGCATTCTTCGAGGACTTTTTCGGCTACAGCGGTTCCAGAGATGATCTGCATGTTTTCTGGTCATGCAGGCGAGGCAGCGAGTCAACCGCCGACGCCAAAAACCGCTGGCTGATTTTTCTGTAACCGGCCCTGCCAGCCCGGCATTCAGCTCACTGTGCGGCGATTACGCCGCGATCCATCCAAACCCAAAACACATCATGAAAACCATCCTCATCCTCCTCACTCTCGGTTTCACCCTCGGCAGCGTGCAAGCGCGCGATTTTGGCCACGGTTCCACCTTTACCACCAAACGCGGCACCGGATCGCGGGCGGTCGCGGGCAATGTCACCCGTGGCATGGGAGCCAGCCGCACAGCCACCACCACGGGTGCCCAAGGTAAAACCGCCACGGCCAGCCAGCAGGTGACTCGTGTTGAAAACGGCCGCACCTCCAGCGGTGCTGTCTCCGGTCCGAATGGCAAGACCGCCACAACCAGCGGCTCCGTGACACATGCCGATGGCACTCGCACCGCCAACCGCAGTGCAACTGGGGCGAACGGACAGACGAAATCCGCTACCACCACCACGACGAAGAATTAACCCGACACGTTCCAACTCCGCCCCACTCAAATTATGAAAACACTGACCTTGTCTCTCCTGGCCGTCTTTGGCCTGGCCACCGCGATTCCTGCGATGGCGTTTGGCCGCAGCACCGACATGGGCGAAGGCATCATCCCTGATCAAACGCGCTCATCCATCCGGGAGATCGTGCGCACTGCAGCGCGGCATTTCCTGAACTTCCGCAAGCAGACGCCACTCAGCGAAGAACAGAAGGCTGCGATCAGCAAGATCCTCGCAGAACACCGTGAGGAAATCCGTGCGCAGATCAATCAGGGCCGCGCAGCCCGCCATGCCATGGAGGCGGCGGTCAAGGAAAACGGCAGCACCAAGTCGGCTGCGGAAAAGATCGGCGACGCCGCACGTGATCGCGCGCTGCTGATGGCCCGCATTGGTGTGCAGGTGCGGCCGCTGCTCATGACGGAGCAGCAAGAGCAGCTGGAAGCAGCCCGCACTGAGATCGAAGGACTCGTCGATGGCGCGCTTGCCTCCGCGCTGCGCTGATATCGACCGCTCTCACGGTAACAAGGTGCGATCTTCGCGGGTCCGCCTCGTTGCCATTCTCCGTTTTGCAATTACCTGCGTTACCTGCTGTGACCGCCCCCGCTCAATCTGAAAGCTTCGTGGACGATGACCGCGTCCTGATTCAGGCGGCGCAGGCGGGTGACCTTGATGCCTTTGATCAAATCATCACACGCCATCAGTCCACCATGATCGCCATGCTCCATCGCTTTGCCTCCAACCGTGCCGATCTTGAGGACATGGTGCAGGAGACGTTTGTGCGTGCCTGGCGTGCGCTTCCGCAGTGGCGGCCGGACAAACCCTTTCTGCACTGGCTCAAACGCATCGCGGCCAACATCGGTCTCGAATTCTGTCGCAAGCACCAGCGGTCACCTTTTTCACGTCTCGTTCAGCCCACCGATGAATGGCATCCGCTCGATCACATCGCCAGCGCGGTTGACACCACCAGTGCCAGCAACGATCTCGCCAGCGCGCAGTTCATACTTTCCCATCTCCCGCCGGATGACCGTGCCCTGCTAACGCTGCTGCATCTCGAACATATGCCGCTGCATGAAATCGCCGCGCATTTCGGCTGGAGCAAAGTCAACGCCAAGGTGAAAGCCTTCCGCGCGCGGCAGCGACTTAAAACCATCCTCACACGCCATGGATACACCCTCTCCTAAACCCAAATCCTGGGACCAGCTCACACAACACGCCCGCTCTGCTCCTGCGCCGGCGGATGTGGATCTGCGCGCCGCCATCCGCGCTGAAATCGCCTCATCTCAGGTGCAACTGCAAGCCGCATCGTTATTTGACGATGTCCTTAGTCTCTTCCAGTCTCGCTGGTTGCTGACCAGTTTTGCAGGTCTCGCTGTGGCAGCCGTTCTGGCCTGCCTAGAGAGCCTCGACGTCGTGAATGAAATTGCCTGGATCTGGCAGCTTCAGGGCCCCGTGCTCGCAGGTATTTGATTTCCATGAACACTCCATCCAACACTTCGTCTCGCTGGAAAGCCGTTCTGCTATTGCTACTGGTCTTTGCCTTGGGGGCAGGCTGCGGCATCGGTGGCGGGTTGCTGGTTCTGCGTCGAATCGTTCAGCATGCCATTGCGCATCCAGATGAGTCACGCGCACCGGTTGAGCGGGTTGTCGGCAAGATCGAATCCCTGATGGTGGCGGAGCTTGATCTCACGGATTCGGAGCGCAGCGCGGTGCATGCGGAGCTGCTGCAAGCCGCCACAGAATTCAAGGCTCTGCGTTTCGAAGTCTGGCAAAAGGCAGGCATGAGCGCGGCGGGTGCGCTTGATCGTATCTGCCAGCATTTGCCTGCTGAAAAGCAGGCGACCCTGCGCAAAAAAGCCGCCGAACGGCTGGGTCCCTGGGGCCTGCTCAGTGACAAGCCGTAACTCAATTGGCGTTACTTTTGGGCTGTCCTGCCGCACCTTGGCGGTTACCACCTCAGGCTGCAGCCAGCAGCTTTTGCTTGCCGCCTTCAGCCAGCAGGGCGGCGAGTTCCGGCATGTAGCGGGCGATCTCGTGCGAGAGCATCGAGAGCCGGGTTTCTGACTTCCAGTTGCCTTTCTTGCTACGGTCCGAGTCAGTCATTTCGACTTCGACGAGGGTTGAGAAGACGGTGGAGTCAGCCTGAAGATCGTCTTGCAGTATCATGATGAGAGGGAAGGTTGATCCGGCGTCAAAAGAACGAGTTCGCCGTTCTTGAGAGTCCATTTGCGTCTGTCCAAAGCCCCCGTGTTCAACATGGAATCAATCCCATTGCTCAACAGCATCCGCGCCGCCTCGGCGGGGCTGCTGCCAAACGTGCCCTTCAAGGTCATGTCCTCAAGGTACTGCTTGATCTGCGGTGTGATCGCGATCGTCAGTGAAAGTGAGTCGAAGGTGTTTGAGGGGCGGGCCATCCAATAATAACCGGGTTATAACCCCATTTTAATTCCAACCTGACTCAATGGTCAAGGTTGGTTTCGATTTATTTGGGGTTTTAACCCTATAAAAACCCTGAATTTATTTAAGACCCCTTAAGCATCTGGTGCTTTGCGATGGAAACACGCCATGAACAGCGTTCAAAACTGCCCAATCCTATGAAACGATTCCTCTCAATCTCTCTCCCCGCCGCCCTGTTGGGTGTCGCTCTGTTTAATCTGCATGCTGAAACCAAAGACGAAGGAGGCTGGCAGAAGTGGTTTGAGGATGGCTCACTGCAAGGCGGCCAGATCATCAGCGGCAAAGCCACCTACAAGGTCGAAAACGGGGTGCTCACCGGCACCACGACCGAGGGCAGCTCGAACACTTTTCTCGCGATCGGCCCCTTCAAGGATTTCGAAATCGAGTTCGAAGTAAATGTGGATGATGCGCTGAATTCCGGCGTGCAGGTGCGCAGCCACATTGCCAAAGAGGGCGATCCGGTGCCTGAGGGGGCCAAAGGCAAGCTCCCTGCCGGACGCCTGTACGGGCCGCAGTGCGAGATCGCAATCAATGGCACGGCGGGTGATTTCTACGACGAGGCACGTCGCGGCACCTGGTGGAGTATCCTGACGAAGACCGAAGCCGTGCGCACGGATGCGGCGAAAGCAGCCTTCAAAAAGGGCGAATGGAACCACTACCGCATCGTGGTGAAGGGCGATCATTATCAAAGCTTCGTCAATGGGGTGCCAGCCGCCGATTTCAGCCAGCCCAATGACCCCGAAGGCTACATCGGCTTCCAAGTGCACGGCATCAAGGCCGGCACGGGACCTTACAGCGTGCGCTGGCGCAATGTGAAGTTCCGCGAGACGAAGTAAACGCCCAGCAAAGCCAGGCTGCCTGCTCCTGCGGCCGCCATCCAGCTGCGCCACCAGGGTGTTTGCTGGATGGGAATGGGGCGGGAACGATCTCCCGCCAGCAGGAGCATCCATTTGGGCGGGGTATCAGGCTGCGTCACATCATGTGTCCAGAGCAGCACATCGTGGAGTTTGCCCTTGGGCATTTCAAAGACGATCTCCGGCTCTGCGCTGCGCCACCGCCATGACGAGGTGATCAACGCATGCGCCTCATCTTCGGTCTCAGACGGCAGGTAGGCGGCGGGTGCATACTCAGCCCAGTTGTGATGCTGCGAGATGGTTGCCGTGCCCAAAGTGGCAAGTGGCACCAGGGTTTCGTGCTGTCTCAGGCGCATCGGGTCCGCCAGTGCCTCGAGCGCGGCCGTTTCATCCATGATGAGCGGATTGCTGCCATAGTCGGCGGTGATCTCCAGAAGCACCTCGGCATCTGGCAGGAGGGTGAGCTTGGCGCTCAAAAACTCCGCTCCATGCCCCAAAGCACACAGGGGGGCCAGAACGGCTCCCCCTGCGGCGAGAATGAGGATGGATCGCGACAGGCGCATCATTATCTCTTCACGTTCCAGCGCAGCACGCGGCCCCACTTGTTCCACTCGGTTTCGAGGATGTTGCCGTCATTGTCGAAGGAGATGCCATGCGGGCTGGTGACGATGCCCTGGTGCCAGTCTTTGGGTTCGATGCCGGGGGTGTTGGTCATCTGCGGGCTGGTGCCGAGATCGGCCACGCGCTTGTTGGCCTTGTCCCAGACGCTGACGTTGCCGGCGATTTCAGCCACGCACATCAGGTCGCCATGAAAGCTGGCTGAGCTGGGATTGCGCATCTCAGTGGCGATTTCGCCGATGAAATTGCCTGCGAGATCAGTGTGCAGCATGCGCTTGTGGCCGCGGTCGCAGATCATGACGCGTGCGGGTTCAAAGCGCGTGTCGATGAAGATCTTGTGGGCGTTTGCCAGCGCGAGGGGCTTGTCCGGGCCGCCGAACACGCTCTTGAACTTGCCGTCGGCGCTGAACACAAAGATGAAGCTGCGGCCATAGCCGTCGACGACGTAGATGTCACCGTTGGGGGCCACGTCGCAGTTGGTGAGCTTGAGGCCACCGGCGGCGGAGACGCCTTTTTCCTTGGCGATTTTCTTCTCGGTGCCATTAGCAAGCTTCAGGGTGATCTCTGTTTTTGAATCGGCGATGCGGATTCCGGAAGCGATGGAGGTCTTCTTTTTCGGGTCGGCCTCGTCGCTCTTGGTGACGCTCACAAAATCACGCTGTTCAGCTGGGAAGGCACTGGTGGGGATTTCCATCACAAGGGTGCCATCCAGATTGCATTTGATGACTTTCTGCTCGCCGAGTACGGCGCCATAGATGTGCTCGCCATCGCCAAGCTTGCGGATCACAAAGCCATGGAGGGAGGGAGGCAGAGGCAGGGTTTTGATGAACTTGCCGTCCTTGCTATAGACCTGCAGACCTGCCAGCGCGGGGTCCTTGTCCTGGACGCTCACGTAGATGTTGCCAGAAGAATCCACTGCGATTTCGCCGTGGCCGTCGCCGATGGTTTCCTTTCCGGGAGGGGGGGTGATGAAGTTCGGGACGAATTCATAGGCTACTTCGGCAGCAGCGGTGCTGGCGAGGGCCATGACGGACAGGAGGGAGAGGATGCGGTTGCTCATCAGGCGGATTCAAACGAAGCGAGAGGGCAGCGTCAATCGTACAACAGCGATTTTGCTGGATGATCCTGTCATACGGCAGGAAACTTCAGGTCACACAGCGTGTTCCCATGCATCTCCCCATGAAAAAGGTCCTCTTCATTCTTCTTGGCAGCGCGGTATTGGCCGGTCTACGTGCGCAGGCCCAACTCTCCGAATTCGACGAAAAATTCAAAGCGTTCGACAAGAACAGCGACGGTACAATCAGTGGCGATGAAATCAGCGGAGCGAGTTACCTCCCCCGGCTTGATTTGAACAAGGATGGCAAACTGACGCGTGAAGAGGCGCTCGAAGCCGTCCAGAAGATGCGCAAGCTCTCGGGCAATCAGCCCTCCGGCGTTGGCGAGGAGCCGACGGAGGGGCTCTTCAAGCGCCTGGACAAGAACGGCGACGGCAAGCTGAGCGCAGACGAACTGCCCAACAAGAAATGGTTCGGCGGCCTGGATGTCGACAAAGACGGTTCAGTGACTTTGGAAGAGGCTGCGAAGGCGATTGCCAGCTTGCGCAAGCGCGGCAGTTCCGTTGCTGAGAGTTCGATCAAACCGGCCGCCGAGGATCCTTCCTTCAAGGAAGCACCGCAGGTGCTGAAAGGCAGCGAGTTCGGGGTGGGACGCATGGTGGCAGATATCGCATTGAAGTCGCTTGAGGGGGATGAAATCAAACTTAGCAGCGCTGCTGGCAAGAACGGCCTCGTCATTGCACTGTTCAGTGCGAGCTGCCCCATCAGTGGCAAGCTGGCACCTGAGATGGCCCGGCTGGAGAAAGAATTGCAGTCGCAGGGCGTGACGATGCTGCTGTTGAATGCACCGCCGGGGCAGAAGGCCGAGGAGGTCACAAAATTCATCGCAGATCACAAGCTGGTCTCGCCGGTCGCCATTGATTCAGATGGAACGCTCTCGCAGCAACTGGCTGCAACGACCACGACCGAGGTATTCCTGCTCGATGCCGCACGCACGCTCATTTACCGTGGCGCACTCAATGATCAATACGGCCTCGGTTACACGAAGGACAAGCCGCAGCATCATTACCTACGCGATGCCGTGGCTGCGATGCTGCAAGGCGAGCCAGTTGAAGTGGTCGCGACCAGTGCGCCCGGATGCGCTCTCGATCTGCCGGCGCAAAAAGCCGTCGCCAGCAAACCGGTGACCTACCACCGCGACATCGCACGCATTGTGCAGGCCAACTGTGTCGAGTGCCATCACAAGGGGGGCGTGGGGCCGTTCGCGCTCGACTCTTATGAGGCGGTGATTGAGCATGCCGGAATGATTCGCAAGCAAGTGGAGCGTGGAGCGATGCCGCCATGGTTTGCCGCGCCTATAGAGGGGCTCGCTCATTCGCCCTGGAGCAATGATCGCTCCCTGTCTGAGCGTGATCGTGCCGATTTGCTCGCATGGCTGGGATCGGATCGTGCCAAGGGAGACGTGGCAGATGCGCCCAAGCCTCGCGTTTTCCCCAGCGAATGGAGCATTGGCAAGCCTGATGAAATCATCGCCGCCGCAAAACCGATTTCCATCAAGGCTGAAGGCACAATGCCCTATCAGCACGTGACTGTGACCACGAACTTCCCGGAAGACCGCTGGGTGCGCGGCTACGAGATTCTGCCCACAGCGCGCGAGGTGGTGCATCACGTCATTGTTAGCGTGCATGAAAAAGGCAGCAAGGTGCGTGGCGGAGGCGACGAAGGTTCGCAGGGCTACTGGGCAGCCTACGTTCCTGGCAACACGAAGCAGGTCTATCCTGAAGGCTTCGCTCGCAAACTGCCCGCCGGTGCGACGGTGAGTTTCCAGATTCACTACACGCCCAATGGCAAGGCGGTGGAAGACACGATGCGCATGGGGCTGCTTTTTGCCCAAGAGCCGCCGAAATACGTCATTCACACCACGGCGCTGCCCAATGCGCGCATTAGCATTCCGCCGGGAGAGGCCAGTCACGTCGAGGTGGCCCAGCGCACGCTGCCCACGGACGTCAATGTGATGGCCTGGATGGCCCACATGCACGTGCGCGGCAAGGCCTTCAAATTTGAGGTCACACTGCCCGGCGGCAAGACCGAGGTGTTGCTGGACATCCCCAAGTATGACTTTAACTGGCAGCTTCGTTATGACTACGTCGTGCCGCATTTCCTGCCCCGTGGCAGCACAGTGAAAATCACCGCCGTGTTCGACAACAGCACAGGCAACCCGGCCAATCCTGATCCCACCCAAACCGTGCGATGGGGGCAGCAGACCTTCGATGAGATGATGATCGGCTACATGGAGCACTACACGCCGCTGAATCCGAAGATTGCGAGTGGAGGGGAGGCGCACTTCTAGCATTAACTTTTTTGCAAAGCAAATGCTGTGGCGAACCTACTGGATGGGAAACCATATCGGCTGAACCATAGCAGGCTATGCCTCAAGGTGCTCACAACCTGTTCATGACTAGAATGGCGAGTACGGCTGTGAAACTACTTCACTGGAGTTTGCCAAGCAAATCGATCGTAATGTGGAATAGATGAGGTGACAGCGCAGACCCTACCGCTTCCATCAATAGCCCGGATACTCCAGCCAATGTATTTGACCCCGCTTCTAGTTCTCAAGTAAATAGTGTAACTTGCGTAAGCTGTTGTTAATTGACCAATCGTTCGAGTTTGATCCGTTCTGACGGCCTCGGCGGTTATTTCTACTATTTTTGCTCCGTCAGGTGCGAGATCTACATTAGTTTCACCGGCAAGCTCTGGGGTGAGTGGGCCATCAACGAATGCAGGTCGTGTTAGAAGGAGGCATTGGAGACGCAGTCGTTGGTATCCGCCAGATTTTGACTGAGCAGAACATGTAATGTTCCGCACAGACGCAGTTTCCTTAGTGTTCGTTACACCATCACTCGATTGAGAGTTGTACTTACCTCCGGAAGACCTGGCGGTTAAGTGAACGGCAACTGAGGGGCTGATTAGCGTTGGATCATCAAGTAGTTTTTGCTTTTGATTATTTTGTGCGCTTTCTGCTGCAGGACTTGTTTGCGTCGCTATTTTATTTTGTTCAGCTTTAAATTCTTGAGCTTCACGATATGAAACTTTTTGTTGTTCTTTTTGCTGGTCGCGAAAGTGTAATGCTAATTCAGGATCAAAAGGGCCAAATGCTTCCTTCAAGTCAGTCGGCAGATTCTCATAATTAATCTTCGCGCTTCCATCTTTGTGGAGAATTCGGATTCCATCTGGATCAACGCCTGCCAATTCGGCTTTTTGAAAGCTATGTTTGGGTGTAACCAGTGGATCTGGAAGAGGTTTTTCGTCCTCAGTTGAAACTGTAGCAAAGCCGACTAGCGAAACTATTTCTGGCGGCAAATCTTTAACATGGAGAGTTGTTATGCCTCCATCGTGCATAATTCTGACGGAGTCTTCTGTCTTAATCTTGATGGTGCCATTACGAATTTCGATGCCTTTTGTGGTTTTGAAAGAAGCTGGCAATATGGAGGCCGCGTTGAGTATTGACGTGATAAACACGATGATGAGCGCGGCTTTAGTTTTCATTTGATGATATTGAATAGTGAATCACTTCTCCAGAGGAGATTTACGCATTTCACTCACAAGATGTTGCAATCTACTTATTGTGCTATCGGTGCCAAGATCATATTTCTTGATGAATTCTGTGGGAATTTCCTCGGCTTTCACATTCAGGTTGGCCACCCCATCTTCGTGCAGAAAAGAGACCGAATCGTCGTTTATCTTGAAAATCTTGGCATTGTGCAGGGCTGAACGGCCTGGCAGCCTGAGTTCCGGTATCACGGTGCCGATGGCGAATGTGCGGGTGTTATCCACTGCTACCTTCATGGAATCTGCCATGTATTTGATTTCGCTGGTCAGTTTGCGCTCTTTGGTGTCTAGGAGGTCGCGCTGCCGGATGACCTCCGTCATGCGTGCCTCCAACTGGTCCAGCTTGTCTTTGGCGGTTTTGATCTCAGTCCATTCCTGCCGACGCAGATCCGCTGTCTCCCGAGCGGTATCGGCCTGGGATTTCAATTCGGCAAGCTCCACCTTAAGCTTGTCTAGTTTGGCAAGATGGTCGCAGCCGCCAATGATGCAGGCGAGCAAAAGCAGGGCCTTGAGAAAGGAGCTGAATCGAAATTCAAACACGGTGTTTTGTGGTGTTGCTTACTTGGGTTGCGCGGCTTTGAATGCTTCAGCGGTGGGCTTGAGTATAGCGAACTTGGTTTCGATGGCCGACAGCTTGCGCTCCCTGGGGGAGTTGACAAATTCCAGCGGACGTAGCTGATCCGCTTTGATCTGGGCTTGTTCGAGAAGACGCGTCAAACCCTCCTTCCCACCGAGAGCGGCGATGTCTTTATCGTACTGCTGGGTGGCTGCTTCGTCCTTTTTAAGTGTGGTCTCCAATGAAGCGATTTCACGCTGGAGCTCCTCATGGCGCTCACATGAGAGGCTCGTCAAGCAGAGCACTAGGCAACTAAAGAAAAGTGGCGGTTTCATGTGAGTGCGCAGGGGATGGTCCCCACCAGCGGAGGCTTGCAGGACTTAATCTTGAATGGTCTCCTTCGCAACTTCCTTGCCATTCGGCAAACCCATCCTAGCATCGGCGAGTGATAGCGATTGCAACAGCGAGTCAGAAAGGCGGCGTGGGTAAAACCACGTTGTGCATCAATCTCGCCTATTCACTGGCGCGGCGCGGCTGGCGTGTGCTCTTGATTGACACGGATCCGCAGGGCGGCGTGGGCCTGTCTCTGGCAAAAAGCACAAAAGCGCGTGAAGGTTTTCATGAGTTTCTTGTGCGCGGAGGGGATTTGAACAAGATGGTGGTGCCAACTCGGCTACCGGAGCTGGAGATCGTGCCCGCCGGGCAGTATGACACCTGCGCCAGGCAGGGCTGGTCCGTGCATGAAGTGCCGGTACGGTTGGCCGATCTGCTGCGGGGTGCCGAGCTGCGGGGTGTGGATGTCGTGCTGATGGACACGGCTGCCGGGATGAGCAGCACGACGGAAGCGGTGGTGAAGGCCTGTGATTTCGTGGTCCTGCCCCAGCAGGCGGAGCCGCTTGCGATCCGCAGTGTGCCGCACCTGCTGGAGACACTGGCGCGCTTCCGCGCGGAGGGCGCCGGCGTGCGCGTGGCGGGTATTTTGCTGACGATGGTGATGCGTGAAAATGAGATGAGCATGAAGGTGGCGCGGGAGCTGCGCGACATGCTGCCCGCGAACCTGATGTTTCAGCAGAGCATTCCTCGCCTGCCCTCCTTTCTCGAAGCGAGCGCTCTGGGGGTGCCGGTGGCCCTGACAAAGCGCAACCCGCCGCCTGAGGCGCTGATTTTTGACCAGATCGCCGCCGAGCTGGAGCAGCGCACCGGATTGACCCACGAACGTGAAAGGGACCATGGCCATGCAAGTCTCATGGATTGATGCCGAGCGGATCAAGGCACTGGTGGCGCAGATCGCACCACAGGAGGCCTGCGTGGAGGAAACTCCGGGCTTGGTGGAGATCGATACGACCCCTGAAACCTTGCCAGGCAATGCTGCCGAGGCATGGGGATTTGCCATGGACTGGCTGGAACCATCCGTGAGTCCAGCGCCCGCTGCTGCATTGACTGAAGCATTTTCAGATGAATCCGAGCTGCCGGCAGAGATGGAAGATGAAGCGGACGATGACGCGCATGGACAATCACTTCCCAACGCAGCTGCTGCGCTGCCGCTGAGTCGAATCCGCGGCAAACTGCGTGCGATTCGTCAACGTGCGACTGACGCAGGCATCCTGACGCGCATGAGCGAGGTTGCCTTGCTGGAGCCGGCATCCCAGGAAAAAATTTCAGTGTCTGCACCTGTAGCTGAAGAGACTGGCGATGCCGCTGAGGCGGACGCCTGCAAAGATGAAGCCGCGGCTGACATGGAGCCGGAATTCTCTGCCGTTCCACCGCAGACACCCGTCTTTGAAGTGCCCCAAGGTTCACGCGAGGTGCGTCTGGCTGCATTTGCCGGCTGGGCGCGGCAGGTCCTGCATGAGGATGGCGGCCAGGTTCTGGTGATGAGTGATGATGGTGAAGTGCTATGGGGAGGGGAGGCCAAAGCCGGGCTGGTGCTTTCCACAATGATGGCATGGGGAGCGGCGATCCGTGCGAGCGCCATGTCCGCCTGTGAAACACCCCCTGTGATTCACCAGCCGCTGGCATCTGGGCATGTGCTCACAGTGATTCCGTGTGAAACAGTCGCCGGCATGGTTCATGCCGCAGTGGCCGCCCCTGCTGGACTGAGTCATGAGCTGGCGCACATCCTCCGTGGAGCCCTTTGTTCGGTGATGAACTGAGAGGGCTGGCTACTTCTTGAACAGGACCAGTTCGTTGATGCCCCAGTTACTGGAGGACAAACCGAGCTGGGTGATACGCACAAAGCGTCCTTTCTGCGGTGCTTTGAAAACAATTTCGGTCACAGCACTTCCATCTCCCTGGGCTGCGGGGTTCCACTGCTTGCCATCGGACGACACTTCGACTTTGTATTTGCGTGGATAGTCCTGATAAGTGCCCTGGCTGTCGAGGGCCAGTCCGGCAATGTTTTCCTCAGTGGGGAGTTCGACGGTGAACCACTCGCCTCCCTTCATGGCAGCTCCGGTGGCCCAGCGGGAGCCGGTGTTGTTGTCCACTGCTTTTGAGCAGTCTTCTTTTTTGAGGCTGGCGCTCAGCTTCCAAGAACTGCGCGGCTCGATCATGGGCAGCTTTGTCCTCAGCCGGGTGTTGAGAGGTGTTGGTGGGGTGCTGAAATACCAATCACGCACCCGTCCATCAATGAGTTGGGTCTGGTCGGATTTCAGGATGATCGAGTAGACAAAGAATTCTGCCAGATAGCCGCTGAACTGATCCTGAGGACTGACACTTCCGCCACTGCTGTCCTGGCCACGTCCGATCAGCAGCCAGTTCAGCGGCTTGACCGGCGCAGTGGACTTGCCACCTGAAGAGGTGAACGTCTTGCCGTTGGCATCGCGTGCGCGGAGTTCCACGTCACCCGTGCTGGCGTTCCAACTGATGAAGGCGAGGCAGGCGAGCGTGCCGTTCACATCTTTAGAGGTCAGCGTGGGGCTGCCGCCTGCGTTTTTCACCTCGGCTACGAGGTTCTTTTTCTCATCCACGAGAAGAGACACCGTAGTGCCGTCATCATTGCCGAGGGTGAAAACACGCAGGGGGAGCTTTGCCGCGTCTGCCTGAAACGCGATGACGGCAGTGAGTCCCTTTTCGTTTGGGACACCGGCATCCTTGCTTCCGAAGGGCATGTTCTGCGATTCACTGCCCGTATCATCAAGCTCCAAGATGCAGGGCTTGCCATTGTGAGAATGGAAGTCGAGCACGCCCCGTCCTGGCTTGGGCGTTCCGCCAATGGCGGCTTCCGGCCAGTTGACGCGTTTGGGTGCATAGTCTGGACTCTTCTGGTAGCTGCGTAAAATATTGTCACCTCCCCGTTCGGAGATGTCATGCCATTCGATCACGGGCTCGCTGGCTTTGGCCTCGGCGGGTTTGCCGTCGCCACCTTTACGGTTGGTCAGGATGCCTGTGTTGCCGACATAGAAGAGAGCGATCCCACGGTCCACGGGAGGAAACGCACGGTCCTGGGGGAGCTGGAAGCTGATCTTGGGCGGATTGGATGAGATGCCGATAGCTGACAGTGCCGACTTATTGGAAGAGGACGCGCCTGGCTTTTTGCCAAAGAAATAGCATCCGCCGATGCCCAGCAGGATGACGACTCCGCCAATAATGGAGATCTGTTTGACCAGCTTCGCGTTTGTCTGAATGAAAGAGCCAGAAGCAGAGGGGCGGACTGCGGATGGCTGGCGCTGCTGCACCGTCGTATGGCCGACTGTGGGTCTGCGCGGCGCAGGCGCCAGCGGCGTCGTGATGGCGGCGAGTTCAACAACAGGCTGCGCTTCGGCAACGATTTCTACTGGCACAGCCTCTTCCACCGGTTCGGCATAGTAGGGCTGGGCCTGGGCTTCAGGGGGAGGATAATAACCTGTGAGCGGCACCGTGCCTGTACCGGGCGGCATATAGACCGGTGGCGGTGCGTACATGCCCATCCAGGGGCCGTACGGCACCATCGTGGGCATTTTCTCCCAGGCGCGGAATTCTTCGATGGCCTGCTGCGCATTGGCCGGGCGGTCATCCGGCTTTTGGGCCATGAGGCGTGCGCACCAGACCGCCAGCCACTGAGGCACATGCGGGGCTATTTCATTGAGCGGTACCAGCACATGGTCGATGTGTTTATCAACGACTTCGGCCATGGAACTGCCGTCGAAAGCTTTTCTGCCGGAGAGTGCCTCGTAGAAGACGCAGCCCAGGGAATAGAGATCCGTGCGTTCATCCACGGGCTCACGCGTGAGCTGCTCTGGAGCCATGTAGTAGATGGAACCCATCACGGTGCCTTCCTGGTCCTCCGTCTGCTTGCGTGCGCGCAGCCCTGCACGGGCGAGTCCGAAGTCGATGATCTTCGACTGCATGCGGCCCCCGGGGAGACGCTCCACCTTGATGTTCTCAGGCTTGATGTCCCGATGCAGGATGTGGTGCTGGTGCGCCGCGAGCAGGCCTTCGAGCGTTTGCGAGGCCAGTTCTTTAAAATCATCGTAGGGCAGCGGGCCTCGGGCGACGACATCCGACAGGTCTTCGCCCTGCAGCAGTTCCATCACCATGAACAACCCTTCGTCATCGCTCGCCACGTCGAAAATGGTCACGATGTTCGGATTGCGCAGGGAGGCGAGGGCATCAGCCTCCCGACGCAGCTCAGAAGCCACGTTTTTGTCGACGTCGGCCTCGTTGGCAGTCAGCAGTCGTTTGACTGCAACCCAGCGCTTCAACTGGCTGTCATAAGCACGGAAGACGGCGCCAACGCCGCCCATGCCGAGCTTTTCATATATTTTATATCGTTCCGCCATCCGGGGTTAAGCGCTTGAAAATAAGACAAACGGGAGCAAAGCCCATGACTCGCCCCTTTGGCAAGCGGGATATTCCACGAAAATGCTTATGAGCACTTTCTGCTCCGCCTTTGACAAAATGGAGGTGTCGCGACACACTGACATCCCCCGTCAGCTCTGGCGGGATAGAATCAAACCCGCTCAGCATCTTGAAAAAAGTTCTTTTTGTCTGCACTGGCAACACTTGCCGCAGCCCGATGGCGGAGGCGCTTTTCCGTGACCTGGTCAGGGATCGTGCCGATTACAAGGTCGCCAGCGCAGGTATGGCGGCGGCTCCCGGCATGCCCGCCAGCAAATACACGGCGGCATTGCTCAAGGAACGCGGTCTTGATCTGGCCAGTTTTCAGAGCCGCATGCTCGACCGGCAGCTCCTGGAGCAGGCCACGCACGTTTTTGCCATGTCCTCGCATCATATGGCGGCGATCGTGGATGAATTTCCTGCACAGGCAGACAAGGTTTACCTCGTCTCTGAATTTGCCGCCGAAGATGCTCTGCGCGGCAGGGATGTTTCAGACCCTTTTGGACAGGGCCGTTCAGCGTATGAAGAGACGCTGAGCAGCCTCGAAAAAATGCTGCCCAGCCTGCTCGCTTACATCGACCAGACCTGGAAGAAAAATGATGGATGACAGCAGCCATCGCCCACCCATCTTCGACCCCCACCCACCCCCACCGCAAAAAATGACCAGCAATTCCAACGGCAGCTCCCCACAAAAACTCGCCATCGCCGCCGACCATGGCGGGGTGGATCTGAAAAATGCCGTCGTCGCTCACCTGCAATCCGCCGGTTACGGCGTCGAGGATCTGGGGGTGAATTCACATGATTCCGTCGATTACCCTGATTATGCAGAAGTGGTCGCTGACAAGGTGCTCTCAGGCGAGGCTGATGCGGGCATTCTAGTTTGCACCACCGGCATCGGCATGTGCATCGCCGCGAACCGCCACGTGGGCATTCAGGCCTCACTGGTCGGTGACGCGCAGACCGCCGCCATCACGCGTGAGCACAACAACTCCAACGTCCTGTGCCTTTCTGGCAAAAACACGCCAGAGGGCGTTGCCAATGAGATTGTGGATGCATGGCTGAAAACACCCTTTGCCGGTGGTCGCCATGGACGCCGTGTGGACAAGATGAATTCCCAGCCACACCCGCTGGACATTTTGGAAGCAAATGATCCTGCCGTCGCGGAAATCATTCAGGGCGAGCAGCATCGTCAGCAGGACCACATCGAACTCATTGCGAGTGAAAACTTCACCAGCAAGTCGGTCATGGCCGCCCAGGGCAGCTGCTTGACCAACAAATACGCCGAAGGCTATCCCGGCAAACGCTGGTACGGCGGCTGTGAGGAGGTCGATAAAATCGAGCAGCTTGCGATCGATCGTGCTTGCGAGCTGTTTGGTGCCAAATTTGCCAACGTGCAGCCGCATTCCGGATCGCAGGCCAATGCCGCAGTCTATTTCAGCGTCCTTCAGCCCGGCGACAAAGTGCTGGGTATGAATCTCGCCCATGGCGGTCATCTCACGCACGGCAATCCGGCCAACTTCTCAGGCCGCCTCTACAACTTCTGCCAATACGGTGTGAATCAGGAAAACGAGCTCATCGACTACGACGAACTCGCCGAAGTCGCCATGCGTGAGCAGCCCAAGATGATCACCGCCGGTGCCAGCGCCTACCCGCGCATCATCGACTTCAAAAAGATGAGCGAGATCGCCAAAAGCGTCGGTGCCTACCTCTTCGTGGACATGGCTCACATCGCCGGTCTTGTGGCTGGTGGCGCGCATCCTTCCCCGATGGAGTACGCTGACTTCGTCACCACCACCACGCACAAGAGCCTGCGTGGCCCGCGTGGCGGCATGATCCTCACCAACCGTGAGGACCTCTTCAAAAAGATCCAGAGCCAGGTCTTCCCCGGCGTGCAGGGCGGCCCCCTCATGCACGTCATCGCCGCCAAGGCCGTCTGCTTCGGCGAATGTCTCAAACCAAGCTTCAAGGACTACACCGCGCAGATCGTCAAAAATGCCCAGGCCCTTGCCGCAGCTCTCGCCGCGCTAGGCTATCGCATCGTCAGTGGTGGCACGGACAATCACCTCATGCTCGTGGATCTCCGCCCGAAAGGCCTCAATGGCAAAGTCGCCAGCGAGACGCTAGACAAAGCTGCGATCACCGTGAACAAAAACGGCATCCCCTTCGACACCGAGAAGATCACCCTCGGCGGTGGTATTCGTGTCGGCACCCCTGCCGTCACCACCCGCGGCATGAAGGAAGCCGAGATGAAGCAGATCGCCGCTTGGATCGATCGTGCGCTCACGAATCGTGACGACGAGGCCGCTCTGGCTCAAATCCGCAAGGAAGTCAGCGAGACGAACCAGCGTTTCCCACTGCCTTGATCATTTGGCTCCCGGCACTGAAGGTTTCCAATCGCCGTCTTTCGCTTCACGAACATCCAGGGTTTCAATGCCTGGATTCGTGAAGCGGATGCGACGCTGCTTGTAGAGCGAGCCTAGTGCCTGCTTGAACGCCTTCTTGCTGGCTTCGAAGTGGCTGCGAATGGCCTCGGGGTGGCTGTCGTCGTCAAAGTCGAGTTTGCCGCCATTGTTCTTGAGCGCTTCGAGAATGCGATCCGTCAATGAAGCGACGCGCTGGTAGCCGGAGGCATCGAGGCTGAGGTCGATCTTGCCGCTCGGGTGAATGGCGCTGACGAAGCCGTTGATTTTTTGTCCCACCTGAAGCGGGGCACCGATGTTCGTGTGGTAGAGCAGTCCGACGTGTGTCCCCGCGACAATCGCATTGTAGCCCAGAGGTGTGCGGGCGGTGATCAGCAGTGGCACGGGCTGCGCCGGCTTGAACGGCGGGCGTTCGCGGCTCAGGTGTCGGTTCAGGCGTGTGGTGGCGATGATGCGATCCGTTTTCTCATCGAGCATGATGTAGGCCACGACCATGTCGCCGACGTACACCTGATCCGACTGTTCACGAAACGGCAGCAGCAGATCCTTGAGCAGACCCCACTTCAAAAATGCGCCGATGTTGCGGTTTACGCTCACGACTTCCAGCGTGGCAAATTCGCCCACCATGGCGAACGGCTCCTCCGTGGTGGCCACGAGGCGGTCTTCGGAATCACGATAGATGAAAACGTCCAGGGTATCGCCAAGGCTGGTGCCCTTGGGAATGTAACGGTTTGGCAGCAGAATCTCGCCATGATCACCCCCGTCCAGATAAATGCCGTGTGGCGTACTGTGGAGGACGATGAGGGAGTTGCGTTTGCCGATCTGAGCCATGCGGCGCAGACTAGACGCGCCTGCGGATCAATCCAGCGCCTACTTCACCTTCAGCACGACCAGTTTTTCCGCGTCCCGGGCATAGAGCTGGCCATTTGAGTAGGCGTCGTGGCTGCGATGTCCCGCGCGGGTGATCTGGCTGCGTTGCAGGAGATTGAATTTCTTTGGGTCGGCGTTGAATATCCACAGTTCGCCGGCTTCGCTGTGCATCAGGATTTTGTCTCCCACCAGAATCAGAGTGCCGCCCTGGAGGTGATCCGGCGCTTCCCAGGCGATCTTGCCATCTGCCACGGCGATGCAGCGCAACGTCATGCCAGTCTCCTGTCGTCCGTGCAGACCATAGACATGCCCGTCGTGATAAACTGGCGTGGTGTAATGGCAGTCGAGGGTGTCGGCTTTTTTCCACACGTTGGTCAGTTTGCGTTCTGCCTTGTTCCACTGCCACAAGTCGGCTCCAACATCGTAAGCGGCACTGAAAAGCAGCCTGCCATCCCCACAAGGCACTGGGGCTGCGGCATTGACGGAGGCGTCGATCTTGGCGCGGAAGTATTCATCTGCCAGAACCTTGCCGTCGCTGACTTGTGTCAGAAGAACACCACGCCGGGTGAAGAAGGCGCTCACTCCCGGATACTCGGGGAGCAGCACGGGGGATGAATAGCTCGCTTCGTCGTCCGTGGCCTGCCAGAGGAGCTTTCCAGTGGCAAGATCCAGCGCGATAATGCCAGCCCCGCCTTTGGCGTTCTTGCCACCCACATTGAGCAGCACCTTGCCATCCGTGACAAGTGGCGAGCAGGCACGGCCAAAGTACCCCTGCGGTGATTCGAGCTCGGCGACGGTGTCATAACTCCAGATCAGCTCGCCCGTCTCAAAATTGAGCGCCTGCACAATGCCTTCCGGACCATGCGTGATGACTTTGCCTGCGGCGATGCATGGCACGGCGCGCGGTCCGTTGTCGAAGCCAAAACTGTCGCGGTAGGTGGTCGGGTAGGCATGTTTCCAGATGGCTTTGCCGTCGGCGGATGCCAGCGCCTCGGTGATGATCTCGCCGCCCTGTCGGTGGGTCACGATCACGCGGTTGTCGCTGACCACAGCTCCGGCGTGACCGCTGCCCAGCATGCGTTTCCATACCATCTCAGGTTCAGCGCTGCCGACAATGACAGCCTCATCGGTCGCGGTGCAGTTGCGCTGCGGGCCCAGGAATTGCGGCCAGTCGCCTGCCTGCAAGCTGGTGAATGCGCAGAGGAGAAGGAAAAACGGGCGCATGAAAATGAGGATGGGGATTAACTGACGAGGGAGAGGTTGGGATCCACATCCGCCTCCAAGGGAGAAGTGTGGCCAATGCTAAAACGTTGCGCAGCGGCGAATGCAATCATGCCGGCATTGTCAGTGCAAAGATCCGGCCTTGCGAGCAGCAGTTGCAGGCCTTCTTTGGAGCAGCGTGCGGTGAGTGCCGAGCGCAGGCCGCGATTGCAACTGACACCACCGCTCACCGTGACGAGCGTCTCGCCGCATTGCTTCGCTGCGAGAACCAGTTTCTCGACCAGCACCTCGATGATCGCCGCCTGCACACTGGCGCTGAGATCGGTCAGCACCTGTTCGCTCTTCAGATCGCCGCGCGGCAGTTCGTAAAGCACGGCGGTCTTCAAGCCGCTGAAACTGAACTCCAGGCTGCGACCATCCAGGAAGCTCCGTGGAAAGGCGAAGGCTTTTGGATCGCCACGAGTGGCCAGCTTGTCGATCTCGGGCCCGCCGGGGTAGGGGAGGCCCATCATTTTGGCGACCTTGTCGAAGGCTTCGCCCGCTGCGTCATCTCGTGTGCGTCCCAGCAGTTCATAGCGGCCCACGCCGTGCACGCGCACGAGCATCGTGTGTCCGCCACTGACGATGAGTGCCACGCAGGCACGCACCGGGCCTTGGCCATTCATGAAAGGTGAAAGCAGATGGCCCTCCATGTGGTTCACGGCAATGAAGGGCTTGTTTTCAGCGATGGCGAGCGCCTTGGCCATCGAAGTGCCAATGAGCAGTGAACTGACCAGCCCCGGACCGCTCGTGGCTGCAAAAGCTGACATGTCGCCGAGCGTTTTGCCTGCGTCAGCCAAGACCTGCTGAACCAGCGGTCGCACGTGGAGGATGTGATTGCGTGAGGCCACTTCTGGCACGACTCCACCATACGGACGGTGGATTTCGATCTGTGAGGCGATACGGCTGGCGATCAACTCACCCTCCAGCGTACAGATGGCCGCGGCAGTCTCATCACAGGAGGATTCAAGGGCGAGCAGGCAGTCTGGCATGGCGGTCCATCAATGAAGTAAAAACGGTAACCCAGCATCCAGAATTCGGCGCTGAGAGGGCAAAAAAAAGCCACCGTCCCCCGGTTGGGTGGGGAACGGCAGCGCAATGTGGCAGTTTCCTGTCAGATTAGTGCTTGTGACCGTCTTTGCAGTCGGCCTTCGCTCTGGCGTCGCACTTCGCACATGCCTTCTTGCTGGCACAGGATGCGGAAAGCACCAAGGACGCAGCGAACAGAACAGTGGCAAGACGGGTCATGCGATGTTCACAGGTTAGTAAATCAATCTACCGCGCGAGGCGGCGGACTGATTACTTGCCCATTTGCATCGGTGGTGGTGGCGGCGGAGGAGCAGGCTGCTGGCAAGCGGAGAGAACGGCGGAAGCCGCGATGAGTGTGAGGATAGCGATTTTCATGTGTGTGGATGTTAACCTGTTTGATTAAGCTTCCCATCCACCAGACTCCTGGCAGCGGGACTTTTCGAGATTAACGACAACTTCTGTTTTTGCAAACAGCCAAATGCATTCTCTGCGAAAACGCGCAAGGGAGGCATAAGAAAGGGAATGCTTGGGAGTACCATAATGTCAGGCTGTGGTTTGCTGGGAATTACCCATAAGGTCCGCTCTCTCCCAATCCGTAAGCTGTGCCAAAAACCTCACCCTCTTCTTCGGTGAAAAGGATGCGCAACGGGCGGCAGCAGATCTCGCAGTCATAGTCCACATCGCATGGTACTTCGTTATACGAAGGAGAAGGGACTTCAAATTCCTGAAAACAGCTCGGGCAGGTGACGGGTGTGGTGTGCATCAATGATGGCAAGGAAACGCACCCAGAAGTGCCTGTGTATGCAGCTTTCTGGTTTAAGTAAGAGTCGAATTTCAGAGCATGAATGCCGCAGTAACTCATGACGCGAAATGCATAAATCAGGGATTCCCTGATTTTTACTTTAACACTGCCAAATACGCGATGACGTCTGCAGCATCCTGTTCCGTCATGGCTTGCAGCAGGCCTTCGGGCATCAGCGACACTGGTTGTGGCTGCTGGCTTTGGATTTGATCTCGCGCAATTGTCTGTGGCTGGCCGCTGGGGAGTTTGAGAGTGATGGCCGCATCAGATGATTGAATGAGGAAGCCGCTTTGCAAACTGCCATCCTTCATGGTGATGATCCATGTCTCGTAGCCCTTGGCGATGGCCTTTGAAGGCTGGTGCAGGCTTTCGAGGATTTGCTCACGCGTTAGTCGTGCCCCCGCCTTGCTCAAATCCGGGCCGAAATCGCGGCCCATGCCGTTGACGATGTGGCAGGCAAGGCAGGCGGCCATTTTGCCGGTCATGCTGAGGAGTTCGCCACCACGCTTCGCATCGCCTTGGATGGTGAGAAGTTTCTTCGCGTCGATATTCATGCCGAGGGTCTTCACCCGCTGATCGGGTGGCAGGAAGCGTTCGAAATAGCAGGCGATGGCGGGATCTGAAGTCCTGACGAGTGAGGGATCAAACTTGGTTTCGTTTCGTGCTATCAAGTTTGCCGTGATGAGGGCTTCGCTGGGCGTTTGCGGTGGGGAGTTGGGGCGGGGCGTTTTCTCTCCCTGACCAATCCAGTCCCACAATATTTGAAAGCCATGCGGATCGACTTCGTGGGCGCCGATCATCGGCATGTGACCGCTGCCGCTGCGTGCAATGCGCGCGAGCAACACGCTTTGTGCGGGCTTTCCAGCTGTGATGACCCGGGCGTCTGTCAGTGCAAAATCACCCCTCGTCGGCTTTTCATTCAGCATCAGCGTCTCAGCAGTGGGCAGATCGAAGTTCACCATCAATGGCACGCTGCCACCGCCGTGGCGGCGGTGGCAGTGGGCGCAGTTCGCGTGCAGCCATGAGCGGGCCCGGGTTTCGAGATCGGCCATGGCGTCATGGCTGGAGACGAGCTGTTTTGGCAGCCGATCCAGAAACGGGCCGTCGAACAAACCTGATGCATCGGCTGTTTTTTTACCGCCGATGCTGACGAGTTGATCTGGCTGAAATCCCAAGGTGAAGCTGCTCCAGTTGTTGTGACAGCGTGCGCACTCCGCGCGGCCATGAATGCGCCAGGGTTGTTTTTGCACGGTGAACTCTGCGCCATCCGCGGCGACGAGTTCGGCATCGGTGCCCTTGTCATTCCAGCGGTAGGAATAGCCGTTCCAAGTCTCGCCGTCGAAATGGAGGATTTGAGTTTCAATGCGCTGCTTCGTAGCTGGCCAGGTGATGGTGCGGGCCAGCACGGACTCGGAGGGCCATTCGACTTTGTAGTTCGGTTTGGCGGGATTGCCGCTGCTGGTTGTCTTGATGCTTTTGCCTTCGGGTAGGGCAATGAACCGCGTCGCCGTGGCGCCGTCCTGCCACATCGGTTCGGCGATCTCAAACGGCAGCACGCCAACGGCGGGTGTTTGCGTCGCGGTGTCGTTGAAGAGTCCGGTGTCACTAAGCTTGCGCGGGAACTGGCTTGGTTGGCCGACGGCGGGGTTCGGCGCGAGGCGGTAGATGCGCGTGTCTTTTTCCCAGTTCATCCAATACACCTCGCCGTCCTCGCTTTGACCAAAGGTCACGATTTTGTGCGGTGTGTCGGCGATTTCCTCACGGCGTGTGACTTGTTTGCCATCATGCCACAGCGCCCAGATCTTGCCGGTTTCGTAGTCACCGTAGATGTAGGCGTCGCGCAGTTCGGGAAAACGTGAGCCGTGATAGACATAGCCGCCGGTGATGCTCGCCGCCTCCGTGTGCGGATGCGCGGCCACGGGTGGGATGATGGGCTCTGGGCGCTGGGTTTCGGGTTTGATCGGCTGTCTCGCCTCATACGCGCTCCAGCCATGATTGCCGCCGCGCTGCACCAGATGAATCATTTCCCACAGCTCCCAGCCGACATCGCCGCACCACAGGCGGCCTTTGGCATCGAAGCTGATCTTCCAGGGATTGCGAAAGCCGAAGGCCCAGATCTCTGGCATGGCTTGTGGCGTTTTTAAAAACGGATTGTCCTGTGGAATGGCATACGCCTTGCCGTTCTCCGCATGATCCACGTCGATGCGCAGGATGGAGGAGAGAAAATCGCTGATGTCCTGCCCGGTGTTCAGCGGATCGGGGGGCGATGGCACTTCGGCGTCACCGGTGGAGATGTAGAGCTTGCCATCAGGGCCGAACTGCAGCGAGGCCCCGTTGTGGCCGCCGCTGCGCCACGTCAGCAGCACGGTTTCTGATTTGGGATCGAGCGCCGGCGGGTCCTGCTGAGTGAGCTTGAAACGCGAGAGCTTCGTGCCATCGGGAACTTTGTCGCCATAGGCATAGCAGAGGAAGACGTAGCCGTTCTCCTTCCACCGTGGGTGAAAGGCGATGCCGTAGGCGAATTGCAACAGCGGATGGTCCGGCTTGAGATCAATGAGCAGGTCTTTTTGATCCGCATCCGGTGCATCCTTGAAGCTCCAGATTTTGCCGCCCTTTTCGACAGCGACAAAGCGATGCGCGCCGGGCACGGCGATCATTTCCAAGGCATCCTGAAGTTGGATGGAAGCAAAGGTCTGCTCCGCAATGCAGGGCTTCGGTGCCTCCGGTGAACCGTGAATGCGCGAAGTGGACCACTGCGCATGAATCGCGGTAGTGAATGCGAGGAAGAGAAGAAACACTCGGTTCATGCGCGCATCATGGAATGAACGGGCGGTATTCGCCAAGCATGAAATGATCCCTCCTTATATTGGCCCTGCACTTGCCGCTTGTGCTGGCACGCATGGCTTTGGTAGTCTCCCGGCATGCATGCCACGCTGCGCCTCCTGCTGCTTTTGCTCATCTCCGTTCATCTGAACGCTGCAGACAGTGTCGGCGGGCCTGTGGACCTCGGGGCTTCCTCTTCGCTCCGCACCGGCACGCAATTGCGGGAAAAGCGCGAGGTGCGGGTGCAGGAGGGCAAAGGCCGCATGCAGAAGACCAATTCGGCCAACGACTTTTTCTGCCGCTTCGTTCAGCGGGTCAACCTCGTCCGGCGTCTGCTGGGACCTGACACCGAGGAGGTGCAGGTGCGCGAGATGGTCTGTGAACTGGTCAATTACACCGGCAACGCGCCACCCCCTGCCGAACAGGCCGGCCCCTTGGTGGGCAAAACCCTCCGTCTGCGCAAGTCGAACGGGAAATGGAAATACGCCATGGTCGGTGGCAAGCCCAGCGCAGAGCAGCAGAAGTTCCTCAATGACCTGGCGTTCACCACCCTCATGCTCGAAATTCCTGAAGCCTGTCTCATCAACCAAACACACAAAGCCGGCGAGACGTGGAAAGTCAGCATCAATGAGTCGGGTGGCAAGGACTACGGCGCGGTGATCGCGAAAGACATCGAATGCACCCTGGCTGCGGTGGATCAGCGCCCTGACGGGCCGCAGGCCTCCGTTCATCTCGTGGGCAATTTCATCATGGAGCGGCCCATGAATTACCTCAGCCGCATGGAGGTCGCTTTCGACATCACTCTCGTCCGCCGCCTCTCCGACATGCTGGATCTGAACACCAAGATCACCGGCAATCTCAAGAATGTCGCCCAAGTCAACGACGCGGATGGCAAGGCGGCTCAGCTCACCCTGGACC
Source organism: Prosthecobacter sp. (assembly GCA_021733925.1). Taxonomy (GTDB): domain Bacteria; phylum Verrucomicrobiota; class Verrucomicrobiia; order Verrucomicrobiales; family Verrucomicrobiaceae; genus Prosthecobacter. The sequence continues at coordinate 34,529 of JAIPJY010000016.1, read as the reverse complement.
TCCCCTTCACCCTGGTCCGCTCCCAGGCGATTGAGCGCAAATAGCCGCGCCGCGCAAAAAAACGTCATTCACAGTCGACTTTCGCCAATCTTTCTCCTTCTTCCCTGCCTCAACTCAACCACACACCCGACATGCCACGCCCAGTAACTCTCTTCACCGGCCAGTGGGCCGATCTTCCTGTTGATACCATGATCCAGAAGGCCAAGGCCTTTGGCTACGACGGTGTCGAACTTGCCTGCTGGGGCGACCACTTCGAAGTGGACAAGGCCGACCAGGCTTACTGCGATGACAAGCGCGCCAAGCTGAAAGCCGCAGGCATGCAGTGCCACGCCATCTCCACCCATCTCGTCGGTCAGGCCGTGTGCGACAACATCGATCCCCGTCACGCCCAGATTCTTCCCGCCCACATCTATGGCGATGGCAATCCTGAAGGCGTCCGCCAGCGTGCCGCCGAAGAGCTCATCAAGACCGCGCATGCCGCCAAGCGTTTCGGCATCAGCGTTGTGAACGGCTTCACCGGCAGCAGCATCTGGCACCTCGTCTATTCCTTCCCGCCGAACCTCCCCGGCCAGATCGACGCCGGCTACAAGGACTTCGCCAAGCGCTTCACCCCGATCTTCGACGAGTATCAGAAGCTCGGCATCCGCTACGCCCTCGAAGTGCATCCCACTGAGATCGCCTTCGACATCGCCAGCGCCGAGCGTGCGCTGCAGGCCGTCGATTACCATCCCGCCTTCGGCTTCAACTACGACCCCAGCCATTTCGGCTACCAGGGCGTCGATTATGTGAAGTTCCTCTACAAGTTCAGTGACCGCATTTTCCACGTCCACATGAAGGACGTCGCCTGGGGCATCGGTGACGGCACCGCAGGCGTCTTTGGCGGCCACGTCGATTTCCACAAGCCAAGCCGCTACTGGGACTTCAAGTCCGTCGGCCGTGGCAACATCAACTTCGAGCGCATCATCCGCGCCCTCAACGACATCGACTACGGTGGCCCGCTGAGCGTCGAGTGGGAAGACGGCGCGATGGACCGCGAGTTCGGTGCCACCGAATCCGCCGCCTTCTGCAAGAAGATCGACTTCCCGCCGAGCAAGATCATCTTCGACGCGCAGTTCGCTGAGAACAGCAAGTGATGTGCTGTCGGGCTCACCAGTCCGACGATTGAAAATCATTCTTCAACACCAACAGGCCGGGATTCGCTCCCGGCCTGTTTTTGTGTCGTGAGATCAGCGTGCGAGGTCGCCGGCATCTTCAAAAAAACGATAATCACCAACCTCGGACATCGTTAGTGCTCAGTTGAGCCGTCGGCCAAGTCAGGCCGCAGTTGCATGTGAACCAACCACTTCCATGAAGACAAAACTGATCACCACCGCTGTCGCCGCCTTCCTCTCGTTTACCCTCCTTGCGCAGGAACCGTCCAAAGCTCCTGAGTCGGCCGGGCCGGATGCGAAAATCATCACAAAGCTCACCGAGATTGTCCAATTTCGGGAGCAGCTCGTCGAGATTGAGGAGGCTCTGTACCAATCGGGCCGTGCCTCCGCAGAGAATGGATCAGGGGTGGAGCTTGCCGAAATCGCGCTGGCTGAATCGCGGGCTGATCTGGCACACGAACAAGGGAAGCGTGAGGGCCTGATCGCCGCGCTTCAGGATCTGGTGTCTGCGCATGAGAAGCGGGTGAAATGGGCGCAGAACATGAAAAATATCGCTCGTGCCTCAGATGTCGAGATCAAGCAGGCACAAGTTGAGCTGCTGAAGGCGCAGGTCCGTTTGTTGCGGGAGCAAAAGTGATTTTACTCAATCGCTTTCCGCAACTCCATCACCGTGCTGACAATGTCCTCCTCCGTCTTGTCGCTCCAGCGTGTTGGGTGCGAGCCGTAGATCATCGCGCCGCCGCCTTCGTAGCCGCCTTCCTGCCAGATGCGCAGGCTGGGGATGTAAGCCATGACGTCGTTGGTGTAGCCGCTGACCCAGACGATGGGATCTTTGATGTCCTGCTTGAGGCGGAGTGAGTAATCCACGACGACTTCACCGCCGAGCGTGATCCAGGTAAGATCGTTGCCAAGACGCAGCACCTGCACGGGATAGGGATAGGTCGTTGGAAGCTGACCTTCATCGGCGATGCGCTGCAAGATGCGTGTGCCATGGGTGACCAGATATTTGTTCGTGGATTTCTGTTCCTCGAGAAGCTGCTCGCGGGTGGGCAGCTTGTCGTAGGCCAGCGGTATCTCACGATACGCGGCGCGGATGGGGCCCTTGAGGCGTTGCATGTGCGTTTCCAGCGCAGCCTGCACGGAGGTCGCCAGTGATTTGCCGTGCGTCTGCGCGAGTTCCACCGTCCTGCGCGGGTAGGGGTTCTGATCGCCGCTGCAACCGTTTGCAAACATCGCCACGGCATCGGGGTGTGCTTTCTCGATTTCCTGCTGCGCATAGCCCGCATAGTCACCGCTGAACTTCTGATGGCCGAGTGTGGTGCAATGGCATGAGTAACCAAAGATGATCGCGATGTCCTTGCCATCCGCGCTGCTGGCTTTGAGCACGGGAACGGTTTGATCCACCGGGCCTTTTGGATTCGGGAAATTGCTCCAGCCGCCTTTGCCATCCGGCGTGCGGCGGTTCATCGAAACACCGCAGCGTGCGGTGCTGTAATCCAGATGTGCAGGCACCGATTTCTGAAGGGCCTCGCCGACCAGCCGCACCAGCGTGTCCTCCAATTGGGCCGTGTATTCCGCTGCTTCTTTCTCACGCAGCGCCAGATCATCCGCACCATGAATCTTGCTCGTACGCAATTCAGGTCCGCTGTGCGTGTGGGAGGCATTGATCGCGAGGTTTGCCGGTTCGATGCCGTGCTCCTTTTTCACACGTTCAGCAACAGCAAGGCGCAGATTCCTCGGCACGCCGATCAAATCCATCGTAATGAGAGCGAACCTTCCGCCCGCCTGATCCGTGAGCACGAATGCTTTCGCGAACAAATCCAGCTCCACACCTTCGGAGGGTTTGGTGCGCCCTGCATAACCCGCCATCCACATGGATTGCACTGGTGTGATTTTCGCCGAGGCTGCTCCAGCCTTCCAGGCGGGCGATTCAGCTACGGGAGCGGCGGCAATGACGAAGACGGCGAGGAAGATGGGCAGCCAGAGTTTCATACCAACTACCAAAGCCGCCAGGCTGACAATTCTTTATCGTTGCGCGCAAATATCCCATTTCCTACGAATGCCGGATGCGCCCAGGTTTTGCCGATGACCTGCCAGCGGGCCAGTTCTTCGTGCTTTTCGGGCTTCAGCGTGACATAGACCAGTTCTCCGTTGGCGTTGAGCAAAGCGGCGAGGTTGGTTGATTCCTGCATCCACACGAGGCTCATCTGCGGATTGCTGTCATTCGGCGTTAGCGAGTTGTCATCGCTCCAGAGAATTCTGCCGGTCTTAAGTTCGAAGGACTGGAGGCCGCGAGTCTTGTCGAGCATGTAAACGACGCCGTCTTTGAACAATGGAGCCGACATGAGACCGCAGTTCCCGGTTTGGTTTTCCCACAGCAGCCTGGCGTCCTTTCCGAGTTGCAACGCCTTCGCACCGTGCCAATAGCCTGTGACGAGAAGAATGCCGTCACGATAAAGCGGTTGTGCGATGCTGACGCCATAGGTGATTTTGTATGGGTAGAGCCAGTTCACCCGGCCGCTTTCTGGATCGAGGCTCTGCACATGCTCCGGCCCCCACGCGATCAGCTGACGTGTGCCCGCATGCGAGATGATTTCCGGTGTGCAGTAGCCCGCTGGATCAGGTCCGCCACGCCAGACTTCTTTGCCGGAACTTTTGTCCAAAGCGATGACTGAGCCGGCATTCGCCCCGACATGCAGCAGCACTCGATCTCCATCGATCACCGGCGACGCGGCAAAACCCCACTTCGGAATCTTCGCCCCGAAGGTTTTGACCGTGTCCACCTGCCACATCACCTGGCCCGTCACAGCATCGAGACACAATGCCACGCCCGTCGCACCCAAGGCGTACGCCTTGTCATCCGTAATGTTCACCGATGAACGCGGCCCGGTCCCATATTCCATGCTGCCGTAGCTGACTTCCCAGCTGTGCTGCCATACATTTCTGCCGCTCTCCGCATCGAAGCACAGAATGCGTTCGACCTCTTTGGGCGTCTTGAGCCGGTCCATCACATACACCCGTCCGCTGCTTACGGTTACACCGCCGAATCCGGCGCTGATCTCCTTTTTCCAAAGTCTCACGGGCTCATTCCTGGCAAAGTCCGCAGGGATGTCCTTCGGATTCCAGCATCCATCCGCATTTGGCCCACGCCAGCGAGGCCAGTCTTCAGCGGCGAATGCACAGGTTGAAACCAGAAAAGCCACGAAATATTTCTTCATGCAGCTTCAATACGATGCAGCCCTGGAAATTTCGCAACACGATGTCAAGCCATGCCTCCGACAAAAGTTTTTCACATGTGATCTTGAATGGTTGCTGCCCGTGATCGTCTCGCTAACTCCACTCATCCCAACCGATTTTTTAACGTTCACTTTTCACTTTCCCAACCATGTCTGCTGCCAACGAACTCAACATCAATGTCACCCACGTCGAGCGTGTCGCCAAGGAGCTGGGCCTGCGGGCCATCCAGGTCGGCGCGACGGCCAAACTCTTTGCCGATGGAGGCACCGTGCCGTTCATCGCCCGTTATCGAAAGGAGGCCACCGGGTCTCTGGATGAAGTGCAGATCCAGAACATCCAGGAGCGCATGACACAGTTGGTGGCGCTGGATGATCGCCGCACCGCGATTGTGAAATCACTCGAAGAACGCAAGCTGATGACGGACGTCCTACGTGCGAAGATCGACAAGGCCGAAACAATGAATGCACTGGAGGACATCTTTGCGCCGTTCCGTCCGAAGCGCCGTACACGCGCCACGATCGCCAAGGAAAAAGGTCTGGAGCCGCTGGCAGACTTCATCGAGGCCAATCTCATGACGCATGGCGTCGATCTGACTGCCGAAGTGGCGAAGTTTGTGAACCCGGATCACGAAAACGAAGAACTGCGTGTCAAAGATGCTGCCGATGCGCTTAGCGGCGCGCGCGACATCATCGCAGAGCGCATCAGCGACAATGCGGATGCACGTGCGACTTTGAGAATGTTCTTCGCGGAGCAGTCCACGGTTGTTTCCAAGGTCATGTTCGGCAAAGAGAAGGACGAAGAGGCGCAAAAGTTCCGCGACTACTTCGACTGGAGCGAGCCGCTCAAAGCCATCCCCTCCCACCGCATGTTGGCCATCCGTCGTGGGGAGAAAGAAGGTTACTTGCTCATGCGCATTCAGCCGGCGGAAGACACCGCGGTCAAGTTGCTCGAAAACCTCTTCGTCAAAGGCGGCAACACCTGCTCAGACCAGATGAAGCTCGCCTGCGCTGACAGCTACAAGCGCCTGATGAGCTCCAGCATGGAGACTGAGGCACGTCTTGAGTCCAAGAAGAAAGCGGACACGGAAGCTGTGCGCGTGTTTGCTGACAACCTGCGCGAGTTGCTGCTGGCCGCTCCCTTGGGACAAAAGCGCGTGCTCGGCATTGACCCCGGCTTCCGCACCGGCTGCAAAGTCGTCGTGCTCGATGCGCAGGGACAGCTTCTCTACAACGATGTGATTTACCTGCTCGGCGAAGGCAATGGTCTGCTGCATGCGAAGAACCTGCTGCTCAATCTGGTGGATCGTTACAAGATCCAGGCCATTGCCATCGGCAACGGCACCGCCAGCCGGGAGACGGAGATGTTTGTGAAGAAGATCGGCATGCCGGCTTCGATTCCGGTGATCATGGTCAACGAGAGCGGCGCCTCCATTTACAGCGCCAGCGAAGTCGCACGTGAAGAGTTCCCGACTCAAGACATCACGGTGCGTGGCTCCGTTTCCATCGCGCGTCGTCTCATGGACCCGCTCGCGGAACTCGTGAAGCTCGATCCGAAATCCATCGGCGTGGGCCAGTATCAGCACGATGTGGATCAGAACCAGCTCAAGACGAGCCTCGACCACGTCGTCATCAGCGCGGTGAACGGCGTCGGTGTGGAGTTGAACACGGCCAGCAAGCAGCTGCTCAGCTACGTTTCCGGCCTGAACAGCACGCACGCTTCCAACATCGTGGCCTTTCGCAATGAGAACGGTCCCTTCAAGAGCCGCAAGGATCTTATGAAGGTGCCGCGGCTCGGTGACAAGGCCTTCGAGCAGGCGGCAGGCTTCCTGCGCATTCGTGATGCCTCCCATCCGCTGGATGCCAGCGCGGTGCATCCAGAACGCTATCCGCTCGTCGAAAAAATGGCGGCGGACATCGGCTGCACCGTGCCGGATCTCATGCAGCGCGCTGATCTGCGCCAGAAGATCGACCTGAAGAAATATGTGAGCGAAGACGTGGGCCTGCCAACGCTGCAGGACATCATGAACGAGCTCGCGAAGCCTGGTCGTGACCCTCGTAAACAGTTCGAGGTCTTCAGTTTCGCCGAAGGTGTGAACGACATGAAGGATCTCACCGTGGGCATGAAGCTGCCGGGCATTGTGACGAACGTGACCGCCTTTGGCGCCTTCGTGGACATCGGTGTGCATCAGGACGGCCTTGTGCATGTGAGCCAGCTCAGCGACACGTTTGTGAAGGATGCGGCGGAGATCGTGAAGGTGGCGCAGCGCGTGCAAGTGACAGTCACGGAAGTGGACATACCGCGCAAGCGCATCGCCCTGAGCATGAAATCGAAGCCTGACTTTGAGAAGAAGCAGGGTAGCGCAGGTCCACGCCCTGCGGGTGGCCCAGGCGGTGGTCAACGCAGCTTTTCCAGCGGCGGCGGCGGTGGCCAGCGCAGCTCCGGCGGCGGCATGGGCAATCCTTTTGGCGGCGGTGGTGGCGGCGACTGGTTCACGGCGGCGGCGGCGAAGGGGAAGAAGTAGCAGCCGGCAGCTTTGCCGCAGGCTCCGAAGGGTTGTCTGCGGCAAATTCAGGCTGAACAGAAAGCACGTCAGTGACGTCGGAGATTGCGGCCTTGCCACGCAGTGCGGGGCCTTCTACTTTCCCTTGGATTCCATCATGAAATTATCTCTCCTCGCTCCGCTGATCCTGCCGCTGCTGCTCACGCAATGCACGGACCCCTACTACGGTCCGAACGGTCCAGATACCTATGCGAACCCATACCGCCAGGACATGCGGGATCAGGGATCGCAGATGAACAGCATGGCGTTTGAGCGTGGCCAGCAGGACGGACAGGCCGATGCACAGCAAGGTCAGAGTCAAAACTACCAGCGCAATTCATCGCGCTATGACCGCAACACCGAGATGGCCTATCGTGATGCCTACAATCAAAGTTATGGTCTGACGATGAACAGCCGCCGGGAAATCGCTGGCTATCCCAATCAGGGAGCGGCACAGCAGCCGCAGCAGGGAACTGCGCAACAAGCACCACCGCGCGATCCGACCTACAATCAAGGCTACGACTACGGTCTGCGTGACCGCACAGGAGGGCGGGTGGCCGATCCATCGGCACAGGTGGGGCGCTATGATCCACGCTATCGCTCCAGCTTTGAGCGCGGCTACTACGATGGCTACAATGCAACCTCTCCCAGCAGCGCCCCGACGAATTCAGGCGCAGGCGGTAACCTATGGTTCCGCTAAGCGACAGGCCGGTGGCGCTTCGCTACAAAAAAACACCGTCACGGCAGGCCATGACGGTGGTCTTGTTTTGAAATGACTGTCCGGCGAACCGCTTTCGCTTATTCCTGAACAGCAGCTTCAGGAGCAGCGGTCTCAGCAACTTCAACGGCTGGAGCAGCAGCTTCAACAGCAGGGGCAGCGGTCTCAGTGACTTCAGCAGGAGCGGCTTCGGCGGCGACTTCAGCAGCCTTGGCCTTGGTCGGGGCCTTCTTGGCGGCGACTTTCTTGGCTGGAGCCTTCTTGGCGGTTTTGGCTTCGGATTTGACGGCGCGTGCTTTGCGGGAGACGCCGGCCTTGGCCAGAGCTTTCTTGCGGGCAAGATAAAGCTTACGGCGGCGGCGTTTGATGACTTTGTTCAGTTGTTGACCCATGATTGATGATCGGTTGTCGTTTGCGGTTTTGAGGGCGGCAAGAGTTCCACCGATCAAGGTCGAATCAACATCAAATGCAGTCCGCCTCCGGTTTCCCAGCCTTGGGGAGTGACAAAACCCGGTTTAAAGCCGTTTTTAGGGCTTTTTATCTCCTTCTTGGGGTTCTTCGCTGAGTTTGGGGGCATCGACCTTGGGTTCCAAGCGTGGCTCCGTGCGGTTCGCGGCCTGCTGCGTCGGCGGTACTTTGAACAATTTTCCGGTGTAGGGGCATTTCACCGTCTGGCCCGCACTCATGCCGGAAACATCGACCAGCTGGGTTTTACCAGCGAAGGGGCTGTTCACCATGTTCATGCGGCCAGGAACCGCGGTGCCATAAGGCAGGCTTTCAACCGTGACTGGGTCACTGTCATTGATTTTGGGTGTTGAGCTGACAGGTGACGTATTCTGGCTGATCTGCGGAGTGTGAGCATGGGTGGGTTCTTCCACTGGCATTTTCACATCCGGGCTGCGCTCCCGTGAGGGGCTGATCGACCGCTTACGAGGCACATAGCTGGAACTGCCCAAGCCTGTGGAGAGTGTGCTGAAATAGGTGTTTGGCGTGTAATTGGAGGAGCCGTAGTTTTTGCGCTGAGGATGGACAGAAAAGCGTTGGGAGTACAGGCTTCCGGTGCGCAATGGCGGTGACTGTCTCGAAGAACTCAGGTAGGGCAGCAGCCCTTGAGTCTGAATGCTGTGCCAAGCCTGATGCGGCGGCATGGCACATTGGGTCAGAAGAAAAACGGGAGTCAGGAGGGCGAACAGACGCGCAACACAGGCGGTGGGACAACTCGAAGCTTTCATGGATTTGAAGGAATGCAGGTGATGACTTTGATGCAGAGTCGTGACTCCACATGCCGCCTGTCAATGCTTGCAGGAGTCTGATCAAAGGGCAAGAAAACAGCTCGTCAAAATCCCGTCATTACGGTGTCATTGCCTTAATTGCCATACTGGCTAAACTGAATATCTTCAGGCTGCTTGAGCGAGACCTATCTCCTGCTCATTGAGATAGCAGGATGGATCAGGTGCCCACAGGTCTCCCGTCATCTGCAGAGCGCGCACACGGAAGCCGCCACCGCACACATCCAGGAAACTGCACTGGGCACATTTTCCCTTGAGGTGCTGTTTGCGATCCCTCAGTGCATTGAGCGTGGCGTTGTCACGATTACTCCAGATGTCGCTGAACTTGCGCTCCTTCACGTTGCCCAGAGTGAGCTCGTGCCAGAACTGGTCGGGGTGCACATTGCCCTGAGTGTCGATGTTGCTGATGCCGGTACCGCTGCTGTTCGCGCCGCCGCCGTTCCAGCTGAGCAGTTCCATGGCACGCGCGGCACGTTCAGGGTTCTCCCGTTTCAGACGCATGTAGAGGTAGGGGCCGTCCACGGGTTGATCGACGGTCAAAACCTCACGCGGTTTGCCGCTCGCGGCCCACTTGGCAGTGCGGTCGAGGATTTTGTCGATGGCACCGCGTGTCTCCTCATGCGGCACTTCCATGAGATCGGCGCCGCGTCCGCTGTAGACGAGGTGGTAGAAGCAGACGCGCTCAATGTCCTCACGTTCGATGAAGTCGAGGATGGAATCGAGATCGGCGATGTTGTGGCTGGAGAGAGTGAGGCGCAGACCCACTTTCTGGCCCACCGCCTTGCAGTTTCGAAATGCGGCCACCGCCTTGTCGAAGGCTCCGACCTTGCCGCGGAAATGATCATGCGTGGCACCCATCCCATCGAGCGAGATGCCGACGTAGGAGAAGCCGATGTCCTTGATGCGCTGCGCCCACTCGGGATTGATCAGCGTGCCGTTGGTGGAAAGAGTGAGGCGCAGGCCCTTGCCGGTGGCGTATTCGGCCAGTTCAAAGAAGTGCGGGTGGATCGTCGGTTCGCCGCCGGAAAGCAGCAGCGCGGGCACTTTGTATTCAGCGAGATCATCAATGACGCCTTTGCACTGCTCCCACGTGAGCTCGCCGGGGTAGAATTTCGAATCGGAATCCTGGTAGCAGTGGACGCACTTCAGATTGCAGCGGCGGGTGATGTTCCAGACGACGATCGGGCGGCGTTCAGCGGCGGAGGCCGGAGAGCCATGGCCGCGCCCGTAGCGCAGGTGGTCCATGGGCTGGGCGACATCACAGTAGAGACGGGTGAGATTGATCATGACCCAGAATCAACGCACAGCCGCGTCCGGGACGCGCCGCAGATCTTGCGCAATACCTGCCCAAGGTTGCCTCAGGCCTGTTCGGTCGTCTGGAAGTCGGGATACGCGTTCGCCGCGTGTTCGGAGAAGTCGAGGCCGTCGATCTGCTCGTTGTCCGTGGCACGCAGCCCGACGAGCAAGTCCACCGTCTTGAAGATGACGAAGCAGATGATGAACGAGGTGAGCGTAATGGAGAATGTGCCGAGCGCCTGGACTCCCAGCTTCTGCGCATCAAAGCCGCCCTGATCGAACAAGGCGACACTCAGAGTGCCCCACCAGCCATTCACCAGATGCACTGGCACCGCACCCACGGCGTCGTCAATCTGCATGCGCTCCAGCGCGATGGTGGCCACGGTGGTGATGATCCCCGCGATCAGACCGACCACAAGGGCAGAGGCCGGGGAGATGTTGGCGCAACAGGCAGTGATGCCCACCAGTCCGCCGAGGGCACCGTTCAGAGTGATGCCCACATCCGGGCGACCCTGCACAAACCACATGGAAATCATCGCCGCAAGGGCACCTGCCGCAGGAGCAATCGTGGTGTTCACCACGATGCGCCCGATCGAGCCGTCACCAATGAGCGTGGACCCGGCATTGAAGCCAAACCAGCCGAACCACAGGATGAAAACACCCAGAGCAGCGAGCGGGATGTTGTGACCGGCAATCAGGCGCGGCGTGCCATCTTTGGCAAACCGCCCATGCCTTGCACCCACGACGAGGATTCCCGCCAATGCGCACGCACCGCCGCAGCCATGCACCACCGTGGAGCCAGCGAAATCGACGAAGCCCATCGCCTCCAGCCAACCCTTTTCACCGCCGATGCCAAAGCCACCGCCAAAGCTGCCCCAGGCCCAGTGACCGCCCAAGGGATAGACCACACCGGCCAGCAGGCCCGCATAGACCAGATAGCCCACGAACTTGGTGCGTTCCGCCATGGCACCGGAAACGATGGTGCAGGCGGTGCCGGCAAACACGACCTGGAAGAACCAGAAGGCCCACATGGAATCATTCGCCGCGTGATTGGCCAGCCAGAAACCGTCCGTGCCGATCCATCCACTCGCGCTGGTGCCAAACATCAGGCCGAAACCGAGGAACATGAAGACCAGCGCACTGATGCAGAAGTCGAGAAAGTTCTTCATGATGATGTTGATGCTGTTCTTGGCGCGGGCAAAGCCCAGTTCCACCATGGCAAATCCTGCCTGCATCATGAAGACCAGCGCTCCAGCGACGACCATCCAGACCACGTTCAAATTCACCTGCACGGTGTCGATGTCCGCCTTCACAGCAGCGCTTGCAGGTTCTGCCGGCGTGCTTTCAGCTGCGGGTGAGCCTTCCTTTTTCACCGCTTTCGCCACCTCGTTCAGCGTGCCTTGATTCGTGTCGAGCTTCTGGATGATCGTGTCGAGCTTCGCCTCAATCTTGCTGCTGTCCTGAGCTGAGGCAGACGGCAGGGAGATGGTGAGAAAGACGATGGAAGCCAGAGAGCAGATGCGGATTAGATTCATGCAAAAAGGGCGGGTTCAGAGGTCCAGGTGTTCGAGCGAGGCTTCGAGTTCACCGAGAAGTTGACGGCGTTTGGAGGTGTTGGGCACCTGCTCGATCACGCTGGCGGCCAGCTTGCGAACGGCGGTGGAAGTGAGGCGGTAGGGGTCGGAGATCTTCGCCTCGGTGATCGTGCGCTGGATCAGATTGGCGGCCTGGGCCCGGCCCATGACCTTGCCCAGCACGCCTTCCACACACTGCCTCACAGCGCCCCACTGATTGACCGTCGTCTCCGCTTTGTCAGTGAGCTGGGAGAGAGCCCGCGGACTGGTGACGACGAGTTCTTCGATGCCATCTTCCGGCAGCTTGGGTGCGGGCTGCTCCTCGGCGGAGGCGGTTTTGAGCAGCGCGGCGTGATCATTGAGCATCACCGATGCCGCGCTGGCGGCCAGGTCAGGATCCGCACGCGAGGTGAGAAAGAACAACATCACCGCCTCATCATTCAGCACGGCAAGGAGCACGCCGCCATCGAGTTCCAGATAGATCTGGTGGATGTTCCGCCGCACCTGACGGTAGCCTTCGAGCATCTGGGTGATGATCTCGCGCAGATTGTCCGCACGCGTGTCGGAGAAAGGCATCTGGCGGTGGATCGTGTTTCTGCCTTTGAACAGCATCACTCCAGCCACTCCTTCCAGACGTTGCAACGACGCGGCGGAGGTGATCACAGGGTTCAAACTCATGAGCGCAAAGGAAAATCAGCGAGCCAGGGATTCGCGCACCTGCTTGATGGAGCGCCTGTTGGTGCTGACCACCCCGTGCCAGTTGCCCGGCTGCTGTCCTGCGCTGATGGCCGTCTGGCCTTGGCGATCCTCCACAATCGCCATTTGGAGGGAGCGCATGCCGAGTGTCTCAGCCAGCTTGTCCGCGAAATACCCGACATACTTCACCTCGCCTGCAAAGCGCTGGGCGGATTCGGCATCACCTCCGGAAAGAGATTCGCGTCCCTGAAAGGACTCCATCTTGATGAGACCAGGATCAGGTTCCATTCGAACGATGTTGGTGGGTTGCGCACCCGCAGAGCTGCGGGCTGATGAGATCGGAATGATGCGGGTTGGTTCCATCTGAATGTCTATTTATAAGCAGCACATGTGCCAAAATGGGGTTCTCCTCGTCACAGCTTTGTGATTACAGGCCGGATCAGGGCAGGGGGCTCGCCCCTCACTGCGCGACCGCAGTCCATACCAGAAACGTGGGCTCGCGAGGATCTTTGGAGTGCGGTCGCGCAGATGCACGGCGCAAGCCTGCATCGAAGCTACCGCTTTCGAGCGTCTCGTGGTTTGCATGAAGTGACTGGTCTGCACGCGCCGGGGAGAAGGGTCTGTCGAGGTGCGTATCGTAGGCGTAGGCCGTCCTGCCTGCGAAAGCGGTGGCTGCGTTCGTGCCTCACTGCGCAACCGCAGTCCAAAAAAAGAACGGCCCTGAGTTCTCAGGGCCGTTCGTCAAAGGATGGATACCCCAGCGGGCTGGAATGGACTCGCTTAGAGTTTCGCGAGGCTGTCATCCAGCGCGGCGATCACCGTGCTGATGCTGGCCTCGGACTCGTCGCCCATGTTCGAGATGCGGAAGGTCTTGCCCTTCAGCTTGCCGTAGCCGCCGTCGATGATCATGCTGTGGTTCTTCTTCAGCAGGGCGATGAAGGCCGCCACGTCGATGCCCTTGTTGTTCGCCACGCAGGTCAGCGACTTGGAGCGGAAGCCTTCGGGGGCGAAGAACTCGAAGCCGTTGCGGTTCACCCACTCGTGCACCATGCCGTTGAGCTTGGCGTGGCGTGCGTAGCGGTTGTCCACGCCTTCGGCGAAGATCTTCTGCAGCTGGTGGCGCAGGCCGTAGATCAGGGAAATGCATGGCGTGCTCGGCGTCATGCTCTTCTCGCCGTTCGCCTTGAACTCCAGGAAGTCGAAGTAGTAGCCGCGATCATTGATCGTGGCCGCACGCGCCATCGCCGCCTCAGAGGCGGTGAAGAGGGCCAAGCCCGGAGGCAGTGCGAAAGCCTTCTGGGAACCCGTCAGCAGCACGTCGATGCCGAGTTCGTCGAAATTCACCGGCACGGTGGTGAAGCCGGACACGGAATCCGTGATGAACATCACTTCCGGGTATTTCTTCTTCAGCGCGGCAATTTCCGCGATGGGGCTGAGAACGCCGGTGGAGGTTTCATTGTGGATGAAGGTCACCGCGTCGAACTCGCCGGTGGCGAGGCGCTTGTCGATCTCGTCAGCGCGGACCGGTTGGCCCCACTCCACGGTGTAAGCTTCGGCTTCCTTGCCGCAGCGCTTGGACACGTCCAGCCACTTGTCGGAGAAGGCGCCATTGCAGCAGTTGAGCACCTTTTTCTTCACCAGATTGCGGATGGAACCCTCCATCACGCCCCAGGCGGAGGAAGTGCTCAGAAACACCTGCTGTTTCGTGCCGAAGAGAGTCTGCAGCATGGGCTGGATCTCGGCGTAAAGGTCCTGAAACCCCTTGCCGCGGTGCCCGATCATCGGCTGCGCCATCGCAGCAAAGGTGTCAGGGCTGACTTCAACGGGTCCAGGGATGTAAAGTTTGACGTGGGTGCTCATTGCGTGGGTGGAAGGGGGGGAGGGCGAGTGTAGGGCGCTCCGGCGAGCGTGCAAGGGCTGTGTGAACCCTCTTGGCGGCGGTACAAAAGATGGGCGGCTTGCCGCCTCTCCAAAACTGGGTGCCAGTCAAGGCAGCCGCCCTTGCAGTTCGCTCCACCAACTGTCAGGATCCCCACGAAGGTCCGCAACTCCAATGACGACGATGCCACGTGGCTCGGGGACATAAAAGAGCGCCAGATGGCGTCGTCGCAGAATTAGCCGGCGCACCGGCGACCGCCATTGCACGGCCATCTGCGGAAAACAAAGCAGCAGAGCCGTGGCCTTTTCGACTTCGGAAAGGAGCTGATTCCCGCTGCCTTCGGAATTATCTTCCGCACTGGCATACAGCCGCTGCATGTCGGCCTCGGCGGCCCATGTCCAGATCACTTCGAGCTTCATGCACGGGAGGCGAGGATGCGCGCCTTCACCTGGCTCCACGGCGAGACACGCTCGGGATGCTGAAGATATTCCTGCCACCGCTGCTCCACAAAGGCTGCCAGCTCAGGGCTTTCATCAGCCGCATCGTCAGTCACATCCTGCCACAGCTCGGCCATGAGGGTCAGCTTGTCCTCGTCCGGCAATTGCGCGATCTCTGGAAAGCGTTCGGCGATCATGGCATGAGGATACGTGGACGTAGGCAGGGAGTCAAGGTGGTGTCAATGCGGGCTCACGTCCATCGGACTGAGTGATTTGGCGATATCTGGTCGCGTGTGCCAAGGCTTGCTCTGGCGACAGCGCTGCTTCAATGGTCTCGCGCAGCTGAAAAGGATCAAGTTCAAGACCAACCAAATCTTGATTCCAGTTGGGGCCAGCTAGAACCCCATCACCGCTCATGCCGGGCAACCATCGGAAAAGGAAGTCAAACAGAGAAATGCTGCAAATTTCGTGATCTTCAAAATGTACCTTCTGGCATCTTCTCGCGTAAGCCTCGTCACTAAAAAATAGAAGAGCCGTGAGGGGCTCGCCATCCTCGTTTTCGGCATGCGAATCGCATGATGCTGTTTTTGCCTGTGAGGCTAGATACCACACAAGCTCAGTTTGACTGACTCGCTGGACGAATCGGTCCACATCAGCTTGGCAATCGGCGCTGTCGCGGAGCATCAGTATAATGGCGCTAAGGTTATCCCTAATAGCAGGTGCGGCTTCACGCCCACCCCAGCCACCCGCTCAGCGTCTTCATATCGCGCACATGCGCCTCGCGGAACTCCTTCAGCACGGCGGGGTCTTTGGGATCGCCCTTGAGATACTCCAGATGCAGCGAAATGGGGCCGGTGTAGCCGGTTTTCATGAGCATCTTGCCGTAGGCCGGGTCCACCTGGCCTTGGCCGAGGGGCACGGTCACCTGTTTGCGGCCGTCCCATTTGAAATCTTTGAAGTAGGCGGCGCCGATATGGTCTTTGACCAGATTGAACTCCAGCGGCCAGGACAGACCGCCTTCACAGGTGGCGTGCAGGATGTCGAAGGCGAAGCTGAAGTCCGCAGCCGGATAGTCGCGCATGATGGAAAAGATGTCCCACACCGGCGCGCCGAAGTAGTCCTTGCCGCTGTGGTTCTGGAACATGGGCTGGATGCCGATTTCTTTGCACAGGGCCACGAGGTCCTTGATCTTGGGCCGCACCGCCTGGAGCTGCTCCCAGATCGGCTGCTTGAGGTCATACTTGTAGTAGTTCATGCGGAAGCGCTTCACGCCCAGCTTCGCCGCCGTGCGCAGCACTTCTTCCGTGCGCTGCTCCTTGCTCACCTCATTGATGCCGGAGGTTATGATGGTCATTTCGAGGCCCTGCTTCTTCAGCGCCTCGACAAACTTCGGCAGTTCATCCACCACCTTCTCAGGTTCGATGTGTCCCTTCGGTCGAATCGGCGCCTCGACTCCATTGAAGCCCGCTTCCGCGCCCAGGCTGGCGATGTCATCGAAGCTCAGCCCTTGCAGGTGCTTGGTGAAAAAACACACGGTGTTCTTCGACTTCGGCGTATCCGCCATCAATGGAGCCGTAAAAGCCAAACTTGAGAGGTTGCGCAGGAAAGTACGTCGTGTGTTCATGAGTGAGCTTGAACAACGACATCGCACGTCCGACTCCTTCACTCAACATGCATTCCCTTTCCGGCCAGAACATCATCCTCATGGGGGGCACGACGGGGCTGGGTCTGTCTGCTGCGAAAAAACTCGTAGCGGCGGGAGTCCGGGTCGTCGTTTCCAGCCGCTCGCAGGTCAATGTGGATGCCGCTGTGGAAGCCCTCGGCCCAAACGCACGCGGGTTTGCCGCAGATGCCGCCACGCCGGAGGCGGCGGAGCGTGCGGTGGAGGTGGCGGTGGGCGAATTCGGCAGAGTGGACGGCCTTTACCACATCGCCGGCGGCAGTGGTCGCAGCCGGGGAGACGGCCCGCTGCATGAAATGACCGATGAGGGGCTTCACTACACGCTCGACCTCAATTTGAACTCCGTCATCTACTCGAACCGCGCCGCCGTGCGCCAGTTCCTGAAACAGGGCAGCGGCGGCGTGATCCTCAACATGGCCAGCGTGCTCGGCTACTCGCCCTCCGCGCAGTTTTTCGCCTCCCATGCCTACGCCGCTGCCAAGGCGGGCATCATCGGCTTCAGCAAATCCATCGCCGCCTACTACGCGCCGCAAAACATCCGCGTGAATGTCATCGCCCCCGCCTTGGTCGAGACGCCGATGTCCCAGCGCGCCGTGAGCAATGACGCCATCATGAACTTCGTCAAAACCAAGCAACCCCTCGACGGCGGCCGCATCGGCCAGCCCACTGACTGCGATGCTGCGGCTCTGCTGCTGCTCTCGGCCGATTCTCAATTCATCACCGGCCAAGTCCTCGCTGTGGATGGCGGCTGGACTGTCAGCGAGGGGCAGCTCAGCGCATCATGAACCAGGCCATAGGAATCGATCTCGGCGGCACGAACATCAAAGCCGCGCTTGTGGACACGGCCAGCGCTCAGACGCTTGCCACGCTCTCGCGGCCGACCCGCGATGGTGAGTTCGATGGCGACACTCCACGCTTCGCTCTCACCGTGCGTGAGATCGTGCATGAGTTCGAGGCGCAGGCCGGGCAAAGACTCCGTATCGGGCTCTCTGCACCCGGTTTGGCAAACCCCGATGGCCATTGCATCGACTGGATGCCGGGCCGCATGCACGGGCTCGAAAAATTCCACTGGTCCGCCTTTCTGGAGCGCGACTGCCGCGTGCTGAATGATGCTCATGCCGCGCTGCTCGGTGAAGTCTGGGCCGGAGCTGCGAAGGACACGCAGGACGCCTTCATGCTCACCCTCGGCACCGGCGTCGGCGGCGCTATCTGGAGTGGCGGACGCCTCTTGAGTGGCAAGATCGGCCGGGCAGGCCATCTAGGTCACATCACCATCGACGCGAATGCCGCGTGCGATGATTTCAACACCCCCGGCAGCCTCGAAGACGCCATCGGCAATCAAACCATCGCCATGCGTGGCGAAGGGCGTTACTCCACCACCCACGCACTGCTCGACGCCTTCAGTGCTGGCGATGAACACGCCGCCAAAGTCTGGCTGGCCTCCGTCCGCCACCTCGCCGCGGCTATCGCTTCGCTAGTCAACGTGCTCGATCCCGAAGTCGTCATCGTTGGCGGTGGCATTGCCGTCGGTGCCGGTGCCCGTCTGTTTGATCCGCTGCAACAAGCTCTCGCAGGCTTCGAATGGCGGCCCGGCGGCCATCAGGCCCGCATCGTTCCCGCCAAGCTCGGAGACAGCGCCGGATGCCTCGGCTCCGTTTTCAATCTGCTAAGCCTATGACGCCCACGCCTCAGATGCTCAATGAAGCTTTGTGCGCGTTCATCTGGACTATACCTGATCGAGATCGTCTGAAGGCGCATCTATCAGCAAATCAACTGCTGGATGTCAGCAAGGAAATCACTGCAGAAATGAATGAGCTTGTCAAAAATGCCGAGGACTATCTCTGGAACTTTCCTGGAGGGGTTCCATGGACAGACGACTTTAAACTAGGCTACCGAGCGCACTTGCAGCAGGCGCATCCATGGATGGATGATCGCAGTGCAGATGCCATCTCCTCATTTTCAGGCTGGCTTTGCTGGCATGAAGGACTCAACGCTCCAGAAACCAAACTCTAAATGACCCCCGCCCTCCAATACCTCGACGCCAGCCAAGGCCTCCTCAACCGTGTCCGCGATCAGCTTCAGCTCATCCAACAGGCCGCCGACATGTTCGCCAAGACGATTCTCGCCGGGCAGATGGTGCACGTCTTTGGCTCCGGCCACAGCCGCATTCTGGTGGAAGAAATGTGGCCGCGCTACGGCTCCTTTCCCGGCTTCAATCCCATCGTCGAACTCTCGCTGACCTTCCACAACCTCGTCGTCGGCGCGAACGGCCAGCGCCAGGCCATGTTCCTCGAAAACGTCAGCGGTTTGGCGAACCGCATCCTGCGGAACTTCGATCTCATGCCCGGAGACAGCGCCCTCGTCATTTCCAGCGGTGGCTGCAATGTGGTCCCGGTCGAGATGGCCGAAGAATTCCAGCGGCGCGGCGTCAAAGTCGTCGCCATCATCAGCACCACGCACAGCGAGGCCAGCACCAGCCGCCACCGCGACGGTAAAAAGCTCCAGGACTTCTCCGACATCGTCCTCGACACCGGCGCACCCGTTGGCGATGCCATGATCAAGATTGAAAACCTCGACACCCCAGTCGCCCCCGGCAGTACCGTCGGCGGCTGCCTGCTGGTGAACGCCGTCAAAGCCGAAGTCGCCGACCGCCTGGTCAAAGCCGGTCAGCCACCGAAGGTACTCACGGCGGGAGCGGTTGTCGGTGCCGCCAAGGCCACCGAACTGTTTGAAGCCGCGTATGACGAGCACGCCCGGCGTATCGCAAAGTATTACGCGAAACTGGGAGTATGACCGTATTCAAAATGTCATCACCAACGCAACGATGCCTGAGAGTCTGTGGGCCGGTGTATCTCTTGTTTTTGGTGACCTGCTTGCCGGGTTATTTTTACCACATCGATTTTTTGCAGTCGGCCTGGGCTTGGATGGCCATGCCCGCACACATGACGGCGCTGATCATGGAACAAGTCATGGCCGAAATCATGGATGGGCGTGGTTCCAAATGGAACTTGGTGGTTCTTTACTTCTCGTATGCCGCTGCGGCACTCGTTTGGATCGTTTGCGCCTTAAGCCCATGGTGGCTCTTTATCCGAATGACATGGGGCAAAAGGCTGTGCCTCCAGGTGGCGATTCTGGCGGCTGGTTACGTGGCGTCGATGTTCCTCGTCGTGTTTCTTGATTTTCCTTCGCCAGACTGACCAGTGAGGCGCATCAGACTGTCTAGCTCAATCCCAGCCTCCTCCTGCGCAGCAGCAACAGGGCACCCACGGAGGCAATCAGCACGCTGCCGCCGGGTTCTGGCACGGGGGTGGTGGTGATGCTCAGGTTCGAGATGGTGGCATAGGTGGTTCCCAGGCTCAGAGCAGTGGCACCGACGGTGGCATCTCCTATGAACCGCACGCCAATGGGACCGCTGGGAGCGGTGCCGTCCAGAATGTAGTCAAGATTCACGGTGCCTGTAGTCACACCAGTGCCCAGCAGGCCGGCAATGTTGATCTGCGTACTGCTGCTGCTGGCGAGGGAGTTCCCAGCCCCATCGATCAGTTCAAAGGTAAAACTCGGGGTCAATCCTGCGGTGGAACTGAGCAGGCCGTTGTTGCCATCCACATCAAAGCTCACGCTGTAGTGGGTGTTGGGAGTATAGTTGAGGACGCTTCCAGGGGTGTCGAAATAAGCATCCGCCTGCCACGCATAATGGATGGAGGTGCCCCCCCCCTAGAATGCCAAGCAGGGAATTGTTGTCGTTGCTGATGCCAAAAGTCAGTAAAGAGCCGGTCAGGGTAGTCTGTGCGGCAGACTCGGTCAGGCTTAGGAGAATTGTGGCATTGGCCCCCCCTTGGGCGGTGAGGTTCCAAAGACCCTGGCTGGCGCTGATAGAGCCGTTGGACAGCGTGACCGAAACTAGCCCTCCACCGGGAACGTCATAGGTGACAGGGGTGGAGGATGGGAAAATATCGCTGTAGCTGCTACCGGGACCCACAATTGAACTTTGGGAGTAAAGCGATGTAAAGATAAAACAATTAACTACAGCAAATAAAAATGAATAGTTAGGTATCATAAGGTTAGTTGGTTGTTATAGTGCTATCTATAACTAGTATAGGAGATACAAACTAAACTAAGATTTAATTTAGAAAGGGTTGAGCTGAATGAACCTTTCCGCCGCATCGGTTGTGTTTTGCGGCTTGGCTTTGACGCTGAGTGACTTGCGTCGATAAGCTTTCCCACCATGCAATCCCAACCGCTCCGCACCTCCGTCATCGGCAGTTATCCGTTTCCGGGCTGGCTCGAGTTTTCAGCCCGGCACCTCGCTGAATTCGGCAGCACAGACATCGCTGAGATGCAGGACGATGCCGCACAGGTGGCCATTCAGGATCAAATCGCATCCGGGCTGGATGTCATCACGGACGGGGAGCAAACGCGCTTTGACTTCAACCTTTCCTTCTACGGTTTTATCGAGGGCATCGCGCTCGAACCGGCCAGCCCACGGCGATTTGGGCCGCCGGCGCATGATCAGCGCGGCAAGCATGAGATCGTCGGTGAACTGCGCGCCCCCCGTGGGCTGGGCGTGGTGGAGGAGTTTGAGCGCCTGCGGCGTTTGGCCTCACACACCGGCAAGCGCCTGAAGGTCTCCGTGCCCGGGCCCTACACGCTCAGTGGGCGGCTGGCACCGAATGCACAATATAAGGACCGCTACGCCATCACCGAGGCCCTGCTGCCCATCGTGAATCAGGAGATCGCCCATCTCGTGGCGGCGGGCGCGGAGGAAATCTGCGTCGATGAGCCCAGCATGAGCTGCTACGGCTACCGCGAGGATACCAAGCGCTTCGTGGACATCTTCAACCGCACCGTGAGCAGCGGCTACGGCAAGGCGCGCATCTGCACGCACCTCTGCTTTGGCAATTTCAAAGGCCACCCCGTCGGCTGGCGCAAATACGCGCCGCTGTTTCCGGCCTTCCTCGACCTGCACTGCGACGAGGTTCACGTGGAGATGGCGAACCGCGAATACGCCGAGCTGGAGGTCATCAAGCCGATGGCCGAGCGCTACGATGTCGCCGTCGGCATCATCGACGTGAAGAGCTACCACATCGAAACGCCGGAGCAGATCGCCGCTGCGGTGCGCGCCTGTTTGAAACATGCACCTGCGGACAAGCTCGTCTTTGCACCCGACTGCGGCCTCAGCCAGACCGCACGCTGGGCGGCGAAGAAGAAGCTCGCCAGCATGGTGGCTGGTGTCGGCATCGTGAAACGGGAGCTGGGGCTGTGAGCAGAAAAGTACTCATGAGCTTTAGCTCATAGTCTGGGTGCCTGGGCGAGGGGAATACCCTCTCCAGAACGAACTAAAGTTCGGGAGTACTTTCTACCCGATCTTCACCACACCGACGGTCGTGTTGTCCTGACGGTCGTTGTTGATGCGGCGGATGGCGAAGATGATCGCGTCGGCGATCTTGTCCGCCGTGGTGTGCTTGCCAAAGCTGAGCAGTTCCTCAAGCGCCTTGTGGGTGAGCGTGAAGATGCCATCGCTCGCAGAGATGATGATGTCGCCTTTTTTCAGAGGCCAGGGCTCTGCGGGAGTGTCGATCATTGCCAGGGGCATGCCCAGAAGGGCGGCCTGCAGTGTGTGACGGTCAGGGTGATTTTCAGCTTCCTCACGGGTGATCTCGCCGCGATCCGCACGGGCATCGATGAGCGGGGATAGGCTGTGGTCGGCATTGAGGCGGATCAGTTCGCCCTCGCGGAAGAGGAAGAGCGGTGAATCGCCCACGCTGATCCACTCCATCGTCTTCGGTGTGATGAGCACTCCCACCATGGTGGTGCCCATGGGCGGGGCCACGCTCGGCATGCGGCTGGTGATGATACCAAGAGTTTCATTCGCCGTCTCGACGGCATGCTTGAGCTTCCAGGAATGCGGACCGTCCTGCTCATGGTAGGCACGCACAAAGGCGTTCACTCCGATGTAGCTGGCCACGCTGCCCCCTGCATGCGCGCCAAGGCCGTCACCGATGACAAGGAGCAGGCGCTCAAGGCTGCGCTCTTCCGGTTCGGCGGCATCGGCAAAGGCATAGTAGTCTTCCTGGTTGTCACGACGGCCCCGATACTGCCTTGCGGCAAAATCCTGCTCCTGGATGAAGGCAGGTGGCTGAGATTCAAACAGGGGGACTCGATCGGTCAGGACGGTGGTGGTGGCGCTCACTCGGCGGAAAACTGGTAAATCGTGGTGCTGCTAAATTTTTCACCCGGGCGCAGGATCACGCTGGGGAAGGAAGGATGGTTCGGACTGTCGGGATAATGCTGCGTTTCGAGGCAGAAGCCATGACGCTTTGCATAAATATGCCCCCCTTTGCCCGGTACGCCATTGAGATGATTGCCGGTATAAAGCTGCACGCCGGGCTCGGTGGTGCGCACAGTCATCACGCGGCCGCTGGCGGGGTCCTTGACCGTGGCCGCCAGCTTCATGCCGCTGCCGGGCAGCACGTAGTTGTGATCATAGCCGATGCCCTGGATGAGAGGTTTGAAATCCGCGCCGATGCGTTCGCCAATCGCATGCGGGGCGGTGAAATCCAGCGGCGTGCCTTTGATGCTGGCGATCTCGCCCGTGGGGATGAGGTCGTCATCGGTGGCCGTGATCTGATCCGTTGGAAGCGTCAGTTCGTGGCCGAGGATGTCGCCGCTGCCTTCTCCAGAAAGATTGAAGTAGGCGTGGTTCGTCAAGTTGAGCACGGTGGGCTTGTCCGTGGTGGCCGTGTAGTCGATCTGCAGTCCGTTCTCTTCGGTGAGCGTGTAGGTCACGGTGCTCTTCAGCGTGCCGGGGTAGCCTTCCTCGCCATCAGGGCTGGTGTAGCTGAGTGCCACCCCATTGGGGACCTCTTTGGCTGACCAGAGTTTTTTGTCGAAGCCTTCCTTGCCGCCATGCAGCTGGTGCTTGCCGGAGTTGGCCGTCACTTTGTATTCCACGCCATCGAGCTTGAACACGGCATTGCCGATGCGGTTGGCATATCGTCCCGCGATGCAGCCGAAGAAAGGATTTTTGCCGAGGTAACCGTCCAGCGAGTCAAAACCGAGCACCACATCAGCGAACTTGCCGCTTTTGTCCGCCACCTTGAGCGAGACGATGTAGCCGCCCCAGTTGGTGATTTTGACTTCCATTCCGCTGGCATTGCGCAGCGTGAAAAGCCGCACTTCCTCACCCGCCGGGGTTTTTCCCCAAACGGAAGATTCGACGCTGGCAGCGACTGACGAACCGGAGATCGACATGAGAAGCAGGAAAAAGGTGGGGAGCGCGATGCGGCGCATGGTTGCGGGTTGGGGAGGTTGGGCCGCGAGTGTGACGGTGCCGTCCCATTTCCGCAACAAGGGATTCCATGCCCTGGAATGAAGTTTCTAGCCTGAGCCGCAGGATCGTGTGTAACCTTCGTCGCCATCTTCCCCATGCAGCCGGTATCATGGACTCTTCCACGCCATCCTCCGATCCCTTCCACGGACTGAACCCTGCCGACCTGATGGCCGCTGCCGCCATGCCGACGGACGGCGGTGCCGACACGCTCCCGCTCACCCATCTGGATCTGCCCTCACTGGCGGAAATCGCCGCCGCGTTTCCTGATCTCGAAATCCTCGATCTCATCGGCCACGGCGGCATGAGCGCGGTGTTCCGTGCGCGGCAGCCGAGGCTCGACCGCGTCGTTGCGCTCAAAGTGCTGCCCAAGTCGCTCGCGGCCACGCCGGGCTTTCCTGAGCGTTTCACACGAGAGGGGCGCGTGCTCGCACGGCTCAGCCATCCGAACATCGTGACCGTGCATGATTTTGGCGAGAGCGGCGGCTTCTGCTTCCTCACCATGGAATACGTCGATGGCGTGAACCTGCGCCAGGCCATGCGTGCCGGCCGCTTCACGCC
This sequence comes from Prosthecobacter sp., assembly GCA_021733925.1. Lineage (GTDB taxonomy): Bacteria > Verrucomicrobiota > Verrucomicrobiia > Verrucomicrobiales > Verrucomicrobiaceae > Prosthecobacter. The sequence goes on along the minus strand of JAIPJY010000016.1, from coordinate 10,144 downwards.
GGAGCAGGCGCTGAACATCATCCCTGTGATGTGTGAGGCCCTGCAGTATGCCCACAGCCAGGGCGTGCTGCATCGCGACATCAAACCGGAGAACATCCTGCTCGATGCGAAGGGCAAAGTGAAGATCGCCGACTTCGGCATCGCCAAGATCCTCGATGAAAAAGGCGACGGCGGCATGATGCTCACGCAAAGCGGAGCCAAGCTCGGCACCGCACCCTACATGGCTCCTGAGCAGATCGAACAGCCCGGCAGCGTGGATCATCGTGCGGACATCTACAGCCTCGGCGTCGTCTTCTATGAGATGCTCACCGGCGAGCTGCCGCTGGGCCGCTTCGCCGCGCCATCCGAAAAATCGACCGTGAATGGCAACATGGACGAGGTCGTCTTTCGTGCGCTCGCCAAAGATCGTGCACTGCGCCAGCAGAGCGCGGGCGAGTTTAAGACGCAGATTGAGGGCATCGCCTCCATGCCTTCCCCAATGCAGCGCTCACCCGCCGGGCAGATCAGCAGCTTTGAGTACAAGTCCAAGCGCACGCTGTTTGGCAGGCCTCTGCTGCATGTCGCGCACGGCATTGATCCCGCGACGGGTCGCAAGCACACGGCGCGCGGCTTCTTTGCCTTTGGAGATCGGGCTGTCGGGGTGTTTGCCTTTGGTGGGTATGCGCGTGGCTTTTTCGCCTGTGGTGGCATGGCCGTCGGTGTCTTGGCGCTCGGTGGGCTGAGCCTTGGATTGATTTCGTTTGGCGGTCTGGCCCTCGCGTTGCTGCTGGCCTACGGAGGCATGAGCGTGGGCTTTTTGGCCACTGGAGGTATTGCGTTGGGCTGGGGGGCAGTGGGAGGTTTTGCGGTAGGTGTGCATGGGTATGGCGGGCAGGTCTATGCGCTGGTGAGCGGCATGGGCGGTCAGGTTCATGCGCCACATGTGATCAAGGCCCCGGGGGAGATGCCCCCCTTGCTGTCGCTGCTGGAATGGATCTCCGATCAAAGCACCTTCCTGATTGCCTGGATCTGGTTGCCGATGGTGATTCCCTCCGTGCTCGTGTCGTGGTGGGCCCGCAGGCAGCTCGAATATGAAGCGCTGGGTGGTGCTCAGCGGGCGACAGCATGGCACGAGCGCCCCTCCCGCGTGCTCTGGCTTCTTCCCGCTTCGCTCCTGTTATTCATGGCCCTCATTTGGATGACCCGCCACTGGTCCCATGCGGGCAAGGCGGGTGTGACTGAGCATCTCTTCATTGCGTCTGTGATCGAATTCATTGGCATACTCCTATCAGCGCTCAGCCTGCCGCTCTGGCTGCGTCTGATCCCAATGAACTCGTTCTATGGCGTGCGCCTGCCTTCCACGTTCTCCTCCAATGAGCGCTGGTATGACGTGAACGCCGTTTTTGGCAAGCACCTCTTCTTCTGGTCGCTCACCATCATCGCCGCAGGCATCGCGGGCTTTTATCAACTGCCACGCCATCAGGACGCTTACTCCTGGGCCGCACTTACGCTGATACTTGTCAGTGTGGCGGCCTCGGTGGTTTCCACCTTGGTCTGGATGCACCGGCATCCGGTGGGCCGTGCGCCGATCAAGCCCCATCGGCTCGTGCGTAACATTGAACTCGTCGTCCCCGTGGTCGTGCTGATGCTGTTCGTCCGCTCGTTCATCGCCCGGCCTTATTTTATTCCGAGTGGCAATGAACCGGGTGTGGCTAAAAACAGCCGTTGGATCGCCTCGCATCTCGACACCGGTTTCGCGCAGGGAGATCTCATCGCCTATGCCCATGAGAACGGGCAGACGTGGCTCGCGCGTGTGGTTGCTGTCGAAGCCAAAGGACTGCTGCTGAAACGCGGCGGCAAACCTGAGGAGTTCTTCATGCCGTGGGACAAGATCATTGGGAAGATGCTGTTTCCGTATTATTCGCCGAGTTCGGTTAACACAGCTGCCGTCGCTATTTCCGAGCCTCCTCCACTGGTGGAAAAGGGGACTGCACATGCGTTGGACCGCCAGCCCGTGCTGCGCTTCACGCGAATGAAACGCAATCGGCAGGAGTGGACGTGGCCGATATATACTCCAGAGGGAAAGCTGGTGGATGACGAGGCGTCTGAGCTCCTCGTCACGAAGTCTCGAGGCTCTGATCACAACGGACCCAACGACGAAGACTGCTGGCTGCAGCTCTGGTTTGAGCATCCTGACTTCGATGCGCACAGCATGGTAGGGGTCGAAATAGCCGATGTAAACGGTCTTCCGCTGAAGGATCGTATTAATAGCGGCGTTGGTCCTTCCAGAGGTTTAGGGCGTCCGAATCCGCCACTGCTCGGTTATATTCTCAGTCCCGGGCGCGTTGGCAGGCTTCCCACAGAAGTGCAGATCACGTTGCGGTATAGCATCGGTCCGTGGCAGCCCGGCAGTGTGCTTCCGTCCACTTTCAATGGGTCCATGACGCTAGGGAGTGACTGCATGCTTGCCGGCTTTGGAGATGACCTTCAGCATCATGCCTTTGTCTCATGGTCCATGGGTTCTGACGACACACTCTATGACGCTGTGGCCCGGTTGAAGAACGGGACTAGCACCGGGTCCTTTGGCTTATCGTGGAGCGGAAGTGGAGGGAACATTGCCCAGAGATTGGGCTTCCTGGTGCCTCTGCGTGAGGTTGAATCCTTTCAGTTTCGCGACCGCAAGAAGCACAGTGTGACCTTCCCTCATGTGGTGATCCCGCCCCTGCCATGACCTCCTCCTTCCACGACACCCGCTGGACGCTTGTCTCCCGCTCAATGTTACACCGTATTCCATGTGGCGTCGGCTATTCGCATGGATGCGGAGGTGAACGGCGTTCACGGGCTCACCCTGAGTCCCGCCACATTCGCCAGTTGGCGCTGCCGTGCGTCAAAACTCAGGAATTCGTCTGCCTCTGCCACGAGGGCCGCCGCCACCTGAAGAATGTCATAAGCACGGTTTCCCAGCGTCCGGGTGTGCAGCGCCGAGAGGCGGGAGGCTGTTTGAAAGAGAAGCGGCAGTGGCAGTGCTGTCATCACCACTCGGCCCGCGCCGATGTCCGCCTGAAAGCCGGAGGTAATTCGGGAGGCCTCGTGAGCAGAGAGCTTTCCTCGAAACTCCCGCAGGCGGACGGCGTTTTCGAACTCCAGCGAACTCACTTCGTGGATCAACAAAGGCGCCTGGTGCTGCTGCACATGCCAAAGCGCGGCGGCGGTGTTCACATCCGATCCGTAGAACGAGAGCAGAAAGCTGGTGTCAGCGCAGAGAATCATGGACTCTCTTCAATGCTCGCCTTTGTAGCTTTCGTACAGCTCCGCAGTTTCCGCTGCACTCAGGGCATGCTCCTGGCTGCGGTCACGAAATGCCGCGCTTTGAGTCCAGTCCACCTTGCCCGGGCTGCTGGCATGGGTGGCGGCGTCAGATTTTACCACGACATCTTCGCCCGACTCAAGCCACGAAAAGACCATGGTGAGCCGGTGCCGCAAATCATCGATGGTCGCGGTTTTCATGAAGGGAATGTCCCTCAATCCGCGTCGGCTGTCAAACCATGACCTCCTCCTTCCACGACACCCGCTGGACGCTTGTCTCCCGCTCTCGCGGCGAGGACACGCAGGCGAAGGCAGCCCTCAGTGAACTGTGCGCGGCCTACTATGCGCCGGTGGTCGCGTTTCTGCGGCGTGATGGGCGTGCTGAGGATGTGGCGCGTGATCTTGCGCATGACTTCTTCGCCAAGCTGCTCGCGGGTGGGACCATTGACAGTGCTGATCCGCTGCGTGGAAAATTTAGGAGCTACCTGCTCATGATCTTGAAACGCTTTGCCGCCAATCAACGCGATCATGATCATGCGGCCAAGCGTGGTGGAGGCCAAGTTCATGCCGTGATCGATGGCGAATCCGACATGACCGGTGCGGGCCTGCAAATCGCGGATGTCAAAGCCGAAGCACCGGATGCCGCGTTTGACCGCCAATGGGCGCTGACCTTGCTGGCGCGTGCGTTGGGACGTCTGGAGTCCGAGATGCGTGACGATGGCAAATCAGAGCACTTTGATGCTCTGAAGCCGTGGCTGACGGCGGAAGCCGATGCGACACCTCAAGTGGATGCGGCCACGAAACTCGGCATGAGCATCGAAGCCGTGAAAGTCGCGATCCACCGCCTGCGGAAACGTTTTCGCGAGGCCGTGAAAGCGGAGATCGCGCAAACGGTCAGCGATGAGGACACGGTGCGCGAGGAATTGGACGCGTTGATGGTGGCGCTGAGAAAGTAAAAATCCCCTGTCCTTGCGGAACAGGGGATCTCTTGCTGCACAGCAACAAAGCAACTTTACGCCACAGGCGCCTCGGCAACAGCCGTCTCCGGCTTCTTCTCCTTCCAGGTGCTCTGGATGTAGATTTCGCGAAGGGTCTTGAAGTCGATCTGGGTCGGGCTGTCGGTCATCATGTCGCTGCCCTTGTTGTTCTTCGGGAAGGCGATGACTTCGCGGATGCTGTCTTCACCGCTGACCAGCATGGCAATGCGGTCCAGACCCAGCGCGAGGCCGCCGTGAGGAGGTGCACCGAAGCGGAAGGCGTCGAGCAGATGGCCGAACTTGTGGGCCTGCTCTTCTTCGTTCACGCCGAGAACGCTGAACATCTTGGCCTGCAGATCTCTCTCGTGGATTCGGATGGAGCCGCCGCCGAGTTCGTAGCCATTGAGGACCACGTCATAGGCTTCAGCGCGCACCTTGGCGTACTCGCCGGCGTCCATGAGCGGGATGTCTTCCGTCTTCGGACGGGTGAAGGGATGATGCACGGCCACCCAGCTCTGCGTTTCGGCATCGTGGGCGAGCAATGGGAAATCGACGACCCACAGGAAGTTGAAGGCAGTGCTGTCCTTGGTCAGCGCGGTCATATTGGCGATCTCGACGCGCACGCGTCCAAGGATGTCGCAGGCTTCCTGCCAGGTGCCGGCATAGAAGAACACGATGTCGTTCTCCACGACTTCGAGCTTGGCGATGAGCGCCTTCTGCTCGTCTTCGCTGAAGAACTTCCACAGCGGGCTCTTGTATTCGAGCACGCCGTTGGCATCGCGCTCCACCTTGATGAAGGCGAGCTGCTTGACCTTCATGCCGGCCTGCGTGGCGATCTCGTTGAGGCGGATCATCTGACCGGTGGTGATGCCGGCGAAGCCCTTGGCGTTGATGGCACGCACGACACCACCATTTTCAATGGTGCTGCGGAAGATTTTGAAGCCGCTGGTGGCGAAGACGTCAGCCATGTCCACGATTTCGTTGCCGTAGCGCGTGTCCGGCTTGTCAGAGCCGTAGCGGTCCATGGCCTCTTGATAGGTCATGCGCGGGAAGGGGGAGGGGATGTCGCGTCCGGTGCCGGCTTTGAACATGTTGACCAGCAGGCATTCGACGAGGTTCAGGATGTCCTCGCGCTCGATGAAGCTGGCTTCGATGTCGATCTGGGTGAACTCAGGCTGGCGGTCGGCGCGCAGGTCTTCATCGCGGAAGCAGCGGGCGATCTGGAAGTAGCGTTCAAGACCAGCCACCATCATGAGCTGCTTGTACTGCTGCGGGGCCTGTGGCAGCGCGTAGAAGCGGCCGGGGTTCAAGCGGGCAGGCACGAGGAAGTCGCGCGCGCCTTCGGGCGTCGGGTTGCTGAGGATAGGCGTCTCGACTTCGATGAAGCCGGCGGCGTCGAGGTAGTTGCGCGCGGTGTTGGTGATCTTATGGCGCGTGCGGATGTTCTTGTTCATGCGCTCGCGGCGCAGGTCCAGGTAGCGGTACTTCATCCGCATGTCCTCGTTGGACAGTTCGCGGTCGAGCTGAAAGGGCAGCACGTCGGCCTTGTTGAGGATCTTGAACTCAGTGGCGACGATTTCGACATCGCCGGTGCCGAGCTTGGCGTTTTCCGTGCCCGTGAGGCGTGCGGCCACTTTGCCGGTGATCTGCAGCACGTCTTCGTCGCGCAGGTCGTGGCTCAGGGCGGCGAGTTCAGCGTTTTCTTCCGGGCGGAACACCACCTGGGTCAGGCCTTCGCGGTCGCGCAGATCGATGAAGATGACGCCGCCATGGTCGCGGGCCGAATTCACCCAGCCACAGAGAGTGACGGTCTGGCCGATGTGCTCTGAGCGGACGGCGTTGCAGTGAAGGGTACGGTAGGCGTTGGGGATCATGGCTGAAAAAGGGCGCGTAGAGTCGGCGGATTCGGCCTGGGTGCAAGGGAGAAGGCGGGGCCAAAACCGGGGTTTTAGGGCAAGGTCGGCGCTGGGCGGTTCGTTCCCTTCGCCCTATGTTTTGGAAATCACTGCTCCTTCTGGGCTGCTTCACCGCTGCGCTGCACGCCGCTGACCGCCCCAATGTCGTTTTCTTCCTCGTCGATGATCTCGGCCAGCGTGATCTGAGCTGCTATGGCAGCACCTTTTATGAGACGCCCCACATTGACGCTCTTGCCAAAGAGGGCGCACGTTTCACGGACGCCTATGCGGCATGCCCGGTCTGCTCGCCCACACGCGCTGCCGTGCAGACGGGTCGCTGGCCCCAGCGCACAGGCATCACCGACTACATCGGCTCGCCGCTGAAGCCGGAAGGCTGGAAGCGCAACACCCTGCTGCTGCCGGCTCCGTATTCGGACCGCCTCGCGCATGAGGAGGTGTCACTGGGCGAGCTGATGAAGAGCGCCGGTTACGCGACCTTTTTCGCAGGCAAGTGGCACCTCGGCCCCGAGGGCTTCTGGCCGGAGAATCAAGGCTATGACGTCAACATGGGCGGCATTGAGCGCGGTGGTCCGTATGGTCCCGGCAAATACTTCGTTCCCTATGGCAATCCGCGCCTGCCCGACGGCCCGCCCGGCGAGCACCTGCCGGATCGACTCGCCACGGAGGCCAACAAGTTCATCGAGGCCCACAAGGAAGGGCCGTTCTTTGCCTTTTTCTCGTTCTACTCCGTGCATACACCCCTGCAGTCGCGCCCCGATTTGCAGGCGAAGTATGAGGCCAAGCGCCAGAAGCTCGGGCTGGAGCCCAAGTTTGGCCGTGAGGAGCCGCGTGATGTGCGCCTGGTGCAGGAGCATGCGGTGTATGCAGGCATGGTGGAGGCGATGGACGCTGCCGTGGGCAAGGTGCTGGCCAAGCTGGACGAACTGGGACTCGCGAAAAACACGATCATCATTTTCACCTCGGACAATGGCGGGCTGAGCACCAGCGAGGGCTCGCCTACGTCCAATCTGCCGCTGCGTGGCGGCAAGGGCTGGCTGTATGAAGGCGGCATCCGCGAACCTCTCATCGTGCGCTGGCCGGGCGTGGTGAAGCCGGGGGCCGAGGTCAATACGCCGGTGATCAGCCCCGACTACTTCGCCACGCTGGCGGACGTGACCGGCACCAAGCCGACCTCGAAAATCGATGGCGTGAGCCTGCGGCCCCTGCTGGAAGGCAAGGCGGACCTGCCCGAGCGCGCGCTCTTCTGGCACTACCCCCACTACGGCAATCAAGGCGGCGCCCCCGGTGCGGCGATGCGCCGTGGCGACTGGAAACTCATTCAGTGGTTTGAGCAGGACCAGCCGGAGCTTTTCAATCTGAAAGACGATCTCAGCGAGACCCAGAATCTGACCGCGCAGGAGCCTGAGCGGGTGAAGGCCATGCTTGCCGAACTGCAGGCCTGGCAGAAAGACGTGGGGGCTCTGATACCGACGAAGAATGCCGCGTATGACCCCGCCAAGCCCAATGGGCGCGGGGTGGCGGTCAAGCCGGGTGCGAACAAGAAAAAAGGCAAGTAGCGGCCCGAAAAGACGGCCAGTTTGAATCTTTCTACATCTGGACCCTGCCCGGGGGCCGATGGAGATATGTGACCATGATGTGTACCCAGAAACCGCCGGCTCCGCTGAGCCATCGCTATTTGGGGGGAATAAAAACAGACCCGATCCGTCATACCTTAAGGTGGCCATGTATTTGCGATGGCTTCAGAAGTTAGACAAAATTCGATTTAAAATTAGACAAAACCAAAACAAATCTTTGACGAATGGATGTTTGTCGCAATTATTCCATCCTGTCAGGTAACTCCAATCACCATGAACATGACTGAAAATTCCCCTGAGGTTGACGCCAATGTCGTCGAAGACATTCGACTCCTTAAGCGCATCTCGGAACGTGACTCCGCCAGCTTCCAGACCTTCTACAAGAAATACAGCGGACTCATCTTCGCTTCGATTTCCAACGTCTTGAACGACCACCACGACACCGAGGACGTCATGCAGGAGGTTCTCGTGCAGGTCTGGAACAAAGCCCACCTCTACGAACCCCGTAAAGGCAAGCCGCTGACCTGGCTGACGACCTTGGCCCGCAATCGTGCCATCGACCGCATCCGCTCCAAGCAGCGCCGCTCCCGCCTCAACGACGATTTCGAAACCGAGAACAAGAAGGACCAATACGAGTTTGAGCCTTCCGGCCACGAAAACCTCGAGTTCAAAGAGCGTGACACGATTCTTCACAGCGCCGTGTCCCGCCTCACCCAGGACCAGCGCGAAGCCATCGAGCTGACCTACTTCACCGGCCTCACCCAGGCCGAAGTGGCCGAGCGATTGCATGAGCCACTTGGCACGATCAAAGCTCGTATCCGTCGTGGCGTGAATCGACTCGAAACGCTGGTCAAGCCCCGCTTGGCCTGATATTTCCCCAAAACCTGAAAACCCAGTGAGAGGGGCGGACTTCGGTCCGCCTCTTTTTTTGTTGGCCTACGGAATGCAAGGAACAAACGGAAATTGGAATTTCAGAGCTCTGATTTCCGTGCCTTCCGTGCCTTCCGTGCCTTCCGTGTATTCCGTGTATTCCGTGTATTCCGTAGGCCGTTATATCTGGATTTATTCCCTTGCCCGCGAGTCCATGCAGATCGTCACCGGCCCGTCGTTGACCAGCGCCACCTTCATGTCGGCACCGAAAATGCCGCGCGCCACGGGCTTGCCCATCTCCGCCTCCAGCAGCGCCAGAAACTGCTCATAGAGCAGGATCGCGTGCTCAGGACGCGCAGCGCGGATGAAGCTGGGGCGGTTTCCCTTCTTCGTGCTCGCATGCAGCGTGAACTGGCTCACCACCAGCAGCTCTCCGCCGATGTCCTTCACGCTCAGGTTCATCTTGCCCTCCGCATCGGAGAAGATGCGCATCTGCGTGAGCTTCTGCACCAGCCACGTCGCATCCTCAATCGTGTCCTCGTGCTCGATGCCGGCAAGAATCATCAGGCCCGTGCCGATCTGCCCGGTGATGGTACCATCGACGGTGACGGAGGCGGAGGAGACGCGTTGGAGGACGAGGCGCATGAGGGGAATGACGAAACCAGAATGAGGAATGACGAATGGACGGAGTTCAGATGAGTTCCCTTGGATCACAACGCCTGCTCAGATTGCGTTTTCCGGGCTTGCCGCCTCAACGTGGACACAAATTTATTGGCCCGAACATAACCTTGGTATTCATCACGCTCGTCGGTGGTCAGCGTGCCTTCAGTGGATTTGGCTGCGAGCACTTCGATGCGCGTACTGAGTGCCTCATCTGGCTTCGGGTGTTCATGGTTTGGAGTCATGTTACGGAGAAGCGAACCAAAAATGCTGTGACGCGTTGGAAAAGCTGCGGGACATCGTCATCCTCATATTCTGGCAAATTGTGGGCCGCTGCATTTCCAACGCCAGCCATCCAGTCGATATCTTTTATCCCGATCTTGTCGATGATTTGAGCGCTATACAGCGACTGCTTGAAGTTTTCGATTGTAGGTCGCGGCGTGGTTGGTGCGCAGCTGTTGCTTGTGCGCAGCTGTTGCTTGTGCACAGCTTGCGAAGCCGCTCTTCAAGTACCGCACGAAGGATGATCGCAGCGGCAAGATTATAATTCGCTTTAAGCAACACCTCGGCGTGTTCAAGAAGGTCGCCTAGAACTTCCGCTCCAACAAGTTCTTCCATTGTGGATAGGCGTCCTTTAGCTAAAGCATTGGCAATCGTATCTATGACACCGCTAATTTTATCCAGGGCTGACTTATGATTTATTTCGGGCGGTTGCAGCATTTCATCGGTTCTTCGGGGATTGTCGTGTGATTAGAGGACGGGTTTGAGGTCAAGTTTGCCGCAGAAGAACAGGATGCGACGGCGGTAGCTCGCGAAGCTGCGAAAGCCTCGTGCGGCCGCCTTGATCTGCTGGATCACGCTG
>JAIPJY010000074.1 GCA_021733925.1 Prosthecobacter sp. | reverse complement strand
TGCGCGACATTGATTTCCATGCCCACTACCCTCCAAGGCGCGGCTACACCCAACAACTCTTCCCATGCTTTTGTGTCCATTCTGGCTACTTGGTTCTCTTTTCGTCACTCCGCATCACACGGAAATGTTTGAATGGCCTGTTATTATGATGGCCTCCTTATCAAGGGAGATGGGAAAAAGGCAGTCGAGCTTTTCAAAGCAGCGGCCGATCAAGGTCACCTACCTGCTAAGTACTGGCTGGCTACAGTTTATTGGATAGGCGAAATTGTCCCTCAAGAGCTTTCAAAAGCTACCCAGTTGATGACTGAAGCTGCTAAGCAAGATTATGGACCGGCGCAGCTCACAATTGGCCTATTTTATTATGAGGGCCAAATATATCCACGCGATTACGTTGAGGCTGTTAAGTGGTTCAAGCTAGCTGCAGATAAAAATATTCCGATGGCCCAATGTTCGTTGGGATCATGCTATCAGCATGGAGAAGGTGTAACCGTGGATCCAGAAGCTGCTTTAACATGGACAAAGAAAGCCGCTGACCAAGGTTTTGCTGATGCGCAGTTCAATCTTGGAGTCTTCCATGCTACCGGATTCAGCGTAGAGATAAATCAAAAGGAAGCCATGAGGTGGTGGCTTCGCGCCGCAAGTCAAAATCATGCTCAAGCGCAAGCCAATATCGGATGGAGTTACGCGACGGGAACGGGAGTTTTTAAAGATCGTGTGACAGCTTATAAATGGCTCAATCTGGCGGCGGGACAAGGACTTGGTCCATCCAAAGACCTGCGGACAGGCCTAGAAGCAGAAATGTCTGCGAATGAGATTGCTGAGGGGCAAAAACTTAGCAGGGATTTCAAACCTATTGTCGAAGCGCTTCAGAGAATTCGATGACATCCCGAGATCGCTCAAAACAAGAATGTCCATTTTCTACAACATTCATGAGAGCGACGCCTACAACGGTACACCCTCGACCAGGGGGAAACGGGGTCAGGGACCGGGGTCAAGGTGCAAAAAATCAAAAAACTGACTCCGAGCCTGATCCACCACACTCAGACCCCAAAGCCCAACGGGCTTTCGTCATGCAGCCCAGGAGTGCCGAGCGCCAGCGAGTGCTCTCCTGGGAACCGCGCCACCCACGATCCCCGCCGGATCATGAACCTCAACGAGGTTCCGTCACCCGAACGTCCCTGCGGCGCCGCCTCGCCCCTGATGGGACCGCGTTGCGGTCCGGGAACGTGAGGCTGCGATGGCCTTGGATTCCCAAGGACTGCCTAATTTAGAATGAAGCCTTCGTTTACCTCGCCTTCATCGGCGTGATGACCCGGCGGCTCACCACTGGAGCCCCCCGCCCAAAACTCCGCCAGCCAAACCAAGCCTTCTCGCCTGGATTCGCCAACGCCAGACGCCCCCCGAACTAATCATGGCTGTTCACTGGACAGGCTCTTAGTCGGTGGCGTTTCTGAGGGCGCGGGCGAGGTATTCGGCATCGAGCTTCTTTTCGAGGGCGCGGAGTTCGGCGGAGCGGGCTTCGCCGAGGAGGGCGGTGAGCTGGACTTCGGCGAGGGCCTGATTGACGCTCTTATCGATGCGGTAGTCGGGGGCGCCGTGGATGCCGGACATGAGGAAGTCTCTGCGGCGGGTCATGACTTCGGCCTGGTGTTCTTCGATGAGCTTGATGGCGGTGTCTGCGGTTTGGGGATCGAGCTTCCAGGTGCTGAAGAGCTGGCGGATGCGCGGCTCGCGAAAGCGCATGACGGTGGCGAGGAGGCGCTGCTGGAGCCTGGGGCTCATGTTGGAGAAGGCTTTGGTGGCGTGCTCGCGGAGCTTTTCATTTTGGTCCTCGATTTTTTGCACGACGGCTTCAAAGGCGGCCCGCTGATCGGCGGGCGAAGGGATGGCGAGGCGTGAGGGCTGCGTGGCGGGGGCGGCCACGACGTGGGCCGGGGCGCGGGATGTGGGCGCGGGGCCGTCTTTGTCGCGCAGGGTGCAAAGGAGGGTGGCGGCAAGCAGCAGCGGCAGGAGGAGTGTGAGGAGCGGCTTTTTCATGGGGGCGTGCGTGCGTGGGTGAGCGGCTTACCGGCCCGGGGTGCGGACCGGTAAGCGCTGCGGGCGGGGACTTCAAAAGGGATTACACTGGAACGGGATCGGGGTCGGCCGGCGGGAATGGGGGGTCGTCTGGTGGGAACTGGGGATCGTCTGGCGGGGGCGGCGGGTCTTCATAGACGGGGATGGGATCGCAGCCATGCAACTCGCTCCGCTCGCTGCCTGGCTGTAAACACCCTCAAAATACGGAGCAGGCAGTGTAACCTATGTCCCCGGTACAAGTGTCACCCATGTTCCAGTTCAAACCCAGTTCAAACCGCCGTAGGCGAGATGGGGTCAGTGTGCAAATAATCAAAAAACTGCCTCCGCAGCCTGGCCCGTCTCGATCACATCCCCAAAGCCCAACGGGCTTTCGTCATGCAGCCCAGGAGTGCCAGCTTGTCCTCCGAAGCTCGAAGAGCGAAGGGGGAAGCGCCAGCGAGTGCTCTCCTGGGAACCGCGCCACCCACGAACCCCGCCGGATCATGAACCTCAACGAGGTTCCGTCACCCACACGTCCCTGCGTCAGCGAATCGCCCGTGACGGGACCGCGTTGCGGTTCATGAATGGGGCGTAGGATGGGTGTGGCGACAGCCCGCCCGTCTGCCAGCGTGTGCTTACGCCGCATGACTTCGGTGCCGCCCAGAGTCGGGCGGTTTTGCGAAGGGAACTGTGGGGCGTGGGAGGGATCGACACGCCAAACACACCCAACCTACGTCCGGAATCCCACCTCGGCATGCCGGGACTACGTCGGGGTCCACTGCGGCGACCGAGGTCCGTGAAGAATTACGATCTCCCGACCCCGTAACGCGGATGTCTTTTTTCATGCCGCAGACAGAGAACGCGAACCCGCCCAGGCCGGATTTCATAGAGCACGTCGTATGGAAAGCGCCGCAATTTCACCCGCCGGACGGAGGATGAAGCCAGCCAGAAACTGAAACCTTCCGGGCGCGCTTCTATCTGAGCCAGGGCATCCTTTAACTTCGCGAAGAAATCTTCTCCCAGTCCTGCACTCTGCTCCTCATACCAATCCACCGCCTCATCGACCTCCGCCTGAACCCGCCGGTGATAGCTCAGTTTCATCGACGATCACGATTGATCTTGAGCCCGGCCATGAAGTCCTCATGCGACAGTTCCAAACTCGGATCGGCATCCATCTCCTCCGAACGCCGCGTCGCCTCCTCCAGCCAGGCCTGATCGACGGTCTTCTGCCAGTCTTCCGGCACGCTGGCATAAAGCCTGTCCGCCAGCGCCACACGTTCGGCGACTGGCAACAAGAACAAAGACTGGGTCAAGGTGGCCGTGCTCATGGTACGAACCATCCTCAATTTCCCTTCGAAATCCACCTCGAAGTTTTCCACCACACGGGTGCGATCTCAGAGCGCAAAACCTTCCCCGTCCCCAAAAGCCCAACGGGCTTTCGTCAGGCAGCCTGGCGTTTCAGAAAGAGCCTGGCCTGAAGTTTGAGAATCGACATCATCTTGCCTGCATAGATGCAGCTCCAGTACTCGGACTCCTCATCACGAGCGAGCCGCCCTTCGTTGGCCTTGGCCGCCAGTTCTTCCATGCGGGCCGTTTTGGCAGCGTCGGGTTCGATTTGAACGATGTTTGCCGCCGTCTCAGCCGTGAAGCACGGCCGGGTGGGATCGAGCATCTTTTCGAGGCTGGAGAATGCGTTCATGTCAGCCATAGTCTGCCACACCGTCTGGCGGGCCGCAACCATGCTGTGTGGCACAGGGGGTACAGCTGGCAGCCCTTTACCTTGAAGTGCCCTCTGCTACTTGGCAGCGTTTTTCGCCGCAGCCTGGCTCTCTGGAGAAAGCTTTGCCAGCGGCACTTGGAACACCTGGCCATCCTCACGTTTCAGGATCACGAATTCGCCTTCAACGCGCACCAGATCCGCAGTGATAGTTCTGCCATCAGCACTCGTCCACTTCTTCAGCGGAGTACCTGCCGCACCCGCCGATGGGGTCGGTTTGAAGTCAGCCGCCAGTTGACGTGCCTGGACTTTCTGGTCGGGAGTCATGCCACTTTCGATCACCTTCAGCACTCCTGGCGCCTTCGGATGGCCTCCCTTCACCGCCAGGTTCATCCATTTTCCTGCCTGAAGCAGATCTTTGGCCACCCCCAAACCGGCAAAGTAATGCGCTCCCAAAGTGAACTCGGCCTCAAGATGCCCCTGCTCCGCCGCCTTGATGTGCCATTTTGTGGACTCCTTCAGATCCTCCGCCACGCCCTGGTTACCGAGAACGTAGCATCGGCTCAGCCTGTACTGCGATTCAGGATCTCCGGCCTCAGCTTTTTGAACCAGTTCGGGCGTGAATGGAACCTCGGGTGGTGCTTGTCCCCACAGTGAGTGTCCCGCGAGCAGGACCACCATGGCTTGAATGCGAATAGCGATGCTTTTTCGAAAAGAGAAGATGCTGTTATTCATGGTTGAAGCAATTTGCAAGTGCGTCACCCAAACAAGAACTCGATTCAAGTCGAATGCTTTCGACCTAGGTTGGAAGGGGGGAAACGGGGTCGGATGCAAATAATCAAAAACCGCCTCCGAGCCTGATTCGTCGCGCCCCCAGCCCCTGAATGCCCACGCCTGCGCTGATTTGCTTCCTGCTGCGTGTTTTTGCACACAGGCCGGGTGGCGGGAGCGGCTCTTGAATTCCGGCTGCCGGGCGCAGGTCTGCAAGGGCTGGGAGGAGGCCGGGGCGAGATCGTAATGCAGGTCAAAAGTGCTTGATAAAATACCGAATCATACCATAATATATCCATGGTGTTCATACCATAAACGACTGCCCCGCCGCCCGATCCCGGACCGGCGCTTTGAAGAAGAAAAAGATGCCGGCCATCATGGCATTCAAACCGGTTTCAGCATTGCCTCCAGACACCTATGGAAACACACCTGCCCATCCTCATGGAAGCGATCCCCCAGCAACGTCCTATGCGCCGCAAGTGGCTGTTTCCCTCGCTGGACATCGACAGCCGTGAGATCAGCGCGGAGGTTGCCAGGCAGCGGCATTGCGATCATCTGCGGCAGGAGCCTCGTGTGGCGCTTCAGTCGGACGGCAAGCCTTTCTATCGCATCCAGTGTGCTGACTGCGGCCAGAAGCTCAGTCATTCACTCCCACACTCCAGCGTCCCCAACCGCGAGAGGTGCCCGCAGTGGAATGAGGAGCTGTACCAGAGGCGCCTCCGCGAGGGCGCTGCTGCCTACGGGCAGTGCCGGGAAGCTGCCATCGCCAGGCGGAAGGCGGAGTGGCGGGCTGTCTATCGTCGCTATCTGGCCTCTGCTGACTGGCAGTCCGTGCGCCAACGCGTTTTTAGGAGGGCCTTCGTCACCTGCGAAGGGTGTTGGGAGGCTCGGGCCACGGAAGTCCACCATCTGAACTATGCCCATGTGGGTGATGAGCTCCTCTTCGAGCTGGTTGCGATCTGCCGCCCCTGTCATGAGCGCGTGCATCCCAAGTCTTCGAACGGCTATCCGGAGCTTCTGGAAAGGCACCTGCAAAACGTTCATGTTTACGGGGGCTGAAATCCGCTTTTAAATACCACTGCATACCACACTATAACCATGGTGATCCTGCCAGAAATGATTGCCGCGCTTCTCGCCTCGGGCCGGCGCTTTGAGCTCACCCCCGAGGGTGGCGTTATCGTGGATGCGGAGCCATCCAAGGCCAGCAGGCGTGCCGAAAGGAACCGCCGCTACTATGAGTCACAGCGTCTGCGCGCGTCTGAAAACGTCTTACCATCGTCTGAACCCGTCTTGGAGTGTCTTGATGCGGCTGAATCGTCTGAAAAAACAACACCTCTCCCCCTCTCTCCCTCCCTCCCCCTTTCCCCTCAGACTCCCCTTTCCCCCGCCCACCCACACGCCCCCACACCTGCACATGGGCGCACGCCCGCGTACGTACGCGAAGCCGGGACGGGTCAAGCAGCGCAGCCGTTGGCAGCGCAACCCCTGTCAGCGGCACAGAAGCCCAAACGCCGTGGACTGCCGGTGGATGACGCGATGTGGCTCGCGCACCTCGCTGCCAACCCGGCGTATCAAGCCCTCGACATCCCGACGGAACTGGGAAAACTGACCGCCTGGTGCGAGCTGAAACAAAAGCGGCTCAGCCGTGCGAGGCTGCTGAACTGGCTGAACAAAGCGGACCCGCGCATCAGCCTCAAATGCCTGGAGTTTCCCGGCGGCGCGGAGCCCCATGCCGACCGTGGAACCCAGGCGGAGCTGGAGGCCTACGCGGTGCAGATCGGACTGCCGGCCAGCGATGGCGCCTCGATGTTTAACCACTGGGAGGCGAACGGATGGGTGAACGGCCAAAACTCGATCAAGGACTGGCGGGCCGGGCTGCGCAAGTGGCGCGATCAAGGCTGGCTTCCTTCGCAGAAGGTGATTCACCGGCCAGCACCAGCGCCGACGGCACGCAGTGATACCGCCAACCTGCCGGGACGGTATGCGTAGAAAGCGAATCCATGCGCCGGACAAGTTGTCAGGAGTGATGCTGGAAAGATTCATTCGGGCTTTTGACCGCATTGGGAGCCGCTTGCATGCAGTCAGCTTCCGGATTCCGGCTAAAGCCGGGACTACAAAACGTAAGCTGGATGGTTTCAGATCTGGGGCGATGCGGGGGCTTCCAGAACGGGCTAAAGCCCGAGCCGAGCGAAGCGAGACAGACGAACGAAGTGAGCCCGAAGGGAAGCGAAGCGCATCAACTACGTACTCAGAAGATCTGGAAGAGTTGCTCGGTAGGATAAGGCTGGCAGCCCGTTCACGCACTTGATTCCCCAACGATTCCGGCAATCGTTTTGAGCATGAGCACCCCCAAGTCTCTTTCCATCGCCGAGCAGATGAAGGTGCTGCAATCCCGGGAGGATGTGGCGACGTGGTCGCTGGCGCATCTGGGACTGCCGCCAGAGTGGCGGGAGACAAATGAAGAGGGCAACACGGAGCGCTGCCAGGATGCGGTAAACAAGGTTTTCACGCTGACGCGCAAGGACATCGAGGACAGCCTCGCGGCCCAAGGCTTGCAGCCCGAGAACCTGCCTCCGGTGAGCACCAAGGTGGGCAGCCGCGACGGCAGCTACTTCATTTCCAAACGCCGGGGCGAGTGGGAGTTCTACTATCAGGAACGCGGCTTCCCCTGGGCGGGCACCACTTTCGACGACCTCACCGAGGCACGGAAGTTCCTCATCAACTACTTCATCCCCGTCTGGCTGGATCACCTCCACGTGCCGTGCCGCACGAAGGAGGGGAAGATGATCAAAGAGTTGTAGCGATTCCCCCAGCTCATGGTCCAGAACATGTGCTGCTGGAGCAGCGCAGCATGATGTAGATCGGTATTCCGATACCGATTCGGTGCCGTCGCGGAATCGGAATTGCCTTCGGCTGTCTTACGGCTCCGCGCTACAACCAGCATCACGTTCATGCCGCCGCTCTGGCCTTGAGTCCGAGATACGTCAGTGTGTCCGCCAGATCCACCAAGCCCTCGGCCTCGCGCTTTTCCTGATCGGTCAGAGCCTGACCCGAATCCTGCTTTTCCAGCAACGAGGTCAGCCGCTCATTCACGCCTGCGGGCAGTTTGAACAGCGCCAGATCGTCCGGTAATTCGAGATCAATGCGAATCGTCTGTGACATGAGCGGATTCTATCGTTTCCGCCTCTGCGACGCAATGCATAGCGATTCCCAAAACCCATCCCGCTTGGCAAATGACGCAGTCGATCCCTTCAAAGAAGATCATGGGCTTCGACGGCGGCGGGCTGAGGACAGCCCCGCCCTACCTGCGCTGGGCATGCGCAGGCCCAGAGCGGGTAGGGCGCTTGGTCCTCCAAGCGCCGTCGAACGTCTCCAGGCTCGCTTGGCGAAAATGAGCTTCGAAAATCGCCATAGCCTCAATTGCCGCCGCAATCCGCCAGCACCACCTTGGCGGCATTGAAGCCGCACAGGCCGGTGACGTTGCCGCCGGGGTGGGTGGAGCCGCCGCAGAGGTAGAGGCCGGGGATTTCGCTGCGGTAAGTGCCTGCGCCTTGGAAGGGGCAGTGGTAGCCGATTTGATCGTTCGCGAAGGAGCCCACGAGCAGATCGCCGCGCATCATGTTGGGCAGGAGGCGCTCGGTATCGAGGGGGCTACGTGTGAAGGAGTCGAGCACGGCCTCGCGCAGATTGGGGGCGTGCTGCTGCCAGAGCGCCAGCATCTCGCGACCATGGGCGTCTTTTTGGGCGTCCCAATTTTTGGCATCACCATGCAGGGCGTAGGGCAGCTTTTCCCACATGAAGGCGGTGTGTCCGCCGTTGGGGGCCTGCGAGGGATCAAACTGCGTGGGGCAGGCGCCCCACATGACGGTGCGGGGAATTTCGCCACGCTCGTGCGCGGAGACGATGTCATGGAACTGCGCCACGTCATCAAGGCCGAGGATCATCATGAAGGACTGGCTCAATTCGGGATGCTTTTCCGCTGCGGTGTAGCGCGGCGGCTCGCGCAGATTGAGGTTCAGAGCGAAGAGAGGCGCGAGCAGGTTGTACTCAAAGCCTGCGGCCCGTTCGCGCAAGTGGGCGGGGGCGACATCCGCCGGGATCAGATCGAGGAAGGTCTGCTGGGGGTTCAGGCCGCTAGCGACGAACTGTGTGGCCTCGATGCGGTCTCCCGTGATGGATTCCACGCCGCAGGCACGGCCGTTGCGAGTCAGGATGGAGCGCGGCTGCCAGTTCGTGAACACTTCGCCGCCATGCTCCCGCAGATCCGCACACAGGGCCTCGGCGAGACGGCGCGAACCGCCGATGCACATCTGCGCCTTGCGCGGGCTGGCGAGCAGCGCGGGGATGGAATGCCCGAAACCCTTCTGCCGCAGATCGACCTCGCGCAGGCCATTGAAGAAGAGCAGGCCCGCGCGCACGGCGGGGTGCTCGAACTCACGCATCACAAATTCGATGGGCGACAGCGCCTGCACTTCCAGCAGCGTGCGGCCGAGGGCGCTCTGCTGCAGCTTTGCAATACGCTCCGCCGGCGGCAGCGGTGCGTGCTGTGCCTCGGGGATGAGGATCTGCTCCACGATGGGGCTAAAGCGCTCCGTCCACTCGCGCAGCCGGTCCGCATCGCGTGGGGAGATGGCGGCGAATGAGGCGAAGGTTTTGTCAAAGTCCG
The DNA here is from genome assembly GCA_021733925.1 of Prosthecobacter sp. Classification (GTDB taxonomy): domain Bacteria; phylum Verrucomicrobiota; class Verrucomicrobiia; order Verrucomicrobiales; family Verrucomicrobiaceae; genus Prosthecobacter. The sequence goes on along the minus strand of JAIPJY010000074.1, from coordinate 19,887 downwards.
TCCACCACTCCAGCACACGGTCTTCCGGCAGCAGCATCGCCACATTGAGCTCGGGCTCGAGGTAGCGCAGACCGTAGCGCTCCAACTCCAGCTCGCGATACCAGGGCATGGCAGTGATGCCGCGATGGAAGAAGGAATGCGTGTTGTGCTTGAAGCCTGAGCCGAAGGGATGCTCCACCGTGGCCAGACCACCGCCCGCCACGGCATTTTTCTCCACCACCGCCACCTTCAGGCCCGCACGTGCCGCATAGCAGGCGAGCACCAGGGCGTTGTGCCCGGAGCCGAGGATGATGCCGTCGTAGGTCATGGTCACGTTTTATAACGCGACCCTGACGTTGATTCACGCGTTAGATGGCCACTTCGGCATCTTCGTCACCCGCATCCACGAGCGAGTGGGTGATCATGCCGGCCGCGACGGTGTTGTTCGTCTGTTCATCGACGAGGACGAAGCTGCCCGTGGTGCGGTTCTTGCCATACGGATCAAAGAAAATCGGTGTCGCACAGCGAAGGCGGATGCAGCCGATGTCATTCAGGGCGAACTCCTTGCTCTCGGTGGTTTTTTCCAGCGTGCTGATGTTCACCTTGTAGAGCACATCGGTGACGACGGCGCGCACATCATTGGTGGTGTGGCGCAGATGGAAGCGGCTGCGGGGCTTGAGTGTCTTCTTGTCTGCGAACCAGCAGATCATGGCGTCGAACTCCTGGCTGGTCTGCGTGGGCTCGTTGGCCTTCACGATCATGCCGCCACGGCTGGTATCGATTTCATCGGCCACGGTGATGCTGTAGCTCAATTGCGGGATCGCCTCTTCCTGCGGACCTTCAAAGGTGTGAATGCCGGTGATCTTCGACTTCATCTCGGACGGGTACACGAGCACGTCATCGCCCACGCGGAAGGTGCCGCTGGCCATGCGGCCGGCGAAGCCACGGTAGTCATGCAGATTGCCCAGCTTGGCATCCTTGCGATCAGAGATCGGGCGGATGACCCACTGCACGGGGAAGCGGGCTTCATCCGCTGCGGTTTCGCTGTGCACCTGCACCGTTTCAAGATGCTGCAGGAGAGACGGGCCGGTGTACCACGGTGTGTGCTCGGATTTATCGACCACGTTGTCGCCATTGAGCGCGCTCATCGGGATCGGCGTGACCTTCGGCAATTGGTCGAGGCCTTTGGCGAAGGCCTGGAAGTCAGCGACGATCTTGTTATAAACGGCCTCGTCAAAGTCCACGAGGTCCATCTTGTTCACTGCCAGCACGATGTGGCCGATGCGCAGCAAGCTCGCGAGATACGTGTGGCGCATCGTCTGCTCGATGACACCGAGACGCGCATCAATCAGGATGATCGCGAGATCAGCCGTGGAGGCACCGGTGACCATGTTGCGCGTGTACTGAATGTGCCCTGGAGTATCCGCGATGATGAACTTGCGCTTCGGCGTGGCGAAGTAGCGGTAGGCCACATCAATCGTGATGCCCTGCTCGCGCTCGGCGCGCAGGCCGTCGGTGAGAAGTGCCAGATTCACATGCGCATCGCCACGACGCTTGGAGGATTCTTCCACAGCGAGAAGCTGGTCTTCGAAGATCGACTTCGAGTCGTAGAGAAGTCGTCCGATCAAAGTGCTCTTTCCGTCATCGACGGAACCAGCAGTAGTGAAGCGGAGGAGGGAGGATTCAGTAGGGTTAACGAGAACGTCCATGATAAAAAGCTGAGTGAAGGGGTCTATTCGGTCGGGTTGCAGAAGTTTTCGATGCAATCGCGGTAACCTTGAATAAGCGCGTCGTTGGTTGGAGAGGACTTGAGAAGAGTTGAAATGGCAGACTCTGAGGCAGCTCGAATGGCTGCCAGTTCAGGAGGTGTGGCCTGACGCACGATGGCGGTGATGGCTTCAAGTGCATCGCAGTCGTCATCCGCATCGTCCTCGTCATTCCGGCCGACGGAAGCGAGAAAAGCCACGGAGTATGAGAGTGCTTCGGCCAGGGCTTGCATCAGAAGTACCCTTCCTTTTTGCGGTCTTCCATGGCGTTTTCACTGCGCTTGTCATCGGCACGCGTGCCACGTTCGGTCTGGCGGGCTGCGGCGACTTCCGCGACGATTTCATCAATCGTGCTGGCGGTGGATTCCACGGCCCCAGTGCAGGTGACGTCACCGACGGTGCGGAAGCGGATGGTCATTTCCTTCACCTTGGGCTTCTCTTCGTCGTGCAGGGGGATGATGCCGGTGGTGGCATCAAGGAGCTGGCCGTGGCGTTCGATGATCTTGCGCTGGTGGCTGAAGTAGAGGCTTGGCAGCGGGATGTTTTCCTGGCGGATGTACTGCCAGATGTCCATCTCGGTCCAGTTGCTCAGCGGGAAGACGCGGAAGTGTTCCCCGAATTGCTTGCGGCCATTGAAGATGTTCCAAAGCTCAGGACGCTGGTTCTTGGGGTCCCACTGGCCAAAGCCATCGCGATGGCTGAAGAAGCGCTCTTTGGCACGGGCCTTTTCTTCATCGCGGCGACCACCACCGAGGCAGGCGTCGTACTGATTTTCTTCGATGGTGTCGAGCAGGGTGACAGTTTGCAGCTTGTTGCGGCTGGCGTTGTAGCCCTGCTCTTCCTGCACGCGACCGTCGTCAATGGACTTCTGCACGAGTCCGACCGTCAGCGAGGCGCCGATTTCTTGCACGAACCAGTCGCGGTATTCGATGGCTTCGGGAAAATTGTGGCCGGTGTCCACATGAAGCAGCGGGAAGGGCAGCCGCGAAGGATGGAAGGCTTTGCGCGCCAGCCAGGCCATGACGATGGAGTCTTTGCCACCGGAGAACAGCAGCGCGGGCTTTTGGAACTGCGCGGCCGTTTCGCGCAGGATGTAGATGGCCTCGGATTCGAGGAATTGGAGATGAGTAATCGCGGACATGAGACGGGTCGGGGAATTAAAGAATCTTGAAAATGCGGAGGGAATTGATGACGACAATCAGCACGCCGACAAGAACCATGAAGGGCTTGTGCGGGATGTGTTTCGCGGCCCACGCAGCGAGCGGCGCAGCGATGACACCGCCGATGGCGAGCGCAAGAATGATGTTCCAATGCGTGAGACCGATGGTCAGGAAAAAGGTGATGGAAGCAGCGAGCGTGACGAAGAACTCCACGGCATTCACACTGCCCACGGTGATGCGTGTGTCATTGCCACGGATGATGAGGTTCGAAGCCACGATGGGCCCCCAGCCGCCGCCGCACATCGCATCGACCAGCGCGCCAAAGAATCCCAGCGGGGCAAGATGGGTGGTGACCTTGCGCGGCGGGATGCGCGTGAAAGCCTTGCCGATGATCACCAGGCCCATCACCACAAGATAGACGGAGATGTAAGGCTTCAGCACCTTGCCATCGATCGAGGTGAGGATGTAGGCACCCACCACCGCACCGATCACGGCCGGAATGAGCAGCCGCCGGAACAACGTGCGGTCCACATTGCCAAACGCATGATGGGAGAGGCCCGAGGCTCCGGTGGTGAAGCATTCCGCCGCATGCACCGTGGCGCTGACCACCTGCGGTGACACGCCAAAGATGGACAGCAGCGACGAGGCGCTGACGCCGTACGCCATGCCCAAAGCGCCATCGATCAATTGAGCGACAAAGCCGGCCAGGACGTACAGAAGAAAATGTTCAGGTAATTCCATGAACGCTTACGCTTTGTCGGTGACGAGCTTGGCGTGCAGACCGCATTCGTGCTTTTCGTCGCCCTTGGCAGGATCGTAGTAGGTGCGCTCGTTCGGGAGGTTGTGTTCAGCCAGATAGGCGTCCATTTCGACAGGGGTCCATTCGAGGATGGGGTTCACCTTGAGGCAGTTGAACTTGGCGTCCCACATGAAGGGCTGCAGCGTGGCGGCACGCTGGGGGTTCTGCTCTTTGCGCAGTGCGGTGATCCACACTTTCGGGGCCAGCTCACGCATGCCGCGCTCAAAGGGCTCCAGCTTCATGATGCGGCTGAAGGATTCCACGCGCTCGACTTCATCCGGCATGGGAACTTGGCCACCATTGAGCGCCAGCCAGTGGGCGGCGGTCATTTTCGGCAGGTAGGCCAGAAGGTTGAGGCCCAACCGTGCGCGGCTCTTCTCCGCGAAGATGTAGGTTTCAGGGAGATTGGTGCCGTGATCGACCCACAGGATCGGGATGTCCTGACTCTGCTCCGTCGCGAGATGCAGGATCACCGCCTCATACGGGCGGAAGTTCGTGGTGACGATGGCTCCGCCGTCGGCATGAGCGAGGGCCGTTTGGATGATTTGCTGGGGCGACTGGCCACGGGCAGCGTCGTTGAGAGCTTGGATTTGGTCGGGATTCATGCGGGGGGCGGATTATTCACCTTATTCCCCATGTGTAAAGTAGGAAATAGAGTTCCGTCACGAAATTTGGGCAAGAAAAAGGGCGCGGAGGTGATCCGCGCCCTGTTAAAAATAAACTGTTCGATCGCTTATGCCACGAGGGCAGCCGCTGGCTCAGCAGCAACAGGCTCGACATTCACACGACGGCCATCCTTGTCGAAAAGGACCCGGCCAGCCACGAGAGCGAAGATGGTGTGGTCACGGCCAAGACCGACGTTGCGGCCTGGAACCCACTTCGTGCCGCGCTGGCGGAGGATGATGTTGCCACCGATGACGGCTTCGCCGCCGAATTTCTTGACGCCAAGACGCTTGCTCTGGCTGTCGCGACCGTTTTTGACGGAACCTTGTCCTTTTTTATGGGCCATAAGAGGAGAGTGTTAGGGGATTAAGCGTTGATGGCAGTGATCTGCACGAGGGTGAGCGGCTGGCGGTGACCACGGGTCTTGTGGAAGCCCTTGCGCTTGCGGAACTTGAAGGTGGTGGCCTTGTCAGCACGGTGCTGCTTGATCACCTTGGCGGAGACGCTTGCGCCTGCCACGGTAGGAGCGCCCACGGTGATGCTGCTGCCTTCGCCGGCGGCGAGAACCTGGTCGAAGGTCGCGATGTCGCCTTCTGCAGCTTCGAGTTTCTCCACGTCGAACTTGTCGCCCACGGAGACCTTGTACTGTTTGCCGCCTGTTTTGATGATTGCGTATGCCATAACCTGAAATGTAAAAGTTGCCCCGTCATTTTGGAACGAGGGGCGCAGAGATTTCCACACCTCCCCCCGTTCGGCAAGGGAAAACTTCCCTTGATCGCTTTAGAATTGTTAAAATAAGGCTGAAGGAGCCTGAGAATTGCCAAAAAAATGCGTCAGCGCCTCCATCATGCCCTCACTGGCGAAGCGGGTGGCGATAAATCCGCCACGCGAATGCACCATCTGTTTCACCGGCTCCACCGCATTTCCCGGACAGGCGATCATGCGGGCATGGCGCGGATCCAGCATGCTGAGGTCATTGAAATTATCCCCGGCCGCAAAGCACACCGAGGCATCCAGACCGAGAAGGCGCGCCAGTTCGCTGAGAGCGGTGCCTTTGCTGTAGCCGCTGTGCGAAAAGCGCAGGTAGATGCCGTTGCGGTGATAACCAATGTCCGGAAACTGCCGTGCGTGCGAGTCAATGTAGGCACAGATGCCGTCGAGCTCGAGGTCCGTGGTACCCACAATGCCCATTTCTCCTGCGCCGCCGCTGAGGAACGAGGCCTGCGTCTGCGTCTCCACCATGTGGCGGATGTCCTGCAATGAGGCCTGGTGGTCTTTGGCGAATCGCTCCTGCGCACGCCGTGCCTGCCGGTTCCATGAACCGTAGTCGGTCCAGCGGCTGAAGAAGCCCGGCTTATAAATATCGCTCTCCTGCGCGATGATGAAATCCGGCTCAATGTAAATGCCATGCTGCGCGAGACCTTCGACCGTCTGGTTCAAACCACGCCCCGTATTGATCACCCACGCCGCGCCCTGTTTGCGCAGCAGTTGAATCATCTGCGCGAGGCCCGGATGAAACACGGGGTCTCTCTCAGGATGGATGAGCGTGCCATCGAAGTCGAAGCAGAGGATGAAACGATGTTTGGGGGCGGCCATGAAGAGGGGCGCGCATTCATGCCGCGAAAGAGACCGGCTGCAAGACCGCGATCACACGCCAGAAGGCCAGAAGGCAGAGCGCCCACAGCACCGTCTCATAGATCACGAAGACCGGCAGCCACATTTTACGGCGGCGCGCACGATTCACCAAGGACTCGCTGGCCCAGAGCAAACTGAGCACCAGCGGCGGATACAAGGCCAGATGACGATTCCCCCAGGTCAGCACCGGCATGTCCCAGCCGAAATCAAGCGTGCAGGCCGTAAAGGCCAGAATGCTGAACAAGGCCAGAGGGGCCGTTTCAGGGTGCAAGGCCTGCCCGGCATGCGCCGCACGTGGCGCCACGAAAGCGATGATCAACAGCAGCAGGCACAAAATGCTGGCCAAAACGATCACAAACACCCCGCGTTCATGCGGCAGCGAATCAAAGCTCCAGGGAAACTGCAGCACCTCATCCATCATTTTCAGCCCGCCGTGCCAAAAGCGCTCCTGCCTCGCATTGGGCGCATGCGTAGCCAGGTAGTTCGCGTAGCTCGGCAGTTCATCCGCCGGCACCGCCTGCAAAGCTTCGCGCGTCCGATGCACCGCCGTCCATTGCTGCATGTCCGCTTCGTTTTCAAACCATCGCCAGTGAAAGGGTGAGGCATCGCCCAGTTTCTCCTTCGAGTACGCCAGCATGGGCCCCACGGTAATCAGATGACACGCCACCAGCAGGACGATGCCCAGCCAGTGATTGCGCCACACCCAGAGCGATGTTCCGCCCTCATGCGGAAGGTGGGCCAGCACCCAGCCCCACAACCAGCGAATCGTGCTCACGGCGATGAAAACCAGCACCAGCGTGGTGGTGGTCGGCAGCGTCAGATTCGCCAGCGCCGAGAGCAGGCCGATCAATCCATAGAGCCAGAGTGAATTGCGTTTCAATGCCGCCACGCAGCACACCCAGGTGAGCAGAAACAGCAGCTGAAACAGCACATCGGGTGAAAACTCAGCGGTGGAAGGCAGCAGCACGCCAAAACCAATCGTCAAAATCGTGAGCAGCGCCGCCGGCACTGAAAACGCCCGTGCCGCCGCCAGTCCAAGCATCATCAAAAAGCCCAGGCTCAGCCCCATGAGCCAGAGCTTGCTGAATCGCAGCACATGCCGGTCCTCCGCACTCAAGGCACCGGATGATGTGGGCTGTTTCTCCCCGACATTCCATGCGGCCAGCCAGGGCCAGAGCGGACGCACCAAACCATCCGTGCGGTGCGGCAGCCAGTCGTTCAACGGCTGGGAGACACTTTTGGAAAAGTCCGGTGTCAAATCCGGCCGCGTTTCGATGGCGGCATTCAGATACATCCGTTCATGATCAGGCAAGGCATCTGCATTCGTCATTCCCTGCTTCTGAAAAGCCCGCATGTAGCACCAGGCAAAGAAGATTAAACACGCGACCATCACCCCCCAGCGACCGCCGCGCAGCCATAGTTTCGTTAAATGCAGGAACACGGACTTTGCCGACATGTGAACTGCTGGGTTGACTTGAAATGGGTTACTTTTTCGGCCGCACCTTGATTTCCACCCGGCGGTTCATCTCCTGCTGCTCCACATTGCCGGCGACGCTGACGATCGGCTTCGACTTGCCCATGCCCATGGCCTGAATGCGGTCCGTCCCCAGGCCAAGCGATTCACGCAGCCAGCTCACCACCGCAGTCGCACGGCGCATGCTGAGTTCGAGATTGTAGTCGTCTCCACCGAAGCTGTCGGTGTGGCCTTCGATGATGAAGAGCGAGTCCGGATTTTTTTGAATGAGAAAGCCAAGCTTCATCAGACTGAGGCGCGCCGCTTCGGCCAGCTGGTCGCTGCCATACTCAAACAGCAGGTCGGTGGGCATCAAAATCGGGGCCGTGCTGCCGCCCATCTTGCCGCCGCCACCGAGCAGATCATCAAGATTGCTGAAGCCCTTCACGCGTGCGCCTGAGGCAGCCGTGGTGCTCTGGCTTTTCACAGCGTTCAGCAGGCCGCTGTCCATCTTGCCTCCCTCACCCGGGTCCACGGCTCCGGCATCCAGCAGCATTTGTTTTTCCGAGACGGGTTTGGACAAGACATCCCGGCGCACACTGGCCATTTCCGCGGCGATATCCGGCCCGTCCATGGTCTGCGGGGCGAGCAGCTTCGCCATGTCGCTGCCTTTGGACATGCCGGGGGCACCGTCACCGGGATCGTTGGCGCGGATGAAGTTGGTGATCTCCTTCACGTTCGGCGAGAGGTCGATCTCCTGATTCATGGGCAGTTCCTGCAGCTTGTCGAAATCATCCAATTTCGGCTCAAAGGCCTTCATGTCAGGCACATTGCCGGGAGCGATGATTTCCGGAATGGTCTGGATGGCCTCCTGGACCTTGAGCTTTTGTTCGCTGATACGCATTCGCTCCGGCACTTCGCGCAGCTTGGTCGGTGTCACATCCGAAATGCCCAGAGTGTCAAACCCCACCACGAGCATCATGTGGAACACCACCGAGAGAATCAGCGCGAACATCACCCACCATTTCAGGCTCCAATCTTCGCGGGAGCGAAAAGAGGACTGCGGAGTGGTCCATTCGGGGGGATGCGTGACTGCGGCCATGACAACGCCCAAGCTACCATGGTGACAAAAGATTGCACGCGGCACTTTCACCGTGACATCGCCCCCTCGAAATTCGTATTCTAAGACCACACCCGCACCCCAACACCATGAACCGCCGCCACTTCCTCAACACCAGCACCGCCGCCCTCGCAGGCTCGCTCCTTGTCCCCGCCAGCAGCCATGCGCTGGACCTCACCCAGGCTCCCCTGCCCTACGCCCCCGAAGCCCTGGAACCCTACATCGACGCCCTGACGATGAACATCCACTTCGGCAAGCACCACACCGCCTACATCGCAAAGCTCGGCGAGGCACTCAAAGCCGCCAACATCAGCCAGACGGACGCCATCAAACTGGTCTCCGACATCAAAGCGCTCCCCGAAGCCTCCCAGACCGCCATCCGCAACAACGGCGGCGGCCACGTGAACCACTCCTGGTTCTGGAAATGGATGGCCCCGGCTGGCAGCGGCCCCAAAGGCCCCAAAGGCCCCGAAGGCAAGCTCGGCGAAGCGATTCAGAGCACCTTCACCAGCATCGACGACTTCAAAAAACTCTTCGGCGAGGCCGGTGCCAAGCGCTTCGGCTCCGGCTGGGCTTGGCTGATCGTCACCAAGGACGGCAAGCTCAAGGTCACCTCCACGCCCAACCAGGACAATCCGCTCATGAAAGGCATCGTCGATGCCGCCGATCTCGGCACCCCAATCCTCGGCCTCGACGTCTGGGAGCACGCCTACTACCTCAAGTATCAAAACAAGCGCCCCGACTACATCACCGCGTGGTGGAATGTCGTGAACTGGACAGAGGTGGCCAAAGACTACGCTGCGGCCAAGGCTTAGGCTGTTCCAACGCATCACGCTCATGACCGAACTCATCGAGGTCAACCTCACGGAGTTGAACCAGTTGTTCAATTCCCTGGACCCCTCCCCGTTCCATGAGCGTGATCTGGATCACGATGCCGAGGAATTCATCGTCAGCTGGGCGCAGGAACACTCGCACAAACACGATTTGAAGCTCGTCGTGCACCTGGCGAAACGTCCTGCCGATGTCGCCGATGCACAAAAGCTCGTCGCCAATTCCATCGCCCACTACTTTGAGTATCGCGCCGAAATGACGCTGCGTGAATTCAAACACCTGATGCGCGAGGGACGTGCGTCCTTCCTGATCGGCCTGCTCTTCCTCGGTTCCTGCCAGTTCGCCGCCACCCTGCTCACCCCCGCAGATGGCAACTGGCAGTCCGTCGCCCGCGAAGGCCTCACCATCATCGGCTGGGTGGCCATGTGGAAGCCGCTCGAAATCTACCTCTACCGCTGGTGGCCCCTGCTCACATTGCGAAAACTCTACCAACGTCTCAGCCGCATGTCCGTTGAAGTCCACTGCGCCGTCTAACTTGAAACTTGAATCTCGAAACCAACCCATCCCATGAAACACATCCTCCTCACCACCCTCCTGCTTCTGCTGCCCGCCTTCATGCTCGCCGCAGACCCCGCCAAACATGTCAAAGCTGACGAAGCTGCCAAGATCATCGCCGACGGCAAAGTGGCCGTCATTGATGTTCGCACGCCGGACGAATTCAAAGAAGGCCACATCAAAGGCGCGAAGAACATCGACATCCTGTCGAAAGACTTTGAGGCGCAGCTCGGCAAACTCGACAAGACCCAGCCCACCCTCGTCCATTGCCAGGCTGGCGGACGCAGCACACAAGCCCTCCCAGTCTTTGAAAAACTCGGCTTCACCAACCTCATCCACCTGGATGAAGGCTACGGCGGCTGGGCGGCGGCGGGCAAGCCGGTGGTGAAGTAGCGTTGCTGGCTGTCGATCTTTTCGTCAATTTCTTCCGCCATGCCTATCACACTGACGCTTGATGACGATCTTGCCGGGCTGCTCCGCGCCGCAGCGCAGCAGAAAGGACAGCCTATGGCCGAAATGGCGTCTTACCTGCTGCGCACTGCGCTTGGTCATTCGCCGCATTCACCTCCGGTTTCCGCGCCATTTCGCATTCGTCCTCACCAAGGCGTCTTTGCGCCCGGAGTTCCATTGCAAAAGTTGAACCAATTGGCTAATGAACTCGATGTGGATGCCTTCCTGGCACCCTAATCTAAGCCCCCCTTCGTCAGCCTCCGCACCACCTCCGCCGCGAGCACAAAGCCAAACGTGCCGGTGACGAACGTCGCGGCGCCAAAACCGGCGGCGCAGTCGAGGCGGAGGCCCGTTTCAGCACCGCTTTCGGGTTCGAGAGAGCAGGAGCCGTCAGCCCACGGAAACACCGGCTTCTCCATGGAGAACGCGCAGGGGATGTCCATCGTCACAGGGCGGCCTTGCTCGCTTTTGGCGAAGCCATAGTCGCGGCGCAGGCTCTGCCGCACCCCTCGGAGCAGCGGATCAGCTCCGGCATGACCGAGATCGGCGATTTTGATGCCCGTGGGATCGAGCCGCCCCCCGGCAGATCCAGAAGTAATGACCGGCAGACCGCGTGCATGGCATTTGGCAATGATGAGCGCCTTGATCGAGGTGCGATCGACAGCATCGACCACGAAATCAAAACTCGGCGCAAGCAGTCGGTCCACATTTGATTCCGTGAGGAACTCGATGACGCGGTTCACGCGGCAGGCCGGATTGATCTCGGCCACGCGTGCGGCCAGCACATCGACTTTCGACACACCGATGGTGTGGGCGAGTGCAGGAAGCTGGCGGTTCGTGTTGGTGATGCAGACATCGTCCATGTCGATCAACGTCAGCTCGCCAATGCCGCTGCGCACCAGAGCTTCGACCACCCAGGAACCCACACCACCAACCCCCACAATGGCGACGTGTGCAGCAGCGAGACGCGGCAGGGCAGCAGCTCCGTAAAGCCGCCCAATGCCGCCGAAGCGCTGGGTGTAGGATTCATCCATGCGCTCGTTTAGCGTCGGCAGCAGGCAAGATCAAGGAGCCGGGGTTGAATGGCGCTCAGTTAAGAGCATTGATCGTGGGTTTGGCGACCAGGGGGCCAAGCACGCGACAGCGTCTTGGAACCGGAGCGTGGCGGAGATAGACAGCCGCAGGCTGCCCGAAGGGTGAGCGCAGCGAATCAATGCGTGTGGCAAGCCTTGGCGCGACGCCGCTTTCGCAAGCCGGACGGTAATCTCAGACCAACGAAACGCGCTACACCCCCGCGAAAGCGGTGTCGTCGATGCAGGCTTGCGCCGTGCATCTCTGTCACCGCACTCCAAGACGCTGTCGCGTTCGCGTCAGTGCCTCACCAAAATACTGCCTAATTCTACATTGTTAGACTTGATCATCATGGCCAGCAGGCAAGCTGCTTTCAGATGTCGTGCGGGCGAAGCAAAGTAGCCTTGTTCCTGTGGAACAAGGACCGCTCCGCCTCGCCCCAGACGCTTAACAATGTAGAACTAAGGGACTATGAAAACGAACGACGGCCCGCCTTAACTGAGTGCCATTCATGCCGGGGTCTCTCTGACCCCGTTTCCTGCTCCTTGGCGCTCCTCTCAGCAATGATGCGCCCCACGCGTATTCACATAGAGCGAATAGAGACTCTGCGAAGCGGTGATGAAAAGGCGGTTCCGCTTCGGCCCGCCGAAGCAGAGGTTGCTGGCGGTTTCGGGGAGCTTGATCATGCCGATGCGTTTGCCCTCGGGGTTGAAAACGTGGACACCGTCAAAACCATCGCCTACCCAGCCGGCGCTGGCCCAGACATTGCCCTCGATGTCGCAGCGAATGCCATCGGAGCCGCCTTTCTTGATCTTAGGCGCCGGGATTCCAGAACCTGAAGCCACCACTTCCCCTACTTCATCACCACGCATCGCACGAACCTGCCAACCTGAGTCGATGTAATTTACGGCCAATCCTTTGGCCATAGTCACGAAGTCCTTCCCATTCTTCACCTTCTTCCCATCCACCTCATACACGCGGATGTTTTTCGACGCACCCGTATCCACGATATACACCTTCTTGTAATCAGGCGAAAAGCACAGCCCGTTCGGCTTCTCCAGATCCTCGGTGATCTTGGTGATATCTCCACTGGGGTCTATGCGATACACCGCCTCCTTGAGCAGCAGTTCCCCCTTGTTGCCCTCATAATCCATCATGCTGCCGTAGCCGGGATCGGTGAACCAGACGGAGCCGTCGGGATGCACGGCACCATCATTCGGTGCGTTGAGGGGTTTGCCCTCAAACTTATCCGCCAGCACGGTGATCTTGCCGTCGAGTTCGTAGCGCACGACGCGGCGCGTGGCATGCTCAAAGGAGATCTGGCGGCCCTGCAGATCAAAGGTGTTGCCGTTGCTGTTGTTGGCGTTGTTGCGCATCACGGAGACGTGGCCGTCCTCAGGCAGGTAGCGCATTTGCGCGTTGTTGGGGATGTCGCTCCACACGAGGTAGTTGCCGCTGCCGTTCCACGTCGGGCCTTCCGCCCAGAGCATGCCGGTGTGCAGGCGGCGGATGGGCGAGTTCCCCTGAATGAGTTTTTCAAACTCGGGCTCGAGCACAATGACATCGGGATCAGGGTAGCGTTCGGGCGTCTGGCCGGACCAGTCGCGGGAAAACAGGGTCGTGGTGGCGGCGGAAACGGCGAAACTGGTCAGGAAGGTGCGGCGGCTGGTGTTCATAGCGGAGTTGGTTGTAGCGAAGGGAACGCATGCTTGGCAAGAGATTTGGCAGCGGAGGAAGAATGACACAAAAAAGCCCCGGCTGCATCGCTGCGGCCGGGGCTGAATGATCCTAATTTGCAGGATTACACGATCTCCACGTTCTGGCGGCCGTGCTCGGCATAGTCCTTCGCGGTCCAGCCGGGAATGGCGACGGGATACCAGCCTTCAGCGTCGGGATGGACCGGTGGCTCGGACTCGGCGGTGATGATGTTGGGCATGTGCTGAACTTTGCTGTTGAGCACTTCTTCCCACTTCAGATCCTTGCCGGAGTAGGTGGCCATGCGGCCCATGAGGGCGGTCATGGTGGATTCCGCACCGTAGTAGGCATTGTTGATCGGCGTGTTCTCACGAATGGCGGCCTGCAGGGTGTCATGCTCAGTCTGATAGGGATCCGGATCCAGTTTCTTGGCATTTCCCTTGGTCACCGACGCGGGATCCTTGCCACCCGGGCGGTATTTCCAGATGGTTTCGCCCTTGTGGTTGTTGGCATAGCAGCGCCCGCTGTTGTCGAGGTAGATCTTGCCCTTGGTGCCGGTGAACTCTTCGCGCACGGCGTTGCTCACGCCGGACTGATGGCGGCACTGGCTGTTGATGCGAACACCGTTTTCATAGGTAAACTCGACGTAGTGGTGGTCGTAGATTTGACCGAACTTCTTGTCCACACGCTGCTCGCGACCACCCATGCCCTGGGCGCTGATGGGATGACCGCCGAGGAACCAGTTGGCCACATCGATGTTGTGGATGTGCTGCTCATTGATGTGGTCCCCGCAGAGCCAGGTGAAGAAATACCAGTTGTTGAGCTGATACATGAGCTCGGACTGGCCAGGAAGCTTGTCGCGGAACCAGATGCCGCCCCCGTTCCAGTAAACCTGACCGGAAACGATATCGCCAATGATGCCCTGCTCCTTGACCTGAGTCAGTGCTGCACGGTAGCAGTTTTGATATCGACGCTGAAGGCCGCAGACGACCTTGAGGTTTTTCTCGTCGGCAATTTTCGCCATCTCAAGAACCTTGCGCACACCAGGGGCGTCCACCGCCACGGGTTTTTCCATGAAGATGTTTTTACCAGCGTTCACCGCAGCTTCGAAGTGGTACGGACGGAAGCCGGGAGGGGTGGTGAGGATGACAAGATCGCAGCAGTCGATGACTTTCTGGTAGGCGTCGGTCCCAACGAAGTTGCGGGAGTCGTCCACCTTGACCTTCTCAGGATTTTTTTCGCGCAGTCCGCTCAGAGCTTTGTCCGTCTTTTCTTTGAAGGCGTCTGCCACAGCGTGCAGCGTGACGCCCTTCTGGTTCGTGCTGAGGGCTTGGTTGGCAGCGCCGGTGCCGCGACCGCCGCAGCCGATGAGGCCGATTTTGATTTCATCGCTGCCCGCAACATTCGCGGATTGGGCGACCGTGAGGCCGGTGCTGGCGACAGTGGCGGCAGTGGTGCCGATAAACTGGCGGCGAGAGGTCGCCGCTGCGGGGGGTGGGGTCGGTGTGTTCATGGGTTGAATGGGTTGGGTTGACGTGGCTTCCAATCAGGCGAGCGCGTTTTTGATCAGCGCGAAGCCTTCGGTGTAAACTTGTTCGGTGCTGGGGAAGAAATCGCGCCAGACGCGGGTGGCGGCGGCGAGATCAGGCAGGGCGCTGCCAAAGGCCTCAATGGTCATCCAGCCGTCATAGCCGATTTTTTTCAGATGCTTGATCTGCTCGACGATGTTGATGTGGCCACGGCCAGGAGTGCCGCGATCATTCTCAGAGATGTGGACGTGGTTGAGTTTGCCGGAGGCAAACACCGTGTCGATGGCCGCCAGCGGGTTCTTCTCTTCGATGTTGGCGTGGAAGGTGTCATACATCGTGCCGAAGTTCGGGTGATCGACGCGCTTCACGTAGGCGGCGGCCTGTTCCATCGTATTAAGCAGATGGGCCTCGAAGCGATTCAGCGCTTCGATGGCGCACTTCACGCCCGCAGCCTCAGCGACGGGAGCGATGGCACGGTGCACTTCAGCGGCACCTGCAAGCTCTGCCTCAGAAGGGAAGGCACCGGTAAACTGGCCAAGCACCTGATAGTAGGGGCCGACCAGCGTCTGCACGCCGGCATTGTGAGCGCATTCGATCACACGCTTGAGATGATCAATGGCTCCCTGGCGGTTTGCCGCGACGGGGCTGATGGCGTTGTGGGCTTCATCCGGCAGCACGGTGACGGCGGTACATTCGAGGCCGTTGTCCTTCAGCACCTGGCCGATGCCTTTGAAATGGGCCGGATTGCTGACATCGAAGATCGGAACTTCGACTCCGTCGTAGCCGGTAGCCTTGAGTTTTTCGATGACGGGGTAGTTGGCCTCGGTGATGTGGCCGGAGTAGAGAAGGAGATTGAAGCCGATTTTCATGGGGTGGGACGCGAAGCTAGGGAATGGCAGGCGAATTGGCAAGGTCTGTGTCGGAAGATTTCCCTCGTTAGGGACAACGACCCGGCTCCTGCCTCTATTGCGCGAACCTCAGGAAATCGCAGCGCAGGCCCAACAGCGGCAAATTAAGCATTGAAAAGGATGCGCCTGATTTCAATAGTGCGTAGATTTCCCGCCATGCGTGTTTGCTGGCGGAAATCACCCCTCATCATGACTGCCCTTCGTTTCATCGCGCTCTCCGCCACCTGCCTAGCTCTGGCTTCCTGTGAAGACATGAAGAAATCCGGCAGCACCAGCAGCGATCCCTATGCCTCAAACTACGGCAATGACGGGCACTACAACCCCTACCCGGGCCAGAGTGGCTATGCATCTTCGTCCACTCCGAAGTATCAGACCCCGCCAGCCCCTTCTTCCCTCCCGCCAGAACCGGAGCCGCCAGCCAATCCTTATGCCTTCAGCGGCACGAAAAAGGTGACGCCTTCCAGCTCGTCATCCACTCCCAAGAAGTCCACGGCTTCCAGCAGTTCTGCCAGGAAGAAGTCCACGCCCAAAAAATCATCAGGTTCACGGTACACCGTCGTCAAGGGCGACACGCTCTCCGCCATCGTCCGGAAAAAAGGTTCTTCCGTGTCTAAAATCAAGGCCGCCAACGGCCTCAAAAATGATCTGATCCGCCCGGGACAGGTCTTGAAAATTCCCTGATTCAACGCTCGAAGCATTTTTTGGCTCCAAATTGTGCTGCGACCTGAATAATTCCCCAGTCAAGGCCGTCAATCCCCTGCCATCACAAATCCATGCCTGCCTCAGCCTCGACTGACCCTGGCGAAGTCTCAGACCTCGACCTGGTCAAACGCAGCCAAGCAGGCGACACACGGGCCTTTGACGTTCTCGTCACTCGCTACCGTGGGAGGATCTATGCCATGACCTATCACCTCATCCAGAACGAAACCGAAGCATGGGACCTCGCCCAAGAGGCCTTCATCAAGGCATGGCGCGCTCTGCCCTCGTTCAAGCATGATGCGGGATTTTACACCTGGCTCTACCGCATCGCCCACAATGTCAGCTACGACTGGCTGCGGAAAAAGAAAATCCAAGGCGACGGTGAATTCGATGACGAACGCACCGAACACCGCGTCGCCGCCGGTGCCGAAGCCACGCCAAAAGGCGATCTCGCGCCCGACGCCGCCATGCGCAATGCCGAGCTCGGCCAGCGCATTCAGGAGGCCATCGCCAAACTTTCCCCCGAACACCGCCAGGTCATCGTCCTGCGCGAAGTTGAAGGGCTGGCCTATGAAGAAATTGCCGCCCTCATCCCCTGCTCTCTCGGCACGGTGATGTCGCGCCTGTTTTACGCACGCAAGAAACTTCAGGAACAACTCCACGACGTTTATGAAACATCCATCTGAAGAACATAACCTCATCCGCTGGATCGATGGGGAAATGAACGAAACCGAACGCACCGCCTTTGAGGAACACCTCAAGCAAGATCCCGCGCTTGCTACCGAAGCCCGGCAAATGCGCGCTTTGAGCACGAGCCTCCGCGCCCACCTGCCTGCCGAAATGCCGGTGCCACATGCAGATTTCTTCAACACACAGATTGAAGTTCGCATCTCCCAGATGGCGCTGGACGACGCACGCGCAAAGCAAACCGGAACCAACTGGGGTGCCGCACTGCAATGGCTGCGCCAGCCGTGGTTTGCACTTGCTGGCACAGCCGCCCTCGCTGTGCTGGGCTTCTTCCTGCTGAATCCTGCAACCGGGGACGCCTCAGAAAGCCTGATCCTCAGCTCCTACACCCCCAATACCAACGTGCAGGCGCGCACCTATCATGACAATGACGCTGAAGCCACGGTATTGATGCTTGATGGTCTTGACGCGGTGCCAGCCGAGCGGAAAGTCTCGGGAATCAGCATTCAGCGCAGTGAAGTGGAGCCTGAACTGGCCTCAACCACGATGTACGACAACCACGGTACTGCAGTGCTCATGATCTCCCGTGATGCGTTTGGCAATCCAATGATCACCCCGCGCGGATGAAAGCTTTTCTGTCAGCGCTGTCCCTCCTTTTCTGCACGACACTTGCCTGTGCCCAAGCGCCGGCCCAGCCAGACGCCTCCTCCGTCAACCCCGCGACTGACGGCCACGTCTGGGGTGCGCTCATTTTCGCCACCAATGATGCAGCCCAGCTGACAGGCGCCAAAGAGCCGACACACACCGGCCTGCCCAAACTGAATGAGCGTCTGGGCAGAGTGTTTCCCTACAAGCACTTCGAAATTCTCGGCCAGCACCGGCAGGACATCTTTCGAGAGTATGAATCCTGGGTCGTTCCCTCCCGGGAACTTTTCATGAAAATTGACTCCAAAGGTCCGGCGGACAAGGGCGGGGTCAATCTGCACCTTCAAGTTTGGCGTGAGCAGCAGGTATTGGTCAAAAGTGATGCCGTTCTGCGCAAAGACAGCCCTTTGTTCATCGGCGGACCGCCATGGAAAGAAGGTCGTTTGATTTTTGTTCTGTTCTTGGAAGGCAAATAACGGGAACAATCTTTGTTGTGCCTGTTCAGTTCTCGGCTCGGCGAGCTTGGATCGTCATGTCACGTTCAAATTCCACCGCAGAATTCAGTCGCCAATGCTCACGATACTCGCTGGGTAATGACGGCGACCTTCACGCTGCGCAGTTGAAGCTGTTAATCCCCAAAAACATGACGCAATTGGACGAACTTAGCCAATCAAGCCGCGCATCGGTGCCGAGTTGTCTGGACCAGACAGCGCAATTCCTGAATCATGCATGGTGTCAGAAACGGTGAGTCACCCCATTTTGAGTAGCCTTGCGAGTTTCCAATGCGGTCACGGTTGAAAGGCGTGGTTTCGGAGCACCTCAAGACGTTGAAGAACCGGCATTGTCGGTAGGGCGAACTGTTCCAGCTGCATCTGGGGGTTCTACCACGATCCATTGACAACAGGTCTGTCCCCGGATCGAATCAGCTGCACTAACTCGGATCATTTCACCTGCGGAGCCGCTCTCCTGTCTTGAAGGCCAACAGCCTTCCGTATCATAGCGAAGGGATGCCGCGTGTCCTCCGAAGCTCAGCTTGCCCTCCCGAATAACATCCTCGCACTTTTCCGGCTCCTCTGAGCACGTAGTTCGGGGTTCGCTTCGCGGCTGCGCAGCAGCCCGTTCCGGAAGCTCCGCATCGCCCCAGATCTGAAACCAGCCAGAGCACGTTTTGTAGTACCGGCTTTCTTGTCCTCCCGAATAACTCGCGCTGGAGGCCCCATCCCAAAGGCTCTGTTCCTGAAATTATTTTACCCTTCATCATTTTACCCTGTTTCCGTTCCGTGGACTCCATCCTTTGCTCGTCGCTCTCACCTTCCGAATCATTCGCGCTGAAGTTACCCTCCGTTCCACAATCCAGCCGCCTGGAGTTCAGGTGCTCTCGAATAACTCTCCCGGCTATTCTGAGTACGTAGTTCGGGCTTTAGCCCGTTCCGGAAGCTCCGCATCGCCCCAGATCTGAAACCAGCCAGAGCACGTTTTGTAGTCCCGCCTTCCCTGTCCTCCCGAATAACTCGATCGGCTTTTTCTGAGTACCTAGTTCGGGCTTTAGCCCGTTCCGGAAGCTCCACATCGCCCCAGATCTGAAACCAGCCAGAGCACGTTTTGTAGTCCCGGCTTCAGCCGGAATCTGGAAACTTATACCACGATCAATTGAAAACAGGTCTGTCCCCGGATCGAATCAGCTGCACTAACGGGGATCATTCACCTGCGGAGCCGCTCTCCTGTCTTGAAGGCCAACGGCCTTCCGTATCATAGCGAAGGGATGCCGAGCCTCGGCGAGGCTTCCCTGGTACTGGCCGCCATCCTCCGGGCAGCAAACCCAGCGCGCCCTTCGCACGCCGCGTCCGCCAGCAGCGCCTGCCCGCCTTTCCGCCGCACGCAGGCAGTGCTCCCGCAAGCCCCCATGTCTGCTCTCGATGCCTCCACCCACTTCATGGTGGATCACTCGATCGCAAAAATCTCGTCAGTCGTCTGAAAGACAGACCCGTTTTCAATCCAGTGTGGCATGACTCACCTGCATCGGCTGCCAGCAGGAGTTCAGCATGGCCAGGCGCTTAAGGGCGCGTTGTCCTGCATGATGTTTGCCCAAGGTATTGAGCGCACTTTTTGGGCACAAAAAACCCCGCATCTCTTGCGAGATGCGGGGTGATGTTTAATCTGGCAACGTCCTACTTTCGCATAGCCTTTCGCCATACTATCATCGGCGCAACAGCGTTTCACTTCCGTGTTCGGAATGGGAACG
>JAIPJY010000073.1 GCA_021733925.1 Prosthecobacter sp. | reverse complement strand
ACCCTCCGGGCAGCAAACCCAGCGCGCCCTTCGCACGCCGCGTCCGCCAGCAGCGCCTGCCCGCCATTCCGCCGCACGCAGGCAGTGCTCCCGCAAGCCCCCATGTCTGCTCTCGATGCCTCCACCCAGTTCATGGGGGGCACTCGATCGCACAAATCTCGTCAGTCGGCTGAAAGACAGACCCGTTTTCAATCCAGTGTGGTATGAGTACGTAGTTCGGGCTTCAGCCCGTTCCGGAAGCCCCGTATCACCCCAGATCTGAATATAACCAGCGCACGTTTTGTAGTGCCGGCTTTAGCCGGAATCTTACTTCGCGCATACGGCTCCCAAACAAACTCCCGGTAGTTGCTCTCCGTTCCACAATCTATCCCCCTTGAGTTCAGGTGATTTGTAGCCTTGTCGGAGAAGGAATCCGGTTCCGCCTCTCCGTACATAGTTCGGGCTTCAGCCCGTCCGGTTCAAACGGCACCTCCCCCTCAACGCCTCACATCCAGCAAGTTCGGCAGCTTATCCAGCGGTGTAAACTCATTGCTGGCAGCCCCCGTCACCGGTTTCGTCGCCTGCGGATTGCTCGACTTCAAATACCGAAACAGCTCGCTGTCCGTCGTGAAAATCATCGTCGTGTCAGAAGTGATCAGCTGCTTGTACGTCTCCATCGTCTTGAGGAAATCAAACAGCTCCGCAGCCTCCGGCGTCTGATTGTACGCCTTCGCATAAATCTCCGTCGCCTTCGCATCCGCCGTGCCTTCCATCTCCTGCACCTTGCGGTACGCTTCAGACTCAATCGTCGCCAGATCACGCTCACGCTCGCCATTGATCTTCGCCGCTTCGCCTTCACCTTCCGCACGGTGCAGCTTGGCAATCTGCTCACGCTCGGAAATCATGCGCTGATGGATCGACTTGCTCACCGTCGGATCGTAGTCGATCCGCTTGAAGCGCACATCCAGCAGCCGGATGCCATAACCCTCAATCTTCGGAATGGCATTCTTGAGAATCTCCGCCTCAAGCTCGACGCGACCATACGTGATCGGCGGCAGCACTCCCAGGCGCGTGTCCGCAGTCGAAGGCAGGCTGCCCGTCGGGGTCACATTGCTCTCATCACGCACAGCTTTCCGGTCCTTCGTGGTCCGCACCGCTTCGATGAATTCATGCTTCGCGATGACGATGCGCGTCTCGCTCGCCAGGATGTCATCCAGCCGCGACAGCGCACGGCGCTCATCCGTGAGCTGGCGGAAAAACACCAGCGGATCGTTGATCTCCCAGCGCCCAAACGCATCCACCACCACGATGACCTTGTCCTTCGTCGTCATGTTGGCCGAAGGGCCGTCCCATTCCAGCACCCGTTTGTCCAGGCGGTTGATGGTCTGCACAAAGGGCGTCTTCCAGTGCAGGCCCGCGTCGCGGATGGATTCCCCCACCGGCTTGCCGAACTGGGTGATCACCACCTGCTCCGTCTCGCTCACGGTGTACAAACCAGAGCTCGCCACGAAGACCAGCGCGAGGACAACTATCAAAAGAATGGAAGATTTCATCGTGTGGCAGGGGCAGGGGTGGTTGGGGTTGCCTGACGGATATTCATCAGCGGCAGAAACGAGGAGGCCTTGTCATCCAGGATGATCTTGCCCGGCACTTGGGAAAGCACCTCGCTCATCGTTTCCAAATACAGACGTTTCTTGGTCACCTCCGGAGCCTTCAGATATTCAGCCAGCACAGATTTGAACCGGGCCGCATCACCTTCGGCTTCATTGATGCGTTTGGCGGCGTAACCTTCGGCACCTTTGAGCTTCTGCTCCGCTTCACCACGCGCTTTCGGGATGATCTCATTGTAATTCCCGCTCGCCGCATTGATCGAGGACTCCTTCTCCTGCTTCGCACGGTTCACGTCACTGAAGCTCGCCTTCACATCATCAGGCGGATTGATGTTCCCGAGCTGAATCTGATCAATCCGCACGCCCATGTTCAGCGCCGCCACCAGTTCGCGCAGGCGTTCCGCGCATTTGGTCTCCATTTCCTGTCGGCCAATGGTCAGCACTTCATCCACCGTACGATCACCCACCACCTCGCGCATCACAGCCTGGGACAGGTCGCGCAGCGTCGGCACCGGCTCGCGAAAGTTGAACACATACGCCACCGGATCGCTGATGTGGTACTGCACCACCCATTCCACCATCGCCGTGTTCAGATCCCCGGTGACCATCGTTTTTTCACCCTCCTGTTCACGAGGATCCACGAACTGATACGGGTTGGTCGCACCCCGCGTGCCAAAGCCAAATTCCAGCTTCTGCTGCCGCAAAATCTCCACCTCCGTGACCTGATCAATGCCCCACGGCAGCTTGATGTGCAGTCCGGGGGTTTCCGTCTTCAAGTAACCACCAAAACGCTGCACCACCGCCACGGATTCCGCCGGTACCTGATAGATCCCGGAATACACGCCAACCAGCAGAAACAGCACTCCAACACCAATGAGAGCGAACTTCGGGTTGAGGTGGATTTCGGGCGCATTCGCAAAGGGTCGTATCTCACTCATGCAACGAGGCTACCGCAATACAGGGTGGGGGCAAGCGACATGCGAGAAAGCTCACTTCGGCACGTCTTGTGCATGAAGAGCACTGAATTCGGCGAACCCCTCTCCAAGCTCGGAAGCCATCCACTCATCCAGCGCTGTTCCGTAGTACGGGCTATCTTGCCCCGGCCATTCTGAGTACGTAGTTCGGGATCGTAGCCCGTTCCGGAAGCCCCACATCCCCCCAGGTCTGAAACCACCCAGCTCACGTATTGTAGTACCGGCTTTAGCCGGAATCTGGAACCTTGCTTCGCACACAAGGTTCCCAAATTAACTCCCGACTTCGGAGCCTTGGCGAAGATGGAAGCCCGAACCCGGTCTGAAAAAGCCTTCGACAACAGCCACAGTTTGACCGGCCGTTCATGCGCAAGCCCCGTCACTTCGCTCCAAAGTCCGCCACATATTGTTCCACAATCACCTTCAGCTCCGGCGGCCTCGGCAGACCAATCGCCTCCGCCCGCCCGCCATCCACCTGCTGCGGCCAATTATCGACGATCCCCTGAATCCGCGCATCAAACGCATCCACAATCGGCCCCAGCGTGATCCCACGCTCCGCCGCCACCTCCTGAATCACCTTCTCCGCAATCTGCGGCGTCACACGATGCGCAGGCAGCACATACGCACGGTCCTTGCCCAGCATCTCCTCCGGCACCTCACTCAGCACAATGAACGACTCAATCACCGTCCGATACCCCGTCATTGGATGCGGTTGATCCCTGCGGATCGGCAGCAGGCACGCCTCCCCGTTCAGCGGCTCACGAAACATCCCGCTCGCCCAGCTCGATGCCGCCGCATTCGGCTTGCCCGGCCGCACAATCACCGTCGGCAGCCTCACACTGCGTCCATCAAAGTGACCTTTGCGCGTGTGGTCATTCACCATCATCTCACACATCGCCTTCGTCATGCCGTAAGTCGTCTGCGGCAGTTGCTTCGTCAGGTCAGACATCATCTGCGACATGTCCAGCCCGCCATAAACCGCCACACTGCTTGCAAACACCACCCGCGGCTTGCCTTCCGCCGCACGCGCCGCCTCAAACACATTGCGCCCACCTTCCAGGTTCACCCGCATCGCATCATCAAACCTCTCCTCACACTCCCCGCTCACCATCGAGGCCAGGTGAAAAATCACGTCAAACTTTGACCCCGTCGCCGCCAGCACCGTCGCCCGGTCACCAATGTCCCCCTTCACATGCTTCACCCGCGCATCCGTCGGCTCCCCACGGAAAAACGCATCCAGCAGCACCATCTCCGTGATCGCCTCGCCGCACCACGTGCCGCGTTCCAAAAGTTTCTGTGCAAGCTGTGAGCCAAGGAAGCCGCCGCCGCCGGTGATGATGATTTTCATACGTGTGTCGAAGCGCATAGTTGGGCTTGCTGCGCCGAATGATCAACCCGCATTGCGGTGGTTGTTCCGACAATGGACCCGTAGAGCAGCAGCAGCGCCCCTAATCCTAGCGAACCACTGGCCAAAATGTTCACCAAAGCCCACACCGCCACCAGGATGCCAACAAACAGCAGAGAAAGGATGATCATCCTCGGCACTGCGGAAAAACCAACCATGTTGAGAATGATCACCACGATGGCAAATCCACTGCAAACACAACCCGCCCAATAGGGCAGTCTCACCGGACCAAGGTAAAGCGCGCTGTTCGCGGCATCGACGGGTAAGGGCACATCTGCCATGACACGGCCCGCACTGCCCGCGAGCCATTTCCCCATTCCAGGTGTGCCGCCTTTTAAACCAACCCGATGTTCCATTTCCCGGCTCATTTCATCGGGCGAAAACGTGCATGTTCCCCAGCCAACATAAAGAGAGCAAAGGAGCAGCACCAGTGCCGATAGTTGCATGACGACACGATTACCCGTTTGGACATTAAATGGCATGCAGGGTTTTTAGCGGAGCGGCCTTCCAAAGAGCAAGCACATTTGCCTTCTCGATTGCATGCTAGGGCCTGTGTGCTAAGCGCCCAATCTCATGAGCAAGCCTCTCACAGGACACAAGATCGGATTCGTCGGACTCGGCAACATGGGCCGCGCCAATGCACGCCACCTCCATGAAGCCGGAGCCGACGTCGTCGTCTGGAATCGCAGCCCCGCCCCCGCAGAGGCCGCCGTCGCCCTCGGCATGCGCCGCGCCGCCACCCTCCCCGAGCTCGCCCGCGAGATCGGCCCCGGCATCATCTGCATCAATCTCACCATGACCGACGTCGTCGAAGCCGTCGTCTTCGGCCCCGGCGGCCTCATCGAAGGCCTGCACCCAGACGCCCTCATCATCGACTTCGGCACCACCGGCGTCCCCGAAACCAAACAATGGGCCCAACGCGTCAATTGGGTCGATGCCCCCGTCTCCGGCGGCCAGGTCGGCGCCGAAGCCGCCACCCTCACCATCATGGCCGGCGGCAGCGAAGAAAATTTCCAGCGTGCCCTCCCCATCTTCCAGACCGTCGGCAAACACATCACCCACCTCGGCCCCGTCGGCAGCGGTCAGGTCACCAAATTGGCAAATCAGCTCATCGTCGCCCAGACCATCGACGCCGTCGCCCAGGCCCTCCGCCTCGCCGAACTCTCCGGCGTCGATCCCGCCCTCGTTCGTAAAGCCCTCCTCGGCGGCTTCGCCGAAAGCCGCATCCTCGATCTCCATGGCGACCGCATGGTCCGCCGCGACTTCGCCCCCGGCGGCCGCGCCACCCTCCAGCTCAAAGACGTCCGCCTCATGTCCCAGCTCGCCGACTCCGTCGGCCTCGACTCCCCCACCTTGAAAAACTCCCTCGCCCAATGGGAAAAATTCGTCCACGAAAAACACCTCGGCGACCTCGACCACAGCGGCCTCTTCCGCCTCTACGAGGAATGATCAGCGCATCCAGCCTTCGATCTTAAAGTTGCGCTCCAACAGCTTGCGTTCACCGCTGTGATCATCGGGGTCAAACCAAACCTCGAAACGGGCGCCATAATACTGTCCCCAGTCACCTTCATAGATGGTGAAATGAGTCTCGGAGAAAAACTGTTCGGTCGGGTCCTCCGACCCGCCCACCCATTCGTTGGTGGCCGCCGCCAGCCGGTCTTCAGAGAGGCGGTCATTTTGGGTGATCTCAAACGCCTTGAGATAAATCCTTCCTGGAGCTCCTGGGTTGCAGCGAATCTGGGCATTGTACAGACCTCCTTGAAAAGACTTCCTCAGCTCAATAGAAGCAGTGCCCTTGAAGATGCCCCCCTGAGGCAAAAGGTTCCGCGCATGACTCCAGTCGGGTGCATCAAGCAGCGCCTTGAATTCCCGATCAAGTTCTGCCACAGCTGCCATGCTTGCCCGGCGCTCGGGCGCATCGCTTTCCTCGAACAATTCCACCAACAAGTCCCCTGCTGGAATGACCACGTGGCTGTCCCAGAGTTCATTGGCCCGACGGGTCTCGACAGTCGTCAAGACATCGGGAGCGACTCGTTGGGCGCCTTGTGCTGATGCTTCTCCTGAAAAGCACAAGGTGGTGCATGAAACAAATTTCCGCCCCTCTTGCCCGAAAGAAGAATAGTGACCGTGCAGAGTCATCCGCCAATGTTCACCATCCATCCATCGCCGCGTGGCAAAACGATGGCTGCGTTCTTCGTAAACCCTCCAGCCCGGATGGGCTGCGAGATAGCGATCCAACAAAGCCGGATGATCTTTTCTCAATCGCGCAAGCGACGGCAGGTGAAAAATCACAACTGCCTGGTCAGTGCCAGGTCGTTCCAGAGACTTTCTGATCGCTGCCTGAAAAGTATCAACGGCGTTTCCCGGTTCTATGCTAACGCCGGTTGGTACGTCATGGGGTTCCGCGAGAACCATGCTGTCTGGCAGCTTCAAATCGTCCGCGAAGCCATCTTTCGATTCGATAATGCCGCTGAAGAAGCTAACAGCGACGGCAAAAAACAGCGCCGCTCCCAGCAAAAACAAAAGACCGAGCGCGCCAAAGCCCCTGCGCGTGCGCTTCTGGAAAAAGCTGACGATAGTAAGGCCGAGAAACCAGAGCAGTCCTCCCAGATAAATGAATCCAAATGCGTCGCAAACCCATCGGAAAGACCGGCTTGTGGGGTAGGGGTAGAATGCAACGCATAAACCTGCAAAGGCAACTACGAACGGCAGCCATAGAGTTTTGAAATTGGAAAAGCGTATGGGTCGGGAGGTCTCGTCATTCATGGCCAAGGAAAGTAGAAGCTCCCCCCTCACGCATGCATCACCTGCCCCCCATCAATATTGATCGTCTGCCCGGTAATATTCTTCGCATGATCCGACGCTAAGAAAGTCGCCATCGCCGCATACTCCTCCGGCATCTGCCACCGGCCCAGGTGAGACACCTTCTTGATCTTCTCCGCCGCCCACTCATCAAAGCTCCGCCTCTCTGACTCCGGCACCTTCTTCTGCCCCGCTGCCCAAATAGAGTGATTCAGCTCCGTCTTCACCATCCCCGGCGCCAGCGCATTCACCCTCACATTGTGCGGCCCCAGATCCTTCGCCGCGCACTGCGTAAAATTAATCAGCGCCGCCTTCGAAGCACTGTACGGCGGATCCGTCTGCGATCCCATCTGCCCCGCCACCGAAACCAAAAACAGCATCGATCCCCCACCGCTCTCGATCAGCTTCGGCGCAAACGCATGCGCCACATTCACCGCACCGATCAGGTTCACCTCCAGCACCCGCGCCCAGTCCGACGGCTCCAGATTCCAAAACGGAAACCCAAACTTCCCCGACCCAATGCCCACGCAAAACACCACATGATCCACCCTCTCAAACTCCCCCGCAAAACTCTTCACCCCCTCATAGCTTGCCACATCCCCCTCCGTCACAAAATCCGCCGTCTTCTCCCGGTCAAATCCCCGCACCACACACCCCTCCGCCACAAACCCCTCCGCAATCGCCCGCCCAATACCCCGCGCAGCTCCAAACACAGCAACCGACTGCCCTTCAAGATTCAAGTTCATCCCCCACTATGAAACGCACTCTCCGCTTCTGTAAAGAGCCCATGATTGCAGACCAGACTATAGAGAGCATTCTTTGAAAAAACTTGAACCACACGGTGGATGATCCTGAAAGGTTCACAGGAGTTTGGCCCCGCCATGATCCTGAAAGGATCACAGAAGGTAGCCAGGGGGCGCAGCCCCCTGGAAGACTTTTTTCTGAAGGGCGCATGCCGGAGGCATGCCAGCAACGTGCCACCTTCCAACACTCCCCGCGAAACCTGAGAGCAATGTCGCTGCGCTTCTCGGAGCGTGTCTTCAAGTGCAGGTCGCTCGTTGAGATCCTTCAGCCCGCTCCGGAAACCCCGCATCACCCCAAAGCTGAAACCACCCAGCGCACGTTTTGTAGTCCCGGCTTCAGCCGGAATCTGGAGAGCTCCTTACCTCCCCCCGAGTTCTCGGGGTCCCGCAAGGAAACCCAGCCTCAGTCAGTAAACTCAGCTACACCTTTCCCCGCAATCCCTTCACAGCCCATGAAACTCCCCGCCCCCTCCGGCTGCTCCGGCTTCCACCGCATGAACCTGCACCGCCGTGAGGCCATGCGCATCGGCTTCTGCAGCGCCCTCGGCCTCAGCATGGCCGACATTCTCAAACACGAAGCCCGCGCCACCGTCGAGCCCGGCTTCTTCAAAGAAGGCAAAGCCAAAAGCATCATCCATCTCCACCTCCCCGGCGGCATGGCCCAGCAGGAATCCTGGGACCCCAAACCCGAAGCCCCCACCGAATATCGCGGTGCCTTTGGCGTCGCCAAGACCAACACCGGCGAAGTCTTCAGCGAGAACTTCACCCGCCTCGCCAAGATCGCCGACAAGCTCACCATCGTCCGCTCCGTCACCGGCAAAATCCCCGATCACCAGCAGGCCACCTACCACCTCTACACCGGCTACACACCCACCACCGTCATCGACTACCCGCAGATGGGCAGCGTCGTCTCCCATCTTATGGGCATTCGCCAAGGCATGCCGCCCTACGTCGCCATCCCCGCCATGCGCGGCTTCGAAGGCGGCACCGGCTTCCTCAGCAGCAAGTACGGCCCCTTCCAGCTCAACGCCGATCCCGGTGCCAAAGGCGAGTTCAAAGTCCGCGACTTCAGCATCCCCGACGGCGTCTCCATGCAGCAGTTCGAACGCCGCAAAGCCGCCCGCGACATCGTCGAAGGCCAGCTTCGCAAACTCGACGCCGATATCGACAAGCTGAACACGATGGATGACTTCTACAAAAGCGCCTACTCCCTCCTCACCTCCGACGCCGCCCGCAAAGCCTTCTCCCTCGCCGACGAAAACGACGCCATGCGCGATCTCTACGGCCGCAACTACGAACTCAAACAACGCGCCCCCGCCGCCGTCGGCGAGCGCCTCCTCCTCGCCCGCCGCCTCGTCGAATCCGGCGTCCGCTTCGTCAGCGTCAACTACGGCTCCTGGGACTCCCACGTCGACATCAAGAGCACCTGCACCGAATTCATGCCCGCCCTCGACCACGCCATCAGCGGCCTCATCACCGATCTCGATCAGCGCGGCATGCTCGACAGCACCCTCGTCATGGTCACCACCGAGTTCGGTCGCACGCCAAAAGTAAACATGAGCAACGGCCGCGACCACTGGGCCCGCGTCTACTCCATGCTCCTCGCCGGCGGCGGCATCACTCGCGGTCAGGTCTACGGCGCCTCAGACGCCACCTCCGCCGAACCCGCCCGCGATGAAGTGAAACTCGAAGACTTCCTCGCCACCGTTTACAACCAGCTCGGCATCGACTCCAACGAAGAGCTCATGGCCTTCGGCGGCACCCGCCCCATCGAAATCGTCAAAGACGGCAAAGTCGTCAAAGGCATCATCTCCTAATCGCCATGCGAATTTTCACCACCCTCATGGGTTCAGCATGCCTGCTCACCTCGGCGCTCGCAGGCCCCATGGTACATCACATCGAATATGTCACGCCTCGCGCCGGCCAGCGCGGCACCACGGTCGAGGTCACCATCGAAGGAGCCTTCATCAAAGAGGCGCGGGAACTCCTCTTCTATCGTCCCGGCATCCGCTGCATCGAACTGAAAAGCCTCCCATCGCTGCCGCAGCCCCGCAGCACGATCCACGGCGGTTTCATTGAGGACAGCGTGCTGGCAAAGATTCAGATCGACGCCGATTGCCCTCTCGGCCTGCACCCTTTCAAGCTGCGCACCGCCACCGAGCTCACCACCCTCAGTACCTTCGCCGTCACACGCTTTCCCATCGTCAAAGAAGCACAGGAAGACCAGCCCGTGCCGATGAACAGCGCCGTTCTCGGCCGCATGGACACAAAACAAGTCGGCGACGTCGATGCCTATCTCGTCACCGGCCGCAAAGGCGAGCACCTTTCTGTCGAAGTCGATTCCGTCTGGCTCACCGAGAAATTTTACGCCGGGTCCGAGTTCGACCTCACCACCCGCATTCTCGATGCCAGCGGCAAAGAACTCGTCCGCAATGACGACAGCGCCATCCATCTCCAAGACCCCGTGCTCAGCACCATCCTGCCAGCCGATGGCGAATATCGCGTCGAGGTCAAACAGCGCATCTACACCTCAGGCGGCAACGGCTACTACCTCGCCCACATCGGTTCAAATCATCGCCCCCTCGCCATCTATCCCGCCGGTGGCATGAAAGGCGAGAAACTCGCCGCCACCCTTCTCGGCGATCCCGCAGGCGATGACGCCATCCAGATCACCCTCCCCGCACAACCCGGCGACTTCGCCTTCAACGACACCATGCCCTCGCCGCTGATGATGCGTGTGAGTGAATTCCCCAATGTGCTCGAAGCAAAAGAAGCCGATGAAACCACCGTCAGTTCCCTCCCTGCTGCTTTGAATGGCCGCATCGAAGCAGCCAATGACGCCGACAGCTTCCGCGTCAAAGCCAAAGCAGGTGATCGCTGGCGCGTGCGCGTGTTTGCTCGGTCGTTCGGCACGCCGCTCGATCCACGCCTCACCATTCGCAAAGCCGATGCCGAAACCGATGAGGTCACCGCTGATGACTCCACGCTTCCTGATCGTGATCTCTGGGCCATGTCGCGACAGATTCAGCGCAAGGAACTCATGGACCCCGCGGTCATTTGGGAACCAAAATCCGATGGCGATTACCTCATCAACATCACCGACATGCGCGGCCTCGGCGATCCCACTTCCGTTTACCGCATCGAGGTCGAACCCGTCCGCGATGAGATCAACACCTTCATCCAGGCGCGCGTCATCGACATGGTCGAATGTCCACGCCTCACCAGCATCGCCGTGCCACAAGGTGGACGCTGGACCGTGAATGTGAACCTCGTCGATGCCCCCGGCAGTCGCTACAAAGGCGAACTCGACCTCGTCGTGCATGGCTTGCCCCAAGGCGTGCGCATGATCGCTCCGCGTCTGCTCGCCGGTCAGCGCCAGGTGCCGGTTCAGTTCATCGCCGATGCCGGCACTAGGCCACAGACCGCGCTCATCTCCATCACCTGCAAAGCCACCGATGGCACCCCGCTGCTCAGCCGCTCCCAGCAGTCCTTTCCCTTCCTCGGCCACAGCGGTGGTCACGCCTGGCATTCCTTCGTCGTCAATGACTATGCGTTCGCCGTCACCGAGCCTACACCGTATCAAATCGATGTCGAACAGCCGTCCATCCCGCTTTCGCAAAACGGTGAACTCACGCTGCCGGTCAAAATCACGCGCAAGCCCGGCTTTGATGAAGCCATCGAGCATCAGTTCGACTGGGTGCCATCCGGCGTCGAAGGCGAGCCCACCCTCACCATCGCTGCGGGTAAAAACGAAGGCACCCTGCGCCTCAGCGCCAGCCAGTCCGCCACGCCCGGCACCTATCCCCTCGCCATGACCGCCTCCACGACCGGCGGCTCCTACTACCTCGGCGCAGGTCGCATCCGCGCCTCCAGCGCCTTCATCGACATCACCATCGCCCAGCCCTACATCGCCCTGAAGAGCAATCCCGCCGCCGTCCGTCGCGGCGAAAAAGCCCAGGTCGTCTGGGACGTCGAACACAAAAAACCCTTCGAAGGCGAAGCCACCGCCACCCTCCTCGGCCTCCCCAAAGGCGTGACCGTCATCAACACCCCCAAGCTCAAGTCCGGCGACAAACACCTCACCTTCGAAATCTCCGCCTCCCCCGAATCCCTCCTCGGCCAGTACAAAGAACTCAGCTGCGAAATCACCGTCACCGAACGCAACCAGCAAATCCGCCAGCGCACCGGCAAAGCCATCCTCCGCGTCGACCCCGCCCTGCAACAAGCCGCTCTGAAATGAACGCCTTCTTTTCGGCAAAGGAATAAAGGAGCAATGGAATGACTGAATTTTTTACTTTCGACTGATGCCGATTCATTGCGCCATGCCCATCGCCAATCTAACGCGCGACGAGTTTATAGAGCGCGACGAACTTGTCATGAAATGCGCCTATGCCACGCAGAACAATCTTGGACGGCTGTGCGATGAACATGTGTATGAAAATGAGTTGGCCAGCCGATTGCGTGCCGCTGGAATGAAGAACGTCATGACACAAGTTCCTCTTCGAGTCACTCATGGTTCGTTCACCAAGGAATATCGCCTCGACTTGGTGGCGGGCGATGCCGTCTATGAACTGAAGACGGTTGAACACTTTATCCCCGCTCATGACGCCCAAGTGTTCAACTACGCCATGTGCCTCGGCATCCGCTGCATCAAACTGCTCAATTTCAGCGATCACAAAGTAAATGGAAAACTGCGCATGGCTCCGGTCACAACAGCCCAGCGTCACGCATGTAAGATCACGACAAACGGCTGGCAGCCACTTTCGGCAAAATGCCATCTTCTCAGAGACCATCTCACCTGCCTTGTTGATGATCTCGGCGGCTTCCTCGAAGCCAGTCTCTATCGGGAGGCCCTGTCATGCCTTCTCACCGCTCCCGAAACCCCGCTCACCGTAACCAGCAACGACATCGAACTCGGCACCCATACACTGCCAATGCTCGCCGGACACACGGCCTTCCACGTCAGTGCCTACACAACCTGCATCGAGCAACAGCGCCCCCACCTCCAGCGCCTCCTCGCCACATTACCTCTGAAGTGCCTCCACTGGATCAACTTCAATCACCAGGACATCACCCTGACCACTCTCCTCCAGTAAAGCCATAAATTCAGTCTCCGGAACATTCCCTTGCTCCTTCATTCCTTTGCCAAAATGAAACTCCTCCTCCTGGCTCTGCTATTCCCTCTTCGTCTACGATGCCAAGGGCGGCTACTACCGCATCACCCAGGAAATGGTCGGCCGCCGCGTCAATCTCGCCGCCCCCGAGCAAAGCCTCATGCTCCTCAAGGATCACCAGGACATCACCCTGACCACTCTCCTCCAGTAAAGCCATAAATTCAGTCTCCGGAACATTCCCTTGCTCCTTCATTCCTTTGCCAAAATGAAACCCTTCCTCCTGGCCCTGCTTTTCCCTCTCTCGGCTACGATGCCAAGGGCGGCTACTACCGCATCAGGCAGGAAATGGTTGGCCGCCGCGTCAATCTCGCCGCCCCAGAGCAAAGCCTCATGCTCCTCAAGGATCATCAGGACATCACCCTGACCACTCTCCTCCAGTAAAGCCATAAATTCAGTCTCCGGAACATTCCCTTGCTCTTTCATTCCTTTGCCAAAAATGAAACCCTTTCTCCTCGCCCTGCTATTCCCTCTCCAGGTCATAGCCTCCGAAGCCCCCAGCTTCCGCCGCGACGTCATGCCCATCCTCTTCCGCTCCGGCTGCAACCAGGGCACCTGCCACGGTTCCGCACGCGGCAAAGACGGCTTCATGCTCTCCCTCTTCGGCTACGATGCCAAGGGCGACTACTACCGCATCACCCAGGAAATGGTCGGTCGTCGCGTCAATCTCGCCGCCCCAGAGCAAAGCCTCATGCTGCTCAAAGCCACCGGCAAAGTCCCCCACACCGGCGGCGAGCTCTTCAAGCCCGATACCCAATACTACCAGACCCTGCTAAACTGGATCGCCGCCGGCGCACCCGACGATGCCGCATCCGTCCCCCAGCCCGTCGAGATCACCCTCGCACCCGACCGCATCGTCTTTGACGGCGGCAAAGGCACGCAAAAGACCACCGTCACCGCCCGCTACTCGGACGGCACCAAGCGCGATGTCACCGCCCTCGCCCTCTTCGCCTCCAACAACCCCTCCACCGCCAAGATCGACAAAAACGGCCTCGTCACCTCCACCGGCCGTGGCGACACCCACGTCTTCGCCCGCTTCAGCCGCTTCACCATCGGCTCCGAAGTCATCGTCCTCCCCCAGGACAAAAACTACCAATGGACGAATCCCGTCGCGAACAACTACATCGACGAAATCATCCACGACCGCCTGCAAAAGCTGCGCCTCCTCCCCTCCGAAATCTCCGATGACGAAACCTTCCTCCGCCGCGTCTTCATCGACCTCAGCGGCGCCCTCCCCACCACCAAGGAGTATCAAGACTTCATGGCGGACACCGCCAAAGACAAACGCACCATCCTCATCGACCGCCTGCTGAAAAGCGACGGCTTCACCGACCTCTGGACCGATCTCTGGGCCGAAATGCTCCGCCTCAAAGGCGGCGGCTACGCACCCACCGCCACCGACGTCAAAGCCGCCGACGTCTACTACGAATGGATCCACGATCAGATCGCGCAGAACCGCCCGCTCAACGAATTCGTCGCCGATCAAATCACCGGCACCGGCAGCAACATCAACAGCGGCCCCGCCAATCTCTACACCATGCTCGTCCATGATGTGCGCGTGACCCCGAAGAACCTCGCCGCCGATTTCTCCCAGCTCTTCACCGGCGTGCGCATCCAGTGCGCCGAATGTCACAACCATCCCTTCGACCGCTGGACCATGGACGACTACTACGGGTGGGTCAGCTTCTTCACCGGCATCCAGCGCAAGCTCGGCGTCGAGCCCCGCGAGTTCTACGTCTTCAACGACCTCTCCGCCGCACCCGCCAAACACCTCGTTGATGAACGCCCCATGCCCGCCACCGTTCTCGGCGGAGAAAGCAGTGTGCCGAAGGGCAAAGATCCACGTCAGGCCCTCGCCGCCTGGCTCACCTCACCAAAAAACGAGCTCTTCACCCGCAACCTCGCCAATCGCATCTGGTCCCACTTCATGGGCCGCGGTCTCGTGGAACCGCTCGACGACATGCGCATCAGCAACCCGCCCACCAACGGCCCTTTGCTCGATGCCCTCGCCCAGCACCTCGCCGACTCCAAGTTCAATCTCCGCGCCTTCATTCGCGACATCACCACCTCGCGCACCTACCAGCTCTCCGCGCAGCCAAACGCCACGAACGCCAACGACACACGCCAGTTCTCACGCTCCCAGCTCCGCCGCCTGCGCGCCGATGTCCTGCTCGACGCCATCGTCAAAGCCACCGATGGCGAACGCGGCTTCGTCTATTTCCCCAAAGGCACCAAAGCCGTCCAGCACTACCCACGCACCCCTGGCGACACCACCCACGCGATGACCGGCGATCCCTTCTTCGAAACCTTCGGCCGCGCCGGACGCGCCAGCGTCTGTGCCTGCGACACCAAGCTCGAACCCACCCTTTCACAAACCCTCCACATGGTCGCTGGAGACACCGTGCAGAGCCAGGTCGGTTTCGGCAAGGTCATCGAAAAACAGCTCAAGGCCAGCACACCTCCTGAAACCATCATCGAAGACCTCTACCTCCGCGCCCTCAGCCGCAAGCCCAAGTCCGAAGAACTCAAAGCCCTCCTCGAACTCGTCGGCAGCGACACCAAAGACCCCAAGCCCTACCAGGACATCTTCTGGAGCCTCCTCAATTCCACCGAGTTCATTTTCAATCATTGATCATGCGCTCAGCCCACAGTCCATTTCACACGCTCATCCTCGGCGCCTGGCTTTGCATCTCCAGCGTGGCTCACGCGCAGGATTTCAAAGCACTCGACCCCGCGCTTCTCGATCCCGCAGTCTTCGCCCAAAGCGTCGCAGGCAAAGAATCACCCAATACCACGGCACCACAGTCCGTGGTATGGACGCAAAAGACCAAACCCGACTTTCGCGGCATCAAATTCGGCGAAGGCCGCGAGCCCGGCCTGCGCCATCTCCGCATCGGCTTCACCCAGCCTCTCACCATCGGCACGGTTCTGGTCAGCGGCGGAGGCACGCTCAGCATCCTCAAAGCCTCAGCCACTTATCCCGGCGACCTCAGCGACAATTCGCAATGGCAGCCCGCAGAGCGCCTCCTCAATGGTGCAGCCTCTCTCACCGAAGTCCAGAGCGGCGACTACGCTCTCTGGCTCCTCCCTCCCGGCACCCAGACTCGCGCCCTGCGCTTCAGCCACTCACCCGCTCCTGGAGATCGCGAGATGGCCGGTGTCCTCGGCGGCGTATGGATCATCCCCGAGCGCCTCGGCAACGTCGCCCCACAGGCCCTCGTGCAGTCACGCGCGCGCGATGATGTCTCCGCCAAGCTCGTCGATGAATCCGGCAACAAAACATGGCAGGCCTGGGACAATGGCGAGCAAGGAGCCGCGCTGCCCCTGTCACCCGAGCATCCCGAAATCGTCACCCTCACATGGCCCGCGTCCGTTCATCTCAATGGCCTCTGCCTTCTTTGGGCCGGTTTCGCCGCCATCGAGATCGACACCTTCACCGGCCCCGATAATCTCAGTCTCCAGGACGCGCCCGAATCAAGCTGGCAGTGCATCGCGACGAAGAGCGGTATCGATCCCCTCTATCCCCTCCCGCTCGGTCCCCATTGGATCCCCTTCGAAAAGCCCACGCAAACCCGTGCACTACGGCTGCGCATCATCGCCGGTACAAAATCCACCCACTCCCATCTCGACAGCAAAGTCAAAGACGGCCGCCGCACCTGGCTCGGCGAGGTCATGGCTCTTGCTCCGCTCAAAGACGCCGCCCTCACTTCACTGGTGCTGCCCAAAGCCACCGAAGAACCCCCGCCAATACCAGTAAAATTCACGCTCCCCGAAGCCGGACTCGTCACCCTCGTCATCGAAGACTCCCAGCACCATCGAGTGCGCAATCTCGTCAGCGAGACCCCGTTCCCCGCCGGAGAAAACACCGCATGGTGGGACGGCAGCGACGATCTCCTACGCGATCCCGAAGCCGCGAAGCACGGCGTCTATCACATCCCCACACGCCCCGTCGCTCCCGGCACCTACACCGTGCGCGGCCTCTGGCGCAAGCCGGTGGAGCTTCACTACGAATTCAGCATCTACAACGCTGGCAAGCCCGCCTGGACCACCGCCGACAACACCGGCTGCTGGCTCACTACCCACACTCCTCCCACCAGCATGGCGTTCATTCACAAAACCGACAACGGAAAGCCTCTCATCATGATGGGGGCCTACGTCGCTGAAGGAGGTCATGGATTGCAGTGGCTCCGTCCAGAAGGGACCAAAGTCGGTGGCCAGCACTGGGTCGGCGGCACCTGGACCGGCGCGCCCACGCTCGCTGTGGATCGCGGTACTCAGGCCATTTTTGATCACATGTGCTACGTCGGCTCCGTCTGGGATGGCGAGTTGCGCCTCACCGCAAAATCTCGCGAATTGGAAGACCAGCCCGTCTTCAAAGCCCAGCTCGGTGCCGATCCTCGCCTCAAAGAGAATGATCCCAGCACACCCTCTGAACTCGAAGGCTTCGATGGCGGTCGCAAAGTCTATGTGCTCGCAGGCATCGCCGCACGCGATGGTGTCCTCGTATGCTCCATGATCCGCCAGAACGAACTCCTCTTCATTGATGCCAGGGCAGGCAAGATCCTGCGGCGTGAGAAAATCGAAAATCCTCGCGGTCTCACCTTCGATATCCATGGCCGCCTCCTCGTTCTCAGCGGCACGAAACTGCTGCGGTTGGATTCTTCCACCTCAAAAACCGAAACCCTCATCTCTTCCGGTCTGGAAGATCCACGCCACGTCACCACCGTTGCCAACGGCAATATCTTCATCACCGACCGAGGTGCCTCGCATCAGGTGAAAGTCTTCTCAGCCAAAGGGGAGTTCGTCCGCGCCATCGGCGAGGCCGGTGCCCCCGCCCTTGGAAAGTACAATCCAAAGCACATGAACAACCCCAACGGCCTCGCGCTCGACTTGCAGGGCGATGTATGGGTGGCTGAGGCGGACAACTTTCCTCGCCGCGTTTCCGTCTGGTCACAACAGGGCGCACTTGAGCGCACCTTCTATGGCCCCACCGAGTACGGCGGCGGCGGCGTGCTTGACCCCCAGGATGCCACCAAGTTCTTCTACAAAGGCATGGAGTTCGCCCTCGATTGGAAATCCGGCACCGACTCCCTGCAGCGCGTCTTTGCCCGCCCGGATCCCCTCATGGAAGCCCACGGAGGCCACTTCTCACCCGACTATCCCTTGTATGCGAATGGCAGGCGCTACTTCACCAGCTGCTACACCCACAATCCCACCGGCGGTGACAACGTCGCCTTCCTCTGGCGCGATGACGGCCAGTCCGCCAAACTCGTCGCTGGCCTCGGCGATGCTCATCAGTTCCACATCCTCCGCACACCCGAGTTCCGCGCCCTGTGGCCCGAAGGCACGAAGCCCGACGAAGAAAACCCTTCACCCGAAAAACACGCCGCCTTTGTGTGGTTCGACAAAAACAACGACGGCCGCCCGCAACCTGATGAAGTGAAGATGACCAAAGAAGTCCTTCGCGGCGTCACCGTGATGAATGACCTCTCATTCATCGCCGCACGCTACGGTGACAAGACCGCTCGCTTTGTGCCGACGAGCTTCACATCAAATGGCGTGCCAGCTTATGCTCCAAAGCCCGAGCTCCTCGGCCCCTCCGGTGGCTCCCCACCATCCAGCGGCGGCAATCAGGCGCTCGTTGCAGACAATTGCTGGACCATCACCACCAATGCACCCGCTCCTTTCTCCCCCCACGGCATCGGCGGCATCTTCAAAGGCGAACCCCGCTGGAGCTATCCCAGCGCATGGCCCGGCCTTCACGCCAGTCATGAGGCCGCCATCCCAGATCGTCCCGGCATGGTCGTCGGCCACACCCGCCTCCTCGGCGGCTTCGTGCAGGGCAGGGCAGGGCCCATGTTCTGCATCAACGGCAACATGGGAAACATGTACCTCTTCACCGCAGACGGCCTCTTCGTTGCCACCCTCTTCCACGACATCCGACTTCGCCCCAACTGGGCCGCACCCGTCGCCACGCGCAACATGGACGTCACCGACGTCTCCCTGCATGACGAAAATTTCTGGCCCAGCATCACGCAAACCCCCGACGGCAAAATCTTCCTCATCGACGGCGGCCGCACCAGCCTCGTCCGTGTCGATGGCCTCGACTCTCTCCAGCGCCTGCCAGAACAATCCCTCGAAGTCACCCCCGCCGATCTCGACAAATCACGCGACTGGTTCGCCCGCGCCGAAGCCGCACGCCAGAAAGCACGCGGCACCGGCATCCTCAGCGTCGTCATGCGCCAGCAGCCTCCTGTCGTCGATGGCCAGCTCGACGACTGGCCCGCCACCACCGACTGGGCCTCCATCGACCGCCGTGGCATCAAAGCCAACTTCAACAGCAACTCCCGCCCCTACGAAGTCAGCGCCGCCGTCACCCTCAGTGCCGGCACCCTCTACGCCGCCTGGCGCACCACCGAAAAAGACCTCCTCAACAACAGCGGCGAAACCCCCAACGCCCTCTTCAAAACCGGCGGCTGCCTCGATCTCATGCTGCAGGCAGACACCGCTCAGCGCCTCCTCATCACCCTCGTCAAAGGCAAGCCCCGCGCACTTCTCTATCGCCTCAAAGTCCCCGGCACCACCCAGCCCGTCGCCTTCGGCAGCCCCTGGCGCAGCATCCACATCGACGTCGTCGAAGACGTCACCGACCGCCTCACCTTCGCCACCGACACCACCGGCAATTTCGAAATCAGCCTGCCCTTGGAATCCCTCCACTGGCACCCCAAACCCGGCGACACCGCCCACGCCGACCTCGGCGTCCTCCGCGGCTCCAACGGCCAGACCACCCAGCGCATCTACTGGTCCAACAAAGCCACCGCCATCACCGCCGACGTCCCCAGCGAAGCCGAACTCACCCCCCACCTCTGGGGCAAATGGAAAGTCATCCAAGAATGAGCACCCCCCGGTCAAAACAGCTTTTCGCGGATTCCATGCTGCCAGGAAGTCTGCACCTTCTTGCTGAACTACTGTCCTCTTTCGCCATATCGCGCCGCCCCACACCAGCCCCAAAGGGGCTTCGCATCATAGCGAAGGGTTGCCGAGCCTCAGCGAGGCTACCCTGGTACCCGCGTCAGTCACCGGGAAGCAAACCCAGCGCAACGCCTCACACTGCGGTCACCAGCAGCGTCCGTCAAAAGCCCCTCCACACACCAGCCCCAAAGGGGCTATGTATCATAGCGAAAGGTTGCCGAGCCTCAGCGATGCTACCCTGGTACCCGCGTCAGTCACCGGGAAGCAAACCCAGCGCAACGTCTCACCCTGCGGTCACCAGCAGCGTCCGCCAAAAGCCCCTCCACACACCAGCCCTGAATGGGCTGCGTAATACAGCCCAGGGTCAGCCGAGCCTAAGCGAGGCGACCCTGGGTATGGCAACACAAAACCGGGAAGCAAACCCAAGACTCCGCCGCACACCACGCTCCCCAGCAGCGTCCTCAATGCATCACCGCCGCTGCCAGTGCGTCCCACCGCTCCCATAACCCCCGATCCACGCCCATCTCCGAGCGCCATTCCACCCCGGAACAAAATCCTTCAGACCCCATTCCTTTGCAAAACATGCGCCTCCTCCTTCTCCCCGCTCTAATCACCACCGCCTCCTCCGTCGCCGCTGACCCCGTCATCACCTACGACGAGCACATCAAGCCCATCTTCCGCGAGCACTGCCTCAAATGCCACGGCGACGACGAACAGAAGGCCGACCTAAACCTCGCCAACTTCACCGCCGTCCTCAAAGGCGGCAGCGGCGACAAAGCCGTCATCGCCGGTCGTTCCAGCCAGAGCCTCCTCTTCCAGGCCATCACCGCCGAAGACGATGCCGAGCGCATGCCTCCCAAAAAAGCCGCCATCCCCGCCCCGCAGATCGAACTCATCCGCCAATGGATCCAAGGCGGCCTCCGCGAATCATCCGCCAGCAAATCCCTCGTCGCCAAACGCGACACCACCTTCACGCCCACCACCGACATCAAACTCGACGGCCCGCCCCCAATGCCCGAGTCCCTGCCCGCCTTCACACCTCCTGCATTAAAGCGCCCGCTCCCCGTCATCGCCATGGCAGCAAGCCCACGCGCACCCCTCATCGCCGTCGCCGGTCATGAACACGTGCGCCTTCTGGACGCCACCACCCAGCAGCAGATCGGCGCCCTCGCATTCCCCGAAGGCCAGCCCAACGTCATCCGCTTCAGCCTCGATGGCCGCGTCCTCATGGTCGCCGGGGGCAAGCCCGTCCAGTCCGGCAGCGTCGTCCTCTTCGATGTCAAAACCGGCAAACGCCTCACCACCATCGGCGACGAAACCGACGCCGTCCTCGCCGCAGACCTGAGCCCCGATCAGCAGCTCGTCGCCCTCGGCGGCTCCGGCAAGGTCGTCAAAATCTACGGCACCGCCGATGGCAAGCTCCGCCACAAGCTCACCAAACACACCGACTGGATCACCGCCCTCGCCTTCAGCCCCGACGGCAAAAAACTCGCCAGCTCAGATCGTGCCGGTGGCATCCATCTCTGGGACGCCACCGGCGGCGGCATCCTCCTCTCCCTCTCCGAGCACAAAGCCTCCGTTCGTGCCCTCGCCTGGCGCAGCGACAGTAAAATGCTCGCCAGCGGTGGCGAAGACGGCCTCCTCATCTGGTGGGACGCCAAAGACGGCTGGCCCACCGTCACCAACAGCAACGCCCACCCGCCCGTTCGCCCCCAAGGCTCCTACGGCAAGCTCCCCAACGGCGTCCTCGCACTCGCCTTCGGTCCCAAAGGCGAACTCCTCACCGCAGGCCGCGACAATCAAGTGCGTCTCTGGAACGCCAGCGGTGGCGCCATAAAATCCTACCCGTCAGAGGGATCACTCCCCCTGCAGACCAGCATCACCTTTGACGGCAAAGGGCTACTTGCCGGAAGTGCGGACGGTTTGGTACGTTTCCTGACGGACAACTGAGCGGTTCACCACGGTCTCTGGCACCACGGGGGCGCCGTGGTCCCAGCTGTTGCCCACATTCGTCGGCACATCTTCCCAGGTGAAGTTCTCACCGTAGTTGATCGTCGGCTGCGGCCACACGCTGTAGCCATTGCCGTAGCCACCGCCATGTCCGCCGAAGCTCGGAGCTCCGTTGAAATTGCTGCCGTAATAGGTGCCACCCAGCGAGGTGCGCCGGTAGCCGCCACTTCCCCAGCTCCAGTCATGACCACAGGAAGTGAGGGACAGAGCGGCAAGAACCGAAAGGAAGATCAAGGAGTGAACGGGTTTCATGGAACGGATAATATGAGTGCTGACGGGTTATTTTATGGAGAATTGGCCAAGCCGAAGAAAAAAGCAATCCTATAAATCCAGCTCCGTGTTTCCCCGATGCCTCTGAGCGCCCCTTTCCACCTCAAAACAGCCACCATCAGCCATCTAGCCCACCTGCACCGCACCCTTTCCATCCAAAACTTGGAATCTTCCCCGAGCGTTTCACGTTACCACTCCCCCATGAAAATCTCCCTCCTCGCGCTCCTCGCCACCGCCTCTCTCTCTTTCGCCGTTGATCCCCCCGACACCACCGGCTGGAAGGACCTCTTCGCCCCCGACCTCTCCAACACCGTCGATCCCGGCAAGTGGGAGCTCAAAGACGGCGTCCTCGTCGCCAAAGACCACGACACCCTCTGGACCAAGGACTCCTACGGCGATTTCATCCTCGACCTCGACTTCAAGGTCGAAAAGGAGTCCAACAGCGGCATCTTCATCCGCTCCGGCAACATCAAAGACGTCCTCTCCGCCCTCGAAATCCAGGTCCACGACTCCGCAGACGGCAGCAAATACGGCATGGTCGCCGCCATCTATGACGCCATGCCCCCCAGCAAAAGCATGGCCAAGCCCGTCGGCGAGTGGAACCACTTCACCATCACCTGCAAAGGCCCCATGGTCAGCGTCGTCTTCAACGGCGAAGAAGTCATCAACGCCGACCTCGACAAATGGTCCGAAGCCGGCAAAAACCCCGACGGCACCCCCAACAAATTCAAAAAAGCCCTCAAAGACTACGCCCGCTCCGGCCCCATCGGCCTCCAAGGCCTCCACGGCAAAGCCCAGGCCCCCGTCTACTACCGCAATCTGAAGATCAAGGTGCTCGAGTAGTTTTTCCCTCAGGGTTCGGATCCTGAAAGGATCCAAGAAGGTAGCCGGGGGTAAGCGAGGAACGAGCGCCACCCCCGGATCACAAACAAAGCACACCCAGCTAAAGGCCGCATGCCGGAGGCATGCAAGAAACGTGCATGGACCCAGCGGTTGCGTCAGCTCTCGCACACTTTCGGCGTGCCTCCTTCAGCACCCCTCACCCCGCACACGCCACCCGCACCTCTTCCAGCTCCGCCCACCGCGAAAACTTCCCCTCCAGCTCATGCTTCTTCGCCTCGAGCTTGGCAATAAAGTCATTCGTCCCCGCCCCCAGCTTCACAAACGTCTCCGGGTTGCTCAGCTCACCCTCCATCGCCGCGATCTCGCTCTCCAGACTCGTGATCGCCGCTTCGCACTCCGCCAGCTCACGCTGCTCCTTCTGCGACATCTTCTTCACCTTCGGCGCATTCGCATTGCTGGCCGCAGCCACCGTCTTCTCCTTCTTCACCGCCGCATTCACCAGCGCCAGCTCAGCAGCCGCTTTGGCCGCCCGCTTCTCCTGGTAATAGCTGTAGTTCCCCGCGCACTCATGGATGCGCCCCTCGCCTTCAAAAGCGAGCATTCGGTCGCACACACGGTCCAGGAAATACCGGTCATGGCTCACCACCAGCACGCAGCCCTTGAAGGATAGAATCGCCTCCTCCAGCACCCGCATCGTCTGCAGATCCAGATCATTCGTCGGCTCATCCAGAATCAGGAAGTTCCCACCCCGGCGCAAAATCTTCGCCAGCAGCACCCGGCTCTGCTCGCCACCGCTCAGCTCCTTCACCCGCATCGTCACGCGCTCATCCGTGAAAAGGAAGCGCCGCAGGTAAGTCCGCACATGCATCTTCTCCGGCCCAAACTGCACAAACTCAGACATCGGCCCCGCCACCTCCTCCATCACGCTGTTCTCCGGATTCAGCAGCAGTCGCTGCTGATCCACATAGTTAAACACCGTGCGCTTGCCAATCGTGACCTTGCCCTCGTTCGGCGCCTGCTGACCCATCAGCATCCGCAGCAGCGTCGTCTTGCCCAATCCATTGCGGCCGATGATCCCCGTGCACGTCCCAGCTTCAAAGCTCAGATTCAAATGGCTGAACAACCATCGGTCATTGATGTGCGCGCCGATCTCCACCGCATCGATGATCGTGTTCGCCAGCGCAGACGCCGGCGGGATGATCAAATCCATCACCAGCTCCGCCTCAGGCGCGTCGATGGCCGCCACACGATCATACTCATCCAGTCGTGATCGCTGCTTCGTGCCGCGGCCTCTCACACCCGCACGCACAAACTCCAGCTCATGCCGCAGAAAGCTCTGCCGCCGCCGCTCCGAATTCGCCTCCACAGACTCACGGATCGCCTTGCTCTCCAAAAAG
Source organism: Prosthecobacter sp. (assembly GCA_021733925.1). Lineage (GTDB taxonomy): Bacteria > Verrucomicrobiota > Verrucomicrobiia > Verrucomicrobiales > Verrucomicrobiaceae > Prosthecobacter. The sequence continues at coordinate 5,359 of JAIPJY010000073.1, read as the reverse complement.
TCACTGTAGTTGCCCGGATGACTGTAAATGCGGCTGTCATCGATCTCAATGATCCGCGTCGCCACCCGATCCAAAAAGTACCGGTCATGCGTCACAAACAGCACCGCACCCGTGAAGTCCCGCAGGAAAATCTCCAGCCACTCAATCGACTCCGCATCCAGATGGTTCGTTGGTTCGTCCAGCAGCAGCAGATCCGGCTGCGACACCAGCGCCCGCGCCAGCGCCACACGCCGCTTCTCACCACCCGAAAGCCCTTTCACAATGCGATCCGCCGCCGGCAGCCCCAGCTCATTCATCGCCGTGCTGATCCGCGTCTCCACACCCCAGCCATCATGCAGCTGGATCTGATGCAGCAAATCATCCTCCTGATCCCCCTTGTAGTCGCCAGACTCGTAGCGCTCCACCATTTCCAGCAGCGCCGAAGCACCCGCCCGCACGTTGTCGATCACGCTCGCCTCATCATCCAGCACAAACTCCTGCGCCAGATGACTCACAATGATCCCATTCCTCCGCGAGATCGTCCCACTGTCCGGCTTCTCCGTCCCCACCAGGATGCGCATCAGACTCGTCTTCCCCGAGCCATTCCGCCCCACCAGCCCCAGCTTCTCGCCCTCATGAATGCTCATCGTCGCATCATTAAACACCTGTTGCAGCCCAAATTGAAGGCGCAGGTCTTTGGCGGAAACGACAGCAGGAGTAATAGGAGACATGAGTGGGGGGCGGCTCAGATAGCACGGTCTCCCTCGCCCTGCGACAGATTACCTTCATCCGCTCCACATTCCGCCTCCCCATTTGATCCCGCAGGGGCATAGCGGTTCTCCTTGGTCCCATTTGATCCGCAGGGGCACAGAGGACCGCTTTCATCTCAGTTGATCCCGCAGTGGCAAAGAAGGTCGCTTTCATCTCAGGTGACCCGCAGAGGCATAGCGGTTCTCCTTGGTCCCATTTGATCCGCAGGGGCCCAAAGGATCGCTGTCGTCTCAGTTGATCCCGCAGTGGCACAGAGGATCGCTTTCATCCCATTCGATCCCGAAGGGATCATAGAAGGTAGCCAGGGGTCGCAGACCCCTGGAAAGCAAACCCGCACAGCTCTCTCTCAAGGCCGCATCCCGGAGGGATGCTAGCAGCGTTCCTACTTGAAGAGCTCCTTCAGTTCCGGCAGCTTCCATTCAGGCATTTTCATCTTCATCTCCACTTCCGGCAGCTTCTGTTTCAGATCCCGGATGAACGACTTCGCCGTTTCCATCTGCTCTCGCAGCTTCCTCACGCTTGCCGATTTCTGCGCCTCATCCTCGATCCCCTTCGAAACGAGTTCGGCCATGAAATGAAAGTCAAACACCACCGGCTCCACACTCGCCGGGCTGTCGCGCAGACGCTTGGCTCGCGCTTCCACTTTTTCCGCCACCCATTCGAATCCGCTCCCTTGGGAAGCCTTGGCAAAGGACTGCTCCGCAGCCGCATATTGATTGGTGGCGATCTGGCGCTCGCCGGTCAGATAAATGATCGCCGGATTATTCGGCCACGCACGGTTTGCGGCCGCCAGGCAGCGGTCGGCATCAGACCAGCGCTTCTCATGCAGGAAATAGCAGGACACCAGCAAATGAAGGCCGCACTTGCCAGCAGGGTCCAGTTTCAGATCAGTTGAAAGCTTGTCAGCCTGTTCCAGCTCATTCATGGCAAGCTGGCCGTATCCTAGGGACAGGTGCGAAAACCCCAGCAGCAGACGATGAAAGGCCCGCAGTTCCTCTGTCTTCAAGCTGGCTTCTGGGATGGACTCCAGCTCGAAAAAGGCCGCGTCAAACTCCATTGAAGCCAGCATCAGAAAGGCCATGAAAAGTCGTATGTCCGTCGGCATCTCCTTCACCTGCTTCAGTGCCCGGCTGACCCCCGGCCAGTCCACCTCACCCGAGGCCAGACGTTGCGGTCCCACGTAGTCTTCGGCAAATTTGGCTGCTTGCTTGGCACTATCCTGTATCTCCTGAGGCAGCGTCTTGAAGTTGCTGGCAGCCGCCTGATCTGCGGCAAAAGCGAAGCTGTGGATAAAGATTTTCCAGACAGCCGCATCAATCGCGTAATAGGCCTTGGCCTTCCATCCTTCGAGTTTTTCCTTTCGGCTGACTTTCTCTTTCGTCAGAGTGGCCCATTGCCCCACCTTTCTCGCCTCGCTTTCGCACTCCACCATCAGCGCGTCATCCACCGGAGTATCCGCAGCGTTCCGCGGCTGACCATGCATCTTCCGCAGTTGATCCAATGCAGCCGTGGCATTCTTCGCCGCAGCTTCAGCAGCGGCCTTGTCACAGTCCTTCACACTTGCCTCGGCAGCCTCAGCGGCAGCATGAATATCGCTTCTCAGCTGCACCGCCGTTTCCTCCGGCACCTTGTCGCATGCAACAAGCGCCATCGTGGTGATCAATGCGGACAGGAAACGCATGGACGGAGGATGCAGGTAATCTTCCCTGTGTCGATTCCAAAAGCAGAAGCTAATTCCTCAGCTGGTTTACTCCTCGAGGTTTCAGTTTTGAGTTCCCAGCTTACACGAGCCACATCACCCCGACCACTCTCCTGGCACGAATCAAATCATTCCCTTGCCGATACATTCCTTTGCCTAAAAAAGCGCCTCCTCCTTCACAAAGGCACTTTCAAAATCACCCCTGCCGCGAAGGAGGAAACACGAGCACGATCACCTCTCCCCCAGCGTCTCCCGCACCATCACCGGATCATCCGTCGTGATCCCATCCACCCCCAGCTTCGCAAAACGCAGCACATCCGCCGGCTTGTTCACCGTCCACACATACAGCCCAAACCCCGCATCCCGGATCTGCTTCACCATCGCCTCATCCCACGGGAAATCACTCGTCCCAAGATCCAGCCCATCCAGCTTGTCCGCCTTCGTATCCGCAATCAGCTGCTTCAGATCCGTCGGCTTCTTCTCCTTCGTCTTCCCAGACGCCAGCCGGTAAACCTTGATCCACGGCATCGCCTTCTTCGATTCCGCCGCCGCATCACGATTAAACGCAATGATCGCCAGCTGCCCCGCACGCCCCTTCATCGGCTCAAGGATACGCTTCAATTCCGGCACAATCTCCGCCCCGCATTTCACCTCAATAAAAAAGCGCTGCTTCCCCTTCGGCATCGTCGCCAGCGCCTGCTCCAGCGTCGGGATCTTCTCACTCGCCCACTCCTTGCCCTTCCACGATCCCGCATCCAGCGCCATCAGATCCGCCTGCTTGGACTTCGCCACATCCAGGTTCACGCCCGCCGTGCGCTTCGTGTCCTTGTCATGAATCACCGCCGTTTTGCCATCGGCCGTCAGATACACATCCAGCTCACACGCATCCGTCTGGTTCTTCCATGCCAGATCAAAAGCCCCCAGCGTGTTCTCCGGCGCACGCGCTGAAAAACCACGATGCGCGACGATTTCAACAGCGTGGGCGGACATGGCGGTGAGGAGAAAAAATACGACGAACTTCATGAGGGAGAAAGCAAACGACGCAAGCACTCGTAACCCTTCGCTCCAAATGAAATTTTGCTTCCTGCTTGTCCTCAGCATCATCATTGTTCGCACACTGACGTCCTGCTCCAAGTCGCCTTCGACCAGCCCCAAGGACCAGCACGTCATCCTCATCAGCCTCGATGGCTTCCCCGCATGGCTCTGGAATGATGAATCCTTGCAGATCCCCAATCTGCGCAAGCTCGCCGCCGAAGGTGCCAGCACCAAGGCCATGACGGTCAGCAATCCGTCCATCACCTGGATCAATCACACCACCCTCGTCACCGGCGTCGAGCCCCGCAAGCACGGCGTCCTCTTCAACGGCCTCCTCGTTCGCCAGGGCGACAACAAGCCGCCAAAGATCGAGCAGTGGGCAGACAAAACCAGGCTCGTCTTCGCCCCCACCCTTTACGACATCGCTCACGAAGCCGGCCTCACCACCGCCGAGTCCGACTGGGTCGCCGTCACCAAAGCCAAGACCATCGACTGGAGCTTCGCTGAACTCCCCGATGCCGAAGGCAAAGTCGAAAAAGAAATGATCGCCGCCGGCGAGATCAAGCCTCAGGACATCGCCTGGATGCAGCTCGGCCCGCAGCGGAAAAGCGTCACCTTCCTCGACAACATGTGGACCAAAGCCGCCATCCACATCTTCAAAACCCACAAGCCCAACCTCCTCCTCTATCACACCCTCAATACCGACGCCACGCACCACACTTATGGCCCCGGCTCCATGGCCAGCTACACCGCACTCGCCTACACAGACCGTCTCGTCGGCGATCTCGTCAAAGCCGTCGAAGACAGCGGCCTGCGCGACAGCACCACCTTCATCATCGCCACCGACCACGGCTTCAAGAAAGTCACCAAAATCATCCTGCCCAACGTCGAGCTAAAAAAAGCCGGACTCGCCCAGGGCCTCGGTCCCACCATCAACACCTGCGACGCCTACTCCATGACCCAGGGCGGCATGGCCTTCGTCTACATCACCAATCCCGCCCGCAAAGCCGAGCTGCTCCCACAGCTCAAAGAAAGGTTCGCCAAAACCGAAGGCGTGGACCGCGTCATCGACGGCAAAGACGGCCACACCCTCGGCATGCCCACCCCCGAAGAAAACCAGGGCATGGGAGATCTCGTCCTCTACGCCAAACCCGGCTACGCCTTCAAAAACGACGCCGGCGGAGACGCCACCGTCACCCCCTCCGTCAACTACGCCGGCACCCACGGCTATTTGAACACCGACCCCGAACTCGACGGCATCTTCATCGCCAGCGGTCGCGGCATCAAAAAAGGCATCATCCTCGACCGCATGGCCAACCTCGACGTCGCCCCCACCATCGCCAAACTCATGAGCCTCAAGCTCCCCAATCCAGACGGTCGCGTCCTCGACGAAATCCTGATCTCCGCCGACAAGAAATAGTTAACTGCTCAACGCAGCAGAGATCGACACTCATGGACTGAAGCTCACTCAGGGAAGAGCATGCATCTCGGCATTCAGCACCGGAGGCAAAAGGCTTTAGGAGCGCGGAATTTATTCCGCAGCAGGTCGCAATTTCGAGGCGCGTGAAGCTGGGCTTTAAGCATCGCAAGCAGGCCGGTTCTGGAACGTGAAGGCGGCGCGAATGAAATGCGAAGGGCATTTGCTCCCGGAGAGCCGTAGCGAAGCGGAGACAGCCGAAGGCAAAGCACGAAAAGTAGCCGGTGGTGAAGCGAGGCTTTGCGAGCGATAACCACCGGACTAGCAGCCTGTCGGACTTAGAGTGTCATACCTCATGAATCTCAATAAGAGCCTCCAAATTCGGCCCCAGTCTCAATTCCAGATGTGTCGTGATGAATCGAGAATCGTACAGCCGATTCTCAGCGTCTTTAATTTCT
>JAIPJY010000072.1 GCA_021733925.1 Prosthecobacter sp. | reverse complement strand
CGCGACATTGATTTCCATGCCCACTACCCTCCAAGGCGCGGCTACACCCAACAACTCTTCCCATGCTTTTGTGTCCATTCTGGCTACTTGGTTCTCTTTTCGTCACTCCGCATCACACGGAAATGTTTGAATGGCCAAAGAAGAGCTACGCGAACTCAAAGAGTGGGGTGACAAGCTCACTCGGCGCCTTCTCATTCAGTGCGCCGAACTGAAAGGCAATGAATTAAAAAAATGGGTTCTTGAAGAACCAGATTTAAAAGCACGTTTAACCCGCTTGGACAGGTCGACAGTTGCCGAGGTGTCCAAGTTTCTTGTGATACTTGGACAACGAGCACCGCATGGCGATCCCAGGACTAAAGAGCTCGCCGACTCTCTTATACGGGCATACGAATTTCGCAACTTTCATGATGTTGTAGAAGATATCAATAATGTTGCAGCCGACCCAGCGAAGCTAGAAGAGCTACTATTTAGACTCCATGACTGGAAGGTTTTGGAAAGTCGCGCAATACTTGAAATTGTAAAAGGTAGATTAGCGATCATCGAGAGACTCCGAAACATGGTAATCGATAATCGGCCGGAGACCCCGGCTAAGGCCACCCAAGAAAATCCTCGTAGAGACAACCTACATGATTTATTTGCTGATTATCCATGGTTATTCAATCCAGAATGGCAAGTATTTGCGGAAGAAAAATCGATTGGCGCAAAACTTCGGGAATGGGGAGTTGCTGAAATCAGTGAAGATATGGCAGCAAAGCGAGTAGACTTCTTGGCGCTTCATAAAGATGTCGATATGCTTGTAATTATCGAGCTAAAGCGCCCGGACCATCCTGTTGACCTAGGAGAACTTCAGAGACTGCAACGCTATCAAAATGAATTGGGCCGAGCATACCAAAATTGCCTTGCCGTGCTGGTTCATGAAGGTGAAATTAACATTCGTGCATCAGCGCTCAATTCCTTCGAAAAATCCGATTCTTTTAAGCTTGTTAAATGGAGCGAGCTTTTCAAGCAAGCCTCTCGTTTTTATTCCCATTATAAAGCGGTGCTAGATGGTGATGTTACTGATCCTGGGTTTTCGAGAAAACAAAATGAAGTTTTACGCACCCGAGACATTTTGACCACAGACACTGCGCATCGAGGGCAAGAGGCCCGCGCAAAAGGCATTGGTGATACGGAAGTTTGAACTCATGAGTAACGCCTTAACAGCTATTGACCTGTTTTCAGGGTGCGGCGGCTTAACCGAGGGTCTAAAGCAGGCTGGTTTTACAGTTATTGCCGGAGCCGAGATTCGCGCCGAAGCTCGCCAAGCTTATTTAATGAACCATAAAAAGGTTCACGTTTTTGAAGATGTCCGGACCATAACTCTGGAACGCCTTTCAGAATATTACCTGATTAAACCAGGTGAGCTCGATTTATTGGCAGCTTGCCCGCCATGCCAAGGCTTTTCTACTCTCCGAACCCTTAACCGTTTGAAGCCGGCTGACGATGATCGGAACAAATTAATTTTCCAAGTCTCCCGCCTAGCCGAAGAGCTGTTGCCCAGATCCATTCTGGTAGAAAATGTGCCGGGGCTGCTTCATGATTGGCGAATTGATAATTTTCAACGTCGGCTCAAGAAACTTGGCTACCGTGTGACTAAAGGGGTACTAAATGCCAAAGATTTCGGCGTTCCTCAGCGAAGGCGTCGAATGATTCTCGTCGCGCTTCGAGGTGACATTGACCCAACCATTCCGAAGCCTCTAGCTAAGAGGGGCATTACAGTTCGAGAAACAATTGGCAATTTACCGGTTCTTCTTGATGAGATGGCCGCAAAACTACACAGCATGAGACAACAGTTGTCGGCTGGCGTCCTTGAACGGGTCAAAGACGTGCCGAAGGATGGAGGCAGTCGCCATCATTTAGGACGAGAGCGTCAATTGCAATGCCATCAAGAGAGTGACGGATTTAAGGATGTTTATGGTCGCTTATCTTGGGATAAAGTTTCCTCGACAATTACGCGCTTTTCACACAATCCTTCCAAGGGCAGATTTCTCCATCCGGAGGAAGATCGTGGCCTCAGTTTGTATGAATCGATGTTGCTTCAAGGTTTCCCCACGGATTATAAATTACCGACCTCTCTTGGCACATTAAAGACCTCCTCTTTGATTGGCGAAGCGTTCCCGCCCCCCTTTGCCAGAGCCCAGGCTGAACATATCAAAGTTTTATTGGAGAGCCTTCCTAAAAGCTAGCCGAAAATTCCCATAGCTTCGCGTCATATGAGCAGAAAGTTTGTCGAGTTAGAGTTTTATGAGACATACTATCACGCGAATATCGTGAGCAACGTCATTGAGGATCCCTATTCATATATTCGTCTGATTCATGAATGGTACGAGGATTGCGAGGAGGATGTGTTTCTGCCTGCTTTTCCAAAGCAAAGCCGTCTTCATGGCCTTGCTGCACATATCATTGCCAACCTAATCCACGAGAAATTTTCAGATCCCGAATCTTATTCCCTCGCGAATAACGGAGGAGATAATGTCTGGATTGATCGAGCCTTGAAGCACCACAATTTACCTTGTGATGGCTTCGCGGATTTTGTAGAAGGCCAAGTTGATTCACTAGACCAAGTCACTGAAGATCACCTGTTTGACTATCATCAAGAGCTAGGTTTGGCCGGTCACACTGAAATGCTAGTTGAAAGATTAAGCTCGGAGGTTTTCCACATCCTGTTCTCTAATCGCAAGCTCCTCGCCTTGTTCAATGAATTCATGGCAAGAGGACTCGGTCAGTTCTTTGACAAGATCCCCGAAAGTGAATTGGGGCGCAACCTTTCTCGCCCAGGCAGATTGAAGAGAGTGCGTATACCGGCATGGGTCAAACGAGCTGTTTTTTTTCGTGATCGGGGAAAATGCTCTTTGTGCCAAAAGGATTTGTCGGGGATACTTTCTACACAACCCGACTCGCAGTATGATCACATCATTCCCCTAGCGGCAGGCGGACTTAATGATGTGACAAACATTCAGTTACTCTGCCAGACTTGCAATGGTAAGAAGTCAAAAAGACGTGTGGCGGTTTCCAACGTTTATGAGGCGTGGTACTAGTTTGAAATTTCCCTTGGGGACCTATCTTCTAGCGGGCGAATTAGATGCAGACGATTTTAGACAATGCGCTGACAAACCGCCCCATGCCGCACGTTCCCTCTCCCCCATGAACCTCCGCTTCCTCACCTTGGCCTGCCTTCTCACCGCCTCCACCTTCGCTGCTGATGCGCCGAAGCTGCCTGCCGTTGCCGCTGGCAAAGAGAAGCTGATGAGCGGCGAGCTTCGCAAGCCCGCCGAGCCGACGGCGAAGAAGAAGGAGCTGCTCTTTGCCGATGACTTTGAGCGGGCGGAGCTGGGCAAGGACAAGGGCTGGGCCATTGGGGTGCCGACGTTTTCCGTGGAGAATGGCACGTGGACTCTCTCAGCACTGCGGAGACAATTCACCTTTCCCGAAGCCGCCTGACCGCGCTACTCTGACGGAGCCATGCCCGCCAAGCCCAAGCCTCGCACGCTCGCTCCCAAACCCGCCGCCCCCGCCGCCCCCGCCGCCCCTGCCGCGCCGCTGCTTGCGGATGTGCGCGATCTCATCCTCACGGCCCGCGAAGCCGTTGCCCGGACGGTTGATGCCAGTCTGGTGACGCTTTACTGGCACATCGGTCGCCGGATTCATCAGGACATTCTCAAGGAGAAGCGCGCGGAGTATGGAGTGGAGATTGTCGCCGCACTGGGGCGACAATTGTCCGAGGAGTTTGGCCGGGGATTCACCGCCAAGGCGTTGCATCGCATGGTTCAGTTCGCGGAGGTTTTCCCGGAAGAGCAAATTGTCGCCGCACTGCGGCGACAATTGGGCTGGACGCATTTTCGGATGATCATCCCGATGGAGGATGAACTGAAGCGCGACTTCTACGCCGAGATGTGCCGCATGGAAAACTGGAGCACGCGCACGCTGGAGCAGAAGATCAAAAGCATGCTCTATGAGCGCACGGCGATCTCGAAGAAGCCGGACAAGCTCATCAAGCAGGAACTCGCCGCCCTGCGCAGCGAGGACAAGCTCACGCCCGACCTGGTCTTTCGCGATCCCTACATCCTCGACTTCCTCGGGCTGAAGGACACCTATGCCGAGAAGGACGTGGAGGCGGCGATCTTGCGCGAGGTGGAGAGCTTCATCCTCGAACTCGGCATCGGCTTTGCCTTCCTGGAGCGGCAGAAGCGGATGCAGATTGATGCCAAGGACTACTATCTCGATCTGCTGTTCTACCATCGCAAGCTCAAGCGGCTCGTGGCGATTGATCTGAAGCTAGGCGATTTCGAGGCAGCGGACAAAGGGCAGATGGAGCTGTATCTCGGCTGGCTGAAACGCCACGCCGTCGAGCCGGGCGAAGAAGCGCCGCTGGGCATGATCCTCTGCGCGGGCAAAAACGATGAGCATGTCGAGCTGCTCGAACTCGCCAGCAGCGGCATCCACGTGGCGACTTACTGGACCCAACTGCTGCCGAAGAAGCAGCTCGAACGAAAGCTCCACCAAGCCGTCGTCCGCGCCCGGCAGCGACTTACTTTGAATGATGGCAAAGCTGGGAAGAAGACGACCCGCAAGGCTCAATAAGCTGTCAAACCACCGCGTTCCACGCGTTCCCTCTCCCCCATGAACCTCCGCTTCCTCACCTTGGCCAGCCTTCTCACCGCCTCCACGTGCTCCTTCGCTGCCGAAGCGCCGAAGCTGCCTGCCGTTGCCGCTGCCAAAGAGAAGCAGATGAGCGGCGAGCTTCGCAAGCCCGCAGGGCCGACGGCGAAGAAGAAGGAGCTGCTCTTTTCCGATGACTTTGAGCAGGCGGAGCTGGGCAAGGACAAGGGCTGGGCCATCGTGGTGCCGACGTTTTCCGTGGAGAACGGCGCGCTGAAGGGCACGCAGATGCGCTTTGACGCGCCGGCAAAGGATGGCAAGCCCCCGGTGAAGGGGCATCAGGCGGTGATCGGCAACGACATCCCGACGCAGGACAGCGTGATCGAGTTCCGCTTCCGGCTGGGCGGGGCGCTGAACGCCATTTCTTAATCAGTTAATGAGCTTGCGACTTTCTGAGCGGTTCCGAGCATTTCCGCCTCCAATTGGATGATCTGAGCGGCCTTTTCATCGCCGACCAGCAGACCGAAAAGCTTGTCCGTCAGCATCCGTTCGACCTGGTAGTCCGCGCCGAACTCCTTGATGCCTTGCATGCCGGCCGCGCGCTGCTGGCGGTGCAGGTCAAAGAGCCTTTCCTCCCGGTCACGAATGGCCTTCAGCAAATCGGCCTGGGTGGCGGCGTCCACCTGCAAGGAGTCAAACAGCTGCTTGTAGCGGGGGGTCCTCACTTCCATCAGGCGGTTCATCAGCAGTTCTTTCAGCTGCGGGGTCATGGCCCGGGCATTTTTGGCCATCACCTCATCCATTCCTTCCCGGCGCTGTCGCTTATCCTCCGCCTGCTGCGTCGTCCGAGACGCCATGAGAGACGGGCGTTTGGCCGCTGGGGGGCTGCTGCTGACGGGTGCAGGCTTGGCCGCAGGTACTTCAGCCTGCGGCGACTGATGCAGGAAGAAGCCGAGCAGAAGGACCGCAAAGACAAGGGGGATGGCAAGTTTCATGACGGTGAGTGGCGGTGAACTGAGGGCTCAGAGAACACACGAGAAAGTTCCCGCGCGGGGAAGGCTGGCATTCAGTAGGTGCAGATGCAGGGGTCGCAGAAGCAGACTGGACAGAGAGAAACACAGGAGCAAGGGTTGTTGTAGCAGACAGGGCAGACCGACGCGCAGACACAGGGATTGCTGTAACAGACAGGACACAATGACATGCAGACGCAAGGGTTGCTGTAGCAGACGGGGCACACCACCATGCAAATACAGGGGTCACTGTAGCAGATGGGGCACACGGTCACGCAGGTGCAGGGGGCGTTGCCACAAACGAAACAGGGCTCCGGACACGGCCCGGTATTTTCGGCCAGATGCGCCTTCAGGGCCTGAATCGACAGGTCCAGAACGTTTAACGCGTCTGCGGTGGCAAGAATCTCGGCCGGATCGGTCATCATATCCATCGCATCCTTCAGCTCCCACCAGGCATACTCCTGATAGGCAATGACGTTCTCAAGATCCGACGTAGAACCACACCAAGGCTCAGCCTTGGCTGCCATCGGCTGGAACGCCCAAGCCACGACCAGCAGCATCAGGAGCATCCGCACCCAGTCAGACCAAGAGCGCTGTTTGAGTTGAGAAGAATTGGATTCGCCTTGGATGAAGCCCAACTGATAAATATTGTCCGTAGTTGATTTCATAGGTTTAACGAATGCTTCATTTAGCGTCTTTTTACTTTTCACCCATTGAATTAGTATTTTTACTTATTTTATTTTACCAAATTTACCACTATCAAGTCCAAGCAATTTTTCCCATCATGCCACGCTTGTCTTTTGCCTATGGATTCAATCTACTGATCGACAACTCCCTGCACTTTTAATGAGGCTCCAAAAAAAGATGCCCGAAGGGCATTCCCTCACCGCCGCCGCGTGCCATGCGGCCTCATCGATCAGGCCAACCTACTCCTCGACCAGCAGCGCCGACGCCTGGAGCAGGACTTTTGTCAATCAAGGCGGCATCCGCAGTACCAATTGTCTGGCATTTTTTTTGGAAATTCAACGGCTCGCACTACGGGCACCTCTGCATGGCGCGCATCGCGGCGGACAAGATCGCCCTCGTGGATCAGAAAGGCTTGGCCGTGGCCCGGCCCGAAGGTGCCACCGGCGAGCCGCCGACACCGAAGGGCCGCAAAAACGCCTCCTTCCCGCTCAGCCTCGATCCCGAGGCCTGGCACAGCTTCATGCTCGAAACCGTGGGCGACACCCTGCGCGCCTCCATCGACGGCAAGCCCGTGGCCTTCCTCCAGTCCCCCGGCATCGCCCACCCGACGAAGTCCAAGGTGGAATTTGGCTGCATGGGCAAAGACGGCTTCTTCGACGACCTCAAAATTTGGAGCGCGGAGCCGGTGAAGTAGGGCGATGCATCATAGACACGTTCTCGAATAGCGCGGTGCTCGGGCCGTAGGTTGGGTGTGTTTGGCGTCCATGGGCTACCCGTGCCTCACCGCCGACTTCGCCAAACCGCCGACTGCGAGGACGTTCGCACGCCCCAGTGCTTGCCGTACGCTGGCAGACGGGCGGGCTGTCGCCACACCCATCCTACGAAGGAGCATGCGCGCCTCCATCGATGGCAAGCCCTTCGCCTGCCTCAAGCCCCCCCCGGCATCGCCACCCGAAGGTTTCGATTGAGAATTCACATATTTCGTGCATTTTTCGTGCATGGCCACAAAGACGATCACTCTGGAACTCGATGCCTACGAGAAGCTGCGGCAGGTCAAACGTGGAGGCGAATCCTTCACGGAAGTCGTGCGGCGGGCGGTCTGGCTGGATGCTCCCGCCACAGGCGAAGGCCTGCTCCAGCACTTCCACAACGGGGGGAGCGGGATCTCTGACAAGTATTTGGACGCGGTGGAAAAAGCGACTCAGCATGACCCCATTCCTGATGATCCATGGGCCTGATCCTCGACACGAACTTCATCATCGTGGCCGAGCGCGAGGCCAGGCGCGGTGTGACGACCACGGTTGACCAATTCTTTGCCAGCAGAGCCAAGGAGAACTTTTACATCACCTTCACGGTGGCGGGCGAACTGGCGTGCGGCCAGTCGGCGAGCCCCAAGAGGGACTGGGAGCGTCTGTGCCGCCCCTACCCGATCCTGCCCTGGACCAACGAAGTCTCCTGGCAGTACGGCGGGATCTACCGGGCGCTTGCTGCCAAGGGACAACTGATAGGCACCAATGACTTGTGGATCGCCGCCACTGCGCTTGTTCACGGCATGGGAGTTGTCACCAACAACGTGGACGAGTTCAGCCGGGTGCCAGGCTTGACGGTTGTATCCTATTAAAGGATGGCCGCTTTCTACCGCCACAACGACCTCGTGAGTTTCTTGGCGAAGGCGTCCTTACCACCCCTGGAAGCCATTTTTTCCTGGCATCCAAACCCCGGCGGCGGGTGTTAATCCCCACCGGAGAGGTAGGACTCAGGTTCATTTCAGGTTCACCGTTGGTCAGGTTCAGGTTCACAGGGTCACGACCTATATATAGGTCGTGACCCTGTGAACCTGTGACCCTAAGGGTCAAAATCCGTTTTGACCCTGGTTTGACCCTATGACCCTAGCTCATCACGTGGCGCAGGTGGCACGCGGCGGAGCCCGGCTTGATCCACCCGATGGACAGCCACAAGATACCAAGCATTTCCATTCGGACACCCGATGCCCGAATGGAAGGATGCTTCAGCGCATGCGGAAGACCACGACCCGGCGGTCCAGACGGCGGTCAGCTTCGTTGGCATCGGCCGGACTGGCGGCTTCGGCTTCACCATAGCCCACGGGCATGAGACGCTCGGCACTCACGCCATGACGAACGAGCTCCCGTGAGATGCGCTCCGCACGTTCCTGGGAAAGCTGGAGATTCTGCCCATAATCGCCTTCGGCCGAAGCGTGGCCTTCGATGACGAAGGTCTCGTTGGCGAGGGCCGGTGCCCTCATGGCGTCGGCCATGTCGATGACGAGGTCGTAGGAATAGGCGTCGGCAAAGTCCGTGGAGCCTTGGCGGAAGAGGATGGCATCCGTGCTGATGGCAGATTCAGGATCGACGCTGTAGGAGACCGCATAGGCATCGCCGGTGGTGTAGGACGGGGGGATGGCGTTCTGGTAATACCCCTGCTGCGGTGCCGGGGGCCTGACACTGTAGGGACTCCGAGCCTGGGGCAGGACTTGGACGCGTTGAAGCTGCTGAGAGGCGACGATGACCGGAGGAATCTCCTGCATGGAGGAGTAGCGGATCACCCGGTGGTTCCCTTCGTAAAAGCGGGTGCGCCGCTGAGTCTCCGTGGTCTGGAAGAGTCTTTGTTCGCGTGAGCGGCTGCCGGAAGGCGCAGCCTGTGGGGCGCGGCCCTGGAATCGTTCGACGATGCTGGTGACGGTGCGTTCGCGGTCCTGCTGGGTTCTGCCCACTTCCTCGACGGAGGGACGGTAGCCAGGCCTGGGGCCGCCTGGGCGACGCCTTGGGTCAGAGTCACGACGATCATTGGAGTCAACTCCCACGGCAGCGGCGCCGGCACCGAGGATGTTCAGGAGCAGGCGCTTGGCATCGTCCTTGTTGTCAATTTTGCGCGCCTGTGCGGCGTCGGCCTGACGGTCTCGCTTGGGCTCATCTTCAAGCACTTTGGCAGTCTCTTGCGAAGGCGGCTTCTGAGCGGCGGGGCGCTCAGGCCGCTCGCGCCCCTCGGGCCGTACGGCGGGCTTTGTTTCGCCAGGAACTTTGGGAGTCGAAGTCACAGCAGGCATCGGAGCGCCAGGGGCAGGCGCGGGGGGCCGAGAAGGATCACCGCCCCGCTCCTGCGGATCGGTGGGTCTTTTGCCAGGCAGCGGACGAGTCCCTGTGGTGCTGGGGGTGGCCGGTGGCATGCCGGGGGCTACTGGGGTGGTCGGCGTTATGCCTGGGGTGGCGGGCGGTATGGCGGGGATGGTGGGCGGCGTGCCTGGGGTGGCAGGCGGTATGGCGGGGATGGTGGGCGGCGTGCCTGGGGTGGCAGGCGGCGTGCCTGGAGTCTCGGGGGTGGCCGGTGGCGTATCGCGATTAGCTGGTCCCTTTCCTTTGTCCTTTCCTTTGTCCTTTCCGCGGTTGGCTGGCGGCATGCCTGGGGTTTCACCCGGACGTGCTGAAGGCTTGTCCGTGCCTGGAGCCGTGACTGGCTCTTCGGGCGCTTCGGGTTTATCTTTGGCTCCGGGCACGCCACGGCGTTTAGCATCAGGAGGACCCGGGCGTTTGTCTCCAGGAGGGCCGGGGCGGTCCAATTTGGGTGTCCGAGGTTTCTCAGTCACGGGAGGCACAACCGCTGGAAGCTTATCCGGAGTCACGCCGGCAGGCAGCGCAGGAGGCACTGCCGCAGGAGGCACTGCCGCAGGAGGCACTGCCGCAGGAGGCTGGCCAGGGGGCACCTCGGCAGGTACCACGGGAGGCGTGCCAGGCACGACGGTCTCAGGTACCGGGACGGGTGCTTTCGGGACCAAGGGCTTTTCTTCGTCTGGAGGAGGAGCGGAGGTCTGCGCCATCGACAGGAATGGGATGGCAAGAGTGGCGAAGGCGGATGGGATGAAACGTTTCATGGGGGTAAGATGCGGGGCGAGTCGATGATTCAGGCTAGAGTGTGGCGGTGGGGCATTCCATGGGTACTAACCCTGCCTTAAGGCTTAAAGGTGAAAGGCTGAGCACGTCAGAAACTAAGACGCGTCAGGGGGGGCCGAATGGTCGTGTGGTTGAATCATGGTGATGGTGAAGAAGAGGGGAGTGGGAATGAAATGCCGAGCTGAGCACAGTGGCGAAGGGATGGACCGCGGCAGGCCTTGCCTGCGCATGATTCAGCCTCTCCTTCCTTATCGCATCTCACGCCGACAGCGGCCTGCCCTCATGCGTTTTCTTTTTCCCCTGTTCCTGTGCCTCGAAACACGAGCGCTCACTTTCATGTTAGTCGCACTAAAATAAATATTTGACGCCGTTTTATTTCATGTTACCTCCGTTAACATGAAAACTAAAACCGCCGTGAAACCTCACCGTGACTACCAGCAAACCGCCCGCGCCGAAGCGGCGGAGGCCAGCACCCAGCGGATCATCGAGGCCTTCCTCAAGCGCGCGGAAACGGAGTGGTTCGACAAGATCAAGCTCGATGACATTGCGGCCGATGCAGGTGTGACCGTGCAGACCGTGGTGCGCAAGTTTGGCAGCAAGATGGGCCTTTTGGAAGTGGCGCACAAGCACATGGGCGAGTCGGTCGCAGTTCGCCGTCTGGTGATCCCCGGCGATTTGGACAGCGCCATTGATGCCCTGACGCGAGACTATGAAGACGTGGGTCCGCTGGTCCTGCGGCTGCTGGATCAGGAGCAGATGCATCCCGTCCTCAAGCCCACGCTGGATGTGGGACGGCAGGGACACCGCGACTGGCTGAAAGAGACTTTTGCTGAACGACTCAAGACGCTGACGCCCAAACGCCGCGAGGCCACGCTCGATGCTCTCGTCGTCGCTGCGGACATCTACGTCTGGAAGCTGCTGCGCCTCGACATGGGGCGTTCCATCCCCGCCTACAAACAGATCGTCCGGCAAATGATTCTTGCCGCCCTGGAGCTGCGGTAAACCCCATCCATTCAAACCTGCAACACCATCCATCGCATGAGCACCGAACCCAAAAACATCCTGTTCACCACCTGGGAGGGCGGTGGGAATCTGCCGCCCGTCATCACCCTCGCCCGCAAACTGCGCGAACGTGGGCACCGCGTCCGATTATTGAGCGACGAGGCCAGCCGCGAAGACGCTGCGGCTGCAGAAATCGCCTTTCACGCGTGGCAGACCGCGCCGAACCGGGCTGACAAGACACCGGCGAGCTGTCCGCTGCGCGACTGGGAAGCCGCCAGTCCCCAGGAGGGCATCGGCCTCGCGTTGAACAAGATCCTGTTTGGTCCATCGCTCGATTACGCCCGTGACCTCGCCGCCGTGCTGGATCGCGAACCGGCTGATCTTGTGGTGACCAGCGACATGCTGCTGGGCGTTCTCGCCGCGTGCGAGAGCCGAGGTCAGCCGGTGGCCATCCTCTCCGCCAATCTGTGCCTGTATCCACTTGAAGGTATGCCGACCTTCGGTCCTGGACTGCCGCCACCACGCACGGACGAAGAAGCAGCCCTGCACGCACAGATTCGCAGTGGCACGCTCGCGATGCTGGATGCCCACCTGGGCGCTCTGAATGACGCCCGTGTCGCGCTCGGACTCATGCCGATTGAAACCGTGCTGGAGCAGTTGGAAGTCGCGACGCGCTTTCTCCTGGCTTCGAGCCGGTCGTTCGATTTTCCCGTCGAAGAACTGCCCAAACAGATCCGCTACATCGGCCCGCAGCTCGATGAGCCGGCCTGGGCAAAGCCATGGCGCTCGCCATGGCCGGAGAACGATCCCCGTCCCCTCATCGCCGTAGGCTTCAGCACGACCTATCAGGCGCACGAAGGCGTGCTGCAAAAAGTGATCGATGCCGCGGCGGAGCTTCCAGTGCGTGTGCTGGTGACGCTCGGGCAGGTGGCACCCGAGTCCGTGCGTCCGGCAGAAAACAGCGTGGTCGTAGCGAGTGCGCCACACAATGCCGCCATGCAGCAGGCGGCGGTGGTCGTCACCCACGGCGGTCACGGTACGGTGATGCGTGCCTTGAGCCATCATCGCCCCATGCTGGTCATTCCGCACGGTCGTGATCAGGATGAAAATGCCGTGCGAGTCGTCGAGCACGGCGCGGGACTCCGAATGACCGCCAGCAGCAGCACCGAGGAAATCCGCACCGCCTTGAGCCGCTTGATCACCGAGCCCGCATTCACCGAAGGCGCCCGTCGTCTGGGCACGGCCATCGCTGAGGAATCGGAAAGCGTCGGCGCGATCGCAGAGCTGGAGGCACTGGCAGAGCAGCCTGCCAGCTGCGCTTGTTAACTGCCCCATGCAGCCCTCGTCCCATCACCTCTCCTTTCTATGAATTCCTTATCATCCACCAAGCCCCATCATAGCCGGCTGTTTTACTCCGTGGCTTCCCTCGCCCTGCTGGTACTGACCTTTATCGGCTTCCGTCTGTTTTACCAGAACATGGAGGCATTCCCCGGGCGTCCGTTAACGCCGCCCATCCGCACGCTCGTCATCGTGCATGCCGTATTGATGACCGCCTGGATGCTGCTGTCCGTGGTGCAGCCGCTGCTCGTGGCCTCCGGTCGCAAGCGCGTCCACATGACACTCGGTCTGTTCGGAACAGCCCTGGCCGCTGCCATCGTCGTAACAGGCTATCTCGTCGCAGTGAATGCCGCACGGGTGAATCCACCCGACCTGAAAGTGTTTGGCCTCACGCCCAAGGAGTTTCTGACCGTGCCTATGAGTGCTATCGTTGCGTTTGGCGCATTCGTGCTGGTCGGCATCCGGTATCGTCGACGTCCCGAAGTGCATCGTCCGATGATGTTGATGGCGTCCATAGCCATTGTTTCCGCAGCCCTGGGGCGCATGCCCGCACTCAACGGCTGGTACGCGGGAACGTGGATGGAAGAGTGGTTCAGCGCCTTCCTCACCACACTGCTGCTGGGGGCGGTCATGTTCGGCATCAAATGCATGCAGGAAAGCCGCATCGACCGCTGGTTTGCCGCTGCATTGGGAGCTCACGCTCTCGTTTGTGTGGCGTCATCGCTCGTCGCGAAGACCGATGCCTGGATTCAGTTCGCCACCATTCTTTTGCGGTAAAGGTTCCGTCTTGAACTGAGCCAGCGGGTGAGATGGCAAACGGAATCAGGGGGCAACATTCTGACAAACGATCGAGGAAGCTGCGTTTCATCTCCCCCATGAAACTCCGCCTTCTCGCGCCCCTCCTGCTCATCACCGCCTCCACCTTGGCTGCTGATGCGCCGAAGCTGCCTTCCGTTGCCGCTGCCAAAGAGAAGCAGATGAGCGGCGAGCTTCGCAAGCCCGCAGAGCCGACGGCGAAGAAGAAGGAGCTGCTCTTCTCCGATGACTTTGAGCGGGCGGAGCTGGGCAAGGACAAGGGCTGGGCCATCGTGGTACCGACGTTTTCCGTGGAGAACGGCGCGCTGAAGGGCACGCAGATGCGCTTTGAATGACGGCCTGCGGAACACGCGGAATAAACGGAAAATCGGACACCCGGATCAAGCCAGTCACCGCACTTTTTGAGTGAGCTGTGTGGAATGCTTCTTTCCGAACCTTCCGTGTGTTCAGTGTGTTCCGTAGGCCATCCATTCCCTCGCCTTCGCCCGGCCCGAAGGCGCCACCGGCGAGCCCCCGAAGGGCCGCAAGAACGCCAGCTCCCCCCTCAGCCTCGATCCCGAGGCCTGGCACAGCTTCATGCTCGAAACCGTGGGCGACACCATGCGCGCCTCCATCGACGGCAAGCCCGTGGCCTTCCTCCAGTCCCCCGGCATTGCCCACCCGACGAAGTCCAAGGTGGAGTTCGGCTGCATGGGCAAAGACGGCTGCTTCGACGACCTCAATATCTGGAGCGCGGAGCCGGTGAAGTAGGGGGCAAGCCATTGCGGGAAGGCCCCACAGCTCCTGCCTCTCCACATTCCAAGGACGGCGCACCTTTATCAGCGCCCGCGACACTGCAGCCCCGAAACTACGGACCCGACGCAGCGGTTCCCTACCAGCCCTGCGGCACGCGTTGCTCTGGATGGTAGGGACGCGCTGCGCCGCGTCCGTAGAATCCTTCGTTCCAACGTGGGCTGGAAACTCAAAGTGTTCCCCCTTTCCAAACGCCCCAAACCTCCTGCCTTTCCACATTCCAAGGACGGCGTACCTTTTTCAGCGCCTGCGAAGCGACAGACCCGAGATCACGGCCCCGCACAGCGGTTCCCTACCAGCCCTGCGGCACGCGTTGCTCTGGATGGTAGGGATGCGCTGTGCGCGTCCGTGGAATCCTTCGCTCCAGCGTGGGCTGCTGCCTCATCGCACTCCCCCTTTTCAAAAGCCCCCGCTCCCAAGCTTCTTCGACGACCTCAAGATTTGGAGCGCGGAGCCGGTGAAAGAGGGGGCGGGCTCCCCCCCTTCACAAATCAGCAATCCTTGTTCATCAACGCGTTCTCCGTAGCAGGAACTGCGAAGGACGAATCGTCAATCACGCACGGCCAGGACGCCCTGGAGCCGAAGGATTGACGATTGTCGAGCCATCGAGGCGTTGATTTTTGAAGTTCCAAACCTTCGGCGCGGGCGGGTGATGAATAACGGCGGGCAGGCCCATGGATAACCGCGAATTCACAGGAATCAAGAAACCGGGATTTACGCGAAAAATCGCGACCATTCCCAGACATTCGCGTTCAAGCCATCTTAACCTGCCGTGCTTCACAGACGGGAATCCATTGCATTCCTTAGTCACTGAATCATAGTCACTTGCGTCACTCTGCTCTTGTGCAGCACCTATACCATGCTTCTTAAGCAGCCACCGCCATGAATGGATCTCAGCCTCAACCTCCGTCCGAATACTTTTTCGAGCGGTATCCATGGAACGACTGGCGTGTGCTGTTTCTCATGGCCCTGCTGATGGCTTGCTGTGACTTCCTGGCGGGCCCCATTATTTTCTTTCCCGTCCTGTTCGTGATCCCTGTCGCGCTGATGGCGTGGAACTGCGGCCTGCGCACCGCCCTGCGGCTGGCGGTCGTCCTGTGCATCATTCGATTCAGCTTCCAATATGCCTGGGGCATTCCGTACCCCCTGCCCGTCGCCATCATCAATGGCGTCCTGCGGGTCGCGATCCTGCTCTTCATCACTTTTCTCTGTGGCAAACTGTCTGCGCTGACCCAGGCCCTGCGCGCCCGCGTCCGCACGCTGGAGGGGCTGCTGCCGACGTGCTCCTACTGCAAGGATATCCGGGACGAAAATGGAGAATGGCAGCAGATGGAAGAATACGTCGCCTCGCGATCCGGTGCCCTGTTCACCCATGGCATCTGTCCGAAATGCGTCACCACACATTTCGGCGACGTGATGAACCAGGCGGAGGAGAGAAAAGGCGCAGGAGACGGTCATTGAGTGAGCACTCAGCCCTCATCCATCACCCCACCCTCCACGCCGCCTTCTCCACCAACCCATTCCACGCATGCTCCTTCGCGTGTGTCAGGGTGGTGAAGTCCGCGCCTTGGTCGGTGAGCTGGGCCATCGTCCAGCCGGTGGTGCTGAGGGTTGGATTGGCGACATAGGAGGTGGCAGGAGTGTTGAAGATGTGGATGCCGCGATGCTGGAAGTGATCGCGGTGATGGATGTGACCGTGAATGTAAGCTTTCACCTGCGGACGTGAGGCGAGGAGGTCCCACAGGGGCTCGGAGTCTTCCAGCCCACCGGGGAAGTGCCGCTCCTCGCCACCGAGGCGGGGATTGTGATGGGCGAAGATGAGGGCGGGCTTGCCGGGGTGCGCGTCGAGCATGCGGCCCAGCCAGTCGAGCTGCTCCGGCCCGAGCAGGCCCTGGGCGACGACGCGGGGGCCCACGGTTTTAAGCGAGTCGAGCAGGAAGAGATTCGCCGGGGGCAGAGTGACGACGCCGACGTGGCGCGAGACCACGGGTGGCTCCGCTGCTTTCTCCGCCTGCAGCACCTGGTAAAAGACGTCGCGGTCATCGTGATTGCCCAGGGTGAGGTGCACAGGCATGCCAGCCTCTCGCAGCGGGGCGATGAGCCGCGCGAAGTGCTCGTAGTCGCCGGGCCGGCCATTGCTCAAGGCGAGATCGCCATTGATGATGACGGCGGCGGGTCGCCTCTCCTGCGCGACGAGCCAGGCCACCGTCTCCCGCAGGTGCGTGGGGATGGGTGCGTTGGCCGTATGTCCGGCGGCGATGTGCGTGTCATTGAGAATGGCGATGCGGTCCGCATCCACCCGCTTCTCCTCGGCTGAGTGGAGTGCCGGAGCACAGACGACCGCTCCGCCGAGCTGGGTGAGGAAGGTGCGCCGGGATGAGGTGGTGAGGTGGATGGGCATGGTGGGAGGAGAGGGTATCGGAAACGGGACGCGGTGGCGAGGGTAAAATGGCACTGACGAAACCGACGAAACGGGGTTTTGGCGGTTTTGGCAGTTCATTTTGGCGGGGTGAAATTTTTTTCCAAAGCAGTCATGAGCTTTAGCTCGCTCTGGAATGCATGCCCCATCCAGAACGAGCTAAAGCTCTGAACTACTTTCCAAGAGGGTTTCGGAGGTTTTGGTGGTTTTGGTGGTTCGTTTTGAGGGGGCGAATATTTTTTCAGCGCTATCGGGAGACGCGGGGGATGAGGGGTTGTGTCAGTTGTGTCAGTTCATTTGAGGTGGGTGTACTTTTTTTCGGCCCTGCCACACGATAGGAGGCCACCCAAAGCAACCTTATTGCGGTGGAACAAGAACCTCCCTGTTCCCCAGGAACAGGGCTACTAGAATGCTCTGGCAGCCAGCCCCCCATGGACTACCCTCCGCCCCATGATCTGGGAGAAACTGAAGGAGCTGTTGGGTATTGAGGCAAAGGAGCCGGCGGTGTTCCATGAAGAATGGATCGCGCTGCTGAAGAAGAATATACCGCTGTATGCCAGGCTGCCGGAGGATCTGCGGCAACGGCTTCATGAGAGGATCGCACAATTCATCTCGACGATCCGTTTTGAAGGCTGTGGCGGGCTGGAGCTGACAGAGGACATGATCCTCACCGTAGCAGCGCAGGCCTGCCTGCTGGTGGTGCACCGCGAGGGGAGACCCTACCCGAAGCTGAGTGCGGTTTACATTTACCCCACCACCTTCAGCTCGGTGAGCTGGCGCAGGGATGCGCACGGCATCGTCACGGAGGGCGCGGTGCACCGGCTGGGGGAATCATCGGCCTGGGGCACGGTGGTGCTGGCCTGGGACTCCGTGACCCAGGGGGCACGCTACATTCATGATGGCGACAACGTGACCTTCCACGAGTTCGCCCACCAATTGGACCATGAGGACGGCCCCACCGACGGTGCCCCTGCCCTGCGCAGCGGTGCAGCCTACCGCACGTGGTCACATGTGTTCCATGACAACTACGCCGACTTCCTGCAGCGCACGGAGGAAGGCAGGAAAACTGTGCTGGATGCCTACGGCGCGACGAATCCTGCGGAGTTCTTCGCCGTGGCCACCGAGACCTTCTTCGAGAAACCGCAGAAGTTATACGAGAAGAGGCCGGAGATGTACGCGGAGCTGGCCAGGTATTACCACCTGGATCCACGGGAGTGGATGGAGTGATGGCCTTCCTGGAGGTACGATAGACACTCCTGTCTGTCGGTCTGGGGGAAGTTTAGGCGCCGGGAATCGATGGGCAGGAGCGCCCAACGCAGTTCACTGATACCTCCTGGCATGAAGTGCCACTTTTTCTGTGGTCTCCTTTCTGTAATCAACTACTCCGCAAGAATCTCGATTCCAAGCAACCGATCCTCAGAATCAAAGTCCAGAATAACGTCTGCACCTTGATAACCTGCAATCAGATCGTGAATTCGAATGTTCTTGGCAACCTTTCTTTGGCCTCGGGTGTGTTCCCCAATTTTCACATAGGCAGCTTCGCCGCTGCGACCCAATGTGAATATGATCTTTTTCTTGCGGTTCATGGCTGTACTTTCATAGAAGATGAAGGCTTGGTAAGGTCGGCAAAAAAACTCATAGAAAACTCATGGAATCAAACCTCATAGAAGAAATCCGAAGAGAGTTGATCCGGTTGAGTTCCGAGACGTATCGGCAAGAGCAAGGAATCTGGGCTGACAGCAAACAATTGAGTAACTTGAGCAGGCTATTAGGACGGGCATCCCCCTCATTGGAAAAGAGTGCCATTGATGGCTTTTCTCGATGTGTTCATGACATTGCTCCAATGACATCGAGAATCTCTGAGTTGTCTGCTCGATTGCACGAGAAAGCATGACAGACACGACACGCTGGGTGAATGCACCCTTCTTGCATGCCTCCGGCATGCGCCCTTAAGCTGATTGTATGGAACGTGGGGTCCAGGGGTGGCGCTCGTCCCTCGCTTACCCCTGGCTACCTTCTCCGATCCCTGCCGGGATCATTCCACCGCCCGAATCCCGAAGTGAAAAAATATTCCCTCCCTCAAAACGAACCTCCAAAACCTCCAAAACCTCCAAAACCTCCAAAACCTCCAAAACCTCCAATACCCCCAGCCAACCTCAATCTGGGAGGGCTGAAAAATATTCTCACCCTGCAAAACGAACTGACACAACTGACAGAACCTCCCCAGCCAGCCTTCCGGGAGGGTCGAAAAAATATTCTCACCCTGCAAAACGAACTGACACAACTGACAGAACCTCCCCAGAACGGGTTGGCGCGATGTCATGCAGCGTGAGCAACTACTCCACGCCCCCGTCCGCAGCTCTTTGCAGCACCACGCATCCCGGTTGCACACCAGTCATTTCCCGCCCACATCTTCCGGCACAGCGGGCCTCCACCCGTGGCCCCTGCCCACCCAACCCAACCGCCGTCTCCATGAAACGCACTTCATTGTCCATCTCCCTGTCCGCCGCGCTGCTGCTCCTGATGCCAAGCTGCGAGAGCACCAAACCCGCGCCAGCGCCGCAAGCCGCTGCCAATCCAGCCATGAATGCCAATCCTGCGATGGACGGCATGATCTCCACCCCGAGCGGGCTGCGCTACAAGGTGCTGGCGTCCGGGCCTGCAGGCGGCCGCTCTCCCACGCTGTACGACTCCGCCACGGTGCACTACAAGGGCACGCTGACCAATGGCACGGTGTTTGACAGCTCTTACGAGCGCGGTGCCCCAGCCACCTTTGGCGTCAATCAGGTGATCCCTGGCTGGACGGAAGCTCTGCAGCTCATGAAGCCCGGCGACCAGTGGCTGCTCTACATCCCCGCCAATCTCGGCTACGGCCCCCAGTCCATGGGTGACATCCCGGCCAACAGCGATCTCATTTTCCAGGTGCATCTGATCCAGGTGTCCGGCGCCGGCGTGTAGTCAGGCAGGCCAAGTGGCCCCCGTTGCGCTGCAACGGGAGTTTGGTCTGACCTGTTGCGGCGCAACTGGACTACTTCCCTTCCCACAGCCTGACCGAATCGATCTGGCAGGTGCCGATATCGACGGCTTTGAAGTCGATCTGTGCCTGCCCGGTCATGTCGATGTTCTTGCTTTCAAAGAGGTGCTTCTTGCCGTCGATCTTGAGGAGGATGGCGCCTTTCTTCAGTTCGATGACGACGTCATGCCATTGGTTCAGCGCAAAGAGCGGCTCCTCCACGGGCAGGCTTTCGACGTTCTTTTTGATGGTGAGCGTCGTGGCTTTTTCGCTGAAATTCAGCGTGTGGATGTGGTGGCCGAGATCGAAGAGCGGAAAGCCTTTCTGGTAGGTCGTGGCATCGTAGCGCACGCGCATGGCGCAGACGAAATTCTCCGGCACCTTGTGCAGCCAGATCACGGGCTTGAGTCCTGCGTGGGAGGGGTCATCGCTCGCTTTCTTCTTCGCCTGAAACTCCTTGGAGGACTCGCTGCCGGTGAGCACGCCGTCCTTGACCACCCAGGTGGTGTTTTGCCGCACTTCCCAGAATTCCGTGTTCAGCGGGCCGTCGAAGTTGTCGGAATAAACGAGCTTCAGGCTTTGGAAGAGTTCCGGCTTGTATTCGGCATCACTGGTCTGAGCAAAGGACGGCAGGACGGTGAACGTGAAGGCAAAACACAGTGCAACGAGGCGGGAGGACGAGGTCATGAGAGCGCTGAAACGTGGCAGGCGGGGCAATCTTCCTGCGATCGCTCCGCCATGCAAAAGCAGCA
Source organism: Prosthecobacter sp. (assembly GCA_021733925.1). Lineage (GTDB taxonomy): Bacteria > Verrucomicrobiota > Verrucomicrobiia > Verrucomicrobiales > Verrucomicrobiaceae > Prosthecobacter. The sequence goes on along the minus strand of JAIPJY010000072.1, from coordinate 9,253 downwards.
CCGCCACTGCACCGCAGGACCAGATCAACTCCCGGCAGCCAGACGGCGGCGACGGCGTGTGATGAGTGCTCCCAATCCAGCGGCCAGCAACAAGGCGCGGGAGGGCTCAGGCGTGACGGCCCCCTGCTGGACTGGGTCCATGTTCAGCATACCGTTGACGGTGGCTGTGCCATTGGGCGTCTGGACCGTAACCTCGGTGGCATAGGCATTCATGGAAGCACCCGTGACGACCTCGATTGTTTCATCATTGATGACCTCAAGGAGCATGACTTCGGAACCGCCGATGGTGGCAGATGTGGCAGAGCCCAGGCCATGCCCGGTGATCGTGACCGGGACACCGCCCTCGGCCCTGATCTGATTGGGCTCTATCCCGGTGATGACCGGCTGGGATGATGCTGCGGCCACGGCGGAGCCAGTCCCCAACAGGATGGCAGCCAGGAATGAGAAGAACGGGGTGGAGACAGACGTGGAGGTGCTCATGGGAGGTTTCGGTGGTGTGGGATGCTCTGACGTCTTCCTATCATTCGCGGATTTAAATCAAATAACGTCCTGTTGAAAGGGATTGAAGCGGGAACGGCGTCCGGGGTCAAGACTATCTGCAACTGCGAGCCTTCGTTTTGACCTGGAGCTTCCGCCAAGCAGCCTGAGCAGCATCCACGCCAAATGGCTGTTGAACTCACGGACTGCTAGTGAACCACTGCGCCGGATACGTCGGGTTTGGAAGGGGCCGATGGTGGATGATGCTCAGCCGCATTGGACAACGAACGCGTCAACTGCCATCGCGCAGGCTCCTCCACGAATCAGGAAACACGAGGCAGCGCAGCATGTGCAAAAGTCGAACGAATGCGTGAAAAAAGGTGCGTAACTTTATGCCAAGGTGTAGGCAGGGCGACTCCAGAGAACCTGCCTATTTCAAGATGCCTTCTACAGAAACTGCCAGCACATCGTCCTTCAAATATCGGCCCGATATCGACGGCCTGAGGGCGCTGGCGGTTCTTCCTGTCCTTCTCTACCATGCGCAGCTGGGCTGCTCCGGTGGCTTCGTGGGGGTTGACGTATTTTTTGTCATATCCGGCTATGTGATCACCTCGCTCATTTTTAAAGAGGTCGCGGCGGGCACGTTCAGCATGGTCAACTTCTGGGAACGCCGGATCCGGCGCATCATGCCCGCGCTGAGCGTGGTGGTGGTGGCCACCCTGGCTGCGGGCTGGTTGTTCTACCTGCCGGAAGACTTCATCTTTCTGGGCAAATCCGTCATGGCTCAGGCGGTGATGGCCGCGAACTTTTTCTTTTGGAAAGGCGGCACCAATTACTTTGACCACGGCACCGATACCAAATCGCTCCTGCACACCTGGTCGCTGGCGGTGGAGGAGCAGTTCTACCTCCTCTTTCCTCTCCTGCTGGTGTTTCTGCTGCGCTCCAAGCCCAAGTCATGGTGGCGTTGGATCCTTGGGATCACGATCGTCTCTCTCATCATCAGCGTCGTGTGCAGTTATTCACACAACAATCATCGCTCCGGCTTTTACCTGCTGCCGTCCCGTGCCTGGGAGCTGCTGGTGGGCGCGCTGGTGGCTGCGTGTCGCGGACGCTTGACGGCCCACAAACGGATCGGGGAGGCCTCCGGTTTTCTTGGCCTGGCGCTGATCGTTTGGTCAGTATTTGTTTATACCGACAACACGCGCTTTCCGGGACTGGGTGCGCTGCCGCCCTGCCTCGGCACGGCGCTGATCATTGCCTCCAGCGATGCCAGGGTATCGATCGTCGGACGGCTGCTTTCATTCAGACCCTTGGTCCTCCTGGGTCTGGTGTCCTACCCGCTGTATCTCTGGCACTGGCCCCTGCTGATCTGGGCCAAGTACCTCACCGGCTATGAACTGAGCACCGCCACACGCATCGAGCTGCTGCTAGCCAGCCTCGTTCTGGCAATCCTCTCGTGGAAGTTTGTCGAGACACCCTTCCGGCAGCGGCATTGGCTGGGCGAGCGCTCCCGGATTTTCAAGTTTGCCGGCATCACCCTCGGGACGTTTCTCGCCATGGGATTCGCCGTTTATTTCTACCAGGGCTTCCCCGACCGCTTTCCCGCTCAGGCCCTGACCTTCGCCAGCGCCCGCAACAGCCTTGGATTTCAGGACCAAATCGATCTGGAGCGTGCGAAGGCCAGCCGCTTCACGGAACTGGGCTCCGCCAGCAGCAGCCAGCCCATCAGTGTTCTCGTTTGGGGAGACAGCCATGCCAAGGCCATCGCCCCCGCCTTGGACACACTGTGCAAGGAGTACTCGCAGCGCGGGGTCATGTCGGCCTATGGCGCCACGGCCCCTGTGTTGAATTTTATCAGCACCAATCCGGGCGCCCTCCGTGAGAGGTCTCCTCAAGTCGCTGAACTTGTGGTGGCTTTCATCGCCGCACAGCACATCAAGAACGTCGTTATCACCGCCAAATGAAACACGTATCCGGACACGGCAGAATTCAAAGACGCCCTCATTGAAACGGTGCGCACCCTCATGAAGTCGGGGGCCCGTGTCTATGTGCTCAAGGATGTGCCGAAACCCGGCTTTGATGTACCCCGCATCGCCGCCCTCAATGCCCTGCGTGGTGTCGATCTCGAAGCACTCGGCCTCACCAAGGAGCAGCACCAGCAGTCCGAAGCCGCACTGGAGCCCACCTTTGGAGAACTGGCCAGGATGGGAGCCACGGTGATGGACGCCGCCGACATCTTCCTCACCCCTCAGGGCAATTACCGCATCATCAAGGATGGCAAGCTTCTCTACTTCGACAGCAATCACCTCACCCTGGAAGGTGCAGACCTGCTGGTCCCTTTGTTCAGACCGCTGTTCCAAGCGCAGTAGCGCCATGCCGAATGGCACTGGCGAAGAAGAGCCCTGAAACATGACCAAGAGGGAAAGTCGCAAGATTTTCTGAAACAAGGTGCGGAGGATTATGCAAAAGTGTAGGCAAGCCCGGCCCGCCTGTTTCAAGATGCCTTCCATAGAAACCACCCGAAAATCATCCTTCCAATATCGGCCCGATATCGACGGACTGCGGGCGCTGGCGGTTATTCCCGTCCTGCTCTACCATGCCAAGCTGGGTTGCAGTGGTGGCTTCGTCGGCGTTGACGTTTTCTTTGTCATTTCGGGCTATGTGATTTCATCGCTCATTCTCAGAGAAGTCGCGGCCGGAAGTTTCAGCATGGTCAACTTCTGGGAACGCCGGATCCGGCGCATCATGCCCGCGCTGAGCGTGGTGGTGGCGGCCGTTTTGGTGATGGCCTGGTTGTTCTGGCTGCCGGATGACTTTCAACTTTTGGGCAAATCCGTCATGGCTCAAGCATTGATGGCCGCCAACTTTTTCTTTTGGAAGGGGGGCAACTACTTCGATCCGGGGGTCGAAACCAAACCTCTTCTCCACACCTGGTCCTTGGCGGTGGAGGAGCAGTTTTATCTCCTCTTCCCACTGCTGCTGACATTTCTGATCCGTCTCAGGCCCGCGACATGGAAGCGCTGGATTCTGGGGATGGCGGTTGTCTCGCTCGTCATCGGCGTGATTTGCAGTTACTCATCGAACAATCAGCGCCTGGCCTTTTACCTCCTGCCATCTCGCGCATGGGAATTGTTGATCGGCGCATTGCTGGCCATGCACGGCGGACGCTTTTCGGCAAGCAAACCGGCGGGAGAAGCAGCCGGCTTTCTTGGCATGGTCTTGATCTGCTGGTCGGTCTTGGTCTTTGATGAGAACACGCACTTTCCTGGAGTGGCGGCACTGGCTCCCTGCCTCGGCGCGGCTTTGATCATTGCTTCGAGCGAAACCAGGCTGTCAGTCGTCGGGCGGCTGCTTTCATTCAAACCCTTCGTGTTCATCGGTCTGGTCTCATACCCTCTGTATCTATGGCATTGGCCCCTGCTGGTTTGGGTGAAGTATTTGTTCGCCTATGAATTGAGTGCAGGCACGCGCCTCCTGCTGCTTGCAGGCAGCCTGCTGCTGGCGGTCCTTTCCTGGAGATTTGTCGAGATGCCCTTCCGGCAGCGCCGGTGGCTCGGTGGGCGTCGGCAGATCTTCGCCTTTGCTGGCGTTGTCACGGTGGTGTTTTGTGCTTTTTCGTTCGCGATTGGCTCCTTCGAAGGCTTCCCCTCGCGATTCTCCGCAAAGGCTCTGGCCTACTCTGACGCACACGTTCGCCTGGAGTTGCAGAAAGAAGTCAGTCTGGAGCAGGCGAAGTCAGGTCAGTTCATGGAACTGGGCTCCGCCCCCAGCAGCCAGCCCATCAGCCTCCTGCTTTGGGGAGACAGCCATGCCAAGGCCATTGCCTCCGCTTTGGACGAACTGTGCAAGGAGCACTCGCAGCGCGGCGTGATGGCGGCCTACAGCGCGACGGCGCCGGTGCTGAATTATGTCAGCACGCACAGGATTTCCCTCCGTGAGAAGTCTCCCCCATTTGCTGAGGCCGTGATCGCGTTCATCGCCAAAGAGCACGTCAAAAACGTCCTCATCTCCGCCCGATGGCACATGTATCCGGCGTCGGCTGAATTCAAAGAGGACCTCATCCAGACCGTTCGTGCCGTCATGAATTCCGGCGCGCATGCTTATGTGCTCAGGGATGTGCCTGAGCCTGGCTTTGACGTGCCACGCGTGGTCACCCGCACAGCCTCGCGCGGCGGTGACTTTGAAACTCTGGGCATCACCAAGGAGAAGCATCAGCAGGCTGACGCCGCGCTGGAGCAGACCTTTGAGCAACTGGCTCAAATGGGAGCCACGGTGCTGGATCCTGCGGAATTCTTCCTCAACAGCCGGGGAATCTACGGCGTGACGAAGAACGACGATGTCCTCAACTTCGACACCGATCACCTCACCGTGGAAGGCGCGGCTCTTTTGAAGCCTCTGTTCAGCCCCTTGTTCCAAGCTCAGTAGCAACGGCTCATCTTGATTTCATTCGTTCACCAGGTGCGTTTTCAGATGCCCGCTGCGCATGAGACGGCAGAACGGTGAACATGAAGGCAACCCCCAGGGCGGCAGAACGAAGGGGGTTCCAATGAGTTCGCTCTGACACCCGTCGCACGGACATTTCAGCACGAGCACACTCTTGACATTTTAGGACATTTGTCCTAAATGCTGCGCCATCAGGCCAGCATGAGCGCCCCGACCACACGAGACCGGATCATCGAAACCGCAGACCGTCTGTTTTATCAGAAGGGCTTCGAATACACGTCCGTCGCGGATATCGCGGCGGCGGTGCAGATCACGCGCGGAAATCTCACCTTCCACTTCAAGACGCGGGACGACATTCTGGAAGCCGTGATCGACCTGCGGCTGCGGCGCACGCGTGGCATGCTGGACCAGTGGGAGGCCGAGGGCTGCACTGCGGCGGAGCGCATCAACAGCTTCATCAACATCCTCATCATGAACCGCGCGAAGATCCTTCTCCACGGCTGCCCGGTGGGCACGCTCTGCACGGAACTGGCCAAGCTGGAGCACGCTGCGCTCGCGCATGCGAACAAGATCTTCAGCCTCTTTCGCGACTGGCTGAAACGCCAGTTCGAGCAGCTGGGCTGCGGCGGCGAATCCAGGGCGCACGCGATGCACCTGCTGGCCTGGAGCCAGGGCACCGCCACGCTCGCGCAGGCCTTCCACGATGAGTCCTTCATCCGGGCGGAAGTGCATCGTGTGCATGCGTGGCTCGCCGGCCTCGGCACGCAGCCCGCCCGCCGCACCAAACGCTGATCTTTTCATCCTCAAACTCCACACCTCACTCCGCCCCCATGTTCATCATCTTCCTCAAGTTCACTGACAGGAAAAGCCAGGCAGGCCTGTTCATGGACGGCCACAAAGCCTGGATCAAACGCTGCTTCGCCGAAGGCGTCTTCCTCCTCGCCGGCAGTCTTGAGCCCGGTCTCGGTGGCGGCATTCTCGCGCACCAGACCACGCACGCCGCACTGCTGCAGCGCGTGAATGAAGATCCGTTTGTCGCTGAGGGCATTGTGCACGCCGAGATCCACGAGATCGATCCCGGCATGGCCGATGAGCGTCTGCAATTCCTCGTCTCCTGAACCACCATGAGCCAGACCTACACCGCCGACGACGGCAAACAGCGCTGCCACTGGTGCAGTTCTGCGCCGGAATTCCCCGCCTACCACGACACCGAGTGGGGCTTCCCCGTGGCGGATGACCACCGCTTGTTTGAAAAGCTCTGCCTGGAAGGATTCCAGTCCGGGCTGAGCTGGCGCACCATCCTCGCGAAACGCGAAAATTTCCGCCGTGCCTTCCATGACTTTGATTTCGACCGCGTGGCACGTTTCACGGAGAAGGACGTGGCGCTCCTGCTGCAAGACGCCGGCATCATCCGCCATCGCGGCAAGATTGAGGCTGTCATCAACAACGCGCGTCGTGCGCAGGAACTGGTGAAACAGGAAGGCTCCCTCGCCGCCTTTGTCTGGCGCTATGAGCCTGCTCCCCAAAAGCTCGCCGAGCCGCAAACCGCATCCACCTCAGATGAATCCGTCGCGCTGTCCAAAGAGCTGAAAAAGCGCGGCTGGAAATTCGTCGGTCCTACGACGGTGTTTGCCTTCATGCAGGCGATGGGTCTCATCAATGACCACGCGGACGGTTGCTTCATCCGCGCAAAGGTGGCAAAAGCACGCAAAGCCTTCCACCGCCCCCAAAGCTGACCTGCCATGCCCTACGACACCTCCCTTGCGGATCGCATCACCGATCTGCTCACCGCACGGCGACTTCGCTTTGCCACGAAGGCGATGATGGGCGGCCTGTGCTTCATGGTGAATGACAAGATGTGCCTCGGGGTGACGCAGGCACGCCTCATGGTGCGGCTGGATCCCGCCGTGGAGTCCGAGTCGCTGCAACGCCGTGGCTGCAAGCCGATGGACTTCACCGGCAGGCCGATGAAGGGCTACGTCTTTGTGCATCCGGAAGGCTATGACTCAGAGCAGGACCTGCGTCATTGGGTGGATCTCGCGCTCGCCTTCAATCCCAAGGCCAAGGTCCCAAAAAAACGCGCCCCTTCATCGAAATGAGCACCCGCGCCATCACACGACCCCTGCCCGACCTCTCTCACTCAGAGCTGAGCACCTGGATGCAAAGCAATGGTTTTAACACGGCTCACGCCCCGCGCGTGATCCGCAGCCTGCTGGCTGTACAGCCGCCGAAAACCCGCGCCGATTTCCTCTGGCCCGAAAAACTGGAAGAGCAGCTCAAAACCGCGTTTCCCACCGCCGCCGCCAGCCTCGCGATGCGGCAGGTGTCTGAAGATGGCACGGCGAAGCTGCTGCTGCGCCTGCATGACGGGCGCACGGTGGAGTCCGTGCTGATGCCGGACTTTCACCCCGAGCGCGCAGCGGGCTGCATTTCCAGCCAGGTGGGCTGTGCCATGGGCTGTGACTTCTGCGCCACCACGCAGACCGGCTTTGAGAGGAACCTCACCTCCGGAGAAATCGTGGAGCAGTTCATCCATCTGCGCCGTGAGGCACGCGCCGCCGGGCGCACGCTGCGCACCATCGTCTTCATGGGCATGGGCGAGCCGATGCTGAATCTCAAAAACGTGCTCGCCGCCGTGCAGCGCATCGCCGCGCCCACGCTCGGTGCCTTTGGCTGGCGGCAGATCACCATCTCCACCGTGGGCATCGTGCCCGGCATTGATGAACTGCGTGAGGCGGATCTCGGCGTGCATCTCGCCCTGTCTCTGCACGCACCGGATGACGCGACCCGCGCCGATCTGCTGCCCATGGGCAAACGCTTTGATGTGCAGGACGTGCTCGCTGCGGTGGATCGCTATCAGGCAAGCAGCGGCCGCATCACCACCATCCAGTACTGCCTGCTCGATGGCGTGAACGATTCCCTCGCGCAGGCGCGCGATCTGTCGCGTCTGCTTGCAGGACGGCGCATGCATGTGAATCTGCTGCGCTACAATGCCACCGGCCTCAGCCTGCGTGGCCGCAGCTATGCACCCAGCAGCCTGGAGCAAACCGAGGCCTTCCTCGCTGAACTCCGCGCCCATGGCACCGTGGCCCATCTGCGCCGCGCACGCGGGCCAGACATCGATGCCGCCTGCGGCCAGTTGCGGAAGCGCGAGGCGGCGTAGCAGAGCGCCCCCATCCATCTACCGCACGCCGACTCTGATTGCCTCACAGCTCATCCTGCGGCAGGAGTGAGGCAGTGAACCTCCCCCCCGACCCTCGTCCTGCCTCCACATCCGCGACATGGATGACTCCCGCCCAGTGCAAAACGATCGAAGCCGCAGGCACCAATGCGCACCGCCTCGCCTCGGGCCCCGGCGGCTGGGTGGAGCGGCTGGGAGATGACGTGATCCTTTCCTACAAGAGCGATGACGCACGCGATGCACTCGCCGCTGGTCTCGCTACGTGGTGCACGAATTCAGGCTGGCAGCCCGTGCGCGTGTTTCACCGCTTCCTGCCGATGAAAAACGCCGACCGCATCTCGCCTGTGCTGCACAGCGGCGATGCCACACTGCCGCTGACCACCGTGGTCACCGAGGCCGGGATTCGCTACGGCCTCGACATCGGCGCGAGCTACAGCCATGGGCTGTTTCTGGACCAGCGCCTGAACCGCGCCAAGCTGCATGCGCTGAAGCCCAAGCGCGTGCTGAACACCTTTGCCTACACCTGCAGTTTCTCGCTGGTGGCCGCGCTCGCGGGTGCGGAGACACTGAGCGTGGACCTGTCCCGCAAGTCGCTGGATCGCGGCAGGCACAATCTCGCGCTCAACGGCATCGCCGAAACGAAGCACCGATTCATGGTGGATGACGCCGCCGAACTGCTGCCGCAGCTGTGTGTTCGCGGAGAGCGCTTTGATGCCATCATCCTCGATCCGCCCACATTCTCCCGCAGCAAGAATGGCCGTCGCTGGCAGGTGGAGGATCACTTTGAAGACCTGCTCAATGCCGCGATCGAGGTCGCTGCGCAAAAATGCGCCATCCTGCTTTCCACCAACTGCACCAAGCTCGATCTCGCCACCCTGGAACGCAGCGCCCGCTGGTGCGCCAAGGGCAAACGCCGCACCGCCGAGTATCTCAAGCTCGGCACGCCGGTGGATTTCCCACCCGGCCACGGCTCCAGCACGATGTGGATGATGCTGCGGTAAGAGTGTCAGCACAGATCGGGTCGCCCTGACGGGATTGCACCCGTCAGGGCTCCCACACCACCGGACGTGCGGTTTTCCGCATCCGGCGGTTGGACACGTTGCAGGTATTAATCTGCGAGGTCTGATGGCGGTTTGCACCATCAGCAGCTCT
>JAIPJY010000071.1 GCA_021733925.1 Prosthecobacter sp. | reverse complement strand
TCGAGGGTTTGCCTCGGACTTCTTTCAGCCACGGCCTCACGGCCGCTGCCTTGTCCTTCGGCTACGGTTAACTCCCATCGTTTCCGATCAGCTCCTTTCATCTGATTAGTTCATGTTCATGCCAAGCACACTAGTCCCGCCTTCAGGCGGTTCTCGACGAACGACCCCAGAGTCACCCCTCCCAAATAACTTCTGCTGTGACTCTCCCTTCCACAATCAAGCCGCCTCGAGTTCATTTCCTCTGCGTCATCACCGTCACCACCAGGATAAAGAAGCACATCACCACAGAGAACAGCGGAAACTGCAACGCCGCAGGCAGGCTGTAAACCAGGGCCAGCGCAGGAATCCACACCAGCCAGTTCGTAATGAGCACCGTGGGGCAGGTGCGTGTCCAGAATTCACGGTTCAATGTCGGGCGCGTGCGTTTCCACGAGCCGCCCATCTCCACCCAGCGCAGGGCGATGACGTAGGTCGGCACAAACCAGACCGGGCTCATGATGAACTGGTCCACCAGCACCTTTTTCACCAGCGTGGTGGCGTCATGCCCATCCCCAAACAGCCAGGTCTGAAAGTGGTAAAACAAATCGATCTCCATCCCGCGATAACCCCAGAACAGCATGAGCAGCAGCAGACGTTTCCCACCTCCATCCTGAGGCAGCGTGCCCATGATCCATTGAATGCCAGTGGGCATGATCGCCGCGGCAAACATGGTGGAGACGCAGGAGAAGGCGAAAGACCAGTGCGTTTTAAACGCGCCCAGAGATTCCCAAAAACCCGCCAGCGCCGGCACCTGGTAGTAGCTGACCACCAGGGCCACGGCGAAGGCATTCAGCACGAGGCATGGCACGCGGTTCAGCCGGAACACCGCCACAATGGTGGCGAGGACGCCGGGAGTTGAAGTGGGCGCGTCAGGCATGACCAGATCGTAACAGCACCCGCTTATTTATCTTCTCCGAAATACTTCTTCCGCAGTTCATTGCCGATGCCCTGCTCAGTGAGCTTCAAGAGTCCCTGATTCATGCTCTCACGCAGCGTACTGTCCTGCTGAAGAGCGAAGGCGTAGTTCTGCCGCTCAAACACCGGGCCGACCATCTGCAGTTTGTCGTCATTCAGTTTACCAGCCTCATACTGCAGCACCGGCGCATCATAAACAACAGCGGCCACATCGCCCTTCCTGAGGGCGAGGACACATTCCGTGACCGTGGCAAGCGGCACCACCTTGGCACCTTTGGCAGTGAGCCAGGTTTCTGCAGTGCTGCCTTTGACGGTGGCCACTTTGCGGCCGGGAAGATCCCCCGGGCCGTTGATGTCTCCCTTGAGCGTGTTGATGGTGAGCGTGGTGGTGAAGGAGGCCGTGAGCAAGGAGACCAGCACGATGCTCAGCAACATCCAGACGATGGCAATGATTCGACCACCGATGCCGACGGGTCCCTTGTTGTCCGCACCGCCCACGAGCAGCGTGCTGATCGTCCACCAGAACGACTCCCACATGCCCTTCTTGTAATCCTCAGGCCACATGTCGCCATTGACCGGATGCTCAAAACGCCAGACGAGATGCGAGATGATGAACATCGTCACCATGAGCAAGGCGAAAGCTCCAATCAGTTCAATGTTGAACAGGTTTATGACGAGCGAAAAAATGTTGTCCGCAAAGCTGACGCTGGAGCCAGACACAAGCACCTGCAGACCAGATTCATAAAAGGGCTGCGAGAAATCGATGACCTCTTCGCGCTTGGCCGTGACGCTGATGGCGCCCACGCCCACATCCGCCGTTTTGTTCTTCAGTGCATCGATGATTTCCTGCGCGCTGTTGACCACCTGAACCTCGTATTCCAGCTTCGTCTCACGTGCCAGTTGGTCCCACAACTCAGCCGCATAGCCAACACGGCGGCCGTCTTTCTCAAAAGAGAAGGGCTCCAGATTACGGGTCACGACACGGACCTTTCCTCCCGCAGGCGTTACAGCCTGATCCTGTGCAGCGGCCTCCGGGACAATGCTGAACATCAAGGCAGTAGAAAGGAAAAGTAAAAGGGTGCGCATGAGGTGCGCCGATACTGCCGCGACCCCGAGTCCAGTCAATACAATCCCTCGACTTTGCCTGCTTGCGACTCCGCGTGGTCTGTCCATTCATTCGGCATGACCCCCGAGTTGTTCCAGCAGATCACCACCCACGGAGCCGCCGTGAATCTTTCGTCACGTGCCAAGTTCCGTCTCACCGGTGCCGACCGCGTGCGCTATCTGAATGGTCAGGTCACCAACGATGTGCGCCGGGTCAAACCCGATGAAACGCTCTACGCCTGCGTGACAGATGTGAAAGGCCGCATCGCCGCCGATGTGCAGGTGCATGCGCTGGACGATTCCCTGCTGCTGGATGCCGAACCCGACCTCCGCGAACCGCTGGGCATGCGCCTGGAGCGCTACATCGTGGCCGATGACGTGGAACTGACCGACGTTACCGAGGAATGGCAGCTCTGGCATTTCTGGAGTGATGCGGGCATTGCTTCGCTTCGCTCACCCTCCGGGCAGCCTGCGGCTGGCGATCTCCGCTTCGCTCCGGTTCTTGCCCGCAATGATAGCTCTCATTTCAAGCAGGAGCCCCCGCATCACCTCCTGCGCGCCGCACGCTTCGGTTCTGCGGGCTTCGATCTCTGGCTGCCCGCATCCGCCAACGCTCCCACCTTCAATCCCGACAGCGCCATCCTGAGCGACGCCGATCTCGAAACCTGGCGCATCCTGCAGCAAATCCCGCGCTGGCCGCACGAACTGAACGCCGAAACGTTTCCGCCGGAAGCCGGCCTCGAATCCAAGGCCATGGATTTCTCCAAAGGCTGCTACATCGGCCAGGAGGTGCTCTCACGCATCAAAACCACCGGCAAGATGCCGCGCGAGATGATCGCCTTCGAATCCGACGTGGCAGTAATTCCCGGAGAGGAACTCTGGCATGAAAAGCTCGTCGGCAAAGTCACCAGCGTCACCCAGCATCCCGCCACCGGCCGAACCATCGGCTTGGCGATGATCCGACAGGGAACAGCTCAGGACGGTCTGCACATCGGCAGCAGCACAGGCCCCTTGCTCAGGTGTGTTTGAATTTTCGGATACCCTATCGCAAACCTCATCTCTGAATCACCCCTCATTTGGCCTTGCTCTCCCGCACATGCTTGAGGGCCGCCGCCTGCATGAACTTGCTGGCCGCCGGTGTGCTGGTATGACCTGTGAGAATGTCGTTGTGGATCTCTTTCGGAATCGTCAGGGCGTTGTAAGCCGCATACACGCTGGTCGGCGGGCAGGTCGTGTCGATGAAGCCCACCGTCACCACCGCGCCCTGGCACTTCGCGCGGATGGCGAAGTTCACGTTGTCAAAGTAGCGCGCAGCCTGCAGTGCGGCGGCGTCTGGTTTGCCGTCAGCATCATTGGGCACGATTTTCGGCCAGCCGCTGATGCGGTTCGCCTGGCTTCCGGTGTGGTCACAGCCAGCCGGCACACCTGCGCAAAAAAACGAAACCCGTGCATCAAGTCCTGCCGCTGCAAACGCCTGAAACCCACCCTGGCTGGCACCATAGACGATGAGCGTCTTCCCATCCCACTCCGGCTGCGCGGTGAGGAAATCGATCGCGCGGATCAAGCGCAGGAACATGCCCTTGAAGTAAATCTTCTCGCGGTCCTGCGGATTCTCGATGCGGTAGTCCTTCAGTTCACCAGCTGCCAGCGCATCGTAGAACTCCTTCGGCTTCCCGTTGGGCAGGCCGTGCGCGTTGATGTCCAGTGAGAGCATCCCGCCTTCGTTCAACGCCCACGAGACGCTGCCGAGATTTGAGCTGCGCACGCCGGCCCCATGCACATGCAGGATCGCCGGGAGAGATTTCGCCTTGGCCTGCAGCGGTTTGCCAAAATAACCGCTCACAGGCTTGTCCACGCAGTCGATCTGAACATCGAAGGCCTCCACGCCCTTCGGTGCACCCGTCGTCACAGGTGTGAGCGTCGATTTCATCGGCACCTGCGCCAGCGCGGCCTTCTGGGCATCCCAGAACGCATCAAAATCCTCCGGCACCGGCATGCTGGGTTTGAGTTGCAGCGGATCATAGCCAGCACCGGCCATGGTCGAGGCCTTGCCACTCGTGGCACGCAGCAGCAGAAAGCCGGGCTCGTCCAGCTTGCCAATGAGCGTCGCCTTGCCGTCCTTCACATTCAGCGTCTGAGGCGGCTGCGGCTGCACACCATCTTTAGAGAGAACGCACACCACCTTCCCATCCGCCAGCGGCTTGCCATCCTGCAGCGCCTCGATGGTGAAGGTGGCTGTCTCTCCCACCTTGTACAAGGCATCAGGGTGATCGGTGCTGGCCTTGAGCGTGAGCACCGGCGCTGGAGTCTGCGCCAGCAGATTGAGAGAAATGAGAAGCCACAATGCGGAGAACAGTTTCAATTTCATGCGCACGCAGCTTGTACAGGCATCGTTGCGAATCAATCTTCATTCACCTGCCTGACATCGGCCCTTGATCGAACCTGACTTGTTCTCCATGCTGCCGCACCCCCATGCCTAGAAAACGCGGATGCCTCAAACTGCTTCTGCTGCTCGTCCTTGCCGGCGCGCTGCTGACTTGGCTTGTCGGTGAGGTGTTCTTCAATCTGAACAGCAATCTTGTCGCCATCAGTGTGCGCGACTCCAAGCAACCGCTCCAGATTCTCACCAAACGTGGCGAGTGGAAACCCGCAGCCGCCTTGACCGCCGGGGATCTCGACACCGCCCAGATCGAGCGCCATCGTGAGACCGGCATGCGCTGGTCCACCCTTAAAGTCCGGCGGCAGGGCGGCACCCTGGCCAGCATCGCCCAGCGAGTTTTCGGCGCGGAGGTCCAGGTCGTCACGCTCTCGCCTGACCGCTTCGACTTCATGATGACCTACAAGCCGAAGTTTGCCCTCACCACGGCGAGGGAGCGCATGGCAGACGGCAATTTTTGGTTCACCATCACCGCAAACTTCCGCGATCCCCAAGGCCGCCCCATGGGCTGGGTGTATCACGAAGGCCGGCAGGTCAATCCGCCCTTCGGCGACTGGAGCGGCTGCTTCTTTGTCAGAGACGGTCGCCCGTGGTGCGGGCCGAAGTCACTCCTCAATGAAGTCCCCGGTCTCATCCAGGAAGGCTGCCAGGTCTATCCCTCCGTGATGAAGAACCACACCACCTTCTCCTACGTGGATCTGAAGCCCGACGCCCTCTTCGACGGTTCCAAGATCAGCTACCGCTCCCTCATCGGCATGCGCCAGGACGGCACCATCGTCTTCGTCCTCTCCGGCGACGGCGGCGTCATGAACGTCAGTGAAGTCACCGAGATCGCCCGCAAGCTGAGCGTCCAGCATGCTACTCTCCTCGACGGCGGCCGCGCCCTGCAATACTCCATCCGCACGGATGATGGTCCCTGGCACTTCCACGCCTTGAACACCGAACTGCCCTTCAAACACAAATGGCTCGAACGCCAGCGCTCCCCCGTTTACATCGGCGTCCGCCGCAAGGCTCCGGTGATTATCGATGGTGCGTCTAGTTTCCCTGTTCCGCCTTGAGCCGCTTCTGCCAGTCTGGATGCTGCTTCTTATACGCCTGAAACGCAGCGTGTTCCAAGGTGGAAATCTTGCCGTCTTTGCTGGTATCGATGAAGGGAAACAGCCACTCCCAGCCCGGCTTGGCCTCGCTCCACGCTTCCTTTGACTCCCACTCCCCCGCCTCCACGCCCGCATGTCGGACTGTAGGGCCAGTCCAGGCGAGGATTTGTCCTCGTTCGAGGAGGCAGCTACGCAGTTTTGCCACATCGATCTGCTGCACGGGCACACCGGCATGGATGGACTGCGCTGCAGCCACACCAGCGGATTCCCCCATGACACAAAAAACCGGCTCCATGCGCGCCGAAGCGTAGGCGATGTAGCTGGCCGAGAAGCACACGGGCACGAGCAGATTGATGCAATCCGCAGCCTTCGGCGTCAGCGCCCGATACGGAATGGGATAGGGATGTCCCGTGCCTTGAGAGCCGCCGACAAACATGTTGCCCTCCGTTGCCACTCCCATCTGCCCCGTGGCAGGATCCGCCACGGCGTAGCGACGCACCGGGTAGATATCCACGCCGTAAAGCGCCAGCCCCACGCTGTCCTCCACCTGCGTCTGATTCCACACATCTGCCAAAGTTAGCACATAAGGCCCCTGCATGCGGCGCGTGAGCCGCACGTAGAGCTGATTCGGCCAGCCTTCGGTGTCTTCGTGCATCGTCTTGTCCAATCCGAGCGAAGCCGTTTCTTCACGAAACTTCTCCGGCACGCGTGAGTCCGTGCTCAGGAAATGATGCAGGCCGCTGAGGTAGTCCTTGTGCTGCCGCCAGATGCGCGACTTTGCCTCCCAAGTGCCATCCTGATAGTAACGGCTCACCCCCAGCGGCGCGATCGTTACCAGGGAATCGCGCTTGTAGTTGTACTCGCCGCTGTTGAGCCAGCCGGGAAAGATGTCGCGCAGCCGCTTGAGCAATTTCGCATCTCCACCCTCCGTGGTGCGGACGAGGTGCTCCACGTAGCGCCCAACCACTTCAAAATCCTTCGCATTGTAACCCGCAGGTGTTTCAAACTCGATCCGCTTCGCCGGGTCACGCGTCACGTAGAAACGGTAGTTGTAGGCCTGCGTATAATCATCCGCTGCCCCCTTCGGCAGGCCGTGATTTGCATCTACCAGCGGCAGCAGTCCACTCTTGGCATCGCCCTGCACCACATAGGGATCAATGGGCGTCCAGTTTGTCGTCGGCCCCACGCCCGCGAGTTCTTCTTTGAAGGCAGTCGCTGCTTCGCGACCCACCGCATACGGCACCGCAGCCGCTGCCATGACATCGCCCTCATAGCTTGCATCAATGAAGACCTTCGCCTCCACCATCGCCGCGTCGAATTGCTTGGCCTTCGGTGCAGGCACGCCGTTTTTATCCGGCGGAGCCAGTTCCAGCACGAGTTTCGTGATCGCCTTGCCAGCCTTTTCCACTTTTTGCACGCGATGCTCAAAGAGCACCGCAATCTTCTCCTCCTCCAGCCATGCCGCAAACGCCTGCCGGATGGCGGGAGGCTGCTTCCCCAACTTGAAAACGCGGCTCGTCGTCAGCCCACCCACCGCCTGCGGTGCTGCACAGTCCTGCATCGGCTTGATTCCTGCACCGAGAATGCCCCCCAGCCAGCGGCCCGGTTCAATAATGAGCACCGAGCACCCCTCCTGCTTCGCCGCCACCGCAGCGACGATGCCCGCCGGTGTGGCACCATAGACGCACACGTCCACTTTCTGAGGGATTGCTTCTGCATGCGCAGAAAGCAGCGACAGCCATAGGACCGACAGGACAAGGATAGGACGAATCATGTTCCTATCTGGCCACAGCTTGGGAGTCTGTCATGCGGCAATCTCTTGCCTCATCCGCCGAACATGCTGGAGGGCACACCCTGTGCGCCAGGACGGCAGACAAAAAGGCGTCCGGCGAGGGGTTCGTCGAGGTCGGGCTTCTTGCCGGTGGTGATGTAGAGATCGCGCAAATCGGGGCCGCCGAAGGCACAGGCGGTCGTTTCGACGCAAGGGAAGTCGATCTGCATTTCCACCTGCTTCGTGGAGGGATTGAAGCAGCCCACCTTGGCTCCGTGACAGAAGGCGATCCAAAGGCGGTCCTCGGTGTCGATGGTCATGCCATCGGGGGAGGAGGGATCGGCGCTGGTGTCCCACACGACGCGTTCGTTGGTGATGGCACTGGTGGCGTTGTCGAAGTCGAAGGCGCGGATCTTTTTGCTGGGGGTGTCGATGTAGTACATCGTGCGCGTGTCGCTGCTCCAGATGATGCCGTTGGAGTTGGTGACGGGACCGAATTTCTTTTCAACACGGTGATCGGTGTGAAGGCAGTAAAGGGCGGCATCAGCGTGCTTCTGGAGGCAAATGGTGCCGGCCCAGAGTCGGCCAGAAGGATCGCACTTGCCATCGTTGAAGCGGTTGTCTGGAAGGTCTGGTTCAGGGTCGGCGATGGGGGTGCTGATGCCGGTGGCTTCATCGAGGAAGAAGAAGCCGTTGTCGCCTGCCCAGACAAGGCCGCCGCTGGCGCGTGGCACCACGGTGCCGACGCGTTGGCCGACGTCCCAGATCTGCTCTTGGCCGGTCGAGGGCGTGAAGGCGATGATCTTATGGGTTTCAATATCAACGTACAACAGGCGGTCGCCGTGCCAGATGGGGCCTTCGCCCCAGACGGAAATGTGGTTGGTGATGGGTTCGGGGGTCATGGGGTGGGGCGCTTGGGAAGAGTGATGAAAGCCTCGGCTAGGTAGTGCGGAATGAGGGGCTGGGCGATTAGGGCGGCGAGTTCGTCGGAGGGCAAGGATTGGACGATTTTGGCAAGCTTGGCGGCGTCTGGTTTGGCATGCACGGTGGTTAGGCCGAGCGGACATTTGGCGTCGAACGTGTACACTATTTCGCAATGGGCGGCGCGTTCGCGGGCGACTTCGGCGGAGACGATTTCGAGGTCGGGCAGCAGGCGGCCGTTTTCGACGCGGGCCAGGTAGAAGCTTTGGCGGCGGGCATCGCCGATGATGTTGTAACTGGAAGGCGCATCCAAGTCCGGCGCGGTGAGGGAGGACCAGCCGACGCACCAAATGTTTCGGGAGAGTGCGATGCCCTGGGCGGCGGCGATGGCGATGCGGACGCCGGTGTAGGAGCCGGGGCCATTGCCAATGACGATGCCGGTGAGTTCGTTGCCAGCGGCGGCGAGGGCTTCGCGGAGCGGGGCAAAGACTTGGGCGTTGTGGGAGCGCTCGGACTGGAAGGAGGACCGGAACAGCACATCATTGCCCCGGACGACGGCGATGCTGCCGTGGGCGGTGGAGAGGTCGAGGGCGAGGAGTGTGGTGGGCATCAGGGAGCCGGTTTGGACAGGATTAACAGGATGGCAGAATTAACAGAATTTTCTGGGAAGGATTCAAACACATCATTTCAATGCCGAGATTTCAAATCACGACGACCATTTCCTGTAGAATCCTGCATTTCCCAATTCTGTTAATCCTGTGTTCTTGTTAATCCTGTCGAAAGATTGTGGCTGGTAGCAAGAGGCCTGGTTAGACAGGATTTAGAGAAGGTTTGTTTGCTCAATTACGGTGCGGGAGGCGTCGGGCAGGGGGGTGATTTGGAACCAGCGGGTGTGGGGGGGGAGGAGGTCGGGGAACATGTCGGCCCATTCGACGATGATGATGCCGGGTTCGGTGAGGAACTCGTCCCAGCCGATGCCGAGGACTTCGGCGGCGGAGTCCATTCGGTAGAAATCGAAGTGGAAGACGGGGAGTCGGCCATCGAGGTACTCGTGGACAAGGGTGAAGGTGGGGCTGGTGACGGCGGCCTGAGAGTTCATGCCAGCGACGATGCCGCGGGTGATCTGGGTCTTGCCGGCGCCGAGGGTGCCGCAGAGGGCGATGACATCGCCTGCCGCGAGGGTGGGCGCGAGTTGTGTTCCCCAGGCATGGGCGTCTTCGGCTGTTTGCAGGGTGATCAAGGGAGGGTTTATTTGGGAGCTGTTTGCACGAACTCAGTTTCCAGATTCCGGCTAAAGCCGGGACTACAATACGTGCGCTGGGTGGTTGAGGAGCTGGGGTGATGCGAGGCTTCCGGAACGGGCTAAAGCCCGAACTACGTACTCAGAAAAACTGCGAAGATGTTTCTCGGGGAAAATGATTTTGAATTGGACCTCTGTGACGTTCCTACCTCGGCGGTGTGTCGATTTTTCAGTGTTTGTTTATGCGTCGGCACTGAGGGCGAAGTGGTCCCAGCCGGTGCTTTCGAAATCGGGAGGGCGGCCTTCGCCGGGGAGGACGAGCTTGCCGATGATGGTGAGGGGGAGCTTGGGGAAAGCGACGCTCCATTTGGCCTTGAGGGACCGCACGGTGCGAGGGTTCACGGCGAGGAGGAGCTCGTAGTCTTCGCCATCGCCCCAGGCTTGGTCGAAGGTGCAGCCGGGATTGCAGGGCAGAGAGGCAACGTTGACCTGATAGTGGGTGCCGCTGGCGAGGGCGAGACGGGGGAGGTCTTTGGCAAGGCCGTCGCTGATGTCCATCATGGCATGAGGATGGGCGTTTTCGGAGAGCCAGCGGCCTTCTTCGAGGCGTGGCTGGAACTTGAGGTGCTTGCCGGAGATGGAGCCGCCGAGGCGGCCGGTGACGAGGAGGACATCGCCCGCTTTGCCTTCGCTGCGCGACATCCAGCGCTTGGAAGGCACGGTGCCGCTCATGGAGATGGAGAGCATGAGGACGAGGCCGCGGGAGGTTTCACCGCCGACGATGTTGATGCCGTACTCTTTGGAGATGGCGCGCATGCCGCGATAGATCTCGGTGAGGAACTCGACCTGCATGGTGGGTGGGGCCACGAGGGTGACCATGGCATGGCGCGGTGTGCCGCCCATGGCGGCGAAATCACTGACGACGCGGGCTATGGCCTTGCGGCCGATGAGTTTTGGCGGGGTTTCGAGCGTGAAGTGCACGTCCTGCACGAGGGCGTCGGTTTTGAGCAGGGTGTGTTCGTGCTTGGTGCTGCGAACGACGGCGCAATCATCCCCTGCCCCGGCGATGACATCGCGGTCGAGCTTCACCCCGCGCATGAGTTTGCGGATGAGATTGTCTTCTCCGATGTCGGCTAGGGTAGGCATCAGGGAAGAATGACGAATGACGAATTTCCGAATGACGAAATAATGACAAAGGCCGAATGAGGAAGGCAGACGGAATGCTTTGGGCCAAGCGTCGAGGTTGGGATCATTGGTGTTTTTGTCGTCATTGCTTCACCACGACGTTGGTGCCGTCGAAATGGAGAAGGCGGTTTTTGAGGCCGCGCATGGCCTGCTTATGAATGTACACTTCGGTTCCGCCGAGTTGGTGGCGGTGCTCGGTGGCGGCCTGGGAACCGCTGATCCAGGTGAGCTGGCACCATTCCTGACCACTGAGCTCGCCTTGGGCGCAGCGCACGTAATCTATGTGCAGAACATCGCCCGGATGACCGATGGACTCGTTGTTGTGCTTCGACTCCAGGAACTCGGCGAAGGCCTGAGAATAAATCAGGCCGTTGCGGAGGCGATGGAGAACCATGGACATGGGGTGAATGACGAAATCAGAATGACGAATGTCGAATGATTGAGGTCAGAGTCTTATGTGAGCGACTCAGGGGGTGACATATGACTGCCAGACTAGGCAAAGGAATGTTTTGGCAGAGGAATGACTGAGCTTAAAGTGACAAAGCGCGGGACGGGGTGGCCGTTCCGCGCTTTGTGAGAAGACGAGATTCGTCAGGAAGCGGGAATCAAGCGAGAGCGGCGGTGTAGTTGGCAGCGACGGCGCTCCAGTTCACCACGTTCCAAAAAGCGGCGAGGTAGTCGGGGCGCTTGTTCTGATACTTGAGGTAGTAGGCGTGCTCCCAGACATCGCAGCCGAGGATGGGGGTGCCGCTGGCGTCCATGAGGGGGTTGTCCTGGTTCGGGGTGGAGGAGATGGCGAGCTTGCCATCCTTCACGCTGAGCCAGGCCCAGCCGGAGCCGAAGCGGGTGGCACCGGCTTTGGCGAAGGCTTCCTTGAAGGCGTCAAAGCTGCCGAAGGTGGAGGTGATGGCGTCAGCGAGAGCGCCGGTCGGGGCACCACCGGCGTTCGGGCCCATGACGGTCCAGAACAGGGAGTGGTTGAAGTGACCGCCGCCGTTGTTGCGGACGGCGCCCTGGATGTCGGAAGGCACCTTGGAGATGTTTTTGCAGAGGTCTTCGATGGACATCGCTTCCAGGTCGGCCTTGCCGGCGATGGCGTTGTTCAGATTGGTGACGTAAGCGTTGTGATGCTTGCCGTGATGGATCTCCATCGTGAGCTGGTCGATGGTGGGCTCAAGCGCGTTGGTGGGATACGGCAGGGGGGGGAGGGTGTGGGCCATGGTAGGGTGGGTGGGGTTGAGGTTCTTCGGGGTTAGTATCGTGAATACGGGCGTGGGCAAGAGGAAGGTTGTGCCTAGTTCGCACTGCGAGCCAAGGAGAACGGGAACCATTCATCACGCAGTGCTACGAAGGGCAAGCGGTGGGAATTGTAAACTGGGAACTGAAAACTGAGAATTTCAAATTGGCCGACACTTCGAGGAAGGACGAAATAGGCGGTGCTGGACAGACGTTCGTATGCCACCAACCTCTCTCATGAAACGTGCCCTGCTCCTCCGCCTTGCTCTTGGCCTGATTTTGATGTCCGTCCTGCCTTCCTGCGGGTTTGCGTTTCGGGAGGCGTGGAAAAAGGTGCCGGACACCGGCGGGGTGGAGGGGAAATGGGAGGGCACCTGGCTCAGTGATGCCACAGGACACACCGGCACCCTGCGCTGCGTGGTCGGAAAACCTACACGTAATGGTATAGTGATAGGTGCGGCTGGCGAAAATGTCGGATCGGTCCCTGCTGACCGCATATTCTTCTACCACGCCACTTGGAAGAAGATCCTCAGCGGCAGCTACAAGGCCGTACACATCGTGAAGAAGCAGAAAGACGGCAGCTACACCTTCAAAGGCGAGCACAAGATGCCCAACTGGGCTGGCGGGCTCTACCAGTACGAGGGGACCGTCAAGGGGGATGAGTTCAAGGCCTGCTACCAATGTTCCATGGACAAAGGCACGTATACGATGAAACGCGTGCGCTGAGCAATCAAGCGGCCAGACGCGGGGTTCCATCCATGTCACTTGCGTGACATTCCCCCATGAATTGGTTCCACAGCTTTGGCGCCAAGCTCAGGGAAGAGTGTGACGATGAGGGAGGTCTTGTTGGGCAACAACAAGGCTACTTTTTATGCCTTGGCGGGGGCTGAAAGCGTATGAATGAAGGAGGGCGAAGAATGGACCTGATGGACTGAATGGACAAAATGGACCACTCTTTGGGCACCTCTCTTCGTCATTTGCCATTTGTTATTGCCAACGCATGTCCAACGCCCGCCAGAAACCTGATCTCATTGCCAAGCTGCGTGATGTACCGCATGTGCCGGGGGTGTACATCATGCGGGACCGGATCAACAATGTGATCTATGTGGGCAAGGCGCGGGATCTGCGCAAACGGCTGGCGAATTACTTCACGCCGGCGCGGTCGAAACTGGCGGACCGGAAGACGCGGGCGCTGATCGCGAGCATCTGGGATTTTGACCTGCATGAGGTGCGCAATGACACGGAGGCGCTGGTGCTGGAAGGGCGGCTGATCAAGGAGTTTCGCCCGCGCTACAACGTGAGCTTTCGAGACGACAAACGCTACTACATGGTGCGAGTGCATTTCGGCGATGCCGTGCCGAGGCTGTCGACCACGCGGCTGAAGAAGGATGATGGGGCGCGTTACTTTGGGCCCTTTCCGCATGGGATGGCGCTGCGCACGACTCTCAATTGGCTGAACAAGAAATTTGGCCTGCGAGTGTGCCGGCCGCTGAAGCCGGGCGAGGCGGACTACAAGCACTGCTCCAACGACATTATCAAGAACTGCTCGGCACCGTGCATCCTGCGTATTTCGCTGGAGGACTACAAGAAGCGGGTGGAGCAGGCCTGCGAGTTCCTGGATGGGAAGTCGAAGGATCTGGTGACGGCGCTGGAGGGGGAGATGCAGCATGCAGCTGCACGGATGGATTTTGAAAAGGCGGCTGAGCTGAGGGACATGATTGAGGATTTTAGAAAGACGCTTATTCCCTCCAGAACTTTTGAGAGAGGGGCACGGGCGCGGGTGATCCGCAGCATTGATCCGATGGCGGATGTGCAGGAGCTGAAGGAGCTGCTGCATCTGGAAAAAGCGCCGCTGGTGATGGAGTGTTTTGACATTGCGAACATCGGCACGGCGCACTGCGTGGCGAGCATGGTGCGTTTTAAGAACGGGGTGCCGGACAATTCGAACTACCGGCGGTACAGGATCAAGTCGGTCACTGGGCAGAATGATTTTATCAGCATGGCGGAGGTGATTCGAAGGCGCTTTTCGCGCATCTTGCTGGAAGGCCGAAAGGTGGCGGGTGAGGATGCGGAGTTTTCACAGGAGGCTCCGGCGGAGGCGCTGGAACGCATTGCTGCAACGAGCAATAAATTCGTGACGCTGCCGGATCTTGTGATCGTGGATGGGGGTAAAGGGCAGCTTGGGGTGGCGGTGGCGGAGTTGAACAAACTCGGGCTGCATACGCTGCCGATCATTGGTCTCGCGAAGGAGCATGAGGAGGTTTATCGCCCGGGCGAAAGCCTTCCGGTGATCATTCCGCATGAACGCGGGGCTTTGAAGCTGCTGCAGCGCATCCGCGATGAGGCGCACCGATGGGCGAATGGGTACCATCAGCTCTTACTGGGCCGACGTGTGGCGGAGAGTCTGCTGGATGACTGCCCGGGGATCAGCCAGATGCGCAAGGCGGCTCTGCTGAAGGCGTTTGGCTCGGTGACGCGACTGCGGAAGGCGACGGTGGAGGAGATGGCGGAGGTGCCGGGGATCAGCAAGGTGCTGGCGCAGGGGGTGAAGGAGTTTTTGGAGAGCCGGTGAGGGATGGGGAGAGGAGTTTAAGGTTTAAAGTTTCAAGTTGGCCGGAGGTTATGGGTGGCACCGGATGGTGGAGGAGCGAATGCTCAAGAAATAGGACGGATAGGGCTGATAGGACTTATTGGTGGATGGGGTAGCGGGGGCGTGATTCCAAAATGAGGCCGATCTTGTTCCTCGCCGGATGAGGTGAGTTGTGGTATAGGGCGGGCATGCAAATCCTCGAACAATTGGGGCTCGCGCTGGGTTTGGCTTCGCTGGCGGGGCTGAATCTTTACCTCACGGTGTTTCTCACCGGGCTGCTGGTGAGGTTTGATGCGCTGCATCTGGCGGCGAAGTATCAATCGCTGGAAGTGCTGGGGCATGACTGGGTGTTGATCGCTGCGGGTGTGCTGTATGGCATTGAGTTTTTCGCGGACAAGGTGCCGTGGCTGGATTCGCTGTGGGACAGTGTGCATACGTTGATCAGGCCCGTCGGCGGGACGATCCTGGCGATGCAGGCTCTGGGCGACATGCCGCCGCATGTGGAGGTGATCGGCGCGCTGCTGGCGGGTGGTGCAGCGCTGACGACGCATAGCGCGAAGGCGGGTACGCGGCTGCTGGCGAATCATTCGCCGGAACCGGCTTCGAATGTTGTGCTAAGCCTTGCCGAAGACATCACCGTGGTGGCGGGGACGCTGGTGATGCTGATGAAGCCAGTGCTGGCGCTGTGTGTTTTTACCGCAGTGATCATCGTGCTGTGGCTGGTGCTGCCGCGGATGTTCCGTGTGATCCGGCGGTCGTTTGAGATTGTGCGGGGGAAGTGGCGGGCGGTGGTGGGAAGAGGCGAACGAGGCGAGGGTGCGCGTAGTTTGAGTGGCGCTGCGACGTAGTACCGATGTCGCTTTTACTGGTGAGGCAGATGGGATGCATCCTGACCGGACCGCCTGAAGGCGGAACTACAAAACGTGGTTTGTAGACTGCGGAGCGCTGTGCGGGTATTGAACAAGGAGCAGGTATTGTCTATGTCACGTTCGGCATTCGGAACTCACTGCGGGAGCGGAGCGGGAGGATCGAGGACGAGTTCGAGCAGGAGGACGAGGACGTATGAGATTCCGCTTTGGCAGAACGACACCAGTCACTCCATCACTTCGCCGGGATCGTCGAGGGCGTGGGCTTTGAGGTCTTCGAGATCGACCCACTCCAGGGCGGATTCATGGGTGGCGGAGAGGCATACGGGTGGGGCGCAGCCGGCATCGAGGGCTTCCTTCCAGCGGGTGACGCAGAGGCACCAGCGGTCGCCGGGTTTGAGGCCGGGGAAGTCCCACTGGGGAGCGGGGGTGGAGAGGTCGTTGCCGCTGAGATAGGAGAAGTTCAGGAACTCCTCGGTAGCCTCAATGCAGACGGTGTGCAGGCCGACATCGCCGGGGCCGGTGCGGCAGTAACCATCGCGATAAAACCCGGTCATGGGTTTGCGGCAGCAGCAGGTGAGTGGTTTGAGAAGGACGTTGGTGCGCATTGCAGATTGTTATTTCCAGGAAGGGCCGGTGGGTTCGTATTGGAACTTGTCCGGCTGACCGCTCTTCTTGTCACTGTTATTCTTCGTTGTCACGCCATCGACAGCGCATTTGATCTCAAACGCTTCGCCTTTGCTTGTGTCGATGTAATTGTCGCTGATCCTTGTTTCAACCGGTGGGAGCGTGGCCTTTTTGTCACCGCTCATGCCGATGAGAATGTTGTGTGCGCAGCTGACGAAGCTGTTCTGTGTTATCTCGGCGTGCTTGACCTGAAAGTAGCCATTTGCAGGTGAATCGGGGATGCCGAGCATGATGCACAGCGCGCTACGTTCATTGTCACCCGTGAGATTCTCAAAGTGATTGCCTTCAACAATGTGGTATTCACCAATCACTCGCACACCACCGGCACCTTTGGCACCTGTGCCATCAAAGACATTGTCTGAGACGATGCACTTGTTCCCATGGCGGAGCGTGAGTGTGCCGGAGACGCCTTTGAAGGTGTTGAAGCGGTAGACGTTGCCGCAGGATTTGTTGGAGATGCACTCGGCTTCGCCATCGCATTTCTCAAAGAGGTTGTGCTCGACGATGCAGGCGGCGGTTTGCATGGAGGTCTTGCTGTCGCCGAGGCGGATGGTTTCGCCGCCGTTCTGGCCGAGCTTCTGGCGCGGGCCGAAGTGGTTGTGGTCGATCTGGTGTTTGCCCTGGTCTTTGGATTCGTTGGAGAGCCAGACGACCATGGTGGTGCCCTGGGTGGTTTTGCCAGCGATGTAGCAGTGGTCCACGCGATTGCGTGCGCCGTAGATGGAGACGAACTGGGCGGAGGCTGTGGAGGTGAGCTGGGTGTCGTTGGTGACGGCGCAGTTGGTGATGCGGGAGTCGGAGGCGAGTTGCTTGGAATCTTTGCGGAGCTCGATGACTTGCTCGGCGGTGGGGTTCTGGAACCAGAGGCCGACCACGGTGATGTGGGAGCCGCCGACGGAGAGGCGGGAGGTGCCGGTGAAGATGACCTTGCCGGGGGTTTGGGCTTTGATGGTGACGGGGTTCGCGGCAGTGCCTTCGGCTTCGAGTTTGAGCTGGGCATCGGCCCAGGTGCCGTCGTTCAGGATGAGGGTGTCGCCTGCGTTGATTGTTTGAGCGGCGGCGGCGAATGCGGCGGCATCCGCGACGGGGATGTCTCTGGCCAGCGCGGGAATGGCGAGGGCTAAGGCGAAAAGGGTGAGGCGCATATCTGGCA
Source organism: Prosthecobacter sp. (assembly GCA_021733925.1). Classification (GTDB taxonomy): domain Bacteria; phylum Verrucomicrobiota; class Verrucomicrobiia; order Verrucomicrobiales; family Verrucomicrobiaceae; genus Prosthecobacter. The sequence continues at coordinate 12,462 of JAIPJY010000071.1, read as the reverse complement.
TTAAGAGATGGAGCCCGGCTGATCGGCAAGCGTGATTTCCAGATGCGTCACACGTCTGGCATTTGCTTTCGTGGGGAGAGCCCCCTGCGTTACCGTCTGTTCAGGCAATCTCAGTCGAGCCAGTTTTCCACGCGCAGACCTGGCACCTGATTGAAGTCACGCAGATTGCGAGACAGCAAGGTGGCCTGGTAGGCGATGGCGATGCTGGCAATGCGCAGATCGAGAGTGGCGATGCGGACGCCCTCGGAACGCAACCGCGCAAAAATTGCGGCTGTGTCATGATCCCATTCCAACAAGGTCCATTTGTTGAGCTCTGTGAGACTGCGGCCAAACCGCGAGTAGGCGTGGACTTGTTCATCAACATTGCGAGCCTTGTTGAGCAGCGCGAGCCAGCCGCGCAGGATTTCCTCGCTTACCACGATGGGCAGGAAATGATCTTCTGTGGACTCCGCCAACCGCTGCTTGAGGGCACGGCCTTTGGGTGTGTCGAGATCAATCTCCGAGAGATGATTGGTATCAAGAACCAGCATGCTCGGACTCCACCGTCATGCTACGCCGGTACTCCTGGCCCAAGCGAACTGCCTCGGCATAAAGTGTGTCGTTTTTCGCCCATCCGGCGGTTTTCAACCAATCACGCTTCGATGGAGGCGGCGTCTTTTTTGGAGAAGGCGGCACCTGGGTGATGGAAGTATCCACTGCACTCTTCATGGAAAAATAAGTAGCCCAAAAACACCTGATTGGCAATCGGCGCTTTCACCCTTTTTAATCTCACAATGACACGCCGCGTTTCCAGGGGAGGAAGTCGTCCTGGCCGAGGGAGACGGCTTTGGGGGTGTATTCTCCGCTGGCGGTGGCGATGACGAGGTTGAGCATTTCTTCGCCCATTTGTTCGACGGTTTTTTGGCCGGAGATGATGGGGCCGGTGTCGAAGTCGATGAGGTCGGGCATGCGGTGGGCGAGGTCGCTGTTGGTGGAGATTTTGAGGGTGGGGCAGATGGGATTGCCGGTGGGGGTGCCGAGGCCGGTGGTGAAGAGCATCATGTTGCAGCCGCCGCCGGCGAGGGCGGTGGTGCTTTCGACGTCGTTGCCGGGGGTGCAGTAGAGGGTTAGGCCGCCGTGCTGGCGGATGGGCTCGGCGTAGTCGAGGACATCGACGATGGGACTGGTGCCGCCTTTCTTGGCTGCGCCGGCGGATTTGATGCCGTCGGTGACGAGGCCGTCGCGGATGTTGCCGGGGCTGGGGTTGGCATCGAAGCCGGAGCCGCAGGCCTGAGCGGTGGCTTCGTAAGCGCGCATGAGGCCGACGAATTTGTCGGCTAGGGCGGCGGTGACGCAGCGGTCGCTGAGGCTTTGCTCGACGCCGCAGAGTTCGGGGAATTCGCTGAGGACGGGGGCACCGCCGAGGGCGGCGAGGAGATCGGCGGTGTGGCCGATGGCTGGATTGGCGGAGATGCCGGAGAAGCCGTCACTGCCGCCGCATTCAACGGCCATGATGAGATTGCTGAGTGAGCAGGGCTCGCGGGTTTGTTCGTTGGCGGTGGCGAGGTGGAGGAAGGTGTCGCGGATGGCGTTGGCCATCATGTCGCGCTCGGATTTGCTCTTCTGTTGTTCGTAGATGAGGAGGGGTTTTTCCAATTTGGGATAGAGGGCGGCCATTTCGCTTTCGAGGAGGCTGACCTGGGCGTGCTGGCAGCCGAGGCTGAGGATGGTGGCACCGGCGACGTTGGAGTTGTGGATGTAACCGGCGAGGAGGCGGCAGAGGGCCTGGGCATCCTGCCGGGTGCCGCCGCAGCCGAGGCCGTGCTCGAGGAACTTCACGCCGTCGATGTTTTTGAAGACGCGTGCGGCGGTGGCGGAGGTTTCGGCTTCGAGGGTGGCTGCTTCGATTTGGTCGCGTGAGGCGCCGGAGCGGTGGAGATCGACGAGGCGCTGGGCGAAGCGCTCGTAGGGGGAGGTTTTGCCGTAGCCGAGGCTGCGGGTGAGGGCCTCGCGCATGAAGGCGAGGTTGCGGTTTTCACAGAAGACGAGGGGGATGACGAGCCAGTAGTTGGCGGTGCCGGCAGGGCCGACGGAGCGCTTGAAGCCGTTGAAGGTGCGGGTCTGCCACTTGGAGATATCCGGCGGGGTCCAGGTGTAGTCGCTCTGCTTGCCGCTGAAGGCGGAGGTGGCATGGACGACGTTGTGGGTGTGGATCAAGGCCCCGGTGGCGATGGGCTGGGTGGCTTTGCCGACGGTGACGCCGTACATGGTGACGATGTCGCCGACGGCGAAGTCATGGGCGGCGAATTTTTGCTTGGCGGGGATCTTTTCGCGGAGGGTCCAGGAGCGGCCATTCAAGGAGAGGGCGGTGCCTGCGGCGAGATCGGAAAGGGCGACGATGGCGTCGTCGGCAGGGTGGACTTGGAGGATGGAGGCCATGGTGGGGCAGGAATAAAGCGGGGGCGGACGAAGGGAAGGCGGAATTTTGAACTTTGCTCTTTCTGCCAGACCGGCTTAGATCGGGAATATGCTCGAAATCAACAATCTCTCCCACGTTGTTCCCGGAAAAGGCAAGGAGCCGCTGCGCGTGCTGGAACAGGTCAGTTTCATGGCTCCGGGCGGGCATGTGCTGGCGCTGATCGGGCCCTCTGGCAGTGGGAAGACGACGCTGCTGCGAATCCTGGCGGGACTGACGGAGCCTGAAGCGGGGACGATCAGCTTTGGAAAGCGTGATCTGATCAAGCAGCCGCTGTATGCGAACCAGCTCGGCTGGGTGCCTGCGGGAGATGATAATTTAATCGAGCACCTGACCGTGCGGGAAAATTTGATCAGCGCGGCGATGCTGCGTGGGGCAGGACGCACGCGGGATGAGGTGCTTTCCCGGGTTTCGCATGTGCTGGTGACGGTGGGGCTGGAGAACATCGCCACGGAGCGCACCTCGGCGCTGGCGCTGCCGCAGCGCCGCCGCCTGAAGCTTGGCCTGGCGCTGGTGGCGGACCCGGTGATCGTGCTGTGTGATGATTTCACCGTGGGGCTGGATGTGCGCAGCGAGCGCGAGTTTGAGGCGCTGCTGAAAATGGTGGCCACCGACCGGCCTGACCGCATCGTGATTCATGCCACCGACTCGCTGTCCAATCTGGGCGCGTATGACACGGTGGTGGTGATGCATGAAGGCTATGTGGCCTTCCATGGTCCCGCACGTGCCGTGCCGCACTACTTCACGGTGCCGACTTATGATGAAGTTTACGCGCGTCTGGCGAAACGCCCCGCACAGCGCTGGGGCGACTCATGGATGAAACACCGCGATGCGTACTATGCGGCGTTCAAGCTGGGTGGTGGCGTGGCAGAGAAGCTTTCCGCCGCTGAGGAAGATCCGGGCGATGAAGACCGCACGATTCTCATGAAGCAGAAGGGCGGTGCGGATGAGGAGGAGGATGATGTCAAAAAACCTGCCGAAGCCGAGGTGCGGCCGATCATTCCGCTGCCGGGCACTTTCAGCCAGGCGCAGCATCTGGTGAAACGCCGCTGGTCACTGCTGCGCCGCACTCCACGTGAGTGGATCATGCACGCCTCGCTGCTGGTGGGTGCACCAGCCATCGCCGCGCTGCTGCTGCTGCCCAATCTAAAGGGGCTCAAGGAAATGCGCGGTGGCAGCACCGCTGCCGAGGTGGTCTGGCCGGCGGCGCATGCTGTGTCGATGATTGTCCTGATTCAGATCTTGCTGGTGATGTTCATGGCAGTGCGCCTCGGCGCACGTGAGATCGCCGGGCGACGTGCCATTTACGAGCGCGAGCGCATTGGAGGTGTGAGCCCCGCAGCATGGCTGATCGGGTCCCTGCTCTTCATGCTGCCCATCATTCTGGTGCAGAGCATCTGGATGGAAATGTTTCTGGACATCGTTTCCGGCAAACTGCCGGGCGATGGCACGGCCAAGCTGCTGCTGCCGGCGCTCTCGGGCGCTGCGTTTGCGGCGCTGTGTCTTGGGATCTCTGCCAACGCAGGCAGCAAAGAGCGCGCGCACAGCATCTCGCTCACACTGCTCTGCGCCAATGTCCTGTTCTGCGGTGCGCTGCTCGGGTTTCCGAAGATTCTGGGGCATGTGGTGCACCCTTTCATCACGGCGCACTACGGCTGGTCGGGCATCATCGACTCCCTGGAAAAGACCGCCTATTTCACTCCCATCGACAAACTGGTGAAGACCTGGTTTGCCACGCCAGATTTCGCGATGAGCATGCTCGGGGTGCATTTCCTTGTTGGCGTGGTGCTGACGTATGTGGGATTGCGCCGTCGTGGATAACGCCGTCCTGCTTTCCCAATTTGCGCTCAACGGCGCAACTCTGTGATGGGTTCATTCTTGTCAAATTCCAGAGCTTCGCAAATGCCGTAAGTGTGGTTTATCAACTGATATGAGAGCGACATTCACATGCCTTCTTTTCATTTTTTCTGTGTCAATACCTGCACTGGCAGGTTCCGACGCGGCAAACATTGAGCTAAAAACTCATGTCGTGAAAAAAGTTCGCTCGAAATATGGAGATGATCTTCAAGTCATCTCATTTCAGCACAAAAAATCGCAACTGCTCCTATGTGTGCGACAGGGGTTGCTGGTATCAATAGCAGTGATACCGCCCAAAGAGCAACACTTAGAACCGCTAAGTATAACTGCAAATCTTGTAAATGGAACCAAGGCATCCCAAGCACTAGACGATCATGTCATACCGGTTACCATCATCACAAAGTCACCAACCTTTGATCAAGACAATATCTCGACCACAGGCATTTTTAATGTATGCTTCGACGTATCACCCTACAATTTGAAGATTGGGTCTGAGGCTCCAACAAAAATAATCACTGAATTTTTTTGTCGCCCTATCAATAAAGAGAATAACACCTCGCGTGTTTTTGAAATTGTTATTCAAAACAACGAAATCAGTGTTGATGTGAGCAAGGAATAAGGTGTTGCAGAGTGAAATGGCGGAAGATGGCGTCAGGCGGCCACGTGCACGACTGGTGAACTCGGCGGCCTCAAAAAAGCTGGAGATGCATCCGTTTGATGCTCATCATATGACAGCCAAACAATTAACATGAAAGCTTATCTATTCTGTCTGTTTTATGCTGGTGAGCTTATCTCGAGTGAGCTGCCCCAGGGAACTTCAAAATATTATGAAATAAATGAAGGAAGCAGAACTCTTGTGATGTCAGTTGCCGAGAGCCAATTGGGAGAGCGCCGAAAAACCAAGCTAACATCAACTGAACTGCTCAGGTTCTTCCCTGAAAAAAACAAAACAGCTTTCGCCAGTGAGAATGAACAAGAAATAGTTGTGGCCGTCATCGTAGCGCAAAAATTGTTTGTTTATGGCAGGGACTGGAGCGCCCCTGAGGATTATCGTTTTAGTTTTCGGGGGCAATGGCTTGATAATGATGGCCAGAATCTGGGCGATGTGTTTAGCTTCAAAAATCCTTGCCCCCAGCTTAGTCCCACGCTCAAGCTCGTCACCAGGAGTCAAAACAATATGAAGATGAGCCGAAGAGGAGGAATTGGTTTCATTTGCTACGATTTGACTCAACAAAAGCCTGAAGAGGCCCGCTTTCTTAAGATCCAAGTGAGGGAAAAGAAATGGTCAAATTTTAACTTCGTGATGGAGTTGCCAGCAGTTCAGTGAAGAAACACAATCATTGCGGACATAAATAAAGCCTGTTTCTTGCACTCTTTCGTCGCAGGCTCTTGACGGGGCTTGACCGTTGACCTCTTCTTGATCAGACCCGCCGATCTTTCCAACCACCCATGCCGCTCAATTTTGTCCGCTTCAAGCACGCCCGGTTCTCCGCTCGTTTTCCTGATACGTTCCGCTATTCGCGCTCGCACTACTGGATGGCGAAGGTGGAGGGTGAAACGGACCTATGGCGTGTCGGTTTCACGAAGTTTGCGACGCGGATGCTGGGTGAACTGGTCGATTGCGAATGGAAGCCCGCTGAGGGCGGCCCCGTGGCTCCCGGCGACAACATTGGGTGGGTGGAGGGATTCAAGGCGGCTTCCGATGTCTATTGCGTGATGAATGGGGCGTTTGCCGGTGGGAATCCGGAGCTGAAGGTGGATGCGTGCATTGTGCGTAGTGATCCGTATGAGCAGGGCTGGCTTTACAGTGTGCGTGGTGAGCCTGAGGCGGAGAGCATGGATGTGCAGGGGTATATCGAGCTGCTAAGCGGGACGATTCAGAAGATGGCGGAAGAGGGGCATGGGGAGGAGGGAGCGGGTGAGGAATTGTAAATGAAGGGAGCGGGTCAAGATGGCTGCGCCGTCAAGAGGTCAAGGATCGTGCGGGTGATGAGGAGGTGCCTGGACTCTTTTCGTGGGTTGAGTTTGTTTGGCGCGCTGTGTTTTTATAGCTTGGTGCAAAACTCATTTCCCTTTGGCAGATCACGACACCAATCCTTTCAAGAAGATGATGGGCTCCGGCGGCGGCGGGCTGAGGACAGCCCGCCCTACCTGCGCTGGGCGCGCGAGCGCCCAGCGTGAGAAGGTAGGTCGGGAGGCTTGTACGCAAGCCGCCGCGGTGCGGCTCCACGCGAGCTTTCTTGCAACGCTATAGGCCTCTGAGGCTGCTGCGCCGAAATGCGTGGCTTTGTGGGGGGCGGAGGTCGGGGTGTAGATGGAGCGCTAACGGACGGGCGGGCTGTCGCCACACCCATCCCACGAAGACGCAAGTGAGCAGTCCGAAGGTCAAGACTGGTGCATTCCAAGACTCGATGCTTGACGATCTTGACAACTTTTGACCAGTCCTTGACCTCTCATTTCCCCAATAGAAACGCCAATAGATCGGCCATTTGGTCCTTGTTGATGGCGGCTTCGAGGCCGACGGGCATGAGAGTGCGGTCGAGGGATTTCATTTCTTTGATGGCGCTGCGAGCGATCGTTTCTTTGGCTCCGCCCATCATGGCGAGGACGATGCCGTCGCTGTTTTCGCTTTGGATGAGGCCGGAGAGGGTGCGACCGTCTTTGGTTTCAACGGTGTAGGCGCTCCAGCGGGCTTCGAACATGCGGTTGGGATCGAGGATGTCTGAGAGCAGGCCTTCGGGGGGCTTCACTTTGACGTCGGAGAGCGGCGGGCCAACATCGACGCCAAGGGAGCCGTGCTTGTGGCAGGTGATGCAGATGGAGGCGAAGACCTGCTGGCCCTTTTTGGCGTCGCCCTTCATGGTGGTGGCGACCATGTAGTCATTGACCACTTTCGCGCGGTCACTGCTGGCTTCGCCGAAGAGTTTCTTGGCGAGCTCAGGCATCTCGCCCTTGCCGCGCTGGTAGCGCCAGCGGGTTTCGACATCGACCCAGGCGGTGGGGAACTCGCCTTTCTCCATGCGCTTGAACAGAGCGAGCGCGGTGGTGGCGTTGGCGGTGAGAATGGGCACAAGGGCAAGTTTGATCGAGGGGCCGGCCTTGGGCAGCAGTTCATAAATCAGCGGAGCCGTGCTGGTGGCGGGGTATTTCTTCAGCAGGGCCAAGGCGGCGGTTGTCAGTTCCTGGGGCTGATTGGTGGTGAGCAATGTTTTCACCACCGGCTGCACGGCATCCCATTTGCGCTGTCCGAGCAGAGGCATCACGGCGAGGCGTTGGTCGAGTGGCGCTTTGTTGTCAGCGATGATTTCATCGATCTCGGATTGGAGGGTGGCGATTTCTTTGGCGGCGTCTTCGTGGCCTTTCGGAAGCTTGGCGAGACCTTGCAGCAGGGCTGGTTTCCACCAGAGAAGTTTGCCGGGTTCCTTTTGCAGGAGGGAGAGCAGCGCCTTCACATCTTCGGCCTCTGCATCGGCGATGGCACCTGTGGCAAACGTGCGCACCGTCGTGCTGCGGGTTTCAGAGAAGGTTTTGAAGAAGTCATCGCCGAGGGAACTGAGGATGCGGCCCATCTGCTTGCTAGCTGAGGAGGCAACCATTTTCGCCATCCATGGATCTTCGGGATACTTCGCGATGAGAGCGCTGAGCTTTTTGGCATCGGTGATGTTCTGAGCTTTGAGGAAGGCGACGCGCTCGGCGTGCTCAGGCGGGACTTCGCCCCAGCCGACTTCGGGAATGGCGTGGTATTTGCCGGGAGTTTTAGTGACGAGTTTCTTCGTCCCTTTCGGCACCACGCGCCAGATGCGGCCTTCGTTTTCGCCCTGGCGCATGTCGTGGGTTTTGACGAACTCTTCGGGGAAGAAGCGGGCGTGGTCGATCCAGCGGCGGTAGATGTCGCAGATGTAGATGGCCCCGTCGGGGCCGGTGGTGAAGTTCACGGGGCGGCTCCATTCATCGCTGCTGCGGAAGAATTCGGTGCGCTCACCGACGCGGGTGGCTTTGAGTGAAGCGCCGTTGGGTTCGACCTTGTAGCGGGTGACGAGCTGACCGGTGGGATCGGGAACGAAGACGTTGTTTTTCAGCTCGGGCATGAGCTGACCACGATAGACGCCGAGGCCGGAACAGGCGGTGTTGGTGCCAGCGTGGGCGTCTGCGGTGGTGTGGGTGATCTGCAGCGGGAAGACGCGGGTCTCTGCGCCGAAGGGGGCGATGTCTTCAAAGTTCTGCGTGATGCCTGCGTGTGAATTGTGCAGCATGGCCTCGTAAGGCATGACGGTGAACATAAGGGGGTTGCGGTTCGAGCAGTAGAAGTGGTGGCCGTAGTCATCGAAGGCGCCGCCGTACTGACCTTTGCCGCCGGTGGGGGTGATCTTGTCGGTGCGCGGGTCCCATTTGAAATTGCTGCCGGGGATGTTCACGACGTCGGCGGGTTTGTCGGCGGGATAGATCTCACGGGCATCGAGGCCGTTGTTGAAATGCACGCAGCCATCGAGTCCCCAGCGCGGCGCGCTGACCTGGAGCTGGGCGTGCTTGGGATTGAAGCCTTTGATGAGTGATTTGATCTCGTCCGCCTTGCCATCGCCATCGGTGTCTTTGAGAAAGAGAATCTGCGAGCGCGTGGTGGCGATGAGTCCGCCGTTGTAGGGCAGCAGGCCCTGCACGTTGTCCATGTGATCGGCAAAGGTGACGGCCTTGTCCATGCGGCCGTCGCCATCTTCATCGGTGAGCAATTGAATGCGAGAGAGCCAGGGATCGTTGGGATTCGGCGGGCCCAGCGGATAGTCGCGCATGTCAGCCACATACATGCGGCCCTGCGCGTCCCAGGTGCATTCGACGGGATCGAGCACGAGCGGTTCGGCAGCGACGAGCTGGACTTCATACTGGCCATTGAGCTGGATGCGTTTGAGGGATTCCTCGGGTGAGAGCGCTTTGGCCTGTCCGTCGCGCACCGCGCCGATGTCGCTGCCGCCGCTGGCCTGGATGGCGCTCCACTTTTCCTTGAACTCGCCCAGGGGGTAGAGCTCGTAGCGACGCACGAGCATTTCCGCGCCTTCGGTCTGCAGGAGGATTTTGCCCTCGCTGGGTTTGCAGTCGAAGGCTTCGTTGACCATCGCGCCATTGACGAAGTATTGCAGCGTGTCGCCTTTGGCGATGACTTCGAGACGGTTCCATTCACCCGAGGGGGATTCGACATCGTTCTTGCCACGGAAGCCGACTTTGTCAGCCCAGTCTTCATCACGATGTTTCCAGTTGATGCGGCCTGCGGTGACGGTTTGACGGGGCTCGCCTTTCTTCCAGATTTTTTCCTTGTCGCGATCGAGCGTGTACTCGGCGGAGAGGGAGGTGGTGAGCTGGGTGCCGTCGGCGAGTTTGGGGGAGAGGACGAGGATATCGCCCACGCCACCTTCGATGATCTGGGCTTCGATGCTGGCCATCCAGGTGTCGGCGTAAGCGCCGTGCGGGCCGTAGGCATGGAGGAGGATGCCGTTGTCCTTGGCTGCCTTCTCGCGCTTGCCCCAGGTTTTGGCGCCCCACTTGAATTCGAGCACGAGGTGGTAGTCGCGGAAATTTTCCTTGGTGGCGACGTAGCCGTAGCCACGGCCGCTGATGTGGAAGGTGCCATCGGCGGCAAAGGTCCAGATATCCTTGGGGGCGTCGTGGAAGTCGGCCTTGGGATTGACATGGTGGTCGACGTTGCCGGATTTGATGACGTCGAGAAGGTTGATCTTCGATTTGACGGGTTCGATGGCGAAGAGATGGCCTACGGAACACACGAAAAACACGGAGAGGAATGAAAAGAAGCGCATGAGGAGAGTACGGCGGGGGTGAGCGTATCATTACGGCATGGGGGGCGATGATGCAGACACGATTGAGGCCAAACTTGGTGCTTTTGTGACGGGCACCTGCTTTTGCAAGCTTTGGATAACGCTCCCGGACCGGCTAAAGCCGGAACTACAAAACATGCGCCAAGGCCTGCGGAGCGATGGGAGCTTTTCGATCACGAGATCTCTTCATGAGGCCCGTAGCGGGACTCAAGAAAGCTTATTGCGGAAATCGAGGTAACCGAAGCGGCGGACGACGCGGTATTCCTGAGTAGCGGGATCGTAGATGGCGATGTCGGGATGAGGGACGCCGTTGAAGGTGGTGGTTTTCACCATGGTGTAGTGGGCCATGTCGGCAAAGACGAGGCGCTGACCGATGCGGAGGGGTTCGGGGAAGGAGAAGCCGCTGAGGACATCCCCAGCGAGGCAGGACATGCCGCCCATTTTGTACTCGTAGGGGTATTCGCCTGATAAGCCTGCGCCGAAAATGTGGGGGCGGTAGGGCATCTCGAGCGTGTCGGGCATGTGGGCAGTGGCAGAGATGTCGAGGATGGCGGTGGGGACCGGTGCCTCGATGATGTCCTGAACTTCGGCGATGAGGTAGCCGGTGTTCAGGCCTGCGGCTTCGCCGGGCTCGATGTAAACGTCTTTGCCCCACTTCTCGCGGAAGGTGCGGAGGACGCGGATGAGGCGCTCGACGTCGTAGTCCTTGCGGGTGATGTGGTGGCCACCACCCATGTTGACCCATTGGACCTGCTGAAGCAGACGGGGGAAGCGTTTTTCGACTGCGGCGACGGTGCGCTCCAGCACATCGGAGTCTTGTTCGCAGAGGGCATGAAAGTGCAGGCCTTCGATGCCGGTGAGGTCTTCGTCTTCGAGAAGATCGGAGCGAATGCCGAGACGGCAGCCGGGGGAGCAGGGATCGTAGAGGGAGACTTCGACTTCGGAGTGCTCTGGGTTGACGCGGATGCCGGGGCTGGGCGCGTGGCCGGTGGCGGCTTTGGCGGCATCGAGCATGGGCTTGAACTTCCGGAACTGCGCGAGCGAGTTGAAGCTGAGGTGATGCGCGATGGGGATGATCTCGCGCATCTCGGCTTCTTTGAAGGCGGGTGCATAGACGTGCACCTCGCGACCAAATTCCTGGGCGAGGAGCGCTTCGTTCAATCCACTCGAGCAGCAGCCACTGAGGTACTCGCGCATGATCGGGAAGACGCTGAACATGCTGAAGCCTTTCAGCGCGAGCAGCACGCGAGCGCCGGATTCACTCTGAACGCGGGCGAGCTTTTCCATGTTCTGACGCAGCAGCGCGACGTCCACCACGTAGGCAGGGGTCTCGATGGCGTTGATGTCGAACGCAGGAGCGGGCTGCTCGTAAACGTGGGGAGGCGTGAAAGCGGAGGATGCCATGGGGGCGCGGAGAATAGCGGCTCATACGGGCCTCGCAAGAGTCTCTCGTGCGGTTGTGAGTGGGGCAAGGAGAGGGGGAGCGTCTTGTAGGAAGGACGGAAAGGACGGGCTACGCCAAGAGAGGGAGGATGGCGCTCGGTGTTGGTCGCCAAGCGGGGCTGCAGCGGAGCTAACGCTTTCGCGGGGGGAGGAATGTCCTGCGTCACATGCCCGCCGTCCGGCTGCGAAAGCGGTAGCTGCGTTCGTACCTCACTCCGCGACCGCACTCCATATCGGAGGCGGGGCGGAGCGTGAGGGGAGCAGGATGATCGCCCTTCTGGCAGGGTATGGGTGGACGGATCAAGCGGGACGCTTGAACTACGCAGAGAGACTAGCGCACGACGCGTGCGCCGCCGCCGCCGATCGTCTTTTCGACTTCCTTGCGAGTGGCCATCGAGGTGTCTCCGGGGGTGGTGGAGGCGAGGGCGCCGTGGGCTGCGCCGTATTCGACGGCCTTCTGGGCATCGTTGAACTCCATGAAACCGAACTGCACGCCGGAGGCGAAGCTGTCGCCGCCGCCGACACGGTCGAGGATTTCGAGGTCGGGATACTTGCGGCTTTCGTGGAATTTACCGTCGTGCCAGAGAATGGCGGACCAGTCGTTGACGGTAGCGGTCTTCACGCCGCGCAGCGTGGTGGCAGCCACCTTGAAGTTGGGGAAAACGGACACTGCCGTCTCGATCATGGCCTTGAAGGCATCGAGTTCGATGGTGGAGATGTTGTGGTCCACGCCCTTGACCTCGAAGCCGAGCGAGGCGGTGAAGTCTTCTTCATTGCCGATCATGACATCGACGTATTTCGCGATCTCGCGGTTGACCTCTTGCGCCTTCTGGAGGCCACCGATGGTTTTCCAGAGGGAGGGGCGGTAGTTGAGGTCGTAGCTGA
>JAIPJY010000070.1 GCA_021733925.1 Prosthecobacter sp. | reverse complement strand
CCAGGTTGGAAGCCTCGCCATCCACCTGGGCGCCCATCTTGATCGTGGTCGAAGTACTGCTGCCGGCAATGTCGAAGCCCGAATAGTCGCCAAAGTCAGACGGCGGCAGGATGCTGACCACATAGTCCTCCACCTCACCGTTGCCGCTGGCTCCGGTCGGGCCCGGGCTGCTGGTGGACGTCAGCCGCACGCGCACGCCGGTCACACCGCTTTTTGCGGCACCTGGCACGGTGAAGCTTACCGTGCGGTTGGAGTTGGTGGTGCCGGAGGCAATCAGGGTGTTGACCGCCACCTGCTCCCCGCTGTCTGTCAGGACGCCGTTGCCGTTGAAATCGATCCACACATTGAGGAAGGCCGAGGCACCCGTGGTGTTGGTGAGGTTCACCGTCATTGAGCTTGAAATCCCCTGGATCAGATAAGCAGGGACGGTGACACCGTCTTCATCCGTGAGATCGGTGGCGTCGTCGCCGGTTGCAGTGCCGTTCGTGGAGGCCGAGGACTCGGCGTCAGTCAGCGAGCCGATCTTTAATGTGGAAAGCACCGTGCTGCTGGCGCTGCCAAGGCCCGAATAGTCGCCAAAGTCCGTGGGGGATGCTGGTGTGAGGGCATAGGCGCGTGAGGCGGAGCAGCCATTGACATCCGTCACGGCAATGGTGAACGAGGCCGCCGTTGTTGCGGTGGGCCGGCCAGAAATAAGCCCGGTGTCCATGTTCAACGTCAGACCGGCTGGCAGTGAGCCGCTGCTGATTGCAAACATATACGGCTGCGTGCCGCCGGTCGCACTGACGGTCTGGCTGTAGGCGGAGTTCACCATGCTGGCGGCGAGAGTGGACGGGCTCAGGGTGATGGAAGAGCAAGTCGTCACGGTGTAAGCCTGGGTGCCAAAGTAGCCAAGGTTGTCAGTGGCGCGGAGCGTGAAATTGACGGTCGATGAACTGGAGGGCGTACCGCTGATCACTCCTGTGCTGGCATTCAACGTGAGCCCGGCCGGCAGGGAACCGCTGACAACGCTCCACGTGAAGGCTGGCGCTGTGCGTGCGACACTGAGGCCGTCATCGGCTCCAATCAGTTTGAAGGAGGAGTTGAATGAGCTCTGCGTCCCGGGGGCGGCGAAGAGTTCAATGGCCTCCCCCCCGCCCAGTTCGAAGAACACGAGTTCAATCACGTGGGTTCCCGCCGTGAGTGTGACCGTGCCTAATCTGTCTGCGGTCGCGTGCAGCGAGTCGTCGTTGATCACCGCCGATCCGTCGATCTTGACACGTGCACCGTCGTCGGAGTTCGTGAGGAAGGTCCATGTGCCGGCGGTCGGGATGGTGATGATACCCGTGGCTTTCAGGGCAAAATTATCACCGGACCCTCCTGGGAAGCTGGTGTCTGTGACATGACCTCCACCGGCGCTGCTGCCATTGTAGGCGATGGTGGATGCGGTGCCGGTCCAGTTGCTGATGCGGTTCGTTCCCGCCAGCACGGCATCCGCTGCGGCGAGAGTGCCGACCGATGTCGATGAGAATGCCTGCTGCACGTCAAATCCAGACTCCAGGCCGGTCATCGTCTGGGAGTAAGCCGTGCCGACAGTCGGGGGGGAAAGCGTTGTGGGAGTGATGGTGATGAAATTGAATACCTGCAGCAGCAGGTTGGCAGACCCCTGGCAGCCGGAGGCATCCGTGGCGGTGAAGGTGAGGTTTGCCCCGCTCTCATTGCTCTCCGTGGGCGTGCCCGAAATCACTCCGGTGGATGAATTGAAGCTCAGGCCCGCTGGCAAAGTCCCTGAGGTCAGCGCCCAGGTGTAGCTGCCGTTGCCGCCGCTGGCCCCCAGTGTCTGTGAGTACGGCCAGCTCACGGCACCGTTTGGCAGGGTGGACGTGTTCAGGGTGATGGTGGGGCAGACGATCGTCGTGACGTAATCTTCCACTTCGCCATAACCGCTTGAACTCGTCGCGCCGGGGTTGCTGGTGCTGGTCAGGCGCACACGCACACCTGCCGCGCCCAGAGATGCCGCAGCAGGCACCGTGAAGTTCACCGTCTTGTTGGAGTTGGACGTGTAGTTGGCAATCACCGTGTTGGTGGCGATCTGCTCGCCGCTGTCGGTGAGTACACCGTTGCGGTTGAAATCGATCCACACATTGAGGAAGGTGCTGGAGCCGATGGTGTTCGTGACGTTCACGGTCAGGCTGCCGGAGGTGCCTGAGACGATGCTGGCGGGCACCGTGACGCCGTCTTCATCATCACTGCCTGTGGTGTCATCTCCAGTGGCTGTGGCATTTGCCGTGATGACCGATTCACTGTCCGTGAGGGAGCCAATTTTGAGCCTCGAATTGACGGTGCTGCTGGCATTGCCGAAGCCGGAGTAGTCGCTGTAGTCAGTCGCGGCATTGGCCGCCGTCGCGGCCGTGAACAAAACGCCGCACACGAAAACGACGAAACGTATCGCGGTCAGGCGGCACGTCAGGTCGAAAAATCGTGATGTGTTTTCCCTCATGGGGTGGCTTCAGAGCAGGGACATGCGGGTCGGGCGCCGTGTGCGGCGTGTCAGATGTGCGGCTGCGGCTGCGAGCAGCAGGAAGGCAGAACCGGGTTCAGGCACCACGGCTGTCTGGAGGCTGAACACCCCCGGCGTCGTGGAATAAGTCCCCGGCCCCTGCACTCCATTGGCCCCGCCAATGATGGAGGAGTTGGCATCAGTCAGCTGCCAGTTGAAAGAACTGCCTGTGTCCAGGGGATCTGGAACGATCCAGTCATCGGCCAGATCGCCCACGGGTGAGCCGTCGGTCACCAGCGCCCACTCGCTGCTGGGCACGATGTTTTTGGAATTGAACGCCCAAAGATAGACCGTGTCCCCCATCGTGAAGACATCGGCGGGGTTGGCATCGGGTGAATCCGAGCCTCCGCCCGTATTGAAATCCACGGTGCCGACGAAAAACTGGTCGGTGGAATTCCAGCCATTGGCGTCAGGATCATACGCCCGGTCAACCACCTGCCAGTTGGCCTGCCATTGATCGACGTTCTGATAGGTGGGTGTGAAACCACCTGTAAAAGCTCCGATCTCGAAGGAATAAGTGGCATCCAGAGCGTTGCCGGAACTGTCGAACAGATTGTCGTTGAAGTTGCTGCCCCAGAAGACCGTACTGGCCTGGGCACCTTGGTTCCATGCCAGCGCCAGGGCGAGGCAGAGGAATCGGGTTACGTAGGAGGGCTTTTTCATCAGGAGTTTTTTGGGGCTATTCTGAGGGGGCAAATCAGGTTTCGAATGTGGTTGCGGGGATCGAGGGCCTTCACCGCTTGATTTAGAATTGAGATTTTTACTGTTATATATCACACATATTATAATTATTATAACAACAAAGCCAGCAAACAAGTCTGAATTCTGATTTATTTGGGAATCTTGACTGTTTGGTCTTGCCGCTTGTTTTGGCCCGACTTTGGGCGGATTTTACCTGCTGGCAGACCACTTGTTTAGCTGCTCCAGCAATGGTGGTTTGGGCGCATGACCCGACGGTGTTGTTCAAGAGTCACACGCCTCCTGCGCTCTTAAGTACAAAATCTCATGGCGCTGGCCGATGTCGCGGCTAATGGAGCCGATGAAATTGGAACAAGGCCAGATTTGGAAGCAGGGTGAGGATTACCTGCGCATTGTGGAATGGGCACGCCTGTCCATCGAGTACAAGCGGATGAAAGATCCCGTCTCCAAGCAGGGAACGCTGCATAAAGTCACCAAGAAGGAGTTTTGCCGCCTGCTCGCAGGGGCCGTGCTGCTGAAGCCGGAGGATCTGCCCGCCGCTGAGTCGGAGGTCAGTCCCGCTCCAGAAACAATGTGAATTCGTGCCGGTTGTAGGTCAGGTGCGTCTGGGCAAACAGACGCAGACCGGCAGCTTTGGTCATTGAAACGATCAGGCGGAACAGTTCATTGGGCTCTTCCAGCGAATCAACACGCGGTACTTTGAGCGTGAAGACGACGAGGCCGCCCGGCTTTAGAAAGCGTGAGAGGCGGATCACCTGCTCAATGGATTCCTCCGGCGGGCCGTTCATGTCGCACAGCAGCGCGTCATAGGTGGTTCCTGCCTTGGGCTGAAAGACGGCCACGTCATCGAGGAAAAACTTCAACCCAGGCCGTCCATCGAGGCGCTTGTCGAGCGGCGCACGATCAATCGCCGTCACGCGCTGGCTGCGGGCGAGCAATTCTGACGTCATGCCGCCGGGGCAGGCACCAAGCTCGATCCAATGAGCGCCTTCCTTCATCGGCGGCCGGTACAAAAGCAGGTAATGCAGTGCCTCTGCGATCTTGGCGCCCGCGCGGCTGATCGTGTCCGGTGAATCCTGATCAATGTACTTGCTGCCACCTGCGTAGAGACCGTTCGATGCACGCGGACTCTGCATGCCACAAAACAATCCCTCTTTTCCAACGAGACAAAACAAGGTCTCTGCCGTCGGGTCCTGCTCTTCCACCGTCGCAGCGGCCAGCTTGGGAAACAACTGCAGCACCCGCCCGCG
Source organism: Prosthecobacter sp. (assembly GCA_021733925.1). Taxonomy (GTDB): domain Bacteria; phylum Verrucomicrobiota; class Verrucomicrobiia; order Verrucomicrobiales; family Verrucomicrobiaceae; genus Prosthecobacter. Next base: position 25,226 of record JAIPJY010000070.1, on the reverse strand, counting down.
TAGATTGGACGCCAGTCCCTTGTAATACTTGTCGGGAGATGTGGGCTGCAGCGTGCCGATGAAAATCCCCTGGGGCTTGCGTTCGCCGAACTTCTTCAGCAGCGTCTGCGCGGCCTTCTCAATGAAGCCGTCCATCTTTTGCGCATTGCACGGCCAGGTGTGGTCCATCGGCAGATTCCAACGTGCAAACTTCGCTGCTTCCGACTGGCGGATCTTTGCCGGGGTTGCGGTCTTGATGAGATAGTAATCCTGACCCAGCCGTGTGCTCGAAACTGCGCCCATTTGCTGCAGAACAATGTCCGCAATCCCTTCAAAAATCTCGGGGATGCGCACCAGCCAGGGGCTGTGAGCTGGGGAAGAGGTGTTCGTTTCGCTGTCGGTCATGCACTCCTGCACTCGCGCTGCATTGTCCTGTCTGCAAGCAGAGGCGTGCGGTCATGTTCCAGCGGTGTGCTCAATCGTCGCCACCGGTGCGGCGGGTCACCCATTCGACGGCTGCACGTACGAGTTCCGGCGCGGTGGTGATGCCGAGCTTGGTTTTGATATGGGAGCGGTGGGCTTCGATGGTCTTCACGCTCAAGCGCAGATCATGGGCGATCATGCTGGTGCCGCGGCCCTGGCCGAGAAGTTCGAAAATTTCCAGCTCGCGGTCACTGAGTTTCTCCACCGAGCTTTTGCTGTTGCTGCCTCTTCCCGTCACAAAGCTGTTCAGCATCAGCAGGTTTGCCGCAGCGCTGAGATAGAGATCCCCCCGGAGCACCTGCCGGATGGCAGTCACCACCTGGTCCGGCGGGGCTTGTTTCATCAGGTAGCCACGCGCACCGGCACGGAGTGCGCGTTCTGCATAGAGGGATTCATCGTGCATGGAGAGCACCAGCACCGGAAGGTGGGGCTTGAGTGCCTTGAGCGACTTTACCAGCTCGATGCCATTGATGTCTTTCAGAGAGATGTCGGCGATCACGAGTTCGAACTCCTGGTGCTCCACCAGTCCCATGGCTTGGGCCGCGGTTTCCGCTTCCCCGCTGATGATGATGTCATGCTCATGTTCAAGGAGCATGGCGATGCCCTTGCGGAAAATGGGGTGATCATCCACGATGAGAATGCGCTGCTGGATGGGAGTCATTTTCATCGTTCGTTCTGAGATTGAAGATCCAGGGATGCCGGTGGTGGAGGCTGGCTGGCGGCAGCCATGCGCAGCAGGCAGGTCATCCGGGTCCCGTGCTTCTTGCGTTTTCCGATGGCGAAATCAGCTCCGATCACGTCCGCACGGTACTTCATCAAGCGCACTCCCATGCCATCGCCTGCATGAATGACCTCCGGCATTCCGCACCCGTCGTCTGCGACGCTCAAGGAGAGCAGATTCTGCCGCAGCCTGAGGCTCAGCGTGATCGAGCGTGCTCCCGAGTGCTTGAGCGCATTGGTCACCGCCTCCTGGGCGATGCGGTAAAGATGCAGAGCCACGCCATTGTCCGTGATGGGTACCATGCGTTCGCAACGCAGCCGGCAGGAGATGCTGCCGCTGCTGCGCGACGCCAGTTCATGCAGGGCTGACACCAGGCCTTCGGCATCCATGACCACAGGGTGCAGCCCTTTGGCGATGTCGCGGGATTGCTCCACGGACTGGTGGAGCAGCTTCGCCAGCCGTGCCGCTTCAGCGGCAGGGCCCGCGAGTTCCTGCGCCTCAAGGGTTTTCGTCAGTGACCGAGCCATGAAGGCCAGCCCCGAAAGCGACTGGCACAGTCCGTCGTGCAGATCCTGGCCGAGCCGGCGTTGCTCCTGTTCGGAGATGTCGAGCAGGGCGTTTTCGAGCCGGTTCCGTTCATCCATCTGCGCCGTCAGTTCCGCAGTGCGTTCCGCCACGCGCTGCTCCAGCTCTTTCTGCGTCTGCCGCTGTTCGGTGATGTCTGTCGCCACTCCCAGCACTTTGTCGCAGACTCCGGCGTCATTGAACAAGGGGACCTTCCCGGTGCTGAACCAGCGCACCTGCCCGTCTGCCTGGGTGAGTTCCTCCTCGGGAATCTGGCGCGTTTTGCCGCTCGCCATGACTTCGTAGTCGATTTGTTGAAAGTGCGCGATTTGCTCGGGCGTGCGGTGGAAATCGGCGTCCGTCCTGCCGGCAAGCTTCTCCGTCGTGGTGCCGCAGCTGTCCGCGAGTGCGGCATTGCCCAGCAGAAATTTTCCGTTCCTGTCCTTCACAAAGATCATGCTCGGGGTCGCATCGATCACCTGGCGCAGAAAGACCCGTTCGCGGTGCAGTTCATCCTCAATCTGGCGGCGGTCCGTGATGTCGTTGATCGAGGCCAGCCAGCCTGTCACCTGGCCCAGTACATTTTTGTCAGGCACGTAGATCACGTTCACGATGCGCTGACCGGAATTGGGATAAGGGATCGCTTCCTCGTATTCGATGCGCTTGCCGCTCAGCACCTGGGTGATTTTGGTGCGGATGATGCCAAAGGCTTTTTTGCCCAGGATGTCGATGATCGGTCTGCCGATGATCTCCTCCGGTTCGAGCCCCAGCATGTCCGCATAGGCGCGATTGACGAAGGTGTATCGCAGATCTCGGCTGCACTGCACAAGCATCACAGGGGTGTTGTCGGTGATGAGCCTGAGCTGCATCTCCTTGGCCCGCACCGCCGCCTCGGCGAGCTTCCGGTCGGTGATGTCCACGCAGCTGCCGATATAACCGGCGAATTGATGCCCGGGGTCGAGCAGCGGGGCGCCTTTGTCGAGCAGCCAGCGGTACTCGCCATCGTGGCGGCGCAGCCGGTAGGTCATTTCAAACGGCACGCGTTCGTCGAAGGATACCGTGTAGATGGTGAGGCAGCGGTCCAGGTCGTCGGGATGCACATTGTCTGCCCAGCCATCGCCCATTTCCTGCTCAATTGTCCTGCCGGTGAATTCCAGCCATGGCTTGTTGAACCAGGTGCATTTTTTCTGGGTATCACTCAGCCACACCAGCAGCGGTGCATGGTCCATGATCATGCGGAAGCGCAGTTCGCTTGCGGTCAGGGACTCGTTTCGCGCTTCCAACTGCGTGCGGGTTTGCCGCGCCTTTATCTGCTTCGGAGTTTTCTGCGCCGTTCGTGACCGCGGGCTGCCGGGCTTTCTGCTACGCACAGTGGCCGCTGGGTCAGATTTAGGCTTGCGTGTACGGGACGCAACTCCTGTCCGGCGTTTGGCCTGGGAGGAGCCTGCCGACTTGGACTGCCTTGAGGAGGAGCGAGGCATGCAGGAACCTACTGACTCAGGATTCCGTCTTCAATCTGAATCGTTCGGTGCAGGGGCGGTATGTTTCCAGCATGGGAGGTGCGGGGCAGGTGCATCTCCAGCAGGCGCTCCAACCGCTCCGTTTCCTGGCCTTCCTCCATCAACATCGTCCAGTGCCGTGCACATCCGCACCAACGGCAGCAGATTTGCAATCGCGCTCCGGGTTTGGCATGGGCGCTGATCCTGACCCCGCGCTGAATCGACCAGTGCAGGATTTGCTCCGCTCTCAGAATGCCCAGGCCGGAGATGCGCAGCCTGCCCTGCGCATAGCAGACGCCGCGTGGTGCAGCCAGGCAGGTGAACAACGCCAGCCGGGCCATCGAGACGATAAACCAGCCAGACAACAGGCCGCACAGCCAGCGCTCGGGAGAAACGTACTCGCCGCTTGCGGCACGCCAACCCAGCACGAATAAAATCAAGCAGGTCAGCACTGCGGAGACCTGGCTGAACTTCCCGCGCAGGATGCGCGTCAGATGTTCATAGCGTGCCCGGTGGAAACGCAGGGGCTCCTCAATCCAGAGGCTGGTCTCGTCGGCTCTCCGCACGGCGGTTCGGCGTGTCTGGCTGCGCCTGGGCTGCACCTGAGCAAGGCTGGCACCCTGCTTCAGCAATCCAGACTGAGGCGCGCTGGAAGGCGTGACTCCGGCCAGAAGCCGGGTTGCTCGAAGAGATTTGTTCATGCGGGCCTCCTGCCATCCAATGCCTTGCCTTATTCGTTGATGCCGCAGTGATGCCAGTTGTGGGCGGGCCTGGAGGCCAGGCGCACGCTTCCAGTCATCTTCAGGACTTTCTGCGCAAGTTCTGCGCTCGACAATCGGCCTCTCTCCTGAGGCCGCTGCGTGGCAGACGTGTCACTGGTATGCGTTTCCACGGCCAATCCTGTGTGGGCAGGTTCCACCGTGATTTTTTGAAGTGTGCAGGATTCGTTCATGACCAGCCTTTCGTTGCGAGTGAGAGTTCACTGTCCATGTTATAGCAGGCAACTGTTTCCATCTCCTGCTCCCAGTATTCTTCCAGCCGTTCGGATTCGGCGGGGACAAAAGCCTGCCCCAGTGAGGCATAGGTCGCCAGCAGCTCTTTTTCCGCCTTGAGCCAGTGTTCTGGCCGCAGATGCGAGCAGCCCTCTTTCTTCCAATGCTTGAAGGCAAGCAGGGCGATTTCTTTGTCGGAGGGATGCGAGCCTGGACTGCAGGTCTCACTGGGCTTGTTATATACAGCAGCATTCATGGCATTGGTGTGGGGTGAAAAATGAAATGCAGTCTGGCGCGTTGAATCATTCTGAACATTCCAGCCTGTCCTGCAATTGGCACTGCCCTGCTCGTGGCATCAGGGAAACCCCGAAGGATCTGTCGTGGCGCAACAGGATCATTTTACCCCCCTTGTAGCGGCCCCAAACTTCAACTGCAGGTTTCTTTAATCCTCGGCTAAATGCATTCATCCTTGGCCAAACGCATTCCCTTTCTACTCTCCGCGCCCCGCATGTCCGTCAAACTCCGCCTCAACACCGCCACCGCCACCAAAGTCGTCCTCGCCAAGATCGGCAATCCTCTGCGTGAGGAGCCGCTGCAAACCTCCCGCGAGGTGTTTCAGATCGCTGAGGGGGATCAGGAAGCCCTTACCGCGCTGTTTCTGAAGCCTTTCAAGGCCTGTCTCGCGCACCGTTTCACCCATCACGCCTCGCTCAAGCAGCATGAGGTGAACAACTGCGCCAAGGCCATCTTTGCCGATGAGGATCAACTCCTCCCCAAAGGCATCGAGATCGCCCAGCGCCTCTACGCCAAATCAAACCATCCCAACATCAAGGCCGGAGACCTCTGCATCTCCCTGCTCAAGGAAATCCACATCGAAGGCGAGCTCGTCAACGGCCTCTGCATCCTGAAAAGCGACAGCGTCGTGCCCTTCCTCACCATCACCCCGCGCAACGGTGACCTCCAGCTCCACACCGAGCACGGCATCAATCCCGACAAGATCGACAAAGGCTGCCTCATCCTCAATTTCTGGGCCGAGAAAGGCTACTACGTCCTCACGTTTGACCGCAGCGGCGGCGACACCCGCTTCTGGGTGCGCGAATTCCTTGGCGTGGAGGCCGTGCCCGACGCCGCCTTCCTCACCAACGCCTACACCAAGATGGCCGTGTCCTTCCTGGAGGAGCAGCAGCCTGCTGATGACGACACCCCACCCTGGGAAACCGCTAACGCCGCCAAGGACGCGCTCGATTACTTCGAAGGCCGCGAAAAATTCGACCTCGAAGAGTTCGGCCAAACCGTCCTCAAGTCCCCCGACGCCATCGCCAAGTTCGACGAACACCGCGCCCGGATCGAGGAAGAGCAGGGCCAGCCTCTGGAGACCAATTTCGAAATCTCCAAGAAAGACCTCACCAAGGCCAAAAAACGCATCGCCGCCGTCCTCAAGCTCGACACTGGCGTTGAAATCCACATCAAGCCCGGCAGCAGCGAATCCGACCCTCAGATGGAGCGTGGTTTCGACGACGACAAAGGCATGAAATATGTGAAGGTGTTTTACAACAAGGACATCAGCGCGGGCTGAGCCGCTTCGTTTATGGATCCGAAAGCAGACCCCACCTCACCGCAGCGTCTCTGGAAGATGGGCCGCGTCGTGCTCCAGCGTGAAACCGCGCATCGCGGTGGGAAGACGGTCATTGTCATCAAAGACTTCGCCACGCACCTGCCGCTTTCCGTGATTGAGACCATCGCCAAACGCGTCCGCGCCGCCTGCGGCTGTGGCGGCACCGTACGTGACAAACGCATCGAGATTCAAGGCGACCAGGCGGCGAAAGTGCGCGCGGTGCTGGAGGCAGAAGGGTTTGAAGTGCGTGGGGTGAAGTGATGAGCTCAGCGTCCCAGATGCACTCGTGTGTCATATTCAAAGCAGACCTGGCCTGACATCTGATGGGCGTCAAAGATGCGGCGTAGTTCGGCAATCATCTCGTCGTGGCGTGGCTGGCCTGCCGCAGGGGCGTAGGAACTGGAGAGCAGGCGGCCTTTGAGTCCTTCGAAATCGAAGTGCTGCTCATAGGCAAAGGTGTGCGTGACATAGTCCCCCCTGAAGAACGCGGCGAGCGCAGCGGTGTCGATGTTTTCGTGGCGGATCTGCGCGTAGTCCGTGCCGAAGGTGAGGAGCAGTTGTTCGAAGTCGTGGAGGAAGGGTGTGGCATCAAGTTTGCGCTCATTCCAGATGAGCGCGATGTGGCCGCCGGGCTTGAGGATGCGGGTAAACTCCGCGCGAGTCTCAGGCGTGTTGAACCAATGGAAGGCCTGCGCGGCCACGATGAAATCCACACTGTGATCTGGCAACGTGGTGGCCTGCGCGCTGGCGCTCACACTGTGAAAATTGGGAAAATGCGCAAGCAGCCGCTCGGCCGCCTCACGCATTTCTCGATTCGGCTCCACGGCATAAACAGCATTGCCAACGCGTAAAAAGAGCTCGGCAGAAATGCCGGTGCCCGAACCCACATCGGCGATCACGTGTTGAGGAATGAGCCCTGACTCACGCTGCAGCAGCGGGATGATTTCCTGCGGGTAGCTCGGACGGTAGCGCACGTAATTCTCCACACGGTCAGAGAAGCGCTGTTCGGGGGCGGAGGAAGGGGCTGGCATACGGCCATGATGACGGATGCGGGACAGGAAAACAAGTTGCCAGCCCCCCCGCGACTGCTAACGCTCAACCTATCCAACTATGATCGTCGCCCCTAAAATTCGCGGATTCATCTGCACCACCGCACACCCTACTGGCTGTGCCAAACACATCGCTGACCAGATCGCCGTCGTTAAGTCGCGCGGCCCCATTGCCAATGGCCCGAAGAAGGTGCTGGTTGTCGGTTCCTCGACCGGCTACGGCCTGTCCTCCCGCATCGCGGCGGCCTTTGGCTCGGGAGCGGCCACCATGGGCGTGTTTTTTGAGAAGCCCGGTGAGGCTGAACGCTGCGGCACGGCGGGTTGGTACAATTCCGCCGCCTTTGAAAACGAAGCGAAGGCTGCAGGCCTGTATGCACGCTCCTTCAATGGCGACGCTTTCTCGGATGCGATGAAGGCCACAGTCATTGAAGCGATCAAGGCGGATATGGGGCAGGTCGATTGCGTCATTTACAGTCTCGCCTCACCGCGCCGCACGCACCCGAAGACGGGCGAGGTTTTCAAGTCCGTGCTCAAGCCCATCGGCTCCGCGTCTTACACGAACAAAAACCTCAACACCGGCAACGGGGTGGTTAATGAAGTGACCATCGATCCTGCGAACGAAGATGAGATCGCGCAGACTGTGGCCGTCATGGGTGGTGAAGACTGGGAAATGTGGATCGACGCACTGCAAAGCGCCGGTGTGCTCGCTGAAGGTGTGCAGACCGTGGCCTACAGCTACATCGGGCCGGAAGTGACCTGGCCGATCTACAAGAACGGCACCATCGGCCGTGCGAAGGAAGATCTGGAGCGCGTGCAGCGTGTGCTGGACGGCAAGCTGGCACCTCTGAAGGGCAAGGCCTGGGTTTCGGTGAACAAGGCGCTCGTCACGCAGGCGAGTTCCGCGATTCCTGTGGTGCCGCTGTACATCTCGCTGCTCTACAAGGCGATGAAGGCCGAGGGCTCGCATGAGGATTGCATCGAGCAGATGGACCGCCTCTTCCGCGAGCGTCTTTACAATGGCAACCCACAGCCGGATGAAGCCGGACGCATCCGCGTGGACGACTGGGAAATGAAGCCTGCGCTGCAGGAGCTTGTCGGCAAACGCTGGGCCGAGGTGAACACGGAAAACTTCGCTGAACTGGGTGATTTCGAAGGCTACCAGACCAGTTTCCTGCGTCTCTTCGGTTTCGGCCTCGAAGGCGTGGACTACAACGCTGAGGTGGATGTCAGCATTGGGGTGCCGTCACTGGCGTAATTTTTGACCATGGAAACGAACCGGCTTGAGGCTTTCAGCGATGGCGTGCTGGCCATCATCATCACCATCATGGTGCTGGAGCTGAAGGTGCCGCATGGCGCCGATCTGGAGGCGCTCAAGCCGCTGCTGCCGGTGTTTCTCAGCTATGTGCTGAGTTTCATCTATGTGGGCATTTACTGGAACAATCATCACCACCTGCTGAAGGCCTGCCGCAAGGTTACGGGGCCCATCATGTGGGCGAACCTGCATCTGCTCTTCTGGCTCTCCCTGTTTCCCTTTGCCACGGGCTGGATGGGTGAGAATCACGTCTCCGCGCTGCCCACGGCGATTTACGGCGGTGTGCTGCTCTGCGCCGCCATCGCCTACTTCATTTTGCAAAACTGCATCCTGAAGAATGAAGGCAGTGACTCGAAACTCGCCGTGGCTTTGGGCAGCGATTACAAAGGCAAGCTGTCGCCATTGTTTTATCTCGCCGCCATTCCTGCCGCGTTTTATCACTCGTGGATCTCCGTCTGCCTTTACGTGGGCGTGGCGCTCCTGTGGCTGGTGCCGGACCGTCGGATTGAACGTGCGGTTTCGGAGGGTTAACCGCCTTTTCCAAGATCTAGAAATACGATGCTCGATGGGTTGCCAACGGGGGTGTAGTGGCCGGTGAAGGTGAGGGTGCCCGTTTTGTGGTCGACGTGGAAGACCGCGATGTTGTCGCCGCGCTGGTTGAGGCTGTAGAGGAAGTTGCCGGTGGGGTCGAAGTTGAAGCTGCGGGGGTAATCGCCGTGGGTCCATTCTTCGCTGACGAAGGTGAGTGTGCCGTCTTTGCCGATGGCGAATACGGCGATGCTGTCGTGGAGGCGGTTGCCTGCATACACAAAATGACCGTCGGCGGAGACGAGGATTTCAGAGCAGAAATTGCTGCCAGCAAAGCCCGGAGGCAGGCTGGAAATGGTTTGGCGTGAGGTGAGGCGGCCTTTGTCAGCGTCGTAGTCAAAGAGCACCACCGTGGAGCCTTCCTCCTGCAGGGAGTAGAGCCAGGGTTTGTTGGGGTGGAAGGCAAAGTGGCGGGGACCGTCGCCCGCAGGGAGGGAGACAAACGGCGGATCGTTTGGCGTGAGCGTGCCTTTTTTGTCATCAAATTTCCAAACCAGGATCTGATCCAGCCCAAGATCCACGGACAGCACATGACGACCCGAGGCATCTGCTGCGATCATGTGCGAATGCGTTCCATCATGGCCGCTGAAAGCGAAGCTGCCGGGAGGGGCGTTCGTGGCCTTTTTCGGCCCGATGGTTCCAGCATCCTGCTTGAAGTCCGTGGCTTCACCGAGGCTGCCGTCGGCCTTGAGGGGCAGCACTGAGGCCGAGCCGCCAAAGTAGTTGGCCACCAGCAGGAAGCGTCCTGAGGGATGCAGGCTCACATAGGTGGGGCCTTTGCCGCCGGAGCTGACGGTGTTCAGCAGGGTCAACTGACCGTCCTTGGGATTGATGGCAAAGGCGCTGACGGAGCCTGCTTCGTTGTCGCCCTGATGGTCGGTTTCATTCGTTGAGTACAGGACGGTCTTCGCTGCGTTGAAGGTGAGGCAGTTCGGGCTCGTGCCCGTTTTGTAAAGGCCACAGGGTGTCATGGCACCGGTGGTGCGGTTCACCGTAAAGAGATGGATGCCCTGGCCGTTGCCCGGCGGCAGATCCACCTGGGTCGCCTTCATGTTTTGCAGGGGCGAGGTGAAGGTGCCCACATAGGCGATGAGCGGATCTTCCGCCTGGGCCTGGAGCCATGCGCCACAGGCGGTGAAGGCACATAAGAGAGAACGGCGGGAGAGGAAGGCGGGCATGAGAGTGGTGGGATTATTTGATGACGGGCAGAATCACGCGAGAGGCATGTGCGGCATCATGCCAGATGGTGTTGATGGCGGGCACACCGGGTTCGGTGATGAAGTGGCTGATGGGGGCGCCGGTCTGTGGGTTCGGCTCATAATAAGGTGCGCCGGTGCTGGCGATGGTGATGCGGATGCGATGGCCTTTGTTGAAGATGAGGCTGGTCCAGCCGATGTCCCAGGCGAGTTTCGTCACTGCGCCGGGAGTGAGCAATTTTTGATGATCGAAGCCTTCGTGATATCGCGCACGCAACGGATAGTCCACGATCAGGATGGAGCGGCCATCGGGATATACGTCGGTCACGCGCAGAAAGAAGTCCGTGTCTTTCGCGGTCGATGACACGAAGACTTCGGCCTTGATACGGCCCGTGACTTCGAGCGGCTTTGTCAGCACCTCGCTGGTCCAGGTGCGCACTTCGGCCTGCTCTTCAAAGGAACGCGCATCTTTGGCACCGGGAAAGCCAACATGGGGCAGGCTCATGGGGTGCGCTGGATCGCTGAGGTAGGCTGTGCTTGCTTTCGCAGCAGAGGGTTTCGCGGCGGCGAGTTTGCCGTCGGGTTGCAGGAACCAGTCGGCGGCTTGGCTGGCGGTCGGGAAGTCTTTTTCCTCACGCCACACATTGCCGGGCGCACCTTCCTCACCGACTGCGCCCATCACGTAGTATTTCACGGTGGTGTCCTTTTCGACGCCATTGTCCACGCCTTTGAGGTAATGATTGAACCACTTCGTCATGTGCGGATACACGTCAAACTTGGCATTCTCCGGGAAGAGGAGGTCGCCGATTTTGTTCGACTTCGGATAGCCGCCATGCAGCCAGGGGCCGATGATGAGCTGCTGCTGGCCGCGTGAACTGGGGCCGCCAAGCTGATTGCGCCCGATGAAGCTGGCCACGCTGCCCTGGCACATGAAATCAAACCAACTGCCGATGGTGAAGCAGGGGTAGTTCATCTTGTCGAAATGCAGCGAGGCGTCCTCGTCCTTCCAGTAAGCGTCATAGTCCGGGTGCTGATCCCATTCGCGCAGCATGTCTTCGTTGTCCTTGAGTTCGCGTGCCACAGAGCCGCCCTTGATGAAGCGCTGCGGCTTGGTGGCTCCGCCGATGCGGTAGCCTTCCTGATAGAGGCTGAGGCCGGTGTCGGTCATGTACTGCGCCACGAGATGCGGGGGCTGGGTGACGGCGAGATAGTTCTGCGCGTAGCCTGCCTGCGAGCCGCCATAAGTGCCGATTTTTCCCGTGCACCAAGGCTGCGCGGCCAGCCACTCACACACGTCATAGCCGTCGCGCAGCGGTCCCCATTGCAGGCCGCGATAGCCACGGTATACGCCCTCGCTCTCATGCGTGCCACGGTAGTTCACCAGAGCGATGACAAAGCCGCCTTCAGCAAACTTCGCCGCTGCTTTGCGCGATCCCGCGCTGCTGATGTCGGCGTAGCGTTGCTCGAAGATGGCGGGGAATTTGCCATCGCCTGGCGGGAAGAAGACATAGGCCGAGAGGCGCTTGCCGTCGCGCATCGGGATCATGAGGTGTTCTTCGCGGACGGTGCCGAAATCGAGCTTGGGAGGAGTGGCCGCGTGCAGGGAGACACAGGCGGCGAAGAGTAAGAAGGCGTGGCGCATCTACTCTCTACGGACTCCATGACCGACTCGTTTCAAGGACCTCTAAAGAGGTGGAATATGAATGAACGGTGGCTGTGAGGCTCATTGCATAGGCTGGCGGCCTATGCTGGAAAGCATGAAATGGGCAACAGACCCCATTGCTTGCAGTTTCATGGGCGGCATGGTGTTCTCGCTGAGGAGGAACAATGAACACGATGACCGCGCTGAACTTGGACCTTCAATCAAAACAAGACGTTGAGAAAGCGTCTGCCAACCAAGGCATTGTCGTTTCAGTGAGGGGGAGTGTGGTGGACGTGCGTTTTGAGCATCGTCTGCCACCGATTTACTCGGTGCTGCATGCTGGAGCCAAGGGTGAAATTGTCATCGAGGTGCTGGAGCAGCGTGATTCACGGCTTGTGCGCGGAATTGCACTGACCCCGACGCAGGGGCTGGCGCGTGGCATGCCGGTGGAAGATACGGGCGGGCCATTGAAGGCTCCTGTGGGCAAAGCGCTGCTCTCGCGCATGTTTGATGTGTTTGGCAATGTGATCGACCGCCAGGAGCCCCTGGCCGATGTGCAGTGGCGATCAGTGCATCGTGCCCCGCCTGCGCTGGCGCGGCGGTCCACGAAGTCCGAAATTTTTGAGACGGGCATCAAAGTGATCGATGTGCTCGTGCCTCTGGAGCGCGGCGGCAAGGCGGGGCTCTTTGGCGGCGCTGGGGTGGGCAAGACGGTGCTGCTCACTGAGATGATCCACAACATGGTCGGGCACCAGGACGGCGTGAGCATCTTTTGCGGCATTGGCGAACGCTGCCGTGAAGGCGAGGAGCTCTATCGCGACATGAAAGACGCCGGCGTGCTGCCGAACATGGTGATGGTGTTTGGGCAGATGAACGAACCACCGGGCAGCCGTTTTCGTGTGGGACATGCGGCACTGACGATGGCGGAGTATTTCCGCGATGATGAGCATCGCGATGTGCTGCTGCTCATGGACAATATTTTTCGTTTCATCCAGGCAGGCATGGAGGTGTCCGGCCTGATGGGCCAGATGCCGTCGCGTCTTGGCTATCAGCCCACCATGGGCACGGAGCTGTCAGGACTGGAGGAGCGCATCGCCAACACGGACACGGGTGCCATCACCTCGATTCAGGCCGTCTACGTCCCTGCGGATGATTTCACCGATCCGGCAGCGGTGCATACCTTCGCTCATCTTTCCGCATCGGTCGTGCTCTCACGCAAGCGCGCCAGCGAAGGGCTGTTTCCCGCCATTGACCCGTTGCAGTCGAATTCCAAGATGGCCACGCCGGGCATTGTGGGAGAGCGCCACTACAAGCTCGCGCAGGAGATCCGGCGCACGCTCGCGCAGTACGCGGATCTGAAAGACATCATCGCGATGCTTGGCCTGGAGCAGCTTTCGCCTGAGGATCGCAATGTGGTGGCGCGTGCGCGCCGGTTGGAGCGCTTTCTGACGCAGCCGTTTTTTACCACCGAGCAGTTCACCGGCCATTCAGGCAAGCTGGTCAGCCTGGCGGACGCGCTGGATGGCTGTGAGCGGATTTTGAATGATGAGTTCAAAGACTATCCCGAAAGTGCGCTCTACATGATCGGGAAAATCGACGAGGCGAAGAAAGACAAGAAAGCGCAACCGGAGGCGAAGACCGACGATCCCTCATGAATCTGAAAATCCTGCTGCCCTTCCAGATTTTCGCCGACAAAACCGACGTGAAGCGCATCGTGGCGGAGACGCGGCAGGGATCGTTTGGACTGCTCCCGCAGCGGCAGGATTGCATCGCGGCGCTGGCGCCCGGCATCCTGGTCTATGAGACGGCAGCGGACGGTGAAGTTTTCCTGGCTGTGGATGAGGGAGTGCTGGTGAAGACCGGGCCTGATGTGCTGGTATCCGTGCGCCGAGCGATGATGGGGAAGGATCTGGGACAGCTGCGCGAATCGGTGGAGAAAGAGTTTCTGGACCTGGATGAAGACGAGCGCAGCGCCCGCTCAGTGATGGCGAAACTGGAAACCGGATTCCTGCGTCGATTTGCCAATTTTAAACATGCGTGAGCAACCTCCAGTGCCCGAAGCCAAAAGCGAAGCCACACTGGCCGAGGAGGTCGGTGCGAAAGCGATGCGCAAGCTCAAGGCGCGTCGTCATTCCACCTCGCCAGTGTGGTTTGGCCTGGGCATGATGGGGCTTGTGGGCTGGTCGGTGGTGGTGCCGACGCTGCTCGGCGCAGCGCTGGGGCTGTGGATGGACAGGAATCATCCCGGCGCGCATTCGTGGACGCTGGCGCTGCTGGTGGCGGGACTGGTGCTCGGCTGTGTGAATGCCTGGCGCTGGATCGACAAGGAAGACAAGGCGATGGGAGAAGAACAGAAAAACAAGGAGGAAGACGATGATGAATGACCCGCTCTCCATGATGCTGAGCTTTGCCGCAGGCCTGCTTCTCGGCGCGGTCTTTTTTGGCGGCCTTTGGTGGACCATCCGCAAAGGTCTCAGCTCGCCACGACCTGCGCTGTTGTTTTTGGGCAGCGCGGTGCTGCGCATGGGCATCGTGGTGGCGGGTTTCTATTTCATCTCAAACGGTCAGTGGCAGCGCCTGCTGGCCTGCATGGCGGGTTTTATCATCGCACGCCTGGTCGTGACCTGGCTGACGCGCGGCAAACGGAAGGAGGATCATCATGCGCCTGAGTCCTGATGAGATGATTTTCTGGCAGCACGGCTGGTTCAAGCTGAACGGCACCATTGTGTTCACGTGGGGCATCATGCTGCTGCTGGCGGTGGGTGCGAAGATCATCACGCGCAACCTCACCACCGAGCATCAGCGCTCGCGCTGGCAGAATCTGCTGGAGATCATCGTTACGGCGATGCAGCAGCAGATTAAAGACGTGGGGCTGCGGCATCCGGAGAAGTTCATCGGCTTTCTCGGCACCTTGTTCCTCTTCATGGCCACCGCCGCCCTGTGCACGGTCATTCCTGGCTTTGAACCTCCGACGGGCTCGCTTTCCACCACGGCTGCGCTGGCGCTGTGTGTTCTGATAGCGGTGCCGATGTTTGGCATCTCTGATCAAGGGGTGGGCGGCTATCTCAAATCCTACATGGAGCCCACGGTCATCATGCTGCCGTTCAACATCATCAGCGAGGTGTCGCGCACGCTGGCGCTCGCCGTGCGGTTGTTTGGCAACATGATGAGCGGCGCGATGATCCTGGCCATTCTGCTGACGATCACGCCCTTCCTCTTTCCCATTCTGATGATCCTGCTGGGCCTGCTCACGGGCATGGTGCAGGCCTACATTTTCAGCATTCTCGCCGCTGTGTACATCGCTGCGGCCATGAGCACGCACGAACCCAAGGCACCTGCCAAAACTTAACCACCGAACACACCATGGATGACACCACTCTCATAGCCATCGCCTCCATCATCACTGCGGGGCTCACCACCAGCTTCGGTTGCATGGGGCCGGCTTTTGCCGAAGGCAAAGCCGTCTCCACGGCGCTCACCTCGCTGGCGCAGCAGCCGGATGCCTCATCCACCATCACGCGCACCTTGTTCGTCGGTCTCGCCATGATCGAGTCCACGGCCATCTACTGCTTCGTGGTTTCGATGATCCTGATCTTTGCCAATCCCTTCTGGAATCATTTCATCACGCAAACCGTCGCCAAGTAACATCATGCTTATTGACTGGTTCACCGTCGGTGCGCAGGCACTGAACTTCCTCATCCTGGTTTGGCTGATGAAGCGCTATCTTTATCAACCCGTGCTCAAGGCCATCGATGCTCGGGAGAAGCGCATCGCCGCGCAGATCGCCGATGCGGCGGCACGGGAGGCGACGGCGACCCAGGAGAAGGAGGAGTTTCAGCGCAAGAACGCGGAGTTTGACAAGCAGCGTGCCGACATGCTGAACAAGGCTGCTGATGAAGCGAAGTCGGAACGCCAGCGATTGATTGATGAGGCGCGCAAGGCGGCCGATGCACTCAGCGCCAAGCGGGACGAACTGCTGCGCAGCGAGGTGAAGAACTTGCATGAGTCGATTGTCCAACGGACTCAGGAGGAGGTGTTTGCCATTGCGAGAAAGACCCTGACGGATCTGGCCGGAGTGAGCCTGGAAGAGCGGATGACAGCAGTCTTTGCCAGCCGTTTGCAGGCGATGGATGACGCGGCCCGAGGCAGGCTGGCCGATGCGCTGAAGAACTCTGCGGAGCCAGCGCTTATTTGCAGCGCATTCGAATTGCCGCCTGAACAGCGCACCGTCCTGCAGCAGGCCATTAACGTGACTTTTTCAGCTGACGTCCATCTGAGGTTTGAAACGGCACCTGAGATTGTTAGCGGCATCGAGCTCAGTGCCAGCGGGCAGAAGGTCGCTTGGAGCATTGCCGACTATCTGACCAGCCTGCAGCAGGGTGTTGATGAACTTCTGGCAAAGCCGGCGGCACCGGAAAAAGCACCCGACAAGATCCCGGCATGAGTGCGGCGCCTGAAGCATTGAGCGGCGTTTTTGACCGTCTGTTTACGAGCCTGCGACAGACCAGGGAATCTCCGGCTCCGCAGCTCTCGCTGCATGAGGTGGGCACGGTCACGAATGTCGCCACGGGCATCGCCAAAGTCTCCGGCCTTCCCGGCGCGGGCTTTGACGAACTGCTGGAATTTCCCGGCGGCGTCTCGGGCATTGCCTTCAACCTTGATGAAGATGAAATTGGCGTGGTGCTTCTCGGCGATTACGCGAATCTGCAAGCGGGCGATGAAGTGCGACGCACCGGACGTGTCATGGATGTGGCTGTTGGCGATGGCCTGCTCGGGCGTGTCATTGATCCGCTCGGTCGGCCGCTGGATGGCCTGGGTGTGGTCGCCAGCAGTGCCCGCCTTCCCGTGGAACGTCCGGCCGTGCCCATCATGGAGCGTTCACCTGTCACAGTTCCATTGCAGACCGGGCTCAAGGTGGTCGATGCGCTCATTCCCATCGGTCGTGGTCAGCGTGAACTCATCGTGGGAGACCGCCAGACAGGAAAGACCGCCATCGCGCTCGACACCATCCTCAATCAGCGCGGCAAAGATGTGCTGTGTGTCTACTGCGCCATCGGGCAGCGTGCGTCTGCTGTTGCGAAAGGTGTTGCCGTTCTGCGTGAGAAGGGGGCTCTGGAATACACCGTCGTCGTCGTGGCAGAGGGCAATGATCCTTCGGGACTCACCTTCATTGCGCCCTATGCCGCCACGAGCATCGCCGAGTATTTCATGGAGCAGGGGCGCGATGTGCTGATCGTCTACGACGACCTCACGCAGCACGCTCGTGCCTATCGGGAGTTGTCATTGCTGCTGCGCCGGCCACCGGGGCGTGAGGCCTTTCCAGGTGACATTTTTTACATTCACTCGCGGCTCCTCGAACGCGCCACCCACTTGTGTGAAGAGCGCGGTGGTGGTTCGCTTACTGCGCTGCCCATCATCGAGACGGAGGCGCAAAACATTTCCGCCTACATTCCGACCAACTTGATCTCCATCACGGACGGGCAGATTTACCTTTCGCCATCGTTGTTTGAGCTCGGCGTGCTGCCTGCGGTGGATGTGGGCAGGTCCGTTTCACGTGTGGGTGGCAAGGCCCAGCGTGCCACCTATCGCGCCGTGGCGGGGGATCTGAAGCTCGCCTACGCGCAGTTTGAAGAACTCGAAACCTTTGCCCGCTTTGGCGCCCGGCTGGATGAGGACACGCGCAAGACCATCGACCACGGCCGCCGCATCCGTGCCTGTCTAAAGCAGGCTGAAAGTACGCCCGTGGCAGTTCCGGCACAAATCGCTGTGCTGCTGGCTCTCACCGCCGGTCTCTTTGACCCGGTGGCTTTGGAGAAAATGACCGAGGCTCAAGTCGCTGTGCAGGCTGCTGCCGCCAGCATTCCGGACGAGATCACCGACGAGTTCGAGAGTGATAAAAAACTCCACGATGAAGATCGCGAGAAGATCATTGAGATCGCGCGAGAGGCGCTGAAGTCTTTCCTGCCCGAAGAGAAACCCAAAGCCGCGAAGAAAGCATGAGCGACACCATCGCCAGCCTGAAGCGCCAGATCAGCAGCGCGGGTGATCTGCAATCGGTGGTGCGCACCATGAAGGCTCTGGCGGCATCAAGCATCGGCCAGTACGAGCAGTCGGTGCATGCGTTGGCAGACTATTGGCGCACAGTCGAGCTGGGTCTGAGTGTCTGCCTGCGTCAAGGCGAGCGCATTTCTGTAAGCCAGTCTTCGAAGAACACCGGCGTGATCGGTGCCATCGTGTTCGGCTCGGATCAGGGACTTGTGGGCCAGTTCAATGACATCATTGCCGACTATGCGATCAAGACGCTCGCCGCACTTCCTGGCAAGCCGCAGGTCTGGGCGGTGGGTGAGCGAGTTCATGATCGGCTTGCGGAGGCAGGGCTTGCCATGGCGGGCCGTTTTGCTGTGCCGAACTCCGTCAAAGCCATCACGCCGCTTGTCGCGCAGATTCAAATTCAGAGTGAATCGCAGCGAGCCAAAAGCGGCTGCGAACAGATTTACATCTTCCACAATCGTCCACAAACCGGCTCACTCTATGAGCCCGTGAGCCAGCGCCTGCTGCCGCTCGATGAGATCTGGCAGAAGGAGCTGACGAAGGTGCCATGGCCCACGAAGATCCTGCCTGAAGTTCTCAACAATCTTCCTGCGACGCTGAGTTCCCTCATCCGCGAGTATTTGTTCATCTCGCTCTTTCGCGCCTGTGCCGAATCTCTTGCCAGTGAGAATGCCAGCCGCCTCGCAGCAATGCAGCGTGCGGAAAAGAACATCGACGACTTGCTGGAGAATCTGCACGGCGGCTATCATCGCCTGCGCCAGAGTTCGATTGATGAGGAGCTGTTTGACGTGGTCTCGGGCTATGAAGCCCTGGAGAAAAGTGGCAGGGCCGGGCATGCAGCCGCAAGTTAGCTGGCTCCGATGCCGCGAATCACGGCGGGCAGGGTCTTCGCCAGGATTTTCAGATCAAGCCAGAAGGACCAGTTGTCGATGTACTTGAGATCGAGCGCGACCCACTCTTCGAAGTTCTTGATGCCGTTGCGGCCTGTGACCTGCCACAGGCATGTCAGACCGGGTTTGACACTGAGCCGACGGCGCTGCGCGTGTTTTTCGATGCGCTGAATTTCATAGACGGGCAGGGGACGCGGGCCGACGAGGCTCATCTCGCCACGCAGGACGTTGATGAGCTGGGGCAGTTCATCAATGCTGGTGCGGCGCAGCCAGCGGCCAAAGGCGAAAATGCGCGGGTCATTGGTGATCTTGAAGACCGGGCCGGCCATCTCGTTGTGAGTCTCCAGTTCATCGCGTTTGGATTCTGCATCAGTCTGCATGGTGCGGAACTTCCACATGATGAAGGGCTTGCCGTAGAGCCCGGCACGTTCCTGCTTGAAGAAAACGGGGCCACGTGACCCAACGCGAATGCCGATGATCGCCACGAGCCACAGTGGCAGTGAGAACAGGAGTAGAATGAGCGCGCCAACACGATCTACGATGCCTTTAAACAGCAGCTCCCACGAAGCCTGTGGCGTGGAATGAAACACCAGCATCAGGCGGCCGCCGAGAACGTCGAAAGTCGGACGAGCGATGGCGGTCTGGAAGAAATCTGCGGCGATCCAGGCTTCAACGCCTTCAGTTTCGCAGGCCTGCACCGCTTCCTCGATCTTGCTGAAATGCACATGCTGTGCGGCAAAGAGCACGCGGCTGATGGAGTGCTCATGCAGCGCTGCGACGAGATCGGCCACCGGTTGCTGCATGATGTCGATCTGTCCCACGACTTCGATCTCGGCACGCTGATCGGAAGTCATGTTTGTAAGGAAGACGGCCAGATCGTTCTTAGCGCCGGCGATGATGACACGTTCACGGCCTTTGCCTGAAGCCATCTGCTTGCGCAGAATCTCACGCTGCCAGGCCTCGCGCAGCAGCAGAGAGAGCGCTCCGAGAGCCACGGAGAAAACGACTACGGCGCGGCTATCGACCGACCATTTGAAGAACACGATGAAAAAGGAGATGCACATGCCAATGATGGTCAGCGCCTCCGCCAACTGGCGTATCGAGCGCCCGGGAGTCTTGTTGTAGATGTTGGAGTAAAACCCGCGTGCCTCCAGTACGATGGGTGTGAACGGGGCCACGACCGCAATCACCCAGTAAAACTTCTCCATGGGAGGAATCTCAACTGCATCGGGAAAGAAGACCGGCACCAGATCTGCACGCAGGAAATGCCCAAACCACAGGCAGAACGCCAGGAGCGCGCTGTCGAGCAGTTCGGTGAGCTGCAAATTGATTTCTTGCTTCCTGCCCAGCATAGTGACGAGTAAGATACTAAAACCTGTTTAGATTTATTAAAATTATACTCCGCCTAGCCAATGGCTCAACTTGTTTCATCTAAAAACCTGCTTTTCTCCTCCCGGCCCCTTGCGGTCGGGGTGGTGGCCGATTCGGCGGCTTTCGCGCACTTCACTTCTCTCGACAATGCCTCGCGCGCGAATTTGTGCGATGTGGCGGAGCTGCGACTGGACCAGCTGCAGCTGCCTGCGGCGGATTTACGGTCTGCGCTCGCTGGCAATACGCTGCCGCTGCTCCTTACGGCACGCCATCCGGCGGAGGGCGGGCAGGCCCCTGAAGATCCGGCGGCCCGTGCGGCCATGATCGAACCTTTGCTGGATCTCGCCACGCTGATCGACCTCGAACTGCGCAGCGCAGCACAGATGATGGGCACGATCCAAAAAGCACGTGCCGCAGGCGTGCCTGTGGTCGGTTCGTTCCATGACTTTCAGGCCACACCGGCGGAAGAGGTGCTGCGTGGGGCGGTGAATTTTGCGCAGCAGGCGGGACTGGATGCGGTGAAGATCGCCACTTACCTGAACACGCAAGATGATCTGGCCAGCCTCATGAAGCTGGCCGGGGAGACGCATCGGCTGCGGCTTTCCGTCATGGGCATGGGGCCATGGGGGCGAGTTTCACGTCTGGTGCTGGCTAAATGTGGCAGCCTGCTGAATTACGGCTTTATTGGTGCTTCGAATGCTCCTGGCCAGTGGCCCGTCGCCCGCCTGAAAGAACTCCTCGCTGAACTCTGAAATGATCCCCCCCCGTTTGCATCCCCCCTTCCGCCGTGCTTTGCTGGCCAGTCTTCTCTGCGTTTCCATCTCGGGCTGCGGTGATCCCAAGCGTGAGCAGCAGCTGCAGTGGAGGGAGGAAGAGGTTGAAGCGAAGGCTGCAGCCATCGCCAAACGCGAGCAGGATTTTGCCGGAGAGAAGCAGATGATCGCGCAAGCGAAGGCGGACATTGCCGCGCGTGAGGCGGCTGTGCAGCAGCTGAAGAAGAAACTGGAGACGCAGCTCGCTGATGAGATCGAGAAAACGAAGATGGTGCGTCGTGAGATTGAGATCAAAAATCTCCGAGGCTCCATCCCGCAGATCACCGCCGCGCGCTGCATCATCATTGATCCTGAGAACGACGATGTGCTGTTTGAAAAGAGCCCCGACCTGCGCGGAGCCATCGCCAGCACGACGAAAATCATGACCGCTCTGCTCATTGTGGAAGCGGGAGACCTCGACAAGGTGGTCACCATTGAGCTGGCGGACACGCAGTGCGCGCCGGTGCGCATCGGTCTCAAAGTGGGGGAGAAGTACACCCGCCGCATGCTGCTCACCGCGATGCTGGTGAAAAGCTCCAACGACATCGCGCAGGCGCTCGCACGGGACAATGCCGGCAGTGTGGCCGCCTTTGCAGAAAAGATGGACGCGCGTGCGCAGGCGCTCGGCCTGAAGAACACGCACTTCGTCAATCCGCATGGCCTGCCTTCAACGACCGATGAAAATCCCTACTCCACGGCGCGTGATCTGGCGATGATCGCCAAGGAGGCTGACAAACTGCCCGACATCCGTGCGATCGTGAGATTGCAGAGCTTCAAGTTCGTCAGGCCTGACGGGAAAATCATCGAACTGGCCAACACCAACCGTGTGCTGCGCTCCGCCAGCTACTGCGATGGCATGAAAACCGGTTACACCGAAGCTGCGGGATACTGCCTTGTGGCCACCGGTGAGCGCAATGGCCGCCGCCGCATTGTGGTCATCCTCAACGACAGCCACGAAGGTGTCTGGCGTGATGCGCAGGCCCTGCTCGACTGGGCGCTAAAGGCGTGAAATAACATTCGCGGCTTGCCAGTTTCATGGCTTCCCGGCATCATCGCCGTCTCTGACCATGAAACTCCGCATCCTCCTGCTCGCCTCTCTTTGTGTCGCCGCCACCAGCTTTGCTGAAACGGCCAAAAACCTCGCCATCGATCCCAAGCCGCGTGATGCCGGCTGGATGAAACGCCACGACAGCTTCAACGCCATTTCCAAAAAGGGCGAGGCGCAGCTGGTGTTCCTGGGAGACTCGATCACGCAGGGGTGGGAAAAAAATGGCAAGGAGGTTTGGGCCAAAACTTGGGAACCGCTCAAGGCGGCGAATTTCGGCATCGGCGGTGACCGCACCGAGTACGTGATTTGGCGCCTGCAGAACGGCAACTTTGACGGCATCAAGCCGAAGCTCGTGGTGCTCATGATCGGCACCAACAACACCGGCCATCAGGGCCGTCCTGCCGTGGAGCATGGCGGGGCGGTGTATGCAAGCAGCGCCGAACAGACCGCCGAGGGCGTGAAGATGATCCTCGATATTCTGGGCAAGAAATTCCCGGAGACGAAAGTGCTGCTGCTGGGCATCTTCCCACGCGGAGCCACCAAGGACGATGCGATGCGCAAACAGAACGTCGCCACCAACAACCTCATCTCCGGCTTCGCAGACAATAAACGCGTCTTCTACATGGACATTGGCAACACTTTCCTGAAGCCCGATGGCACGCTGCCGAAGGAAATCATGCCCGACCTGCTTCATCTCAACGCCCAGGGATATCAGATGTGGACCGACGCCATCGAAGGCAAGGTCAAGGAGCTCATGAAGTAGTTCGGAGCAAGGCAGTCAGTTTCGTCATTATCCAATCATGAAATCCGTTCTCATTCCTCTTCTTTTCATCGCGACTGCATCGTTCGCGCAACTGGCCGATCAAGCGACGCCGGCTGACAAGGTCAAGATCGCCAAAGGCTTTAAAGTGGAGCTGCTGTACTCCGTGCCGAAGGAGCAGGAGGGCTCCTGGGTGTCCATGACGCAAGATGACAAAGGGCGCATGATTTGCAGCGATCAATATGGCGCGCTGTACCGCATCACTCCTCCGGCGCTGAATGGCAGCCCCGGAGAGACCAAGGTGGAAAAGCTCAGCATCGACTTTGGTCATTGCCAGGGACTGTTGTTTCGTGCCGGCGCACTTTATGGCGTGGTCAATGACGAAGCCTATCAAGGCCGCGGCCTCTACCGCTGCAAGGACACGAACGGCGATGATCAATTCGATAGCGTGGAGCAACTCCGCTCTTTTCCAGGCAAAGCTGGCGAGCACGGTCCGCATGGAGTGATTGCATCCCCGGATGGAAAAAGTCTGTATGTGATGTGCGGCAACCAGACGCCTGAACCTAGCTGTGAGACCAGCCTGGTTCCCCGCCATTGGGCAGAGGACCAGCTTTACCCGATGCTGACCGGCCGTGGCTTCATGCGTGATGTGCAGGCCCCCGGCGGCTGGCTGGCGAAAACCGACCTTGATGGCAAGAAGTGGGAGCTGGTGAACATCGGCACGCGCAACACTTACGACATCGCCCTCAACCACAAGGGCGACATCTTTGGCTTCGACGCTGACATGGAGTGGGACACCGGCATGCCGTGGTATCGCCCCACTCGTGTGTGCTTCATGCAGAGTGGCGGAGATTTCGGCTGGCGCACCTGCAGCAAGAAATTCCCCGTGCGCTGGGAGGACAGTCTGCCGCCGGTGGTGGACATCGGCCCCGGCTCGCCCACGGGCGTGGCTTTTGGCTATGGCGCGAAGTTCCCGGCGAAGTATCAGGACGCATTCTACATCTGCGATTGGAGCTATGGCAAAATGTATGCCGTGCATCTTTCGCCCAACGGTGGTGGTTATACTGGCGTCGCCGAGGAATTCATGAGCGGCGCACCACTGCCGCTGACGGACATTGAAGTCTCGAAGAAGGATGGAGCGATGTATGTGAGCGTCGGTGGCCGCAAGGTGCAGTCGGGGCTTTATCGGGTGACTTATGTGGGGGATGAAAAAGCTGCAGCGATTGTGCCGAAGTTTGCAGAGTTCGGCAGTGGCACCAAAGAGCTGGATTTCAAATGGCTGCTGGAGGTGAACAAAGATGACGCCTCGGATCTACGCAGGGCTATTGAGGCCACCTATGGCATGCAGGATCCAAAAGTCGTTGACGCTGTCTGGCCTGGCCTGGGCAACGCAGACCGCAATGTACGCTTCGCCGCCCGCATCGCGCTGGAGCACCAGCCCATCGCTTCATGGAAGGACAAGGCGCTGAAGGAATCCAATCCACGCGCTGCATTGACGGCACTCATGGGTCTCATCCGCAGCAGCGGCGGTGACAAAGCACTGCAGCAGCCGGTGCTGGCCGCACTGAACAAGATCGACTTCAAGGCGCTCAAAGGTCTAGACCGCGTCACGCTGATCCGCGATTACATGCTTGTCTTCACGCGCATGGGGGAGCCGGATGCCGCAGTGAAGGAGTCACTGATCAAGCATCTTGCGCCACTGTTCCCCACGAATGATCCGGCCTTGAATCGTGATCTGTGCGAGCTGCTGGTCTATCTGGGGGACTCTGGCATCGTGGCCAAAGCTGAGCCGCTGGTCAATGGCTCGCCGACACAGGAGGAGCAGATCGACTACGCCCGCATCCTGCGCTTTGCGAAGACCGGCTGGACGAAGGAACTGCGTGCGGATTACTTCCGCTGGTTCCTGCGTGCGGCGAACTACAAAGGTGGTGCTTCATTTGACCTCTTCATTGGTGAGATCAAGCAGAACGCGCTGTCCACCATGACGGAGGATGAAAAGCTGGCCATCAAGGAGGTGCTGGATGCCAAGCCGGAGGCCAAGGCACCATCCTTTACAATGAAGCCGATGCAGTTCGTCAAAGCCTGGACACTTGATGAACTCAGCAAGTCGCTTGGTGTTGGCCTGGAAGGCAATCGCGACTTCGCCAATGGCCGCAACATGTTTGGTGCCGCTACCTGCTTCGCCTGCCATCGCTTCAACAACGAAGGCGGCGCCGTGGGGCCGGACCTGACAAGCGTGGCCGGCAAGTACAGCCCGCGGGATCTGCTGGAGCATATCCTGGAGCCCAGCAAGGAGATTAGCGATCAGTATGGCAGCACGGTCTTCACCATGCAGGATGGCAGCACGGTCATTGGACGCATCGCCAACATGAAGGAGAACAACATGATGGTCTGCACCAACATGATGGACCCCAACAACTTCACCAATGTCGATGCCCGCAAGGTCGTGAAAACGGAGGAAAGCAAGATCAGCATGATGCCACCCGGTCTGCTCTTCATGCTCAAGGAAGACGATATCCTTGATCTCATGGCCTACCTGCTGAGCAAGGGCAATCCGGATGATCCCATGTTCGTGAAGTAACTTTCACTTCAGCATCTTCTTCAAACACAAAGGCCCCAGTTCTTTCGAACTGGAGCCTTTATGCTGTTACGGG
>JAIPJY010000069.1 GCA_021733925.1 Prosthecobacter sp. | reverse complement strand
GTGCGGCCCGGCATAGGTGAGTCCGTTGCAAGGCATCACGCCATAGAGGCAGGCACCGCGCACCCAGTGGTTCAGGTCCCAGTGCTGCTTCTCCATGTCCACATACTCGATGCCGGTGCGGGACGGCATGAGGAACTTCTCCGTCGCCTTCGCCATGTAGCAGCGGTGGTGAAACCAGTAAGTCCCCTCCGGCACGTCGGGGAAGAACTGCTTTTTCACCTCGCCGGTCAGCGGATCGCGGCCCGTATATTCGCCGGTCTGATTGCCCGAGGTGGTGCCCGCGTTCCAGACGAGGCCCTGCGCCACGATCACATCCTCCATGCTGCGATAGCCGCTTTTCTCATGGGTCGAGCTCCACAATTCCTTGCCCGTGTCCGCGTTGATCCCCTTCATCAGACCATCGCCCCCGGCATACAGGATCACGTCGTCATTGAGCACCACACGCGGCGCAAAGTTGAATTCATAGAGCTTGCGGCGGGCCTCAGGCACATCGGCAAAGAGCACCTCGCCCGTCTTCACGTCGCGGCTCGTCAGACCGTCGCCGTTGTAGTACACCATGCGCTTGTCATCCAGGGCGATGGTGATCGGGCCGACCTTGTCGTCCACCTTCCAGAGCGTCTTGCCGCTCTCCGCATCGATCGCCATCAGGTGGCGCGTCTTGCCATCCCAGTTGAACTCCGTCTCCACGCGCTTTTGATCGCTCTGCTGCTTCACGGCAAACTCCTCATTCAACCGCCACGCCTCGGGATTCACCAGGGCATACAGGGTGCCGTTGCGATACAGCAGCTCCTCCGCGCCCTTGGTCTGCGGATACTCGCGGATCACTTCACCCGTGGCTCCATCGAGGCAGGTGATGGGATCGGTAATGCCCAGCGTCACATAGACCTTGTCACCAATCGCCGCGAGACGGCGCGTCAGCTGCGTGGGGCCGGACTTCAGCGGCCAGAGATGCGTGCTCCACTGCGTGATCTGCTTCTTCCAAAGAACGGTGCCGTTGAAGGCATCCCGTGCGATCAGCGCAAACTTGGCCGGCATCAGGATGGAGATGCGGCTGCCCTCATCCATGATGTAATAAAGACGCCCGCCCGCGCTCACCTCGGCGCTGACCGAGGACATACGGTCGTGGTGGCGGCTCCAGCGTGGATTCCCCACCCACTGCATGCGGGAAGGCGGTCCGGCAAGCATGTCCTTGGATGTCGGATTGCCCTTTGAGTCATACGCAAAGTGCGTCCACTCATCCATGGCCTTTGGCCACGGCTTCACGATCTTCTCCCAGCCCCCGCCCGCCTTGCGCACCATCGCCACACCCAGTGGCGTGAGCACGCGGTCAATCTCCACCTTCGCCACCGCCGCCGCGTCTTCGACCACCAGCAGGTTCACATAATTTTCGATGTACGGCAGATGCGTCCCATCATAGGAATCCACCGCCACGGGGCCATACTTGCCTGACTGATGAATCGCTTCGCGAATCCCCGGCAATGCCGCTGCGTCCTTGGTCAGTCCCTGGACCTGATAGCGATCACTGGCCCGCAGCCCCTGCGTCATTTTTCCGTCACCACAGCCCACATGCACCACGATTCCCCCTTTGACCCCGGATTGGGAGATCAGGTCGGAGGCATCATCAGCCAGCAGCGAAGAGGAAAACAGGAGGCAGGTCAGGAATCGTTTCATGGTGGGATCGGAATCGCGTAACGAAGCGCGTATAGGGGATGTTTCTGCCCATTTAACGTTGAATCAGATTCTCGACAAACCGCGCCAGCCTTGATACAATCAAACCACCATGACCCAAGTAGCCATTCAACTTCCCGATGAGCTGCATCAGTTCGTGAACAAATCGGTTCAAGCCGGTGATTTTCACAATGCGGACGAGTTTTTCATCAGCGTCGTGTCCATGTACAAGGATCAGGTCGAAGAAGGACTCAGCGAAGCTGAACAAAAAAAGCTCGAAAGTCTCCGCCGTGATATTCAAGTCGGAGTCGATCAACTCGACCGTGGCGAAGGAAGCGAAATGGAGTGGGATGCGTTTTTCGCAGATCGTCACGGTGCCTATGCAGATCGTCACGGTGCCTCATAGGTCATGGCCAGAGTCGTCTATTCAGATATTGCCAAGGCTGATCAGCTCATCGAGCGGTTTCGATCCAAACTCGAACACCTTGCCAAATGGAACACCCTTGGCCGCCCTCGCCCAGAAATGGCGCGGAATTGCCGCAGCTATCCCTTCGGCAAATACTGTTTCTTTTTCCGACCTGTCGACAATGGCATTGAGGTCATTCGCGTGATTCATTCTGCCCGTGATCTCGATCAAATCGAGTTCCCCGAATAACAACCTACGATATCAAAGAGTGGATTTAGGCCGTCGCTTGTGAGACAGCATCCCCTTACTCCTTCTCCACACCATGCTACGCTTCACTCTTTTTGGCTTTCCGATCCAGATCCATGGGATGTTCTGGCTCAACACCGCGCTCATGGGAGGTGCCTTCAACGCCAATACCCCTGAGCAGTTTCGCGGTCTGCTGGCCTGGGTGGCGGCGGTCTTGCTGTCCATCTTGATTCACGAACTGGGGCATGCGCTGGCCATGCGGAACTACGGTGACCGCAGGGTGGGCATCGTTCTCTATGCCTTCGGCGGGCTGGCGATCGGCAGCAAGCCCCGCACCCGGCAGGAAGACTTCCTCGTCAGTGCTGCGGGCCCGGGGCTGCAAATCCTCTTTGGCCTTGCCGTCGGCTGGGCGATCACCCTCTGGCCTCCGCCATGGCTCTGGCTGCACCAGATGCTGGACGCCTTCACCGTGGTCAGTATTTTCTGGGCGCTGCTCAATCTGGTGCCCGTGCTGCCGCTGGATGGCGGCCACCTTTGCCAGGCTTACCTCGGACCGCGCAAGAAACGGCAGGCGCTGACCATCAGCATCGTCTGCGCGGTGACTTTGGCGCTGCTGTCCGTGGTCAGTGATATCTGGATGCGCCTGCAAGATGGGATCCTCAGCCTGCTGGACATTGACGCCGGAATTCGCGTGGGCAGCGGCATTTTCACCCTGCTTCTGTTCGGCATGCTGGCCTGGAACAATTGGAAGGAGTTGCAGAATGAGCCGCAAATTCCTTGGATGAATGCGCGTTGAGAGTGCATTGGACAGTTTCCGTCCCCTGATGCGCCTCCTCCGATCACTTCTTATCCTTTCTGCGGCAACCACCCTCGCAGCCGCACAGTCCCCCAAACCGGAACTGATCTCTCCCCAGGTCAAAGCCTCGGTGGACAAGGCCGTGGCCTGGCTGATCAAGCAGCAGAAATCGGCAGGTTTCATCGTGGATGAAAAAACGGATGCGAAGCCGAAGCGTGGGGATCTGCCCTCCCACAGCGCGGCGATGACCTCGCTCGCCCTCATGGGACTGGCCTCCGTGGGCCACATGCCGGATGACCCCACGCCGGAAGGCATCGCCTGCGGCAAGGCCCTGCGTTTTGTCGTGGAAGGCGTGGAGCCCGATGAAAACGGCTATCTCGGCCGCAGCGACCGCTCACGCATGTACGGCCATGGCATCATCTCGCTCATGATGGCCGAAATGATCGGCCACGCACCCGATGAAGCGACGGATAAACGCCTGCACAAGCAATTGGAGGGCGCGATTCAGCTCATCATCCGCTCCCAGCAGGTGCCCAAGAGCGAAGCCAACCGCGGCGGCTGGCGCTATGAGCCGAGCTCCAGCGACAGCGACATCTCGGTCAGCGTCTGGCAGGTCATGGCGCTGCGTGCGGCCAAAGACGCAGGCTTTGAAGTACCCAAAGGAGCCATCGACAACGCCGTGGCTTACATCAAACGCAGCTATCGCGTGGAACGTGACTCCAACGGCAATCCCAAGAGCGACTCCGCCGCTTTCAGCTACGAGCCCTATGGCGGACGCCAGACCTTCTCCACCACCGCCGCCGGACTGCTCTCCCTCCAGGTCTGCGGCCAGTATGAGACGGTCGAAGTGCTCGGCTCCGCCAACTGGCTGCTCAAGTCCCCGCCCGAAATCAACGAGCCCTGGTATTTTTACGGCTGCTACTACTACGCCCAGGGCATGTACCAGCGCGGTGGCGACTTCGCCGCCGTTGCCCGCCAAAAGACCGAGCAGACCCTCATCGCCGCCCAAGGTCAGGATGGCAGCTGGTATCCGCGCAATGGCAACGAGAAGAGCGCCGGGGCCGTGTATGCAACGTCACTGGCGTTACTTAGTCTGAGTGTGCATCATCACTTCCTGCCGATTTATCAGAAGTAGGGCCGGGTGGCGTGAAAGCGACCGCGCCATTTTTTGGAACCGTAGCGAAGCGAAGATAGACGACTGAAAGGAGCCCGCAGGGTGAGCGACAGCGAATCAGTGCGGCTGCGCAACGAGGGACGAGTGAAGCTGCCGCTTTCGAGCGTCTCATGGAGTGCGTGGGCTCACCGACTCGCGAAAGCCCACCCCGCTCCCGCCTTCGAAAGCCTCACGGCCCGTGCACTCTGTCCGGCCCACGGAAAGCGGTGGCTGCGGTCGTTCCTCCCTCCGCAACCGCACTCCATATGGTGCTGCGAGAGCATGATGACCCATTTGGCCCCTTAGCGAAGCTGCCGCCTTCCGCAGGCTGAGCCCCCATCCACATGACGTGGAATGTTCTTCGTCACACGCTCACCAGGGGTTGAACGCTCATCCGCCAGATGACCTGATTTCGGCGGTTTTGGCGGTTTTGGCGGTTCGTTTTCAAAGAGGGACCTGTTTTTCACCGAGCCCACCAGGAGGGTTTTGGCGGTTTCGGCGGTTTTGGCAGTGCTTTTTGAAAGAGGGACTATTTTTTCGCCAGGGGCGGAGCGTGCTCAAGCGCCCCCTCAAAACCTGCAAAACCAACGAAACTGGGGGTTTTGAGGGTTTTGTTGGTTTTGAGGGTTCTTTTTGGAAGGGGGAGTGTTTTTCTACCGGCTTGCGTGGAAGACCATACCGGAGGCGGTCCAGAGGGTTTCGTCAGTTTTGGCAGTCCCTATTCAAGAAGTTCACCATTCATGAGGTTGGCCAGTAAGGGGTGGATGAATGAAAAAAACAGGTAAGTAAGGGTGAAAATCATAATCAATCCATCTCCTGCCATGACTTGCGGCAAAGCAGCCCTGCTGCTGCGTAGCGAGGATGCCTGTTCCAAAGGGAAACACCATGCTTCTAGTAACCACTTGGTGCTACTATAGAGCATTGAATACCTCATCCTATCCTGACCTGTCCTCCTGTCACAGGCCGGTTTGTCATCCGGCTCTGCTTTGGCTCACATCTGCCATCTAGCACACCACCAGCTCCCCCCACAGCCAGAGCCGATGTAACATCAAGGCTACTTGTTGAACGTTTCAGCCCTCCCTGCCTGCGAATACAAAATTCGTCCCCCTTTTAAAAAGCACCCTCAAAACCAACAAAACCCTCAAAACCCCCAGTTTCGTTGGTTTTGCAGGTTTTGCTGGTTCGCTTGAGCACGCTCCGCCATTCGCGAAAAATATCTCCCCCTTTTAAAAGTCACTGCCAAAACCGCCAAAACTGACAAAACCCTGTCTGGGCAGCCTGCAAAGGGCGCACGGCGTGCATGGTCCGCCGGTTTCCCGCCGTATGTCACGGCACCATGAACTTGCTCAACCGCCGTCAGTTCGTCCGTCGATCCGCCTTCGCCTCGCTCGCTGCTCCCGCCATTCTCAAGGCGGCGGGGGCTGACAAGATCAACCTCGCCTTCATCGGCCCCGGCGGGATGGGCACGAACCACATCAACACGATGTGCAAACGCGATGACGTGATCTACTCCTGGGTTTGTGATGCGGACTCCAAGCGGGCGGAGGCCGCGGCCAAAAAGATTCAGGAGCTTACCGGTCAGACGCCCAGGATCTCCGGCGACATGCGGCAGGTGTTTGATGACAAATCCGTGCAGGCCGTGCTCATGGCCACGCCGGACCACTGGCATGCGCCGGGGGCGATCCTCGCCGCGAATGCGGGCAAGCATGTCTATGTGGAGAAACCCTGCTCGCACAATCTGCGTGAAGGACGGCTCATGATTGAGGCCGCAGCGAAAAACAAAGTGGCCATGCAGGTGGGCACGCAGAGCCGCAGCACAGGCAGCATCAGCCAGATCATCGAAAAGCTGCGCAGCGGCATCATCGGCGAGGTCTTGGTGGCGAAGGCCTGGAACAGCCAGCTTCGGGCGAATCAGGGCCACAAGCCTGATTCGGAGCCGCCCGCGAACCTCGATTACGAGCAGTGGCTTGGTCCCGTGCCGAAGGTGCCCTTTAAAACCACCTACCATCCCGGCCACTGGCGCTGGTTTCATCATTTCGGCGCGGGAGATTTCGGCAATGACGGCGTGCATGACATCGACATCGCCCGCTGGGGCCTCGGGGTGGATCAGCATCCGAACCGCATCATCGGCCAGGGCAGCAAGCTCTTCTTTGATGACGACCAGGAATGGCCTGACACGCTCTACTGCGGTTTTGAGTACGACATCGCAGGCAAAACGAAGCAGCTCATTTATGAGCAGCGTGACTGGTCGCCGTATGTGCAGGAGGGCCACGAAAACGGCTGCGCATGGTACGGCACCGAAGGCATGATCATTGGCGGCAAGCAGAAAGGAAGCTGGCAGATCTATGGCCGCAAAAACAAGCTCATCGAAGACATCAAACCCACCTCCGGCCCTGACCTCGCGGCGCATCACGCCAACTTCTTCGACGCCATCCGCACCGGCGCGAAACTGAACGCCGACATCACGATCAACCACCTCTCCACCGCGCTCTGCCACCTCGGCAACATCGCCGCACGCACCCGCAGCGCACTGGTGTTTGATCCCGCGAAAGAGCAGTTCATCGGTGCCGCCGACACCTCAAAGCTGCTCAAACGCGAATACCGCGAGCATTGGGCCACGCCGGTGGGATGAGCCACCTGTTTCGCAACTGGACACCGTAAGCTTCGTGCGTCTTGGTGCGCAACGATGACTCTCACCCCTGCTCTGCGCCTCCCTTTCCTCGCCTGCCTGCTGGCTCTCTCCGGTGCGTGTGCGCTGGTGTACCAAATGGCGTGGCTGCGGGAGTTCCGGCTCGTCTTCGGCGGGGCCACACCGGCCACCGCAGCCGTGCTGGCCATCTTCATGGGCGCAATGGGTGCAGGCAGTGCGCTGTTTGGCCGCAAGGCGGAAGCCTCCGCGAATCCGCTGCGGCTGTATGCCTGGATCGAGCTCGGCGTCGGTATCGCAGCCTTGCTGACGCCGCTGCTGCTTTCGATGGTGCGTTCGCTTTATCTGAGCACCGGCGGCATTGCTGCGCTGGGTCAGGTGCCTGCCACACTGCTGCAACTCCTGCTCGCCACCGTGGTGCTGGCACCACCCTGCCTGCTCATGGGCGGCAGTCTGCCAGCAGCTTTCAAATGGGTGGAGACAGATCAGGACGCGCAGCGCGGCAGTCTCGGTGTGCTCTATGGGGTCAACACTCTCGGCGCACTCGCGGGTGTGCTCGTCAGCACCTTCTGGCTGCTCGAACTCTGGGGTATTCGCACGACCGTCATGGCGGCTGCGGGAGTCAATCTCCTCATCGGTGGCATTGCGTGGTATGTGGCGCGTGAGGTGAATCTGGCGGATCGGTCGGATCCGTCAAAGACTGTGAAGCCCACGACACCTGGCGCTGAAGCAGTGGCTGCAAGCCCATTAACGGCACGCTTTCTCTATCTCGCCGCAGGCATCACTGGCTTTACCTTTTTCCTCAGTGAACTCGTCTGGTTCCGCATACTCTCACCGTTGCTCGGGAGTTCAGTGTATGGCTTCGGTTTGATCCTGGCGCTCGCACTCGCGGGCATCGGTCTGGGAGGATTGCTCTATCGCATGCTCTGGGCGGCACGCGCCGGTGCGGTCACGCTGGTGGCACTGGCACGTGTCGCGGCATGGCAGGCGCTGTTTCTCGCGCTGCCCTTCGCGCTGGGAGACCGCATCGCCGTCTTTGCCATTGATGTGAATCAGTTGCGTTCGCTTGGCCTGCCGGGCCAGATTGCGGGATGGACCTTGATCGCCAGCCTGCTCGTGCTGGGGCCTTCGATCCTCGCGGGCGTGCAGTTCCCGCTGCTCGTGGGTTTGCTGGGCAGCGGCAGTTGTAATGCGGGCAGGCATGTAGGCTACGCGTATGCGGCCAACACTCTTGGAGCCATCGCCGGATCGCTCGCCGGAGGCTTCGTGCTGCTGCCATGGCTGACCGCACTCGGTGCCTGGCACTGGGTGTTTCTGCTCACCCTGCTGCTCAGTCTTGGCGCGGCGCTGCTCGGAGCACGGTCTGCTTCTCGGTGGTCCTGGCCTGTGATCGCCGTCTTATGGTTCAGCGCAGGTTGGCTGATGTTCGTTCCCACCGGTCCCACAGCAGCATGGCGGCACAAGCCCATCGGCTACGGTCGCGTGGAGTCACTGCCAAATTCCATCAATGGCCTGCGCGGCTGGCTGCATGCCAGCCGCTGGAAGATTGCCCATGAATTTGAAGGACGTGAGGCCAGCGTGGCCGCCGTATCAAGTGATGACGGCTACTGCCTCTACGTGAACGGCAAATCCGACGGCTCTGCGTTTGGTGATGCCGACACGCAGGTCATGCAGGGACTGGTGCCTGCACTGCTGCATCCCGCACCGCATACCGCCTTCATCGTCGGCCTTGGCACCGGCACGACGGCCGGCTGGGTCGCAGACGTGCCTGAGATGAAGCAGGTGGATGTGGTGGAACTGGAGCCCGCCATGGCCAGCCTCGCGCGCAATCACTTCGCACCCGTGAACCGCGATGTGCTGAACAAAGCCAACGTCCATCTCATTCCTGGCGATGCACGCGAAGCCCTGCTGGCAGCAGGCAGCCACTACGACCTGATCATCTCCGAACCTTCCAATCCCTATCGCGCTGGCGTCTCCACCTTGTTCACGCAGGAGTTCTACGCCGCCGCCAAAGCCCGGCTCAATGAGCACGGTCTCTTTGCCCAATGGGTGCAGGGTTATGAAGTGGATGCGCATGCCATCCGCCAGGTCTATGCCACCCTCACCTCCGTGTTTCCTCATGTCGAGACCTGGATCTCCGGCCCCAACGATCTGCTGTTCATCGGTCATCTCACGCCACCAGAATATACCATGGAGCAACTGCGCACGCGCATCGCCCAGCCGCTGATGACCGAAGCTCTCAAGCGCGTGTGGCTCACGAACTCCGTCGAAGGTGTGCTCGCCCATCATCTGGCCTCGCCTGAGTTTGCCCGCAGTCTGCTGCAGCACACTCCCGCCAACATCAACACCGATGACCGCAACCTGCTGGAGTACGGCTTTGCCCGCGCCCTCTCCAAAGACAACACCTTTGAAACCACGCAGGTGCTTTCCATGGCCATCGCGCAGGAAATGGACGTGCCGTCACACCTTGCGGCGAAAATCGATCACACACGCCTCACCTATGAGCGCCTGCGCATGCTCGCCGCAGACGGTGCCACCTCCACCATTCCCTCCGAACTCAATGGCGATGACCAACGCCGCGCAGACGCCGCCGCTGCCTTTGCCAAAGGAAATTTCGACGAAGTCCTCACCACATGGGTGGGAACTCCCACCAGCCCTTTTGAACAACTGATGCTGCTGGAGTCCACCGCACAAGCAGGCACCGCCGAGCAACTGATTCCCTTCATTGCAGCCGTGCGCCAGGACTGGCCTGCCGACGCACACTTCGCCGCCGCGCTGTCCGCCTTCAGAAATGAATCCTACGACGATGCCGCGTCTCAGTTGCTTGAAGGATTCAAAGCTCTGCGACCCCAAGTCTGGGTGCGACTCTCTTCCGTGCAAACCGCCCTCTCCTTGGTCCCACCGCTCGCAGCCAACAATCGCGATCTCGTCCCACAGTTCATGGCCGTTCTCCAGCAGCCGTTTCCCGGCGGCCTTGCCGAACCGAGCCGCATGAACACGCTGGTGGAGATCATTCCCCTGCTCTCTCCAGCGCAACAGATTGAAGTACTCTCCCTGTTTGAACCCAATCCGCCCTGGCAGCGCCAGTTCCTGGAGTTTCGCCTCAAAACCTATCGCGCCGCCGCGCATGCGCTCACGCCGCAGGCAGAGCGTGATTTGCAGGAGTTTCTGCGCCATGCCGACCGCCGCTTGGATGAAGCACGTTAATCCGTAACCATGCAATTGTGGCAAAAGAGCGCGACAGCGTTTTGGAGTGCTCCAGCCCTCTGGAGCTTTCCGTGGGCCTGCAGACGTGCGAAAGCGCCGGAGGACCGGCGCAGTCCAGGACGCTGCCGCGAGCCTTCACCCGCTGGTGAGTTTGAGCCTGCATCGTGCAAAGACTTCGACTGCATGGTTACGGTTAAAAGCTGCGCAGCAAACGGAGCGCGGAATTCATTCCGCAGCACTCCGCCCGCATCCCATGCTCCGCATTCCTCTTCCGCATTCACACCTCCAGCGTCAACCTGCTTGCCGCACGCAGCGCGCGTAAACAGCCTTCCCTGCGTGAGCGACCTGCTGCGGACTAAAGTCCGCGCTCCAAGACTCTTTGTCCTGCAACGCTGAGCGGTCGAAGCGCGTTGATTCCATATGCTCTCCACCCTTGTCGTGATCCTGGCGGCTGCGACGGCTGCATCGCAGCCCAACACGAAAATCGAGGCGCTGCCAAGATCGGCCGCGCTGCCCGGCGACACGCCCTCGAAGATCGCCCTCGGCCGACTGCTGTTCTTTGACCCCATTCTCTCCGCCACACGTGATGTCGCCTGCGCCACCTGCCACCATCCGCAGCACGGCTGGGCGGATGGCAGACCAACCCCGCTCGGCGTGCATGCCAGCGGCATCGGACCTGGGCGCAAACTCATCCAAGGCGCCGCCTTTCTGCCGCTGACACGCAACACGCCCACGATCCTCAACGCCGCCTTCAACGGCATCGAAACCGGCAAGCCGTTTGATCCCGCCAAGTCCCCCATGTTCTGGGACAACCGCGTGCGCAGCCTCGAAGCGCAGGCCCTGGCACCGATCCGCCAGCGCGAAGAAATGCGCGGCGATGTGTGCAGCGAAGGAGACGCGGTTCCATCAATGATTGAGCGTCTGAATAGCATCCCCGAATACGTCAAACTCTTCGAGACTGAAATCACCGCCGACAAAGTCTCACAGGCCATCGCCGCGTATGAGCGCACCCTCATCACACCCGACGCCCCCTTCGACCGCTTCATGCGTGGCGACAAAACCGCGATGACCGCCGAGCAGCAGCAAGGCATGGCGGCCTTTCAGAAAGCCGGCTGCGCACTCTGCCACAACGGCCCCATGCTCTCCGACTTCAAGCTCCACGCCATCGGCCAGACCGACTCCGCCACAAACCGCACCGAGTTCCGCACGCCTTCCCTGCGCAATCTGAAGCACACCGCGCCCTACATGCATCATGGCGGCACGCTCACGCTCGATGAAGTGCTGCTGTTTTATGACCGCCTCATGGATCAAGCCGCCGAAACCCTCGAAGGCGGCGACACCAGCACCCTGCCACCGCTCGATCCCCTGCTGCGTCAGATGAACATGCTCCCCGAAGATCATGCACCCATCAAAGCCTTCCTGGAGGCGCTAAACAGCGATGATTACGACAAGTCCGTTCCCGAGCGCTTGCCTAGCCAGCCCGGAGGATAGGCCTCCGGCCTGTCAACGGATCGAGGCTTCGAGCCTTTGATTCTGACTAAGGCGAGACGCCCCAGTCCGCAGTCAGGCAGGATGCCTGACCTCCGGCATTCACCACGCATCCGTGCGAAACGGCTGCGCAGGCAGACCGTCCTGATTGAAGAAGTTCGCCCACTGGAAAGCATTGCTCCAGGCGTAGCGCACGGCGGCAGGTTGTGGCACATCCTGGCTTGAAACCACGACGGTGTCGCCCTCGATGGCGGCATCAGCCCAGACAAATTTCTTGTCGGCACCGGCAATCGCAAAGCCCTGCAGCTTGTCGCCATTTTTAAAGGCCAGACCTTTGCCACCGTGCTTGAACTTCAGCGTGACCTTGCCGCCAGAGATCGAGTGTGAGGCAAGCTGAGGCCCCAGGTATTCATTGCCTTTGTCATACGCCACCGCCAGCGCCACCTGCACAGCACGCGCGCCGTAGCCGGACTTGTTCGGCGGATGAATGCCGTTGCCGAGATCGCTGCTGATGACCATGTGCGTATTCGCATATTTCATGAACTGCTCAAAGGCAACGTGCGAGTATTGAGCATCCGGGTTGTTCGGAATTGTCTTCGGCAGCGGAGCGAATTTCTCCGCAAGACGGTTCATCGGCTGTGAATAGTCGAATGCACAACCACCACCGCTGGGCTTCTCCACATAGAGAAACGGGAAATCACCCTGCCCCCAGGCCTTGCGCCAGCCGCCGATCAGTGCGCCCATGAGCGTCACCTGATCCACACCCACGATGTTCGTGCGGCTCTCTCCCTGATCCCACAGCACGCCTTTGATGCCGTAGCCGACATAGGGACGAATGTAGGCTTCAAAGAGCTGGCCCACTTTGCCCGAGTTGGTTTCGCCCGCCTTGCCCACGGTTTGCGGAGCACGTGGCGGACGTGGCACCTCCTTGCCCTCCTTCTTGGCTGCATCCGCGAT
Organism: Prosthecobacter sp.; assembly: GCA_021733925.1. Taxonomy (GTDB): domain Bacteria; phylum Verrucomicrobiota; class Verrucomicrobiia; order Verrucomicrobiales; family Verrucomicrobiaceae; genus Prosthecobacter. Next base: position 17,635 of record JAIPJY010000069.1, on the reverse strand, counting down.
GACTTTCCACTGGGCAATCTCTTCATCCCACTTGGCCTTGTCCACGGCATACTTCGCCACGAGTTCGTCATACTTGTAAGTGGGCGCAAACGCCTTCACCGCCTCGGCGCATGCCGCATCGCTGCGATACATTTCCTCGCTCAGCCAAAAGCCCGAAGGCGTACCACCGACCGCGCCGACCATCAGCCCAACCGGCACGCCGAGTTCCTTCTGCAATGGAAAACCAAACGAGAACAACAGCGCGCTGAACTTCGGATTCGTCTCCGGTGTGGCCTGCTCCCACGTGGCGTTCGCGTCTTTGCGCAGCAGGCGCAGTTGCGGATAGGTCTGCTTCGCCGCTTCCGCCAGCACGGGATCTCCCGCGATGTAGCTGGCGACCACCATGTCCATGTTCGACTGGCCGGAGCCGATCCACACATCGCCCACAAGCACGTCCTCGATCTTCTGGCTGCCGATCGTCAGCGTGCGCGGCTCCCCGCTCGCCTTCAGTACATCCAGCTTCACGCTCCATGCGCCTTTGTCATCTGCCGTGGCCGTTTTGCTCTGTCCCGCGAACACCACCGTCACCTTCTCACCCGGAGCCGCCGTTCCCCACACCGGCACCGCCATGCCGCGCTGCAGCACCATGTGCGGCGTGAAGACCTTGGACAGCTTCACCTCGGCATGCAGTGCCGAGGCCAGCAGAAGAACGGAACAGAAAGTGATCGGTAATTTCATGAGGGAAATCAATACGAACACTTCTACACGATCTTCCGCGCAAACACACGGAGGATAGCCGTCCCGGCTGTCAGTCGGATCGAGGCGTCCCGCCTTTGATTCTGAACTAAGAACTATGAACTAAGGCGAGACGCCCCAGTCCATGGTCAGGCCAGAGGCCTGACCTCCGCAGCGCCAAACCTCCACGCCAGAATGCGGCTCTTCTTCTGCCCCTGAGCCATGTCGATAACCTTCACCTGCGCTGCCTTCACACGCCGCAGCGCCTGCTCAAGTCGCGGCAGATGCTCGCTTTTGGAAACCAGCGTCGTGAACCAACCACATTGCCCCGCAAATCCGGCACTCTCTTCGATCATGCGGCGGATGAAGCCCAGCTCACCCCCCTCGCACCAAAGCTCGTTGGCCTTGCCACCGAAGTTCAGCCCTGTCTTCTTCCCGCCAAGGTTGCGCTGCTTTCTCAGAGTGCCCTCTGCCGCTTCGGCAGCGGAAGCATGAAACGGCGGATTGCACATCGTCAGATCAAAGTGCTCGCCCTGCTTGATGATACCCTGAAAATACTGCGCCTCCGACTTCTGCAACCGACACTCGATCAAGCCCGTCACACTCGGATTCGCCCCCACCATCTTTTGCGCCCAGCGCCACGCCACCGCATCAATCTCCGCACCGACAAAACTCCAGCCATATTCACTCGCGCCAATCAGCGGATAAATGCAGTTCGCACCCGTGCCGATGTCCAGCACACGCACCGACGGCCCACGCCGCAGCGCGATCAAATCCGCCAGATGATGAATGTAATCACTGCGCCCCGGAATGGGCGGACAAAGATAACCCGGCGGGATGTCCCAATGCTCCAAGCCATAGCCCTGTTTCAGCAGCGCCTGATTCAGCACCTTCACCGCCAGCGGGTCCGCGTAATTGATGCTGTCATCCCCATACGCATTCGATTTCACAAACGCCGCCAGCGCCGGACAACACGCGATGAGCTGTGGAAAGTCGTAGCGTGTGTTGAAGCGATTACGCGGGTGCAGTCCTGCTTTGCGGGCGTTGTCCATGTCAGCAGCAGGGATGAAGTTGGCCGCAAAGAAACGCAAGAGGCGCAAAAAGGCAGGAACAGAAACAGGACTCTAAGGCACCTGCTTTGAAGAGGATATGGAAGCATAAAATCCAAGTCTGTTTTTTTGAATTTTTTGCGTCTTTTTGCGGCCAATCCTTCTTCATCTCCCACCTCCCGGCGGCGTGCGGCCGTCGCCAAAGTATTTCTCGCTGCGGTATCGCAGCCACACACGCAATACCTGCGGCACCTTCTCCCGCTCCGCCTCGCTCAGGGTTTCATAGAGCGCCATCGCCTTCTCACGTTCGCCCCGGCAGGCACGGTTGTTATGCGCATCCCAGTAGCCCCGCGCCACGCGGATGCGGCGGAACACCTCCTTGATCAAGGCGGCGCCGCTGAGCGGCTTGGCACTGGGTTTCTTCTTGGCAGGCATGATATTGATGGGTGGGCTCTTAAACGAAAAGCCTCGAAAAAGCGAGAACCAGAGCGATTCCCATTGCAACGCCCTCTGCTTTTCAGATAGAAACTATGAATGAGCAACCATCTGGCGGTTTGGATCATGCCACTTGCCATCCTCGCGGGTGGTCAGACAGCCCTGACACAGGATGCCGCCAACAAGGTTGTCGTCACAATCACAACGGTAAAGGAAAGCGACTGGCAGCACGAAATGGCCCAAGGCGCGAACCCGGTGGGATTGCGCGAGCGCCTGCAGGCAAAGACACTGGTGGTACTTTCAGGCGAACTGCGCGGTGATGAAGAAGAACTGGTTCTGCGCTCCGGCAAAGAGCGGGACATCGTCACCGAATGGGCATTCGCAAAGGATCGCAACAGCGTTGTTGCCAGGAAAACACTGCCGGAGCTCATCGGCACCGAGATCAAAGTGGTGAACAAGACACTGGATCTGGATCCCAACCGAGCCACACGGCTGAGCATCAGCTTGACCCATGACCTGCAGGAACCGCAGATGCAGTCCATGACCTACGCCACGGCTGCCAAAGGGACCGAGCGCGACCAAAAGACCGTGACCGCCCCCCATTTCAAACGCCTGCGCTGGCAAGGCGAGGTGCTGGCCTGCAAGGACGAGCGCCTCATCACCACCTTTCGTTTGGCAGACGATGCAAACACGCGCATCGCTGCATTTATTCAAGGCACCCTTCAAGGCAGCCATGGCAATCCACCGCCGCCGACGGAACTCCGGCAGACGATTTATCGCGTGCCAGAGATGGACATGATTGAGTGGTCGCTGGGGGGGCCGCAGAGCGATGCGGCACTGGAAAAGCGGCTGCAAGAAGCCGTGGCCTCCGGGCAGGCAAGCGTCGTCTCGAACCTGACCACCACTTCCCTGAACGCTCGTACACAAGCCCAGGCCGGTGACGAATGCTGGGTTCCTACGGAGATCGACCAGGACGTTAACAGGCTGTATCAACTGCCCATCAGGTTTGAAACGGTTCAGTCAGGCACTCAGCTCGATTGCGCCATCGGGAGTCCGCATGCAGCTTGGAACAGTCATTACGCGCCGCGTTTTCCTCTCGCGGTGAAGTGGCCCACTTCCTGGCTGCGCGTGCATGACAGAGCCCAAGGGAAGTCAACCGGCAAGGCCATCCACGGCTGGATGGACTGGTATGACCGCTTTGAAGAGACGACCCAGGGAGAAGTGGCTTTCCACGATGAATCACCGCATCTCGTCTCCATGATGTCACCTGCGGATCAGACCTGGGGAACCGAACGGAAAGGACGCTGGCTGGATGTCACCATGGCGCAGCGGCTGCAAGGCGGGGATAAGAAGCACAATCAGTCGAAGACACCCTCGCCTGAACCAACACAACCGGCCGACCCCTTCGCCCCAGATCCCACCTCTCCTGCGCAACAGCCATCCTTTGCACCTGCCGCCCCGCCCCCCCTGCTGCTCCTTGGCATCGCGCTCGACAATGACCATGCGCAGGCCCTGCTCACTGCACGCCAACCGGGAAAAGATGAAGACCTCCTGCGAGAATTGGTGGCGCGGGTGAAGGCCGGACAGGCGCATGTGGCAACCTGTTTGGCATCGGCCAATCAATTAAACGGTCGAAAAATCCAGAACAGCGCCCGACTGCATGTTTATCCCACGGAAATGCCCAGTATTCCTTCGTCTTGGAATAAACGCACGGTTGGTACCCGACTCGAACAGGAGGGCGAGAACCTCGCACTCCACCAAGATCTGGCACCGCCAGCACGCACTGAGTGGAAACTCGCCCGCGACATGCCCGAAGCCATCATGTGGGAACCACGCTTTCGCAGTCTGTCCATCCACAGCGAAGCCTCAGCCTTCACCAAATCCGGCACTCATCTCTGCGCAGTAAGCAGCATCCCTGCGGTCATGTCCGGCGGCGACATCCCGGAGCATGAGACTGTCTTCCTCTTCGCGCATCGGTCTGCCAAGGGGCCTACTCCCAAAGCCGCCTCGGATGACTTCGAAGTCGAAACCCTGATCTTCGAGGTCCCGGCGAAAGACGCCAAGGAGTGGCAGGCCGTGAAGAGCGATGATTTGATGACCTTCAGCCAGCAGCGCCTCACGCAAGGCACGGCCACCCTTCAATCACACGCCATGCTGCGCACTCGCGCCTCAGTCCGCAGCACCTTGAATGTGACGGAGGAGTACATGACAGCCACTGAATTCGACCCACCCAATCGTGATGCCCCCTACCGCATGCGGCCCACGGCACTGATGACGCTGCCGGTGGGATTACAGCTTGCGGTCGATCTGGCAGCCGCCCATGGCGAGAGACCCCGGCTTGGAATCTCCCTCAAGCACTCCACGGCCAAACCCATCGAGCCAGACCTGGAGGAAACACTCCAAATCTTCACCAGCGGCAAGGATGACTATCCCGGCGCGAAACATGAGTTCGATGAATGGACCGAAAAAATCCGCGTCATCCCCGGCAAGTTTCACTGCCTCCTCTCACCCTCTCACGGCGGCGGCGTGGTCACCACACGCATCGCCTTTATCCGCGTGCGTCCTGTTCCGTAAATGCAGGGTGGTTTTGTCCGAAGCGGAAACCAGCATGGGGACTGAATACCCGCGCTCCCCGGTTGCCATCCCTGATTCCCCGGTCTATCTCGGCCGGTGGAAGACACCGATTACAAAGTTAGACTCGAGATTTTTGAAGGCCCGCTGGACCTGTTGCTTTACCTGATCAAAAAGGAGGAGATCGACATTTACAACGTGTCGCTGGAGCGCATCACGCGGCAGTACCTGGATTACATCGACACCTTCAAGGCGCTCAACATCGAGCTCGCGAGCGAGTTCATCGTCATGGCGGCCAATCTGATGTACATCAAAAGCCGCGAACTGCTGCCTCAGGCAGTCCAGCCGCCGGAGGAGGATGCCGAAGAGAGTGACCCGCGCTGGGAGCTGATCCGTCAGCTCATGGAGTACAAGAAGTTCAAGGAAGCCGCCCATTTCCTCGGCGTGCAGGAAGTGAAGGGCGATGAACTGTTCGTCACAACTCCCGAACTGCCTGACCTCGAAGCCCCCGTGGAGACCATCGGCCAGGTGGGCATCTTCGACCTGATCCGCGCCTTCCAGCGCATCCTGAAGCGCTTCGAAAACGCCAGCGACTTCCGCGAGATTGTCAATGACCGCTACACCGTGGCGGACAAGATCGAGCACCTTCTCCAGATCGTGCTCGTCGGCACCAAGGTGAAGTTTGAAGACCTCTTCACCAGCGCCGCAAGCCGTGGCGAGGTGATCGTGACCTTCCTGGCCATGCTGGAACTCATCAAGCTCAACCACCTGCAGGTGGAGCAGGAGCAGCTTCTGGGAGACATTGTCGTGGTGAGACCAGCGGTGTAGGCGAGGTCGCTGACAGATAGGAAGCTGCAGAACCGGACAATGACGAATGAGTAAATCCGAATGACGAAGTAATGTCCAAGCCCCAATGACGAATGGCGATCAAGCAATCGCAACTGGCTAAGGCCTTCTTCGGCATTCGCGCTTCGGATTTATTTAGTCATTCGTGCTTCGACATTCGTCATTCTGACCGCCCGATCACTTTCCCTTCGCCACCGCACCCACGGGGGCCGGCGGGGCCACGCGGCTGAGCTTGGTGGACGTTCCTAGCGCCCAGAACATCCCGCCAATGCTGCCCATCAAGGCAAACGCCGCCAGCACGGTCCAGAGGCCGGGGAGGATCGGTTTGCGGTAGCGGTGGCGTCTTGCCATCCGGCAATGTGACACGACTTGCCGCACTCTGCCAGTTCGGCTATGCTTTAAGATGCTTCCTTGGTTCGAAAATGACCGCTTTCCCCTCTATCTGGCCCCCATGGCCGGGGTCACGGACGTGATCTTCCGCCATTTGTGCAAGGAACAGGGGGCGGACGTGATGGTGACAGAGTTTGTCAGCGCCGAGGGCATCCTGCAGCGCGACGACCGCACGCGGCACTACACGGATTTTGATGATGCCCAGCGCCCGCTCGGCGTTCAGCTCTTCGGCTCAGACGGCGTGCGCATGGGCGAAGCCGCGCGCAAAATCATCGACTGGAAGCAGCCGGACTTCATCGACATCAATTTCGGCTGCCCGGTGAACAAAGTGGTTTCCAAGAACGGCGGCTCCTCCCTGCTCAAAGACTGCCCGCTGCTGGCCAGCGTGGCCCGCGAAGTCGCCAAAGCCGTCTCGGTTCCCGTGACCGCCAAGATCCGCATCGGCTGGGACGCCAGCCTCGTCAATGCCATCGAAGTCGCCCGCATTCTCGAAGACTGCGGCATGCAGGCCATCTCGGTACATGGCCGTACCCGTGCACAGGGTTACACCGGCCTCGCGGACTGGGATGTCATCGGTCAGGTGGCCGACGCCGTGAAGATTCCCGTCATTGGCAACGGCGACATCTCCAGCGGTGTCGATGTAGAAATCCGCCGTGCGCAAACAAATGTGAAGGGCATCATGATCGGCCGTGCCGCCATGGCGAATCCCTGGGTGTTTAAAGAGGCAAAGCATTACCTCGCCACCGGCACGCATGCCCCCCACGCGAGTGTGGAGGAACGCTTCAACTTCATGCGCCGCCACTGCAAGCTGGCGATCGAGCGCAACGTGCGCATGGAAGAACTGCAGACGATACGCTCCATGCGCAACCGTCTCATGAACTACACGAAGTCGATCCCCGGTGGCAAGTGGCTGCGCCAGCGCTTCTCCCAGATCGGCAGCGTGATGGAGCTTGAGGATATCTTTGCCTCCTATCTCGAACATCAGGCCACGCAGGGCCATGAGCATGATGTGAACGCCGATGAGCCAACAGTGAACGCTGAGCATTGAAAAGTAGTGCTGAGCTTTAGCTCGCTCTGGAGATCATGGAGCGTTCCAGAACGAGCTAAAGCTCATGACTACTTTTGCCACCTCACTTGGCAAACACCTTCTTCAGCCACGCATCCACCACAGGTGTCGCCGGATAATCAGGTTTCCCCAGATCGCGATTGATCTCCATGTGCCCCTTGAGCCCCTGCCCCTCGAATCCTTTGACCTCGGCAGGAGTGCCCGCTTTGCGCAGCGCTTCGCCGAGCGCGTTGGACTGAACCGTGCCGTCCTCACGCTGCACATGGAGGATGAGGAAGGCGCGGACATTCGGCGCTGCCGCCTGCACCGTGGGAGAGAGACCTTTCTGCCGGTTCGGCTCCGTGCCAAAAGCCTCCAGATAGGTGTCATGCATGAAGTCGCCGCCTTCAGCAATCTGGCGCGGCACATCATATGCAGCACCATCCAGCAGGATCGCACCGCGAATGGCCTTCGTCCCCACTTCCGCGATTTTCAAAAACCGCAGGTCCGTGCCAACGAGACCGACCAGGTGCGCACCAGCGCTATGCCCCATCAGCGCGACACGCTTGCCATCGAAACCCAGTTTCTCTGCATTCCTGATCAAATACGCGATGGCGTTGGCCACATCCTGCGCCTGGTCCTCCACGGTGCAGGCCGGGACCAGCCGGTAATTGACCGATGCAAAGGCATAGCCCTGCTGCAGGCAGTGCTCCCCCTTCTCCCCCACGGCCATTCGTTTATCCCCGCGCTTCCAGCCGCCACCATGAACGTAGATGACGATCGGTGATCCCGGAGTCGTCGGCTTCCAGTAGTCGAGCTTTTGCAGCGGATCTCGGCCGTAGCTGAGCTCCTCACCAGCTGATTCGGAAGAAGCCTGCCTGCGGTTGGCAATGAGTTCACGCAACCTTCCCCCGAGCTGTGCTGATGCCGGGGTGACGCAAAGAAGGGTGAAGAGGAGAATGAGGGCTTTGGACATGGCGTGCTGGTTTGGAGGTGGTCATTGACTGAAATGCCGCACAGAGCGAGTGGTTACATTATTTTTCTGTGACGCTGCCGCACCTGATTCAGCGTACTAGATAACCACCCAATCCTACAGGCTTCCGCTCCACCTTTCATGACCCTCTCCAATCCATGGTTCATCGCCGCCGTTTTCGGCGTGCTCGGCGTGTTTCACCTCGAAATCGTCGCCACGTTTCTGAACCTCGGGCAGTTCCGCCACGCCTTGCCCCAGCGGTTGAAGGCGATTTTCTCTGACGAAACCGTGCAGAAAGCTGGTGAATATGCCGGCAAATCCGCGCACCTCGACCTGCTGCGCAGCACCTTCTCGGTCGGCGCGTTGGTTTTGTTCTGGTGGAGCGGCGGCTTTGACTGGCTGCAGCGTTGGAGCGCCGGCTGGGGCTGGAATGCAGTCCAGACAGGCGTAGGCGTCATCGGCCTGCTGATGCTGGTGCAAAACATACTCTCCCTGCCCTTCGATGCCTATGACACCTTCAAGATCGAGGCCGAGTACGGCTTCAACCGCACCACTCCGGGCACCTTCATCAAAGACCGCCTCAAGGGCCTGCTGCTCACCGCTCTTCTCGGCGGACCACTGCTCGCGCTGATCCTCTGGTTCTTCCAAACACAGACGCAGGCGGTGCTCTACACCTGGCTCACGGTCGCCGGCTTCAGCATCGTCATGGCCTGGCTCTCTCCGCGTCTGCTGATGCCCCTGTTTCTCAAATTTCAGCCGCTGGCCGATGGCCCTCTCCGTGAGGCGCTGCTGGCGCTGGCGGCACGGCTCAAGTTCCCCGTTGTCGATGTGTCAGTGGTGGATGGCTCCCGCCGTTCCAGCAAGGCGAACGCCTTTCTCAGCGGCTTCGGCAAAAACAAGCGCATCGCCCTGTTCGACACCTTGATCGAAAAACACTCGCAGGAGGAACTGGAGGCGATCCTGGCCCATGAGATCGGGCACCACAAATGCCGTCATGTACCGCAGCAGTTGGTCTTGGGCCTGCTGGAAAGCGGACTGATGTTTTACCTGCTGCATGCCGCCTTGCAGTCGCCCGCTTTTTTCCAGGCTTTCGGAGTCACTGGGCAGCCGCTGGGTCTGGGACTCGTGCTCTTCAGCATCCTCTACCAGCCTGCCAGCCTGCTGCTGGGTCTGCTGAGCAGCGCCCTGAGCCGCCGGCACGAATTCCAGGCCGATGCCTTCGCCCGAGCCGCCTGTGGCAACACACCTTTGATCGCAGGACTGCAAAAGCTCTCGCTCGATCACCTCACGCACCCCAATCCCCATGCGCTGACGGTCTGGTTGCACTACTCCCACCCGCCCATTGGTCAGCGGTTGGCGGCTCTGGAGGCATAATGGCTTTATTCACAGTGTTTTTTCGCACCTTTGATAAATGCATCCCCTCAGGCCCGTAGCTTCATTAACCCCTTGATCCTACCCTCTATGAAAAGCCCCTTGCGCGCTTCTCTCTTTATCCTCGCCATCACTTCCTGCGCTCTTGCTGTTGACCCTGCATCTCCCGCAGCGCCAGCCGCTGCTCCCGCTGTAGCATCAACCCCTACAGCCGCAACGCCTGGAGTCGATTTTGTGCGTGATGTTCAGCCCATCTTGGAAACCAAGTGCTTGGAGTGCCACAATCCAAACAAGATCAAAGGCAAGCTGCTCATGGACTCCGCCGCTGCACTGCTCAAAGGCGGCGCTGACGGCCCTGCCCTCGTCGCTGGCAAGCCAGATGACAGCGAAATGATCAAGCGAGTCATTCTTCCCAAAGATGACGATGACATCATGCCGCCCAAAGGCGGACCTCTCGCCGCGAAGGAGATCGACGTGCTCAAGCGCTGGATCGCCGAAGGCGCGAAATGGCCGCAGAATCTCACACTCGTCTACAAAACACCGGAGCAGCGCCAAGCCCTGGCCGAATTGCAGAAGAAGCTGCCCACGCTGAAGAACATCCAGATTCTTCCCGACAAGTACTCCCTGGAAACCAAGCGCGATTTCCACCGCGTCGTCGTGCTGGCCACCTTTCAAGATGCCACCACCAAGGACGTCACTGGCGTCTGCGACCTCCGTGTCGCTGACAGCAAGATCGCCGCACTTGATGGTCTGACACTGAAACCAGTCGCAGACGCAGGCAGCACCGAAATCATCGCCTCCCTCGGCGGGCAGACGGTCAAAGCCGCTGTTAATGTCAAAGATGGCACCAAGGATCGCGCCATCTCCTTCCGCCTCGACTGCATGCCCGTGTTCATGCGCGGCGGTTGCAATCAGGGTGGCTGCCACGGTGCCGCACGCGGCAAGGACGGCTTCCGCACCTCCCTCTTCGGCATGGACCCCGCGGGCGACTACATTCGCATCACCCGTGAAATGCCAGGTCGCCGCATCAATCTCGCCATCCCGGAAGAAAGCTCGCTCATTGAAAAAGCCGTGGGCGCTGTGCCGCACTCGGGCAACCAATGCTTCGAACCCGACTCCGTTTACAACAAGGCGCTGCTCGAATGGGTCTCCGCCGGTGCAAAGGATGACGTCGCCGATGTGGCCAAAGTCACCGGCATCGAAGTCTTCCCCAGCCAGATCGTCATGGAAGGCAAGAACGCCACGCAGCAGATCACCGTGCGCGCCACCTACTCCGACGGCACCGACCGCGATGTGACAAACCTCGCGCTCTTCATGTCCAACAACGACCCGACAGCGACCATCGACAAGCAGGGCCTCGTGACCTCCGGTGATCGTGGTGCAGCCTTCATGCTGGCCCGGTTCAATGTGTACTCCGTCACCGCTCAGGTGCTCGTGATTCCTGCGCAGCTCAAATACGAGCGGCCCAATCTCGCCGAGACGAATTACATCGACACCTTGGTCGATGAAAACCTCCACAAGCTGCGCATCCTGCCTTCCGAAATCTGCACGGATGCAGAGTTCGTGCGCCGTGCCTTCATCGACATCGCCGGTGTTTATCCCGAAGCCAAGGACATGCGCGCCTTCCTCGCCGACACCAGCCCCAACAAGCGCGCCGCCTTGGTGGACAGCCTGCTGGAACGCAAGGAGTTCACCGAACTCTGGGTCATGAAGTGGGCCGAACTGCTGCAGATCCGCTCCTCCATCAACAACAACCAGCCGCCGTTCTACAAGAACGCCCTGCTGTATTACAACTGGCTCTCCGAGCGCATCGGCAAAAACATCCCCATCAATGAAATCGTGGAAGAACTTCTTTCTTCCACCGGCGGCACGGTCTCCAACCCTGCGGTGAATTTTTACCAGACCGAGCTCGACCAGCTCAAGCTGACCGAGAACGTCGCTCAGGTGTTCATGGGCATGCGCATCCAGTGTGCCCAGTGCCACAACCATCCGTTCGACCGCTGGACCATGGATGACTACTACGGCTTCAAGGCCTTCTTCTCCCAGATCGGCCGCAAGCCGACCGACGACCCTGCTGAGGTCATCATCTACAACAGCAAGGGCGGTGAATCGAGGCACTTCCTCACCCAGGCAGTGATGAAGCCCAAGTTCCTGGGCGGTGACACTCCAGAAATGAAACCTGGTGACGACCGCCGCAAGGTGCTCGCCGAATGGATGGCCTCACCAAGCAATCCCTTCTTTGCCCGCAATGTCTCCAACATCATTTGGTCACACTTCAACGGTGTCGGCGTGGTGGAACCCGTCGATGACGTACGCGTCTCCAATCCGCCGTCCAATCCCGCTCTGATCGCAGCGCTGGCCGAGCACCTGACCGAATACAAATTCGACATGCGCAAGTTCGTTCGTGACATCTGCACCTCACAGACCTACCAGCGCAGCACCAAGGTCAATGAGACCAACGCAGGAGACCACCGCAACTTCTCCCACGCCCAGGTCCGCCGTGTGCGTGCTGAAGTCCTGCTCGACGCCATCTCCCAGATCACCGACACGCCGAACAAGTTCCAGGGCCTGCCTCTGGGCGCCCGTGCCGTGCAGATCGCCGATGGCGCCGTCTCCAACTACTTCCTCACCACCTTCGGCCGTGCCAAGCGTGAATCCGTCTGCTCCTGCGAAGTGAAGATGGAACCCACCCTCTCCCAGGCGCTGCATCTCATGAACGGCGATGCCGTCAATGACCGCATCAAGCAGGGCCGCGTCGTCGCCAAGATGATTCAGGACAAAAAGAACGACCGCGAAATCGTTGAAGACCTCTTCCTCCGCGTCTTTGGCCGCATGCCTCTGGACAAAGAATGGACCAACGTCCAGCAGGCCATCACCGAAGACCCCGGCGCCCGCCAGAACGTCCTCGAAGATTTGTTCTGGGCCCTCCTGAACTCCAAGGAGTTCTACTTCAACCATTGATCCCGTAGGATAGCCGTCCCCGGCTGTCCATGGAGGGCAGGCTTCCAGCCTGTCCACGGATCGAGGCGTCCCGCCTCCGTCTGATCCCAAACCAAGGCGAGACGCCCCAATCCTCTGTCAGGCGAGACGCCTGACCTCCGTGAGCGCGCCAGCGTTTTGGAGTTGCGGTCGCGAAGATGCACTGCGCAAGCCTGCATAGCAGCTACCGCTTTCGAGGGGGATAGAAACCACTCCGGCCTCAGCCCACCGTCCGGCCTGCGAAAAGCGGCGCCGCGCCCAGGCTTGCCACACGCACTCCAAGACGCTGTCTCGCTCACATAGGGCCCCGCTGAAAGCAGCAGCGCCCGGCCCTTGCTGCGCACAATCGCAGGCCAAATAGAGGTCGCCCCTCCTCACTTGATCCCCGGCATCAGCTTCGTGATCCAGCGTGCAAGGAGCAGCAACACGAACCCCGAAATCCCGGCAATAATCGCCACATGGATGAAGCGCTCGGGCATCTGCGCGGTTGCGTCGCCTGTCACACCGCCTGCGAGCAGGCCTGCGAGAATATCACCCAAGGAACTGCCTAGAAACCAGATGCCCATCATCTGACCGGTGAGGCGTGGCGGCGACAGTTTGGTGACGGCACTCAAACCAACCGGGCTGAGGAAGAGTTCACCAAGCGTATGCAGTACGACCACGGACATCAGCCACGTCGGAAATACCGGCCCCATGGTCAAGGCGCGATGCGCCGCCCACCCCGCAACCACAAAACCCAGCGCCAGCATGAGCAGCGCCCAAGACATCTTGGTCGTCAGCGAAGGTGCGCGATCACTGCGCCCCAGCCGTGACCACAGCAGCGCGACGAGCGGAGCCAGAGCGATCACACAGAGCGGATTCAGCGCCTGAATCCAGCTCGCAGGAACCTCCAAACCGCCGAATTTTCGAATGGTAAATCGTTCCGCAAAAATGCTGAAGGACGACCCCACCTGCTCAAAGCCCGCCCAGAACATCGCCGAGGCCAGAAACAGCACGAGGATGACTACCATCCGCTTCTTCTCGACCCCATCCAGTTTGGCCAGAAAAAACGCCCAGAGGAAATATAACAGAGCCACACCGGAGATGAACCATGCGGTGTGTTCGGCGAATTTGATGGCGTCAATGCGGATGATTCCAGTCACCCCGAGCGCGACCAGAATGACCACACCGGCCAGCGCCAGCAGCAGCAGGGTCCATTCACGCCTCACGTTCTGACCTTCATGCACCACACGTTCGCCAATCTGTGCCACATGCCGGTGCGTAAACTTGAACTGCACCAGTCCGAGAAACATCCCCACCGCCGCGACTGAAAAGCCCCAGCGCCAGCCAATGTTCTCACCCAGATAGCCGCACATCAGCTGACCGAAAAACGCGCCGAGATTGATGCCCATGTAAAACAACGTAAATCCCGCATCTCGCCTTGCCCCACCTTCGGGATAAAGCTGACCAACCATCGAGCTCATGTTTGACTTCAGCAGCCCTGAGCCAAACGCCACCAAAATCAGGCCGATGAAAAACGCCTGCGTACTGTGCAGGCCCAGCACCACATGCCCGGTGGCAATGATGATGCCTCCCCACCACACGGCGGACTTCGCCCCGATCAGCCGGTCCCCCACCCAACCGCCCGGCAATGCCGTCATGTAAACCAGTGCCGTGTAGAGTCCGTAGATGGCGGCGGCCATTTCATCCGTCAGCCCCATGCCACCACGATTCACCTCCGCCACCATGTACAGCACCAGCAGCGCCCGCATGCCGTAGTAGCTGAAGCGTTCCCACATTTCAGTGAAGAACAGAGTATATATGCCGCGAGGATGACCGGTGGGTGCGGAAGTCATGACGTGAGAAGTCCGCCATCCAAAGACAGCAAGCTCCTCAATGCGAGCAATTACTTACTCAGCAGTCACCAGCCTCGCCTTGAACTTCACCATCGCCTGCTGGATCAGCGCGTCGTTGTAAAAGTCCTCAGGCGGTTTGGGCGCGGCCGCAGGGATGTCAAGCTCAGCGGTCTTCGGTGCGTCGACTTTGGCCGCAGCTTTGGCCTCCACTTTGGGGGCTTCTGCGGGTTTGGCCGCAGTGCCCGGCTCATTCAGCAGGCCCAGATCGATCTCAGCAAACACGGGGGCCTTGAGACTCGGATCGAGCACGAACTCGAACTTCATCGCCTTCCCCGTCACTTCCTGCGCCAGACCTTCGAGGAAACTGACCTGCGCCGGGCGCATCAGGCTGTCTCGCGCAAAGCTCTCGCTCGGCGGGAATCCCACCTTGATCGTGTTACGAGTGATGCTGAGCAGCGTGGCCGCCTGCACCCATGACACTGCCAGGGGGCGACGCACCTGTACCTGAGTAACGAACTTCGACCAGAAAACATCCTCGCCAAACAGCTCTTCCGGGTCACCCACGGGAGAATCCTCTTTGACCTTTGCCGCCACCACCAGGGGCGGTGCAGGTGCTGGCTCAGGCGCTTTCTCCACGACGGGTGCCGGGGCTCTCTCGACGACAGGCGCGGCCTTCGCCACAGGCTGCGGCTCAGGCTCCGGTGCTCTCACCACGGCGGGCGCGGGAGTCTCCTCACGCACCACAGGCTGCGGCTTCACCACTGGAGCAGCTTTCACCGGCTCCGCCGCTCGTCGCAGGGGTGCTGGTGCCGCCTGCACACGTGGGGCCTGCCTGGGCAAACCTTCCCCACTTCCCGAATCCAGCGCGTCAATGACATCACTGATCGAGACCTCATTCAGGCTCTGCACGGAGGCGATCACGCCGAGCTCAAAGTGCAGGCGCTTATTGCTGGCCCAGCGCATGCGCGCATCCACGTCGGCCAGACCGTCCACCACGCGCAGCAGTTGCTCCGTGTTCGCCATCTGCGCCTGGGCGATAACTTCCTCGGCCACTTCCGGGCTCAAATCTTCCGCCGCAGCTTCGGGGTCCGCCTGCTGCACCAGCAGCGTGCGGAAATGCTGGATCAGATCTCCCAGAAAACGGCCCAGCTCCTTGCCGGCCTCGTTCTGCTCATACACCGCACGCAGGGCTCCCACCGTGTTGCTTTCGAGAATGTGCCGCGCCAGCTGCGCCACGGCTTCGCCCGAGGTGAAGCCAAAGACATCCAGCACGTCCTGTTCGGTGATGTTGCCACCGCAGAAGGCCACCAGCTGGTCCAGCATGGACTGCGCATCGCGCATCCCGCCTTCGGCACCTTTGCCGATCGCGTACGCCGCCTTCTCATCCAAGCTCACATTCTCCAGTTTCGCGATGTGCAGCAGGTGCTTCGCGATCACCGCATTCGGGATGCGGCGCAGGTCAAAGCGCTGGCAGCGGCTGATGATCGTGGGCAGGATCTTGTTTGGCTCCGTCGTGGCAAAGATGAACTTCACATGCTCCGGCGGCTCTTCCAGCGTCTTCAGCAGCGCATTGAAGGCCCCCGTCGTCAGCATGTGCACCTCATCGATGTAGTAGATTTTGTAACGGCAGCGTGACGGGGCATACTTCACGTTGTCCCGCAGCTCACGCACCTGCTCCACGCCGTTGTTGCTCGCACCGTCGATCTCCAGCACGTCCATGCAGCGCCCTTCGGCGATCTCGATGCACAGCTCGTCATTCGGGTCGAAATCAATGCTCGGACCGTCCTTGCAGCACAGCGCCTTGGCAAAAATACGCGCCGTGGAGGTCTTCCCCGTACCACGCGGCCCCACAAACAGGTAGGCATGCGCCAGCCGCTGCTGGGCGATGGCATTGCGCAGCGTCCGTACGACGTGATCCTGGCCGAGAACGTCTTCGAAAGTCTGGGGGCGATATTTGCGGGCAAAAACTTGGTAACTCACCCCAGCAGGCTAGCGAACCCGCCCGCCGGGGCAAGAGCTTCCACCTCAATCATAACAACTTTGAATGGCAGGTTCACAAAACTTGTCCTTGCTCCATCTCAATGTGAAACACTCCACGGCATTTCTGTTGATCCCTTGTAACCTTTGCCGTTGAAGCTGCCACGGAAAGTCCAGTCTCCTTCCATGCTGTGAGTCTGCGTCTTTTTGTCCGCCGTGGCGGTGGCCGTGATCCTGCCTTTGGCCTGCATTTCGATGGCGCCTGATCCCAGATCCATCTTGCCGGTCACCTGGGCGTTCACGCTCCGGGTGGTGGTCACAGAGCCCAAGTCTTGGGAAGTATGCTGTGAAAAACTGCCGGTCACCCGACCACCTTTGATGGTGATCTTCAGCGTGGCACCCGTCTTGTCCGGCATCGTCACACGGCCGGCGAACGTCCCCTCCATCGAGACGAACTCCTTGATGGCGGCGGCCAGCGCCTTTTCGCCGCCATCCTTGAAAGCGGCAAGGCAGCGATTCACCAAAACGTCATTCACCGGCAGGTTCGCAGCGCGCATCCGACCAATCACGAGTTCGAGCTGCTTCTGCTCGTCTTCCGTGCCGGTTTGGGCCGTTTGAAGGGTCTGTTTGTTCGCCTCCTTGCGGACATCGAGCTTCTTCTTGCGATTGCGGTAGGTCGACGTTCCAGGTTCTGCCTCGGCTGCCGCCGCCAGCTTCGCGGCCTTCTTGCCTTCCAGCACCTTGTTCAACCGCTTTGCCTCGGTGAAATCACCGTTCTTCACCGCATCTGCCGCACGCTGGGCGCCCACGGGGGACGCTCCGCCCTTGATCAGCTTGTCATAGATCTCTTTGGAGCGCTCCTCGTTGATCTGCTTTTCATTGCGGGCGCTTTTCAACTGGTCGAAAAGACCCTTCCCAGCCCCGAGCCCCTCGCCAATCGCATTGCCCAAATTCGTGCCACTCTGCTTGGCCGCATCATACGTGATTGCCTTCACGCCGCCATAAAGTCCGCCCAGCACCGCCTTGCCCTTCATTTCGAGATACGACTTCCACGAATCCGGTGAAACTTTGCCGTCTTTGATATCCTTCTGATACTGCTCGAACGCTTCCTTGCCCGCCTTCGTGCCAATGTCTGCCATCGCTCCGAATCCCAGGCCATGCCACAGGGTGCGTCCGGCCAGCTCAGCCTTGTCCTTGCTCCAGCCAAGTGCGCCCGATGGCTCCCCCTGCTTCTTCGCCTCCATCTCCTCCTTGGCGGTCTTGTAGCCTTCGTAGATGCCGTAGGCCCCCAGAGCCAGCCCTGCGCCTTTCATCAGCCTGCCTCCGGAGGCTGCTTTCGCCTCCGGTTCCACCGCCACGCTTTTCGTGCCACCGGGTTTTGTCACTGGCTCGCTCGGACTGCCTGCTTTCGTCACCGGTTCATTCGGGCCGCGCACGGCCTCGGTGGTGG
>JAIPJY010000068.1 GCA_021733925.1 Prosthecobacter sp. | reverse complement strand
CCTGGGTGAGATGATTCCCGCTTGGAGGGTGGAGTCCACCATGGAAATGTGCATGTGTTGCGAGAGTCCCAGCATGGCACTCGGCGCTGGCGGTCGGATGAGGCAGCAGATTTTCGAAGATCCTTATACTGCCGAGGACTGGGACATGCAGCAGACCAGCCGGTGCTTCGTGCATTTGTGTGACGCTCTGCTGTGGCGTGAAATTACCGGCGAAAATCCGCCGCAAACGCCAGTCACGGCACGGGAATACGAAAGGGCAGGACTGCCATGGTTTGATTTCTACCGCGATGACCTTGCCGTGCTGGAAGGCTCCAAGACGCTCGCGGGCATCAAGAGCGTGAACACGATTTCTAAAGCGAAGGGCGACAAGGCCTTGAAGGGCAATGATTCAGTTGAGGTCACGTCCGTCATTTCATGCAGCCCCAAAAAGAAGACGGTCAAGGAGTGGGCTGGCGAATGAGCAGCCGCCTTCCCGTCTTTGAGTCAGTGCTGTGGCATCGCCGCTAGCACCCGAAGTCAGCCGCCGATCCCTTGGAAATTCGCAACTGAGCTTTGCTGATTGTCATTGGAATGGAGGGCAGATGGTAGATGTGGTCCACTCCGCCCGAGGCGAAGATTGCCCAGGCCGCATCCTCCTTCTCGCGCAGGTTGGCGCGGAGGCAGACGATTTGCTGGCCCACGGCCATGAAATACATGCCGAGTGACTGAAGGTGCAGCCGGGGGCGCACATCCAGGCCGAAGTAGTTGGGCGGCTGCATCTTTGACTCTTTGAACGCGGCCATGAAGTCCTGGGCGAAATGTCTGAACATGGTGGTGGCGCCATGGCCGAATTGATCGTCATAGGCTTGTTCAAAAGGGAACTCCTGGGATTCAATGCCCGTCGGCGACGGGAAAACGAAGTGCGCCACTCCAGGCTCCCACAGCCCGTTGTTGCGCTGTCGCAAATACGCTGCGGCAAGGTAGGCCCCTGAGAAACCGTACTTGATGTAGCGGCAGTAGGCCTCGGCGATCATCCAGTGCTGGATTTGCATCCATTGTTCCGCTCCTTGGCGATCCAGTTCCACGGACTGTTGCTTGATGCAGAAAACCTCCTGCTGGTCACACTGCATGACGAGGCCGAACCTTGCCCCGCTCTGAGGCTCGGCGAACTGGAGGGCACCGAAGGGCATCAGATCGCGGATGCTGCGTAACTGTTCCAGACCTGGTTCAAGGATTTGCACGGTGCCTTTGGGTGTCTCAATGTTCATGGCTCATACTACAAGATCAGGTAGGACAATTACAGTCCCACCCATCCTATTTTTGATGTGTTGATTCAAAACATGGCACACCGGTGGCGGTGGCCTCAGCACTGACTGGGGGGATGATTTGCATCCTCGGATCTCTGCTCCAACGCTACTATGCGTGCCTCCAGGCGCTTGAGCACGGCATTCCTGGTGGCGAAGTAGTCGCCCACCCAGCGCTCGATGGGGATGCACAAGGCGAGAACGATCCAGGCGATGCCGAGGGCAAGAGCCCAGGCGATGATGTCTGCGGGTGTCATAAGGGGATTCGGGTTTTGGTTTGGTTTTGATTGAGTTACAGCAGCTTCATCTGGTCGGGGTCATCGACCTGGCTCTCGATTTCGTCGGTGATCGTTTTGCTGATCGAGCACTTCACCTTGAGCTTGGCGGGAGCGCCGTTCTGCACGCTGATGCGTAGGCCGATGGCGAACTTGCCGTCATCGTCGGCGGAGTCTTTTGCCTCGCGCCAGTGCGTTGCGAGGAGTTCGCGGACGTGGTCGAGGGCTTGGTTTTGGAGGGGTTGATCGGTTTCCATGGTGGTGTGTGGGTGTGTTTAGTTTTCGAGTTCCTGAATGATGCGGGTGACCATGCTGAGGTCGCGCACGAGCGTTTCCTTCTGCTGGCGGGTGGCGCGTTTGAGCCAGCCGTTTTCCTTCATCTGCGACCACCACGCGTTGAGGCGGTTGAGGAAAGGGATGTGGTTGAGGCGGCCACGATCGGCCGGATCGAGCGTCATCTCCTCTTGGGTGAGGAGCCTGCCGGCGGTGATGCTCTTGCGCAGGCGGCGCGTGGGCACCGCAGCGAGTTCCGCATCGGCTTCATCAAGGGCAATCTGCAGCCAGCGTTTCTGCTCCTCCTCGTCGAGCTTGGCCACCGCCTTGTGATGTTCCCAGGAGAGTTGTTCGTTGCGCAACGAGGATGGCACGCGCCGGGCCACGTAGGCGTAGGTGATGAGGGTGCTGCGGTCCAGGCCGGTGAGCCGCAATGCCTCGTTGTAGATTTCGGAACTCACCCTGTGGCTGGGGATCGAGTCGTCCTCAAAGCCGGGGAGGCGTTGCTGGCCACGGAAGTGGTCCTCACCATACACGAGCCAGTCGCCGATGACGAAAGCTGCGCTGGACATCGCGGCTCCGAAGCGGGCGGCCATGCTCTGCCATTCCTCAAAGCTCAGATCGTCGGAGATGTGCAGGCCGGTGCGGGTAAGGGTGATTTTCGAATCGGTGCGGGCGGGTTTCATGGATGAGTCTGGAGATGGTTCATGCGGGCCTTGCGATAGCTTTGACGGGCGAGCAGCGAGCGCATGGCGCGGCTGGGCTTCAGATTGAGAGACTGCGTCAACTCCACGCAGCGCTTGGAGACGGCCGCGCGGGTGACGTCATGGCGTTTGGCGATCTCGGTCATCGAATCGCCGTCGTAGGCGAGACCGGTGACCAGGGCGAGGCAGTCGAGTGAGAGACGGGCGTTGCTCTGCATGACCATCTCGCCGACTAGGCGGCGCAGCAGGTCGTGAAGCCCTTCTACATCCGCAACTTGAGGACTGCCGGAACATGGCTGGGCGGAAGGGTATTCCTGGATAGCGAGGTCATCGCTGGCAGCTTCTTCGAGGTGATCCTCGCAGCGGGCGCGGGAGGATTCGGCAGCGTCCTTGGCGGCACCGCCGGAGCCGCAAGGGAGATAAGCTTTGTCCAATCCCATCTCCTTGACCCTGCGGCGTTCCTCGGGAGGCAGGGAGTTGATCCACTCCGTGTATTCGCGGCGGTATTTGTCGTCGCGTTCCCGCTGCCTCGCTGCGTAGGAGGAGCTGATTGCAAGTTCATCATCGTCGTTGTGCATCGTGATGGCTCCTTTCATTTCTCGCCCCAGTGGGAGCATGACCCCGCCTCGACTTCGATGGGCACCTGCGGGAACAGGGCGGCCATCGCCTCGATCATGATCGCTTGGACCAGATCGCGGACCTCGTTTGCCATTGCCTCGGGAGCTTCCACGAGCACTTCGTCATGCACGGTGGAGATTAGACGGGCTTCGGCGGGCAACTGCTGTGCAATAAGCACGAGCGCATGCTTCATGCCATCGGCGCAACCGCCTTGAACGGGCGTGTTCACCAACGCGGTGAAGCGTTCCCATTCGGAGGCGGTTTCTGGCATGAGCCTGCGTCTGCCCATCACGGTTCTCACTTCACGGGCACCGGCGTCGGCCTTGTTGCGACTCTCACCATGCCACTGTCGCAGATGGCCGTAGGTGCGGAAGAACTGCCGGCGGATTTGCTCAGCTTGCTCCAGCTCAAGTTGCACGCCGTAGCTCGATGCGGCGTAACGCACTAGACCCGGCGCACTCTGACCGTAAAGAAGTCCAAAATTGGTCGCCTTGGAAATCTGCCGGTCCTGTTTGGTCACCTCATCCAAAGGCTTGTTCAAGACTTCGGCAGCCGTCTGCTTGTGCAGGTCCACTCCGTTCTTGTAGGCCTCGATCATCTTGGTTTCGCCAGCGATCACCGCCGCAGCACGCAGCTCGATTTGCGAGTAGTCGGCGACGATGAGCTTGTTCCCAGGCTCAGGCACAAAGCAGGAGCGCAGCTCGCCGCGGCCAATGTTTTGCAGGTTGGGATCCTTCGATGAGAACCGACCCGTGGCCGTGCCGGTTGGATCGAAGCGCCCATGGATGCGCCCGTCCTGCTTCACGCATTCAATCAGCGACGCGGCCTGCTGAGCGAGCTTTTCAGCACCACGAAATTCAAGGATGAGCGGGATGATCTCGCCATCGTCCGCCGCCTTGAGCGTTTCCTCGTTGGTGTTTTCCAACTCGATGCCGGCGGCCTTGAGCGCTTCAAGCAATTGCTGCGGACTACCGGGGTTGAGCTTGGGCAGGTTGAGCTTCTGACGCAACAGCCCAGCATGTTCGGCGGCCGTGGATCGGGCTTTCGATTCGATCTCGCGCAGCTTGGCCTGATCCACCGCGATGCCCGCATGCTCCATCTCCACGATGACCGGCACGAGCTGCATCTCCAGCTTGGTCACGGCTTCGAGACCGTCATGATCCAGTTCGCCCCAGAGCTTGTTGGTCAAGGCGTGCAGGTGCAGCACATCACGCGCCGCATAAGCGAGTTGATCTTCGGTGAGGAACATCGAACCCCAGTCGGAGCGACTGTGATCAGGGGCGGGTTCGACGCCGAGATAACGATGGAGGCACTTGTCGAGGTCGTTGCCTGGCTTGGTGCCGGCGGAGAGCAGGCGAGCTCCCACCAGCGTGCAGAACACCTTGGAGGCACGTAGGCCGCATTTCACGCGCAGCCAGAGCAGATCGAACTTCGCGTTGTGGGCGATGATCTCGACCGCTTCGAGCGCTGTTTTCAGCTCGCCGAGATCGTAGCTGATGGCACGCAGGTCCAGAATCCACGGGTCTTGCCCTCCCACGCACAGCGACAGCAGTCGGATGTCTCCGGCCCAGGGATCGAGACCATCGCCTTTGCGCGGCCCATAGGTTTCCAGATCGAGTGCGACAGATTTTGCCTCCAATATCGTGGCGGCGATTTGAGGAAATGTGTCGCGCGAAATGACCGGAATCGGAGTTTGGCGCACGTGGCGCACAAGGCGCACGCACTCCTCTCCATCTATACTACCATCTATATATATATTTTTATTTTTAATATCATCATGAATTATTTCCCCAGTGTCTGACACAGAGGAACCATGTGCGCTTAGTGCGCCACGTGCGCCGGATTTAGAGGATTGGACGGCTTCAAAAGTTGGTTTTGCACCGGCATTTACCACCGGAGCGGTTTCATCAGAGGCGGGTGAGTGCGCCATGTGCGCCGAGGTGCCGAACAGTTCGCCGACCAAGTCCACATGCTCATTCCTCGCGGCAGTGAAAATGAACTTCTGTTTCTGCGTTTCACGCACTCGGTCGTCCACTCGCATGGCGATGCCACCGAGTTGGCGGCCTCGAAATTGCCGCAGATCTTTGCCCACGCGTGTCTTCACGCCCTTCTCGGCAAGGTCGCCAAACCACGAAAACAAATCCTCGTCGTCATGCGCGATGATCACGTCGTAGATTTCGCCTTTGGTGATCCACTTGTCGGGATGCGCGGCGAAGCATGCGGCAAACAGCGCCTTCATCGCTTCTGTCTGCCGGTCAGCAGGCAGGCCGCCATCATCATCGTGCGGCAGGCAGGGATCACCCAGACCATTGACCTGCATGATGCCGCCGACGATGGCCGCCCATTCAGGAAAGCTGCTGAAGGGCGTGGGGCCACATGGACAACCTGCATCCATCCAGCGCCGCACCAGCGCGGCCACAGCGGAGAGCATCTCACTGCGATGCCGCAGAAGCCAGCCGTGAAGATCTGGTTTGGGAAACAACCGCCCGTTGGCGTTTTCCTCGGCGAACATGAGCGAGATACGCCGGGTGCGCGGTTCCACATCAGGACGAAACGTGAGGCCGATGTTGGCGGAGATGCTGAACTCAATCTCGTTGGGCAGCTTCAAATCGGCTTTGCCCTCGGTGCTGCCAAGGTTTCGGGCGGCAAACATCTTGCTGGTGATCGCGCCGATGAAGCAGGCGTCCTGGATGTGGCCCTGGCAGTTGGCGAAGTGAATCATCCGCCGTCCGCTCATCAGCGCGGCGGTGATGCGCTTGCGGGTTTCCTCACTCTCACGCTCCAGCGCACTGTCCTCACAGCTATGGCCTTCGTAAACCATGTGCGTCACACCCGCGAGATAGTCCTTCCCCGCGCGTGGACGGTTGGCGGAATAATGCCAGAGCGGGAAACGTGCATCCCAGCCCATCAAGCCACGGCAGTAGGGCGTGATGAAGCGTGCGAGTTGGTGCACCAGACTTTGCTTATCGCGCCAACCAAAGCCGTCATGCGCCTCACGAATCCATTGCATGGCCTCTTCAGCCGACATGGGTTTGATCACCGGTGCTGAAGGATCGGTGTAGATACGAAAGCGCGCATCATAGCCGGGCTGCGGGTAGGCGATGCTGCCGTCATCGAGCCGGATCGGTAGTGGCAGGTCAATGATGCGGATGATCTCTGGCAGGCGGCGTTTGAACTGAGGGGCTGCCAACAGTCCGGCAGCGCACTCGCGTGTCATGGTGCGAGCCATGAACTGCGGCTGGCCGCTCTCCTGATCCATCTGCACGATGCCGGTTTGCAGATGGTCCTCCACGGCGGTACGTGCTTCCACCGGTTCCATCGGCACAAAGCCAAGCGACTGTGCCTTCTCCGAATATCGCACCAGGGAGATGGCGACGACACGGCTGGCCTTGTTGAACCAGATACGCTTGGGCTCAATCACCTCGGCAATCTCAGCCGCGAACTCCGAATCCTCGCGATCCAGACCTGGCAGTGGAATGCGCGGGCGACCTTCACGATCCTTCTGGCCATCTTTCCACACTCGTTGTTCGCGGCAATACTCATCGACGATGCCGGACTGCTGCGCTTCAAACCATTCCACCACCTCCTTCACCGTGCGCTCGGCACAGTGGGCGTGTAGGCATTTGAAACCAGGTGGTTCGGAGGCAAAGATGGCCGTGTCAGTGCCGATGCCATCGTTCGGTTTGGAGTGATCATGCTCCCACGGACAGCGCACCGCCCACTTGTTCTCATCTGGGTCGATGCAGTCGCCCAAGCGACCTGCGCGGTGGAACAGGGCCACGATGTCCAGTGTGGCGAGATCGCCGTTGAAGGCTGACCACCAGGCGGATTCCTTCTTCGGGCGACCGCGCTTGGCTGCTTCGGGAGTTTCAAAACCGAACCAGTGGCGCAACTGCTGCCAGCTTACCTCAGGAATTGGACCGGTGATTTCCCAGGTGTAGCGGTGGCCGCTTTTGTGGACGGATGGGCTCAGCACGATGTTGAGGCCATCGAAGTACAACTCAGCACTCACCTTGTCATTGATCTGACAGGTGATGGCTTTCTTCGATTTGAGCACCGACTCAGGCAGATCACGACAGATGAACGACAGGTGGGCACCACCCCCCGTGCGCTCGCGGGGCGCATGATCGAGTTCAGGTTTCGTTGCCAGCCATGCACGCACGGATTCGCCCGCATCGGGCTTGCTGTCGAGATCCACATGGATGAACGGCGGTCGCACGACGCAGCCCACGTTGGTGTGACTGGTGCCGTTGAAGTGGCGCTTCAAAAAATCCTGCGTCACTTCCTCGGCACGGTGATTGCGCCAGCCTTTGAGGGTGGGCTTCTTGCCGCGCTCCTGCTCGTCGCCGCGATCGGGAGGCATGAGCGGATGCACAGCCCAGCCAAGCTGGTCATGGTAGAACTGCGCTGCCTGCATGCGGTCGAGTTCGTTGATGTTTTCAGGAATGGAAAAGGTCATGCAGTGGTGGGCTTGAGAGATTCGTAAAATTCCAGCGCGGCACGGCTGACGAACACGCCGTTGAACCACGCCTTGAGGTTGAGTCCGGCGAGTGTGCGCACACGCGAGAGCGCCACGTAGGCCTGGCCGGGTTCGCGGGCGGCTCTCACGTCGATGTAAGCCGAGTCGAGCGTGAGGCCCTGCGCTTTATGGATCGTGAGGCTCCAGGCCAATCGCAGTGGGATCTGCACAAAGGTGGCGCTGTGTTTGTCGCGTGCATCAAACCGCCACTCATAGGGCGCGACGCGGATCGGCATCCCATCGCAATCGACGAGCACTTCATCTCGTCCGCACACAACCACCGTGCCGGTCTGGCCGTTCACGAACCCCAGATCGGGTTTGTTCACGGTGAACATGACGCGGGCACCCGGCTTGAGCACGAGGCGCTCGGGCGTGAGCAGATTGTTGCGCAGGAACTGGATCTGATGATCGGGACCGTTGGTGCGTGCCTGATATTCGGTTTCAGTCGTGTCGATGCAGGAGAGTCGGTAGGCGTTCCATTTGTCCACCTGCGTGTTGTGCGTGAACAGGCGCGGGATGTCGGCATTGGGAAAGTGAACCACGCGGGAGGCGAGCAGTGCCGAGTTCTCCGCATTGAGCCGTCCCTGACGGAATTCACCGAGGGCCGCGAGAAATTGCGGCTCATCCTGGCGGTGAACTTTGGTCAGATGGATCACGGCAAAGTTGGCGCGTTGCCATGCCTCCGTTTGGAACGCCCAGTCATAAGGCTCGTTTGGGTTAGTGCGCACCGGCGGCAGTTGCAGGTAGTCCCCTGTGGCGATGATCTGGATGCCACCGAATGGTGACTGATCACGCCGCACCGTTCGACACAGCAGGTCGAAGAACTCCAGCGTGACACCGGAGAGCATCGACACCTCATCAAGCACGAGGAGGCGGCAGGCGCGGACGCGGTCCATGCCGGCACGCACCGACTGGCGTTTGTCGCGCATCAACTCACGCAGGAATGCGTGTGGATCATCGCCGCGTTTGGGGCCCAGCATCATGCCGCTCCAGCGGTGCAGTGTGCTGCCACCAATGTTGAGTGCAGCGATGCCAGTGGAGGCCGTGATCGCCACGTCCGCGTCGTCAGCGTCGATCTCGTTGCGCAACAAGGTGCTCTTGCCTGTGCCCGCTGGACCGGTGAGCAGCACGTTGCGGCCCTGCTGCACCAACCGGTGCAGAGTGATGGAGGATGGATCGTGCATCAGCCGAGATAGGTGTGCAGAACCCAGCCGAGGCAGAACCCCAGCAGCATGAAGAGCAAACACCACAGATCAGTGGGGCGCAGTCGATTGGATGAGGAACGCAGTCGCAAAGGTTCGTCGAGGTAGGACATGATCGTG
Organism: Prosthecobacter sp.; assembly: GCA_021733925.1. Taxonomy (GTDB): domain Bacteria; phylum Verrucomicrobiota; class Verrucomicrobiia; order Verrucomicrobiales; family Verrucomicrobiaceae; genus Prosthecobacter. The sequence goes on along the minus strand of JAIPJY010000068.1, from coordinate 21,373 downwards.
GGCATGATTCGGGTTGGGTGAAGGGTTCAGGCGTTTAGTGCTGCCGTGGGTTGCGGGCGGTAGCCCTTGGTGAAGCACCACAGCTCGCGGGCGCTTTGGAAAGCCTGCCAGCAGGGCTCGTGCTCCTCGCGTGGCCAGACCTTGACCTGCACCGGTGTGGGTTCGACGGAGTTGATCACCACTGAAGCGATGTCCTCCAGTTTGCGGCTGCATTCACCGGCGTGATCGAGCGCTTTGAAGTAGGCCATCAACTGCAGCGGCCACGTTTCATAGAAGGCGGCCTGATAAACGCCCTTCTTGTCGGGCTTCATCTTCTGCGTCTTGAAATCAATGACGGCCCAGGTGCCGGCATGCCGCAGCTTGGCCACGAGGTCGATGCGTCCGGCGAAACCGAACTCAGAATGCACGGCCACGGTTTCCACCAGACCGATGCGCTCGACGTGATCGTCGATCCAGAGCTTCACCGGCATGACCAACCGCAGGATGTCCGGGTTCTCCGGCGGTTCGCCGGTTTGCAGATAGACCTCGATGGCCGCATGCACCGCGCTGCCGAGATCGGCGGCGGAGCGTACCTGCTCGCTCATGTCTTCCACGACACGACGAGCAAAAGCGTCAAGGGATTCATCGTCGCGCTTGGGCAGCGTCAGAGCGGCCATGATGGCCTGCTCCTGCTTCCAGGCATCAAGGCCAGGCTTGGCCAGCACGCCGAGGATGTTGGTGACTGAGGGCAGGGCGTTCACTTTGCGGGCATCACGCAGCGTGGCGGAGCGGGTGCCGTTGCCGTCTGCCCGTGGCACGTCGTGATACGGCGTGCCATCGGGTAGATACCAGTGGGAAGGGGATTCGCGTTGGATGAGGATCATGGCGGTGAGTAGGGTTCGGGGTTTGCAACTCAGTAGGCGATGTCATCTGCCTGGGGTGCGGGCTGAGGGATGCCCATCTCGGAGGCGGCCTGTTCCAGTGCCGCCATCAGGTCGCGATCGGCCTTGAGCGGCTTGGCCATGGCTTTGGCAATGGGCATCCAGTTCTCGCAAAGACTGCGCACCGCCGCCTGGTCGAGTTCGCAAAGTTCGAGCCCCTGATGCTTGCCGACATGGACTTTGGTAAAATGCCAGTCATCCGCAGGCTGCGTATCATGCGACGCAGGCTGAGAGACGCGGTTGTAGGAGGAGTCCTTGTCCTGGCGGTCCTTCACTCGGGTGTATTTGCCGGAGGGCTTCAAGCCAGCGCCGCTCTTGTCGGGACGGATGAGGCCGATGTTGGCGTAGGTTTCGCCGTTGCGTCCATCGTTGTGGACGATGACGATCTGCGCGGTGCGGCCGATGAGCGTGTCGGTGTCGAACTCCTGCTGCTCGGCGGTGGTGAGATCGCGTCCGAACCACTGCTTGAGGAAGGCACGCAGCGCGGACTTTTCGCCCAGCGTGGTGTTGAAGCCGCGCGACCACACCAGGTAGGGCTTGCCGTCATCGCGGAGCTGGGTGGTTTCAAAGACAAAGCGGAATTGCTCCTTCGGACCGTAGTCGGTTTGCACCGTTTTTGGAGGCGTGACGTCGACGCAGACGGCGTTGCCGTTGTATTCAGGGTGGGTGTCGAAGGGTTTGTTGGATTGAGACGTGAGTTTCATGGGATGTAGGATGCGTGTTGGGTTGTTGTGGGTGTGTTGATGGGAAAGGGTTTGATCACTGTTTCGTTTGGCCGGGATATTCCCCAGCGAGGAGGCGGTCTTCGACGCGGCGGAGGGCTTCGAGATCGAACAGGCGGCGCTGGGGGCCGCGTGGTACTTGTTTGAAGCAGCAGGGCTTCAGCCAGCCGTTGCGGAAGGCGTCATCAGCCGTCTGTCGGCCCAGCAGCCGATACACATCGGCCTGGCTGAGAATGCGGGAGTTGGGGAGAAGTTTAGGCATGAGGTTTGTGTCGGGTTCGGGGTTGGTTCAGTTTGGGTATCAAATGCGAACAGCTACCTGCGGGAACTCCCGAGCGAGGTCGGCCGCGGCCACTTCCGCGTTGTCTTCGTCACCATGGGCGGCGATGTCCGCGAGTTGCTGGGCGCGCTCTTCCTGGCCAGCGCTGAGCCATTCCCTCACCTGCGTATGGTCGAATCGCACCAATCCGCCAACTTGGATTGAGGGGAGCCCTTTATGGCGTAGACTGAACACCTGACGCTCAGAACAGCGGAGGAACTTGGCGACATCGGCAGTCGACCAGAGGCTCTGCTCGGCTGACTGCTGCGGGTTGCTTGTGGGTAGAGAGGGTTTCATGATTTTGCGTGGTCATGAATCCGGCCTGACAACCGCTGTCAGAGTTCTGACAGATCATGTCAGAGGTAAAAAAAAGGCGGCCTAGAGGCCGCCCTGTCTGTTGCTCATGTGGTGATCCATGGAATCTCGCCCGGGGGATCGTATGAGAATGAGGTCCATCGATCGATGTAGGCTTCCAGATGATCTGCCAGCCCCTCTAGCTCTTTCGTTTTCTTGAAGGCACTGAAGCACCGACCAATAGCCACACCGAGGCTGTTTCCCGCTTTCGCTTTGTCATCGCCTTCGCGTTCTACCTTCCCCGCGAATGGATCCTTGATCCCATATTGCTTGAACATCACTTTCATTTCCTCCTGCGCGTCTGCTAAGCCCCGCTCATCTTGGTCTTCACGGCATCGTTCGGCTTCCTGATACAACTCCTTCAACTTCGCCTTCACATTCGAAGGAAGGTCTTTAACCGACTTCGCACGGCTTCCAGCGGACATCACCGGCGACTTCTCTGGATCTAGCCCAGCCAATTCGAGCAGTAGTTGCTCAGCCGCGCGCTTGTTTCCTGGATTCCGTAGCAGCCACCAAATGGCTTCCATCCCAGATTTGTCTTTCACCGCCCTCGGCTTGGTTGTGTTGAAGCCCACTTCCCAGCCATCTGCGCTGCGACGGAAGTAGGACTGCGGCTTACGTGAAATGGTTGGCCTTGGGACATTTACCTTGTTCAAGTCGAAACCATTGCCGGATACGATCCGGTAGAGGTGGTCAACATAGATCCTTCGCGATTCGAGTTCGTTGAGATCAATGTCAGTAAGGCCTGTCGCCGCCGCACAGAGAAGGACGCAGACTCCGTTGCCAGGCACTTCAATGTTTGATGTGGCCAGCAACATATTTTCTCTCGAGCAAGGTGCTTTCGCGTACATAACTCGGCACCTGACATCCTGAATCAAAGTAGTCCCGATTGTCCAGATCACGCCATTGAAAGTAGACTGTCCAGCCATGTCATTTGCCTCTGCAATCCACTCCATTAGGCGCCGCTGGGAAAGGCGGACTTGTTTGATGTCTTCTTCACTGACCTCAATAAAGTCTGAACCGGCCGCATCAGGCTCCCTTGCCACATAGCGCGTGCCATACTTGTAGACCAAAAGCATACCACGGGTCGGATGCTCAAGTGTCACCATGTGCGGCGCAACAGAGAGAATGCGGGCATCGAGGAACGTCGTCACTGCAGGTCCCGCCTGAGAATGAAGTCGAGCAAGCGAGAAGACCGGCGCTTCATCCCGCTTCAGCCCATCAAGCAGCAATTTGAGAAGAGACTGGAGCATGAAAAACCTCCCAATTGGCCAATTGTGCGAGGATCCGGTTGGCTTCTGCGGTGCGCTTAAATTCCACTTTGTTTGGCGCGATCAGCACGACACGCATGCGGCGACTGCTTGATGCCAGGGCCATTTTTGTCACCACACGACGTAACACGCCTCCCTGAATCCGATGGGCCGCACCATCACGTCGCAGGATATCGCGTACGTTCGTTCCACGTTTGCCTTTGATCGTGTAGTCAGCGTCTAGCGGCACGTTGGGCAGTGAGTAGCCCACCTCGGAAACGAAAATGTGTTCGCCATCCAAGTCGGTGGGCTCATCATTTAGATCAACAAGGTGATCGAGTTGAAGGATGTTGACGGCATCCGGGCCTTCATATGCCTCAGGAGCAGTCAAAAATGCAGCAGCAAATGATTGGCGTATCTGGTCGGTGAGTCTGCTCCAACTGGACCGTATGCTAAGGACGCCGGTGGCTCGATCAAAGAGCAGGAAATCCATCTGAATCGGACGTAATTCTGCACGGGCTAGGTTTGGGGTTGCGTCGTCGCCTGCAAGGACACGGATCGTCTTTGGTGACTTCTCAAAGTAAAAACCGACGGTGAGGATGCCATCTTTGTCGAATCGTTTTAGAAGCACACGCCTGCTTCCGTATTTTTCGCCACAGCTTGCGGCCATATGGGTTCGAAAATTGTTTGTGGCAATATTGAGATCCGGGGCGAGATGCACCGGAATTGTCGGCTTGAAAAGGGTGAGTGAATCTGACTTCTTGACCTCGTCCATACTGATCGCCGCCTCAAACACCCCTCGATTGGTTGTGAGAAGGTGAAGCGCGAGACATTCTGCTGGTAGCGAACGAATTTGAGGGGTGCAGATTCCTTCCAGCCTGCAGATGGCAAGCAGGTTTTCGTGCGCCTCATCCGAGCATAGCTCCCAAGCCTCGACGAACCCAGATGTGATTACGCGATATTCTTCCTGTGGACAGAGTTCCAAATGGTTCATTAAACTGGCCGCCGTGACGGTGTGTTGGCCTATGCTGACCGCTGTTGGCGGAATGGAGTCAATGTATTCCTGGAGCAGGTATTCACGGCCCTCAAAGGGTTGGAGAAAGGATTCAGGATCAAATTGTTGTGAGGAGCGATTCATGGGCTTGGGTGCGGATTTGTGTAAAATTATACTATGCTTGTAAATTGACAAGCGAATTTAACACGTGTTAAATCGACACTCTGATGTTCAACGAAGTAATAGATTTTCCAGATGTTATACGAACTCGCCGCCAAGCGAAGGGAATGACGCAGCAAGAGTTGGCAGCAGCTTTGGGAACCACGAATGTGACCATCAGCCGATGGGAGAAGGGGCACGCCGAGCCCTCCCCTCATCTTTGGCAGAAGTTTCTTGAGCTATGCGGCGAGACGCCGATTTCCGATTCCGTCAATGCAAAGGCACTCCAGCGCCTCGATTTCACGGGATCGGGAGCCGCCATTAGGGCCTTGATCGACAGCCATCGCCTTGCAAACGGTCACGTTCGGAATTCTGCCTTTGCTACGGAGGTGTCTAAAATCGACCCACTGCCTCATCAGCGTATCGCCGTTTACGATCACATGCTCAAGCTGCCCAGATTGCGCTACTTGCTGGCCGATGATGCCGGAGCAGGGAAGACGATCATGACCGGCTTATACATCCGCGAGATGCTGTCTCGTAAGCTTGTCCAGCGTGTTTTGATCGTACCTCCTGCCGGCCTGGTTGGAAACTGGCAGAGTGAATTGACCTCCCTGTTCGGCCTTAGTTTTCGTATCGTGCAGGGCCAGGACGTGAGGAATGGCCGCTCCAATCCCTTTGCTCCCGGCAGTGGTGATCAGGTGATTTGCTCGCTGGACACCCTCCGCAGCGCCAATGTTTTCCGTACGCTCCAGTCTCTTGAGGTCACGCCCTATGACCTGGTCATCTTCGACGAGGCTCACAAACTCTCAGCGAATCGGGATGCAGAGTTCCGGGTCAGCAAGACCTCCCGCTATGAACTGGCGGAAGCACTAGCCGGCGTACCCGACCGGAAGCGCGAATGGTCATTGTCGTGGTCGGCGCGCCATCTCCTTTTGCTCACCGCCACTCCTCACATGGGCAAACCCTATCCCTACTTTGCTCTGTGGCGCTTGCTTGACCCGCACACCTTCAGCACACCGGAAGCATTCGACAGTTGCCCGCCAGAACAGCGACAACGCTTCTTCATCCGCCGCACCAAAGAGGAAATGGTCACGCTGGATGGTCGCCCCCTCTACCCGCCGCGAATCACCGACACGTTTTCGTATGACCTTACCCAAGGGGAGGTGAGCGAGCAAAAGCTCTATGATCGCACCACTGAATATCTGCGGACCCTCTACAATCGCGCGAAGCTGCTCAATCCCTCCGCCGCCAGACTCGCGCTTGGTGTATTCCAGCGTCGCCTCGCCAGTTCCACGTATGCCATGCTGCGCTCGTTGGAACGGCGCAGAGACAAGCTTGAAGTCATGATTCGGGAAGTGAGCGCTGGCCAGCTCACGGTCGAGCAGAGGATCAAACTGCTGGCCACCGCCAATGACCAGGATGATCCCTATGAGAGCACAACCGCAGATGAAAATACCTGCGATCCCGATGATGAAAGCTACCAAAAAGGGGAACAATCGATCCTCGACCTGATTCTCGCATCCACGGTCACGGACCTTCAGACCGAACTGGATGAAGTCACCCGGCTTGTCCAACTCGCCCAAGCAGTCATTGAGTCAGGGCAGCAGTCCAAATTTGAGCGTCTGCGCGGCATTCTCATCGATCCAAAGTTCAAGGGCGAAAAGCTGCTCATTTTCACCGAGCACAAGGACACGCTGCACTACCTCAACATGGAGCTGGGCAAGCTCGGGTTTCACGGCGAAGTGGCCTCGATCCACGGCGGCATGGACTTCCGTGATCGTGGCGAAGAGGTGGGCTTCTTCCGCAAGCCCTCCAGCGAAGGAGGAGCACGCATCATGCTCTGCACGGATGCGGCTGGTGAGGGTATCAACCTTCAGTTTTGCGGCATTATGGTGAACTATGATGTGCCATGGAACCCTGCTCGTCTGGAGCAGCGAATGGGGCGCATCCATCGCTACGGCCAGCCCAGGGACAGAGTGCTCATTATGAACCTCATCGCCGGCAAGACCCGTGAAGGCCGCGTGTTATTGACCCTGCTCAAGAAGCTTGAAGACATCCGCAAAGAACTGCGCTCAGACAAGGTCTTCGATGTCATTGGTCGCGTCTTCCAGGGCGTCTCCATCACCACTTACATGGCGGACGCATTGACGGATGGCGATACCGACGCGCTCGTTGCCCGCCTGGATGGTCAGATCACCGTGGAGCAAGTCACCGCCCTTGCGGCCAAAGAGCGCAGCCTCTTTGGCGACGGGGGCGATGTGAAGCGGATGCTGCCAGACTTGCGCCGTCGCATGGATGCAGAGACCTACACCCACCTGATCCCTGGGTTTGTGCGGCACTTCGTCCAGACAGCGGCTCCATTAACAGGGCTGGAACTGCATGCCGTTACGCCTAGCACATTTCGCCTCGCCCAGACCCGGCCACGCGCGCTCGATCCCTTGCTGCCAGTGCTCTCCGCTAGTTCATCACGGGCGCTTAGTTTCGAGCGTCCTCCACGCGACAGCGATGTCGTGTGGATGCACCCTGGCGAGCCGCTTTTTGGCGCGTTCAGTGAACTGGTTGCGGCTGCCGCTCATCAGCATGCACTGCGTGGCGCGGTGTTCATTGATCCGCTCTCGCCGGCATCGTGCCTCATGCACATCGCGCGCATTGCCATCGTTCGCCGTGTGGACCCAGAGCTTCCCGTCTATGCTCGTGAGGAGATCCTGGAGCATCGGCTCACCGCACTCCGCCAGTGGCCCGATGGCCGCTTTGAAATCCTCCCCATTGAGGACTTCCTCATCCTGGAGCCTGCCACCGGCCCCTTGCCCTCAGATGCACAGCGGCTCGCGGCTTCCATTGACGCCCACGTGGAGGATGCCCGTGCCCATCTCGTCGGCGTGATCGCGCGCAGCATCGCAGTGCAGCATCGGGAGAACGTCAAAGCGGACCTCGATCAGCGCCTCCGTTTCCTGGAGAGCGGCTTCGACTACGAGGCTGCAGACCTGGCCTCAGCGCGTAGCCATTGGCGGAAGAAGCTCAACGATGGCCACAAGCTCGCCCAAATGGAGCTGGATCGCATCAAAGCACAACACCAGGCACAGGCCGAACGCCGCCGTCTTGCCGTGGAAGCCCTCCGTCGTGAGCCCGATCTGATTGGCACCGGTCAGGTGGAGTTCATCGCGCATGTGCTCGCACGCCCGGCCATGACTGAGGCTGAAACCCTCCGCCACGATGCCCGCATCGAGAACGCAGCCATGCAGTGCGCTGTCGCTCACGAAAAGGCAGCAGGCGCGAATGTCCATCTCGTGCATACCGCTGAGCAAGCCATCGCTGCCGGACTGCCGCCCTATCCGGGGTTTGATGTGCTGTCCATCCGGCCTGACGGCCAGCGGCGTTGCATCGAGGTCAAAGGCCGTGCCCGGACTGGCGAGATCCTCATATCACCGAATGAGTGGGCCTCTGCTTGCAATCACCGCGAGCGCTACTGGCTCTATGCCGTCTTTGATTGCGCCACCAACTCCCCGCAGATCATCAAAGTTCAAGACCCATTCTTCAAACTCATCGCCTCCGCTTCCGCGTTCCGCCTCGCACCAGAAGACGTGATCAAACATGGCGCGTCCGAATAATCCGTCCACTCTACCACCGATGCCTCATTCCTCCCGCCTCATCGAACACGCCTTCCCGCTCAAGCAAGCGTCGCTCGACTCTGTGCATGAAAAGAACGTCCGCCACGGGCACATCTCCACCCTGCACATCTGGCCTGCGCGCCGCCCGCTGGCAGCTTCGCGTGCGGCCCTCATCGCCACCTTGCTGCCAGACCCTGGCACGCCGGAGAAGCGCCGTGAGCTGTGCGAGAAAATCGGCGGCGTGGTGAAGGAAGACACCAGCGGCGAGCGCATCAAAGAGTTCACCGAGGGCGGTATCCTGCATTGGAAGCGCGAGACAGAGAACGCCGCTATCCTTGATGAACTCCGCGCCGAGATCCGCGCTGCCTACTGTGGGCGCGCACCCCGCGTGCTTGATCCCTTTGCCGGCGGCGGAGCCATCCCGCTGGAGGCCATGCGCCTTGGTTGCGAAGTCACCGCTGCCGACATTAACCCCGTCGCCTGGTTCCTCCTGCGCTGCACGCTGGAGTATCCCCAGCAGTTCGCGGGCAAGAAGGAACCACTGCCCGATTTCATCCTCAAGAATCGCGCCTTCATGGAGCGCTTCTTCACCGCCCAGGGCCTCAGCAAATCCCAAATTCGTGGTGCCCTTGATGATCTGGGGCACAAAGGTGGTTCGCACGGTGAGCGGGATCTGTTTGCCGACAGTCACGTCTCCCTCCAGGCCGACCTGTCCTGGCATGTCCGAGCCTGGGGCCTGTGGGTGCTCGATGCCGCCCGGCGCGAGCTGGCCCCGCACTACCCCACCTATGCTGACTACCAGCCACTCAAGCCCGGCCTCAGCTTTGAGCGCCAGCCCATGCGCCTAGTGCCCTTGGATGACGAGGGCAAGCCCGACATCGCCCGCCTGAACGAGTCCTCCGCCGACTACCTCGCTGACTCGCGCAACCCCCGCTGGGTGGCCAAGCCCACCGTCGCCTACCTCTGGGCGCGCACTGTCCCCTGCAAGGCCTGCCGCGCCCTCCTGCCTTTGCTCAAGACTTGCTGGCTGAGCAGGAAAAACAACAAGCGCGTGCTGCTCATCATGGAGCCGCTGCCCGACAAAAGCGGTGTCAGCTTCGGCATTGAAACCGATGTGCCCGCGCGCGGAGGCAACGCTGCCCAAAAACGCGAGCACGACAAGAAGCTCGGTGCAGGCACCATGTCCCGCGCCGGTGCGAAGTGCCCATGCTGCGGCGCGATTATGACCCAGGAGGACATCCGGTATGTGGCGAACCAAGGGCGTATGGATTCGGTGTTAACAGCCGTCGTCAATGATGGTCCAATCGAACGGGAGTATAGGCTACCGAAACAAGGTGAAATTGATGCGGTCGCTATATGCGACAGAACACTAGAACGGTTAGCTTCACAGATTCCATTTGGCTCACCAAACGAGAGCATCCCAGAAGGAGGTAGCAGAAGCGGTGGTGGCTCGCCGTTCACCACACCGATCTACAATTTGAGGAAGTGGTCAGAGCTTTTCTCCCCGCGACAGCTCAGCACCCTTTTTACATTCGTTGCTAGAACTCGATTGGCGGTCTCGAAGCAAGAAGGCAGTGTATTTGCCGAAGGCATTGCGGCATACCTGACCATTAGCATAAACAAGCTGGTCGATAGAGGATCCGCCCAATGTCGATGGGACATGGGGAGGAGCACGGTTCAAAGTTCATTTGCCCGTTTCGCACTGCCATTGTTGTGGGATTATTGTGAAGCCAATCCTTTTTCTGAGACAACAGGGAACTGGCTCTCATGCGTCGAGTGGGTCGCCTTGAGTCTTGATCATTGTATGAATGCTTGTGCGAATGCGCCAGCGCCTAGGATTCTCAATCGGTCTGCCATAGTCACTCCCAATCAGCAGTTTGATGTCATTGTCACCGACCCGCCCTACTACGACGCCATCCCTTACAGCGACTTGATGGACTTCTTTTATGTGTGGCTGCGCCGCACCACCGACGGCCTCGTCGCAGGGGTGGAGGAAGCCTTTGCCCAGCCGCTCTCGCCGAAGTGGAACCACGATACCAAGGATGGCGAGCTGGTGGATGACGCCGCGCGCCATGGCAATGACAAGCAAGTCTCCAAGCAAGTGTATGAGGAGGGCATGGCCCGTGCCTTCCAAGCGTGCCATGCCTCGCTGGTGGACGATGGCAGGCTGGTGATCGTCTTCGCTCACAAACACCCCGATGCCTGGGAGACGCTGGTCAGCGCTATCATTCGCGCTGGCTTCGTCGTAGGTGGAAGCTGGCCCATCGCCACCGAGATGGCGAACCGCACCCGTGCTCTGGCTGCTGCCGCGCTTTCATCGTCCGTTTGGCTCGTGTGCCGCAAGCGCCCCGCCGCCGCACGCCCCGGCTGGGATACCAAGGTGCTGGAGACCATGCGCGAGCAGGTTGCCGTGCAGTTGCGCGAGTTCTGGGACGCGGGCATTCGCGGCCCGGACTTTGTATGGGCTGCCACCGGCCCGGCGATGGAAGCCTTCAGCAGCCACCCCGTGGTGCGCAAGGCCAACGAGCCCGATGCCCTCATGTCCGTGGGCGAGTTCCTCCAGCAAGTGCGCCGCATCGTGGTGGACTTCGTTGTTGGCCGAGTGCTCACCCGCGCCGACGAGTCAGACGCAGACGCCGCCTCCAAAGCCGACCGCCTGGATGAAGTAACCGCCTACTACCTGCTGCATCGCAATGACTTCCAGTTCGAGGAGACACCGGCGGGCACCTGCATCCTCTACGCCGTCAGTTGCGGCCTCTCTGACCAAGCCCTCCTGCACACCTGGGACCTCATCGCCAGCAAAGCCAGCACCGCGACCGATGACGATGCTGACAGCGATGATGAAGACGCCGGCGAGGAACAAAGCGGCGGCACCTATCGCCTGAAACCCTGGAACCAGCGCAAGCGAACCACCCTCGGCCACGAGGCACCCGGTGGTCGCGAGATACCGCTCATCGACCGCGTGCATCGCCTGTTGCACCTGTGGAAAGCCGGTGACGTGGTGAAGGTGGACGCCTACCTGGACGACCACAGCCTGCGCCGCCACGAACTCTTCCTGCGTCTGCTGCAAAGCCTCATCGAACTCTCCCCACGCAACACCGAGGAACGCTCCATGCTGGAAAGTCTCAGCAACCACGTTGGCGCTCGCGGCGCGAAGAGTGATGCGGCACAAATCAAGATGAACCTCGAATAGACTGATCCATGAAGACCGCCTCCAATATCATCGAGCTACTCTGCCCAAGGCAGCGCTGGGCAGGGCAGAGCATATTCGTCTTCGTGACATCTTTCCAGAGTACAACTGAGTTCCTGCGCACGGAGTGCCATTTCCTGGGCGCTGCCGATGGCGTGACAGTGGAATACTGGAATGTCGGCTGTCGACCACTTGTTTTTGGGGCGCTTGAGGACAGCGTGCAGCCCGCATTAACGGAAGCCAAGCGGCAGGCGCAAGCCTACGTCGATGCCTGGACAAAGCAGCACACGCAAGGCTTTGCTAAGGAGAAGGGCGAAGTGCTCGACTGCACTCTAGAGCCCGCACAGGACTCCCCGTTGCGAATCCTAACGCAGAGCCCAGCGTGGGCCGAGGCGCTAATGTCGATCATCAACCAATCCGAGAACCCGGCTCTTCAAGACCGCTTGAACAGGCTTTTTAGACCAGCAACTTCAACAGCCCTATGAAACACAAACCTTGGCACCAAGCCGTTCAACTCCGTGATGATCTGAAAAGCGGAGAGTTGAGCATGGCCATGTTCGCGGCCGATCTGTATGAGGTGGTGATGAAGCGCGGCACGCAGCCCGTTTATGAAGACCCGCAAAGTTTCTTCAGCCTCACCTATCCCACGCACAACCTGCGCAAACTGGTAGGCGATGTAGTGCGCCGCCTCGCCGGCAAGAGTGACAAAGTGATCCGTCAGCTCGAACTGACCTACGGCGGTGGCAAGACGCACACACTGATCACCCTCTACCATCTGGCGCATGATCCCGCGAAGCTGCCGGATCTGCCCGCCGTGAAGGAATTCCGCATCGCGATCAATCTGGATGGACCCTTGCCCCAAGCGCGCGTCGCCGCGCTGGCTTTCGACAAGCTGGACGTGGAGAAGGGCATGGAAGTGCTCTCGCATGATGGCAAAAAGCGCTGGCTGCGCCAACCGTGGAGCGTGCTGGCCTGGCAGCTCGCCGGAGCCGAGGGTATCAAGTTGCTCCATGCCGACAACAAGGATGAAGAGCGTGAAAGCGCCCCCGCCGAAAACCTGCTGCTGGAACTGCTGCGCATCCCTGGCAAAAAAGGCTTGGGCACGCTCATCCTCATTGATGAAGTGCTCATGTATGCCCGCGAGAAGGTGGGCATGGATCGCGAATGGCTGGGGCGGCTTGAGAACTTTTTCCAATACCTCACGCAAGCCGCCACCAAGGTGGACACCTGCGCCATCGTCGCCTCGCTGCTCGCCAGCAAGGTGGACAAAATGGATGACTTGGGCCTCAAGATTCAGAACCGCCTGGGCGACATTCTAGGCCGCCAGCGCGAGGCTCCCATCGAGCCCGTGGAGAAAGACGACGTGGCAGAAGTGCTACGCCGCCGCTTCTTCAAACCCGAGAGCATCAAGGATCGTGCCGTGCTCAAACCACACGCCCTAGCCGCGCTGAAAGGTGTGCAGGCACTCGATGAAGCCACGGCCAAAGGCGGCGCAGCAGCAGAGAAGCGCTTCACTGACAGCTTCCCGTTTCATCCTGATCTCACGGAAGTATTCTACACCAAGTGGGTGAACTTGGACCTCTTCCAACGCACACGCGGCGTGCTACGCACTTTCGCCATGGCGTTGCGCGATGCTGCCGCATGGGACACTGCGCCGCTCATCACCACCAGCGTCTTTCTGAACCCACCTAACAAAGACGGCCTCTGCGAAGCCACACGTGAGCTGGTGGCCATCGCCGATGCTCAGTCCGCCGATGGCCGCCGCCAAGCATGGACAGGCATCCTCTCTGGCGAGCTGGAGCGCGCCCAGGAGATCCAAAACGAGACGGTTGGATTGAAGCATCGCGAGATCGAACAGGCAGTGCTGGCCACCTTTCTGCACAGCCAGCCAACAGGACGCGAGGCGAAGCTGCGCGACTTGATTCTGCTGCTGGCTCCCACGAACCCAGATCGCATCGAGTTGCACAAAGGCCTGGTGCAATGGGCCGCGACGAGCCATTGGCTGGATGACAAGCATTCCATCGTCGAGGGGGAAGTGCCGAAGATATGGCGCTTGGGCAGCAAGCCCAACCTTAACCAAATGCACAGCGAAGCTCGCACTGAGGTAACGGGCGATCCCATGCTCATCGAGAAGCGCTTGCTCGATACCGTGCGTGATCTGAAGAAGCTGACGGAAGGAGCCGGCACGCTGGGGGTGCGCGTGCACAACCTGCCTGAGCGCCCGGCAGACATCGAAGACGACGGCCTTTTCCATTACGCCGTGGTGGGGCCAGACTGCGCCTGTGAGTCCGGCAAGCCCAGCCCCTTGGCCCGTCGTTTTCTCGAAGAGACAACCAGCGAAGACAAACCCCGAGTGTATCGCAATGCAGTCGTGCTGCTCGCGCCCTCGCGTGACGGACTTGAAGTCGCACGCGGCCGCGCCGCCGATGTGCTCGCATGGGAACGGGTGGCCGCAGCGTTGAAGGACCAACTCAAGGACGGCGTGGATCCCTCGCGATTGCAGAAGCTGACGAGCGAACTGGACACCGCCAAAAAGCGGACGCCCGATGCCGTAAGGCAAGGCTGGTGCATGGTCGTTGCCATCTCAGACAAAGATGATGTTCATGCCTGGAAGTTGCAGACAACGGATGAACCAGCTTTCGTTTCGTTGAAGAACGATGCCCGCTCACGCATCCAGGATACGGCAGTGTCTGCCGATGCGCTGATGCCTGAAGGCCCCTACAACCTCTGGCATGAAGGCGACACCGTGCGCCGCGTGAAGGACCTCGCTGGTGCCTTCGCCCAGCTCCCACATCTGCCCAAGATGCTCAACACACGAGCCATCGTGGACACGCTGATAGAAGGCTGTGTGAAGGGCAACTTCGTGCTGCGCCTGGTGCGGCCCGACAAGACTGCCCGCACCTGGTGGCGCTCCCGTCCCGACGAAGAAGCGCAGAAAGACAGCTCACTGGAAGTCGTGCTGCCGGAAGCCGCTGAATTGACCGATCTCGATTCAGGCTTGCTGGCGAAAGGCATCCTGGCCGATCTCTGGCCTTCAACCGAGCGGCTCAAAGTGGCGGATGTGACCAACTACTTCAGCGGAGCCAAGGTGATCCAGATCGACAAAGGCAGCTTCCAAGAGCCGCTGACTATCCCCAAGGTGCCAGAGGACGTCGTTTATCTGGCCATCGAACGTGCCGTCGTGGAAGGCTCGCTCTGGCTCGTCTCTGGTCCCGCCAGTATCTTCCGCGAACCTATTCCTTCCGGTCTGCTAAGCGCCGCCAGTGAATTGCTTCCTCCTCCTCCCCCCATCAATGCAGCCGACCTATTGGACGCCAATTTGCCGGACGCTTGGAAAGACAAAGACACCAACGGACTTGCGCTCGTAACGGCACTCTCTGCCAAAGCTGGCGTCAACTTACCATGGAAGCACGTCGAGGCAGCCATAAACAGCGCCCTCAATGCGCGCTTTATCGAAAGTCAGTCCACAACTATCTGGCCGACCGATTTTGCCGGTGCTGTTAAGGCAGTGTTCCGGATTGCGAAGAACACTATTACTGAGCCAGCCTCCCACGGAACCAAACCAAAGTGCATCGAGCGTCGAGCGAAACTGGATGAGGTTGGTTTGCAGGATTTTGTGGATGACGTGCTGCCTGCCATCATGAAACTGAAGGCCAAGTCTGGTATGCCGGTGGAATTTGAGGTCATCGTCCGCGTAGGTAATGAGTCTGAGCAGCCCGCACACGAGGCGATGGATGAGCTTTATGGCCTTTTGAGTGGTAAAAATGGAAACTTTCAGTGATCAGACTCGCTGGTTCGAGGACAATGATCCGCGTAGGCTGTCGGCATGCTGACTGTCGCGGCCCCGCAAGTTCCGTTTACCGATGCCCCTCCAACATCTCATCGCAGAAGCCACTCGTTACGCCCGCTTCACCATGAAGCAGAGCGGGTTCCTGGCCCCGATCATGATGGCTTCGACAGATAAGGGTATAATCCTCTTTAGCCCGGACAAGATGAGCGATACCGGAGCCAAGGATGATTTCGCCAACAAGGTGCGGCTGATCACCGGCTCGTATGGTGCTTCTGCCGTCGTGCTCATTGTGGAATCCTGGATCACCAAAGCGAAGGCGGGGGAGAAACTCGACACGGAGACACCACCGTCGGAATCGTACGACCGTGAAGAAGTGGTGGTGCTGATTGGACAGGCTCCGCAGGGGAACATCACTCATCTTCTGCCCATTCACCGTCTCGACAACGGCAAGTTCTGGAACCTCGGTGATGCCGAAGATATGCCTGCCGACAGCTTCAGTGGACGGTTTGCCAACCTGCTGCCGCCCAAGCCCGTGGACGACAAGACCCGCCAGATGGGCAAAGTGCTGCTGCAGGCGATGGGCGTGAAGGTGACGCCTTTGAAGGGGAGGTGAGGCCTCTTTTTGAAGGATGTGACCCTTCGGGCATGATGTCGGCATCGGCTTGGAGGTGCGAAATGATGTCAACTTTTGGAACCGAATTGCACCCTCGAAAGGTGCAAATGAGATTATAGTCGGATGACCTATTTTCGTTTTAACACACTAGGCTTAGCGCAGCACTGTCGTGTCCAAGGAAAGTCAAGGCTCCCATGTCTAAGCAACCACTCATGGGGTGCAAGAGGTCGTGAGTTCGAATCTCGCCAGCCCGACCACGGTTTACGTTTCAGAGCCATGCCGGCGCTTTGGAGCGCGGACTTCAGTCCGCAGCTATCCGCCGGAGCGCCAGGCTCTTAACGACGAATCATTCCCTTCAAGCCGATGATTCTCTTGTCTGCGGCAGGCAATGTGGCCATCACGCTCGTAGCGCTGCGATGCTGAAGGATTCAAGCTGAAGCGGAGGTGTGCTTGTTTGCGGAGTGCTGCGGACTGAAGTCCGCGCTCCGGGGGCGTTCCAGCCACGTCACACTCCCTCAGGCGCTTTCTTCGGCTCGCGGAAGAAGAGCAGGAACACCACCAGCACCGTCACGGCGATCCATGCGGGCGTGGCCCAGATGGCGGACCAGTCGTGGGTGATGGCTCCTTTCGGCGCGGCCAGTTTGTGCTGATCCATGAAGTAGCCGGCGAGGTAGGTGCCGACGAGGGAGCCGAAACCCCACAGGATGATGGCGATGAGGCCCTGTGCGGCGCCGCGAATGCGTTCGTTGGCTTCGCTGTCCACGTAGAGCTGTCCTGCGATGAAGAGGAAGTCGTAGCAGACGCCGTGCAGCAGGATGGCCCCGAAGATGAGCACGGTGCCGGTGCTGTCAGCACTGGCGCTGAGCATGAAGTAGCGCACGGCCCAGGACAGGATGCCGAGGAAGATGGTCTTCTTGTAGCCGAGATTTTTCAACATCAGCGGCAGCAGCAGCAAGAAGACGATGTCCGAGACCTGAGCCAGCGTCATTTTCTGCGCCATGTCAGTCCACTTCAACTGCGTGAGGTAGGTGCCCATGTTCACGAAGTAGAAGTACAGCGGGATGCAGATGAGGAACATGCACAGGATGAAGATGGCAAACGTGGGCTTCTTCAGCAGCGCCAGCGCATCCAGGCCGAGGACTTCGCTCAGAGGCACGTTCTGGCCTTTTTTCCTCGGCGGTGTGTGCGGCAGCGTCAGGGCAAACAGGCCAAACACCAGCGAGGTGCCGCCGGCGAGGTAGTATTGCAGCGATGACTGCTCGCCCTTCAACTGGCTGAGCACCACGCCCCCGGCGATCCAGCCCACGGCGGAAAAGATCTTCACGAAGGGGAAGTCCTTCTTCGCGTCCGCCAGATGGGTCATGGAGATGGAATTGCCCAGCGCCAGCGTCGGCGCGTAGAGAGTGCAGTAGAGGATGAGCGTGGGATAGACGCTGCCAAAGGTCTTCAACTGCGGGACGTAGAACATCACCAGCCCCCCGGCGATGCCGAGCACCGCAATGATTTTCTCCGAGGCAAAGAAGCGGTCAGCGATCAATCCCACGATGAAGGGGGAGAGGATGGCGCCCCATGCAAACGCGCCATAGGTCGCGCCGATCTCGGTGCCGGTGAAGCCGAGGGTGCCGAGGTAGCTGCCCAGCGTCATGTACCAACTGCTCCAGATGAAGTACTGGAGGAACATGAAGAGGGAGAGCTTGATCTTGAGGGAGGATTGCATGGTGTGGGTGTGTGGTAAAATGTCACTTCATGCCGTCGGCGGCGGACCATGGCTCGATGAGCTGGAGGTTCTGCTTCTGAAGCGCCTGATAGCAGGCAGGTAAATCAAAAATCTGCAATACCTTCGGCAGCATGAAGGCCGTGGGCCACTGCTGGTCTTCGTGCACCGCGAGATCATGGAAGGAGGTGAGCGCATGTTTCAGCGTGACCTGCTTCACGCCGGGGCTGAGCACTGCGGCCAAGGCGGCAGGCACAGCGCCCCAGCCCTGACCGGCGAGATGGATCTCCGTGTGTCCCGCAGCAGCGAGAAGCTGGATGACCCGCAGCACATCAAAGACGCGCTGCCCCAGCAGCGGGCGGTCGAGCATCTGGCTGTAGGCGGCGTAGAAGTAGTGGCTGCCGTAGAGGCCGAGGAATTGATTCGCACCGCAGGTGTCGGGCTGCGAGTCGCCCATGCCGCGTACATCGCAGGCGAAAAAAGCGGCGTCGGGCGCAGCGGCGATGAGTTCCTGCACGAAGGGATCGCTGCGCAGTTCGGCATCGGCCGAGCGGTGGGAAATGTAGAGCACCGCCTTGCTCTGCCCACGTGGCAGGCGCGAGGTGAGTGCTTCCGCGCTCAAACGTGTGACCAAGGCGTGAATCATCGGCTCCGTCTCCACGGCGTAGGTGCAGTAGCCTTTCGTGGGGTACTTGCGCTGGCCAACACTGCGCAGGATGCGGTAGTCGGGCGGTGTATCTGCGAGTGCAGGCAGCTTCAAAACCGCACGCACGGCTTGTTGCAAAGCTGCTCCACTCAGTGGCTTGCGCTTGGCCGCCAGATCGTCCGCCTTCTCCCGCGTGAAGCTCATCAGCGTGCGCGAGCCCGACTCGGCCACCTGCCCCTTGGGCGTGCAGAGCAGGTCCGCATCTTTTTCGAGCGTGATCGCCGGCTCGGCGGCTGCGGCGGGAATGCCGGTGGCTTGGCCAAAGAAGCGATACATGGCCTCGCGGTTGGACTGCGTGTAGCCGTGCGGATCGGGGCCGATGTGAAGCTGAATGTTCTCCGGCTTGCCGAGCAGGGTGTAGAGTTTCTTCAGGCGCTCGTAGCTTTCCGTGGAGCCGCGATTGTCGAAGAAGTCCTTCTCCTGCGCCAGAATGATGACCGGCTTGGGCGCCATGGCGGCGAGGAAATCGCAGTGATCAAGATCCTGGGCCAGCACACGCGGCGGGCACTGCTCCATGTCCTGCGGCAATTCGTTTTCGGCATCGCGGCGGAAGGTAGTGACGAAGCAGGAAGGCGCACCCATCGTGAAACGTGGCTCCATGCCGCAGAGCCAGGTCGTCTGCGTGCCGCCACCGGAATTGCCGGTGATGCCGAGATGCTGCGGATCGATTTCCGGCCGCGTGAGGAGGTAATCGAGCGCACGAATCCCATCCCACACGAACCAGGTGCCGAGAAATTCGCCGATGAGCGCCTGCGGTGCACCCATCTGATTGTGCTCCGTCGTGCCACCACCGAGACGGGAGCCGAGTTTCTCATTCAAGTACTGAAAGCGCTCGCCCTGGCCGACGGGATCAATGATGAAGCAGGCCTGGCCTTGGCGGGCGAGCCCCTGCGCGAAGCTTTGGTAAGCCTCTGCCGCCTTGCCATTGAGCGAGTGCCCGCAGACACCGATCACGCCGGGGACGGGGCCTTTACCGTTGGTGGGCAGGTAGAGATTGCCCGTGACCAGATAACCAGGCCGGCTCTCGAAGGCGATGTTCTCAATGCGGTAGCCGTCGCGCTCCAAGGTCTTCGTCACCTTCGCGTTGAGGGGCGTTTTTTCCGGCAGCGGGCCGAAGCACTCGCGGATGCGCTCCTGCACCGACTTCACGTAGGCCTCGGCATCGGCCCGGGTCTTCAAGGCCTCGCGCCTTGCATTGCCACGCTGCTCGGCGGCACGCACCTCAGCCACCAGCCACTCCTGCTGCATGCGGGGGAATCGGTTCAAGGCGGGAACGGCGGAGGCTGGAGCAGTGGCTGCCTTTGCGGCCGTTTGAGCCACTGCGGTGCTCGTACTGCCGAAGAATGACTGCATCACCGGCAGGCTCATCAGGCCCAGGCCGGTGGTTTGCAGGAAGTCACGGCGGCGGGGCAGGGGGGAGGAATCCATGTGTGGCAGAGTTTTCGGGTGCGTGATGAATATCGGAGACGATCTGCGTTTTCTTTCCCATGACCACACCTGCGTCTCCTACTCGTCGTCAGTTTCTCAGCACCGCCGTTCCATTCATCGTCTCCGCCGCCACGCTTGGGCGTGCGGGTGCGGTATCGCCGAATGAGAAGGTGCGGCTCGCCTGCATCGGCGTGGGCGGGCAGGGCACGAGCAACCTGCGGGCGCTGATGGCGGATGAACGCGTGCAGATCGTCGCCATTTGTGATGTGGATGCGCAGCACGCCGCCGCTGCCGCCAAGCTGGCCGGACTGCCCGATGGCGCGATCTTCAAAGACTTCCGCGAGGTGCTGGCCCGCAGTGACGTGGATGCCGTGATGAACGCCACGCCCGACCACTGGCACTCCAATGTGGCCATCGCCGCCGCGAAAGCGGGGAAGGATCTGTATTCAGAGAAGCCCCTTGGCTCCAGCATCGTCGAAGGTCGCGCCATCTGCCGTGCGGTGGAAGAAAACAAGCGCGTGCTGCAGTGCGGCACCTGGCGGCGCTCCGGGCTGAAGGTGCGCATGGCCTGCGAGCGCGTGCGCAATGGCTACATCGGCGAGTTGAAGGAGATCGAGATCGGCGTGCCGGGGAAGTTTGCCATTCGTGGCGGCTACACCGGACTGGAGGCCACCGAGGCTGTGCCTGCCCACCTCGACTACGCCATGTGGCTCGGCCCGGCGGCGGAGCAGCCCTACACGGCGGCGCGCTGCCATTTCAACTTCCGCTGGATCGAAGCCTACGCCCCTGGCTACATCACCGACTGGGGTGCCCACTTCCTGGACGTGGCCCAATGGGGTGCCGGCATGGACGATACCACGCCCACGGAGGTCAGCGCCACCGAGGTGAAGCGCCGCTCCACCGGCATCTACGATACCGCCGAGAGCTTCCGCATCGAGTATCAGTACAACAATGGTGTACGCGTCGTCATGATGAGCACCGACGACAAGACGAAGTGGGGCACTCGGTTCATCGGCAGCGAGGGCTGGATCTACACCGAGTCCGAAGTCCTCAAGGCCAGTGACGACGCCATCCTGCGCGTGAAGCTCAAGGACAGCGACGTGAAGCTCTACGAGTCCAAGAACCACCACCGCAACTTCATCGATGCCGTCTACTCCCGGGGCCGCACCGCCGCCACGGCCGTGATCGCCCAGCGTGCCGCCACCACCTGCCACATCGGCGCCATCTCCGCTGTACTGAAGCGCCCGCTGAAGTTTGATCCGAAGGCCGAGCGCTTCGAAAACGACGAGCAGGCGAATCAGATGTTGCTCAGGCCGATGCGGGAGGCGTGGAAGATTGGGTGAAGGGCTGACCGCTTCTCTGGAACCAGTGCCTAACACAGACGCCCTGCCAAGGGAGGCTGATGCGTGAGAATCTGCATTGAAACGATTATAGAAGCGCTCTCAAATAACAGATCATCAATATTTTAACCCGGATCATGCAATGGAAGTGGAGTTGAAGGTGTAAATCGTTGTCGGAAGGAGGGGTTGACTGGTGTGCAAGAGTCACCGTCATGGTGAACCTGCCCATTGAATACTCTGACAAGCCGGTGACGCCCTTTGGCGGC